>NZ_AUZM01000057.1 GCF_000478195.2 Lyngbya aestuarii BL J | reverse complement strand
TAAATTCTTGTAAAGATATCGGTTTATCCAAGAATTTTCGATAACTCTGACGTTGTAAATAAGCCCGAGTAAATTCTTCACTGAGTTCGGGTTTGGGTAACTCAATGCTGGGTTGTTTAGCTTCTTCGGCGCGTAGTCCCGGTTGTTGTAACTTGAATTCAATCCGATCAATACCGGAGACATTTTGGGGTTCTTTCGGAACAATATAAGCAACTAATTGTTGATTTTCTCGTGTTTCCCCTATAGCTGTGACGATTGCTTCTTGAATGGCTGAATGGTGTTTTAAAGTGGATTCAATTTCACCGAGTTCTATTCGGTATCCATTAATTTTAACTTGAAAGTCTTCCCGACCTAAAAATTCTATATTTCCATCGGGTAAATATCGCCCTAAGTCTCCCGTTTTGTATAATTTTTCTTGGGTTTTAGGATGAATAATAAAACTTTTATTTGTCTTTTCAGGATTTCGCCAATATCCTTTAGCGAGTCCAATTCCACCAATATAAAGCTGTCCTGTCACCCACATCGGACAAGGCTCTAAAGCTTCATTCAAAACATAAAAACGTTGGTTCGCCATTGGACGACCATAGGGAATACTTTTCCAATTCGGATTAACCGTGTCAATCGGATAAAGAATCGACCAAATTGACGCTTCTGTTGCACCTCCTAAGCTAATAATTTTAGTATTTTTATTCAGTGTATTTTTGATGCGGTTGGGTAAATCTAAGGGTAGCCAATCTCCACTAAGTAAGACTAAACGTAAGGAATTTTTCACTTCAGAGCGAGAGTTTAAATGTTCTAACAGCATTTGCATCAATGCGGGAACAGAATTCCAAACTGTAATTTCTTGCTGTTCAATTAATTCTACCCAATGAGCCGGATCTTTAGTCGCCTCAGCATTAGGGATAACAATCGTTCCTCCGGCTGCTAACGTCCCCAAAATATCATACACTGATAGGTCAAAGTTCAGCGCAGATAGAGCTAAAATTCGGTCATCTGAGGTAATATTAAAACGCTGATTAATATCAATAATTGTGTTAACTGCGCCTTGATGATCGATCATTACTCCTTTTGGTAATCCCGTAGAACCAGAGGTATAAATCACATAGGCTAAATCTTGGGGACTATTATGAGTGTTTAAAGCCAAGTGTTCGGTTTCTTCTGAAGAAAGTTCAAGGTTATCTACACAAATTCGCGCGATATTTTCTGGAATTTCTAATTTATGATTCAGCCAAGATTGTGTGAGAATTTGTTTAACCTCAGTTTCTTGTAATAGGTGCAACCGTCGTTCTTTTGGCAGTTGAGGATCGATAGGAACATAAGCTGCACCTGCTGCTAAAATACCCAAAGCAGCGACAACTTGTTCCCAACCTTTTTCCATAATAATTGCAACTAATTGATTAGAAGAAACGCCGAGTTTCTGAAGTTGCTTTGCTAAATTTTGAGCAATATTACTTAATTCTTTATAGGTTAATGTCCGTTCTCCACTAACAACAGCAATATTTTCTGAATAGACAGGTACTTGCTCAAAAAACAAATTGTGCAGGAGTTGATTTGAAATTTTAAAATCGGTGTCAGTTGCATTAATTTCTGTAATTTTTTGCAGTTGTGCTGGTGGTAAAACTTGCCGATTTGTGGTGTTCCATAGTTCATCTTCATTGGCTAAACGCTCTAAAAAGCTAGAGTAAGCCGCAAACATTTCATCTAATAATCCGGTTGGGAAAAGTTCGTCAATTGTATCCCAATTAAAGACTAAAGCACCGCCTATTTCAGAGACTTGATGATCGAAGTAAACTTGAGAGGTTTGACTCAAGCTATAAACGACTTCTGTTTGCCAGTTTCTCCGGGACATTTGAGGAGTATTTTGAGTTAAGGTACTGGTAAATACAACGGGCATTAATGCACCCGAAACTCGCCCTTGAATCCGAGCTAAATCTCGCAAAACCTGAACTCCGCTAACATAACGATGATCTAAATCTTCCCAAAGTTGTGCTTGAACGTTTTTAGCACGAGTTATAAAATTATTCTGTTGTTGGTTATCTATTTCTAACAATAAAGATGAGGTAAAATCACCGATAATCTCATTAACTTCTGGATGAACGGGCAGGCGATTAAAGAGAGTTAAATTGAGAGTAAATTTTGAACTTTTACTCCAAGTTGTTAACATTTCTGCAAAAGCTGCCAGTAAAAATCCAGAATGAGTGATACTAATTTGAGTTGCTTTTTGTTTGAGACGTTGCCAAGTTTGAGGTTCTAATTGTCCACTTCGGCGTACAAACCGAGGATTTTTTATAGTGGCTAAATTGTGCTGAAGGGGAAGTTCGGGAGCGGGAGGTAAGTTAACAAGACGGTTTTGCCAATAGTTGCGAGAACGATGATAAAGTTCGGAATCCCGCCAAGCATTTTCAGCCAAGACATAATCTCGGAAAGAGAGGGATAAAGAAGGTAAATAAACATCAGGATTTTGAATCAGTTTTGCGAGTTCACGTCCGATGATTTGCAAACTCCAAGCATCCCCAATCAAAACATCAAAACTCACAAAAAATCTAGTTTTATTGTCTCCCAATAAAGCGGCTTGAATTTCAAATAACGGCCAGCGATCTGTGAGTAAAATTTGGTGAGAGAGACGATCGCGCATTTCTTCTAATGTTGCGGTAACACGCTCGGGATTTTCTCCCTGCAAGTCTATTGTTTTGATTTTATAGGGAGGAACTTCAGCTAATATTTGCTGTTGTCCATCGGTTTTAATAATAACCCGCAGCATATCTTGATGTTCAATTAAGCGTTGTAATGCTCGTTCGAGTTGTTCAACTTTTAAGCCAATTGTTTCGATTTCACGATACCCATGTGTTGCAATATTTCCTAACTCAAAGGCTTCGCTACGACCCATCAAATACGCTTGCTGGATATCGGTGAGCGGGAAGGGTTGATGACGGTCTTCTGGGTGAGGAATAATTTGAGGTAAAGGCGAAACAGATAGGGCTTGATTTTGAGTTTTAATCTGTTCAGCCAATCCAAATATTGTGGGTTTTTCAAATAAAGAACGCAAGGGAATTTGTACGCCAATTTCTTCGCTGATTTCGGCAATAATTTTAATACCTAATAGAGAATGTCCGCCCAACTCAAAGAAGTTATCGTTAACTCCAACTGACTTAATATTAAGTTCTTTTTGCCAAATTTTAGCGATGGTTCTTTCTAATTCAGTTTTCGGTTCAATATATTCAACTGTTAATTCTGGTCTAAATGTATCGGGAATGGGTAGAGATTTGCGGTTGATTTTTCCATTGGGAAGACGGGGTAAAGCTTCCAATTTTACAAAAGTACCGGGTATCATGTAACTGGGTAACTTTTGTTCTAAAAAGCGTCGGAGGTGATTCACATTTGATTGTTCATCTTGGGATAAAAAGACAACATAAGCCACCAAACGTTTATTATTCTGTTCGTCTTCTCGCACCGTTACTACACATTCATGCAAAGCAGGATATTGACTTAAAACGGCTTCAATTTCTCCGATTTCAATTCGATAACCTCTGATTTTAACTTGATGATCAATACGTCCTAAAAATTCTAACGTTCCATCCGCTTGATAGCGAACTAAATCACCTGTTTTATACAGTCTATTTACCGTATTTTCTTGAGAAATTTTATAGGGATTTGAGATAAACTTTTCGGCTGTTAATTCTGGTCGATTTAAATAGCCTCTGGCCAGTCCGTCACCTCCCAAATACAATTCCCCCTTAACTCCAATGGGAACAGCTTGTAAATATTGATCTAAAACATAGGCTTGAGTATTATTGATCGGTTGACCAATGGGAACGGATAATTTAGAACTACTTTTTACCAAAGCATAAGTTGAATAAGTTGTGTCTTCGGAAGGGCCGTAGAGGTTATAAATTTGCTGAATTTTTTTCTGTTCTTCTAGCTGTTGAACCAGGCGATTTTGTAATGCTTCTCCGGCTAAATTCACTGTACAAACTGATGACGGAATTCCCTTAATTTGAAGGAGATGAGCGATCGCACTGGGGACTGTATTAATTAATGTTATTTGATCGGCCGCAGGTAAATTGGGTAAATCTAAAGCATTTTCAGCTAAAATTATTTTTCCTCCCCAACTAAGCGGAACAAATAATTCAAATACGGATAGATCAAAACAGATGGAAGTTGAGGCAAGAACACCTGCAAGACTTTCTGGACTAAAAACTTCTTTCGCCCAATGAATTAACTGTATTGTACTCCGATGTTCTATTGCTACACCTTTGGGTTTACCTGTTGAACCGGAAGTATAAATGACATAAGCTAAGTTATTTTCTGTTACTTCAGAGGTTGGATTTTCTGAACTTTCTTGAGTGATTTTATTCCAGTCTTTATCAAGATTAATTCTTGAGTGAGTCTTTTTGGCTTCTATTAAAATTTCCGATTGACTAATTAACGCCGAAATTTGTGCATCTTCTACAATAAAAGATAGACGTTCTAACGGATAAGCGGGATCGAGAGGAACATAAGCAGCGCCCGCTTTTAGAGTTGCTAAAATTGCGACAACCATCTCAACAGAACGATTAACACAAATTCCAACTTTATCTTCTGGTTTTATTCCTGATTTTTGAAGATAATGAGCAAGCTGATTCGCTCGTTCATTGAGTGTTTTATAGGTGAGAATATCCCGATTAAAAATTACCGCAACTGCATCCGGTTCTATTTTAACTTGTTCTTCAAATAACTGATGAATACATCTGCTATCTTTGAAGTCATGTTGAGTATTATTAAATTGAACTAAAAGGGTTTGTTGTTCGGTTTCTGAAAGAAGTGATAACCCTGATAAACGTTCTTCTGGATTCGCTACAATACTTGAAAGTAGGGTTTGGAAATGCTCAACTAAACGAGCAATTGTAGCTTCTTTAAATAAATCTGTGTTGTACTCAACTTGTCCTTTTATACCCTGTTCGGTATCCTGAAGATTGAAGCGAAGTTCATATTTAACGGTCTTACTTTCTAAAGGTAAACGTTCTAATATTAACCCTGATAATTCTAAAGGTTTTACCGGGGCGAGTTGCAGGTCAAACTTGACCTGAAAAAGGGGCATCATCTGGCTGAGATTGCGTTCGGGGTTCAACACTTCAACCAACTTTTCAAATGGTAAATCTTGATGAGCATAAGCTCCTAAAGTTACTTCTCGAACTCGCTGTAATAACTCTCGAAAAGAAGGATTTCCAGCCACATTTGTCCGCAAAACTAAAGTATTAACTAACAGTCCAATTAAACCCTCAATTTCCGAACGGTCACGATTTGCTATATCCGTCCCAATAATGATATCATTTTGCTGAGTATAACGGTGGAGTAAAACTTTAAAACTTGTTAATAATAATGTAAATAATGTAATGCCTTCTTTTGCTGCTAATGCCTTCAATGAATCAGACAAAGCTTTAGAGAGAGCAATCGGATAATGCTCCCCTTTATCTGTTGAAATTGCAGGTCGTGGGTAATCGAGAGGAAGTTCTAAAACGGGTAATTCATCCCCAAGTTGCTGCTTCCAATAATTAACTTGAGTTTCTAAAAGTTCACCCTGAAGTCTTTGACGTTGCCAAATCGCCCAGTCTGCATATTGAATCGGTAATTCTGCTAATGGAGAATTTTTATTTTCAACAAAAGCTTTATACAAAATACCCATTTCTCGCAGAAAAACCCCTATCGACCACCGATCAGAAATAATATGATGGGTAGCCATCAGCAGAATAAAATCAGTTTCATCCAACTGCAATAATATTAATCGCAATAAAGGATGACTAAAATCAAAAGGATGTTGAGTAAATTCGGTAACAATACGTTCAATTTCTGCCTCTTTTTCAGTTAGTTGAGTCAGGTCAAAAACGGGTAACGAAAATGGTTTAAAGGGTGAAATAATTTGAATGGGTTGTTTGTCGGCGTTGGTTGTAAAAGTCGTTCGCAACGTCTCATGTCGCCGGACAATTTCATTAAGAGTTCGTTCTAATATCGCCACATTCAGGCGTCCCCGCAAACGTAAAGCACTGGGGACATTGTATGAACTATTACTCGGGTCAAGCTGTTGAATGAACCAGAGACGTTGTTGAGCAAAAGACAATGGCAGGTCAGAGGTCTGTCTCCGAGGAATGGTCTGCACATTCAGACGCTTTAACCCTCTCTGTTGCAGGCGTCGCTCAAACAGCTTTCGTTGTTCTGGAGAAAGATTAGCAATTTGTTTTAAAAATTCTTGAGATTGATTCTTCATTAGTCGCGAATTTAAAAATTACTTGTCTGTATCTAGGTGCTGTTGAACTTCGTCAGGAGAGAGGCTTTTGACCTCTGCCAGTAATTCGGCCATCTCTTGCCATTCATCGGGTTGAGGTTGATTTTGAGCGATTACTGTTGCAATCCCCGCTACCGTCGGCGTTTCAAACAACAAATTCCGCAAAGGTAACTCAACCTGGAATGTCTCTCGCAGACGGGAAATCGCCTGAATCGCCAGCAGAGAGTGTCCCCCAAGATCAAAGAAGTTGTCGTTCACTCCAACCTCCTCGATGCCCAGAACTTCTTGCAAAATTATAGCAATAGCTTGTTCAATTTCATCACGGGGTGCAACATATTCTTGAGATAAGTTGGGGCGAGAATGTCCTGAAGCCGATGATTGGAGCCTGGTTTGCGGATTGTCAATTTTCTCTGACACAGGTTTAAACTTGACCCACTGATTAATCCGAGTGTCTAAGTCTCCCTTAGAAACGATGACTTGAGTCGGCGATTTTAATGATAAAATTCGCTGAAAAACTTGACAAACTTCATCGGGTTTTAGGGTAAATTCTGCTAAATTTGCACCTAATCCTGTGACCGTTTTTTGTTCGGTTTGATAGGCTATTGCATCCCAATTTACAGAATACCATAAAGTTGAAATTTTATTCGCTAAATTTTGATTATTTTTAAAATTGGCGAACGCATCAATGACTTGATTAGCAGCAGAGTAAGCAGCCAAACCAATTCCACCAATAATTGATGAAAGTGAAGATTGAAGGAGATAAAAGTCTGGTTGTTTATCCCGCAACACTTTTTCTAAAACCAACAATCCTTTAACTTGTTCTTGAAAACCATACTCGCATTTTTCCGGCTTCAGTTGTTGGAGTAAATCGATAGAGTGTTCATTACTCATGGGTGTTGAATAGATGACACCATGAAGTTCGCCAAACTGTTCATCTATTTTTTCTACAATGGCTTGCATTGCATCTTCATTGGTAATATCTGCTTTGAAAGTGAGATAATATGAATAAGCGGGGATTTCTTTAGAACTGACTAAAATTAGTTTAGCTTGCAGATTTTCAGTTAAATATTTTGCTAAAACATGACCAATTCCTGAATCAAAATCCCCAACAATTAAGTAGACTCCGCCTTGTCGTAGTTGTATATTTTTATCTTGATTTGCATCAATGCGAATGGGTTTAAATGTACGCTTCCAGCGATAATAATCCCGGTAAGCAACAGTTAATTCTGTAGGTTCATCTATGAATTCTGCAAGTAGGCAATCACTGAGTTTTTTATGATTTTCTTTTGCAGTCGGAACCATAACATCAAGATGACGACAAGACAGTTGAGGATATTCTTGCCCAATTCCCAAACATAGCCCTAAAACTGTTGCTTTTTCCGGATTAACTTCTTCTGAACCCATGACATTATAGATGGGATTTGTAACGACAAAAACTTGTATAGTATTATCAATTTTTCCAGGATTAATCGCTTGGGTTAAAAACAGTAAACTGTAAAATTCTTGATTTCGATCTGTTTTCAAGCTTGAATTTGACGAGGGTTTATCGTCTTCGATTCCCCAAAGATGAACAATATAATCGGGATGAAACTCTCGCAGGTTTAAATCTTCAATTAAAGCCTGGTAATCCTGTTTTTCTTGAGGATTGATCTCAAAAGTTCGATAACCCACTTCGTCAAAGGTTTCTCCTCTACTGACCATCACAACCTCCTGACCTGCATTAATTAACTTTTGAGCAATTTCTGTCCCAATTCCGAGAGAATCTATAAAAATTAACCAACTTTTTTTGAGTTGACTTAAACGATTCACATCTACAGAATCAGGTGATAGCATTCTTTCCCAAGTCGGAACATAAAACCAGTCTGCTAAACTTCGTTTTTTATTGGGTTTTTGTTGAGGCTCTGACGAAGGTTCAACCCAGTATTTTTTGCGTTCAAAAGGATAGGTTGGTAATGGTAAGCGTTGACGATTTTCATCGGTATAAAATCCCGACCAATTAATATTAACTCCGGCCTGCCAAAGCTTGCCTAAAGTTGTGAGTAAAAAAGCTGTATCAGATTGATTGTGTTGAGGATGACGAATAGAGGATAGCACAAGCTGTTCCTTGAAATCTGATTGCTGTTTCGTCAGAGAACTTAAAGTTCGTCCCGGCCCTACTTCTAAAAAAATGCGACTTTTATCTTGAATTAACTCTGCAATTCCTGATGAAAATAAAACCGTTTGACGCAGATGTTTAGCCCAATAGTTCGGATCGGTTGCCTGTTCAGCAGTTATCCAAGTTCCGGTGAGATTTGAAATGAAAGGAATTTGAGGATTATTTAACGAAAGTTTTTCGATAATTTCCAGAAATTCAGTTTTTGCAGAGTCCATCATTGGAGAGTGAAAAGCATGGGAAGTGTGCAGTCTTTTATATGGAATTCCCTGTTTTTCTAGATGTTCTTGTAAGCGATCAATGGCTGCTATTGAACCCGATAATACAGATAATTTAGGTGCATTACTTGCCGCAATTGCAATTTCTGAACTTAGCAATGGTTGCACATCTTCTATCGATAACGCAACAGAAATCATTGCACCGTGAGGCTGTTTCTGCATCAATTTTGCTCGATTTGCAATCAGAAAAAGTGCATCTTTTAAGGAAAAAATACCCGCCAAACAAGCGGCTACATATTCCCCAACGCTATGGCCGATCATTGCTTCGGGATAAATTCCCCAAGCCATCCACAGTTTCGCCAGAGCATATTCAACGACAAAAAGAGCGGGTTGAGCATAGAGAGTTTCGTTAATAGTCTCATCACATTGAGATTGTTTTGGATAAAGAATATTCCGTAAATCTAAATTGAGATGAGGCTTAAGGGTTTCACTGCAATCGTCAACAATTTCTCTAAAAATAGGCTCTGTTTGATAGAGTTCCAAACCCATATTTACATACTGGGTTCCTTGCCCGGAAAACATGAAGATTACAGAATGATGACTCGGTTCTTGAAATTGCGTAAAAACTTGATCTGGTTCTAAAGATTCTAAGGTTTTTATGCCTTCTTCTAGGGTTTGGCAAACCATCATCCGCCGATAATTAAATGCACGACGCCCGACTTTTAATGTATACGCTATATCAGCTAGGTTTAAGTCTGAATGTTGCTTGAAATAAGTGACTAAATTGTTAGTAGCCGTTTCTAAAGCTGTATTTGTTTTTGCTGAAACTAGGAGTAATTGCCAGGAACGAGAAGGACTAGATGGTTGAATTATTGGCGCTTCTTCTAAGATAACATGAGCATTTGTTCCTCCAATTCCAAAAGAACTTACACCTGCTCGCCGAGGAGAATTTTTCGTTGTCCAGTTTGATAAACTCGTGTTTACATAAAAGGGACTGTCCTCAAAATTAATTTGTTCGTTCGGTTTTTCAAAGTGAACTAAAGGGGGAATTTGTTGATGTTTTAGAGCGAGAATTGTTTTGATTAAACCAGCAATTCCTGCCGCAGCATCTAAGTGTCCAACATTAGGTTTTACAGAGGCGATCGCACAAAAATTTTTCTTCTCAGTACCCGCACGAAAAGCTTGAGTTAATGCAGAAATTTCTATAGGATCACCCAAAGCAGTTCCTGTTCCATGCGCTTCGATATAGCTAATCGTTTCTGGCTCGACTTCTGCCATGATTTGAGCCGCTCGAATAACTTGTGCTTGAGTATCAATTCTAGGAGCAGTATAACTGACTTTAAATGCACCATCATTATTAATTGCCGATCCTTTAATAATTGCCTGAATTGAATCCCCGGAATTGATGGCATCTTCTAATCGTTTTAATACAACAATTCCGACACCATTTCCCCCGATGGTTCCTTGAGCTTGAGCATCAAATGTTCGGCAATGTCCGTCAGGGGAATAAATGCCTTCTTCTTGATATAAATAACCAACTTGTTTAGAAATTGCAACCCCTCCCGCCAAGGCGATATCACAATCTCCACTTAATAAACTTTGACAAGCCAAATGAACAGCAACCAATGAAGTTGAACAGGCTGTTTGAATATCAATACTTGGCCCAGAAAGATTCAATTTATACGATACTCTGGTTGTTAGAAAATCTTTATCACTCGCTAAAAAAAGCTGGTAGTTGCTGACTGAATTTCTGATTTTTGGGTTTGTATAAAGATTGAATAGATAACCATTCATTCCCGCTCCCCCGTAAACACCAATTGTTCCCGAGTATTTTTCGGAGTCATAACCCGCATTTTCTAGAGCTTCCCAAGCACATTCTAAGAATAAACGATGTTGGGGATCGAGAAGTTCTGCTTCTTTAGGATTAAACCCAAAAAACTCAGCATCAAATAAGTCTATTCCGTCTAATTTTCCACCGGCTTTAATATATTGAGGATGATTAATCAGATCCTCATCTATTCCAAGTTCTAGAAGTTCTTTGTCTTGATAGAAATGAATAGACTCAACTCCATTTTTCAAGTTGTCCCAAAATGCTTCTAGATTCTGAGCTTCTGGAAAGCGACCAGCCATTCCAATGATTGCAATTTCTAAACCGTTATATTGAGTAGCCATTTTTAAGTTTTCCATTTGTGAGCAAGATTAATTTTTCAAACAGAGGACAGTAAAATTAAATTTTAATTATTTTGATGTTTATTATCTCGAAAAGCTTTTCGTTGACGGAGTTGAGATAACCTTTTCTTGCCAACTGTAAGCTGTTCTGTTCTATCCTCTGGCTGATTACTTGATTCTAATCGGGAGTGATTAAAATAATCAGCCAAAGCATGAATGGTCGGATATCTAAACATTTCTACTAATGGAATATCAGATGAAAATGCTGTTCTCAATTGGCTATGAACCCTCACCATTAATAAAGAATGTCCCCCCAAATCAAAAAAGTTATCGTGAATGCCAATATTTTCTAGATTAAGAACTTTTTGCCAAATCTGAGCAATTGTTTTTTCAATTTCAGTCTTTGGCATCACATAAGTTGCTTCTAACTGTGGACGAATTTGTTCGGGTATTGGAAGCGCTCGTCTATTAATTTTACCATTGGGAGTGAGAGGCAAAGCATCTAATATTATAAAAGCAGAAGGTCTCATATAAATTGGCAACTTTTCTTCTAAAAATTTTCTCAGTTTTGTTACAGTTAACTCTGATTTTTCTGAAAATAAAATATAAGCTATCAGACGCTTTTCTTGGTTTTGTGAATTGACTACTACGACCGCTTGTTGAACTTGCGGATGTTGTTTTAATATCGCTTCTATTTCTCCTAATTCTATTCTAAACCCTCGCAGTTTAACTTGAGAGTCTAACCGTCCTAAATACTCAACATTTCCATCGTTCAGATATCGCACTAAATCTCCCGTTTTATACAGGCGTTCAGAAGTATTTTTAAATGGATTAGGTAAAAAACGTTCTGCGGTTAAGTCGGCTCGATTTAAGTACCCTCTGGCGACTCCGGCTCCTCCAATATATAACTCTCCGGGTACTCCTATCGGAACGGGTTGTAGGTTTTTATCAAGAATATAAAACTCCGTATTAGCAAGAGGACGACCAATTAAAACGGTTTGATTTTTATCTAAATATTCTGAGTTTTTAACTTGATAAATGGATGACCAAATTGTTGTTTCAGTCGGGCCGTAAACGTTAAAAAGTTGTAGAGAATTTTGATAAAGTTGTTGGGCTAATTTAGGGTCTAATGCTTCTCCTCCACTGAGAATTTTTAGGTTGTGCTTTCCCGACCACCCACCTAGTATTAACATTTGCCAGGTGGCGGGCGTGCCTTGCATAATTGTGATGTTTAATTGGCTGATTTGATGTTGAAGTTGTTGGCTGTCTGCGGTTGTTTTTTGGCTGGCAATCACTACACGCGCCCCGATAATCAAAGGCAAATAAAGTTCTAAGGCGGCAATATCAAAAGAGAGGCTGGTAACAGATAATAAAACGTCTGATGGTATTAGGTTGAGATGTTGATTAATAGCAAACAGAAAGTTACTCAGGGCGTGATGAGAAACTTGTACACCTTTTGGTTGACCCGTAGAACCAGAAGTGTAAATAATGTAGGCGAGATTTTCCAGTGTAATGTTATTATAAAAATTCTCAGTTTTTTCTTGAGCAATAATTGACCACTGTTCGTCTATATTGAGAATATTTTCAACGCATAATCGGAGAGAGTTCAGGGAAGTTTGAGTAATAATCAATGAGATTTGTGCGTTGTCTATAATAAAATTAAGACGGTCTTTAGGATAAGCAGGGTCAAGGGTAATATATGTGGCTCCAAGTTTTAAAACGGCTAATAAAGCAATGACCATTTCACAGGAACGCTCTAAACAAATGCCAATAGTTTGTTCGGGTTGAACGCCCTGTTTTTGTAGGTGGTGAGCGAGTTGATTTGCCGTTTTATTAAGCTTTTGATAGCTGAGTTGTTGATGTGAGTCAGCAATAGCAATAGCATCCGGTGTTTGTTCGGCTTGGGTTTCAAAAAGTTGATGGATACAGGCGAGTTTTTCAAATGTTGTTTGAGTCTTATTCCAATCTACTAGCAGTTTGTGTTGCTCAGATTGAGATAACAGTGAAAGTTGATAAAGCTTTTGCTGCGGATTTGTAATTATGCTTAAGAGTAAGGTTTTTAAATTATCTAAAATTTGAGTAATTGTTACTGAGTTAAAGTGTTCAGAATCATAGACAAGTTTTAGTGAAAGCTGAGAATCACTGACTGCGTAAAGTGTTAGAGGATAGTTGGTTTGTTCTTGAGCCGAAACATTTTTAATCTTGAGATTTTTTAGGGATTGTTTGAGAGCCGTATCAACTGGATAGTTTTCAAAAATAACAAGACTCTCAAATAAGGGTAAATTTCTGGAAATCTCACTCAAACGATGGATTTCTACTAAAGGGATATATTGATATTGCTGTGCTTCTATTTGTTGAGATTGAAGTTGTTTAATCCATTGCAATAAAGTTGCTTTTCCATCTATATAAATTCGCACCGGAAGGGTATTAATAAATACTCCCACTATCTGTTCAGCGTTCATTAAGTTGGTCGGACGACCCGAATAAGTTGATCCAAATATGACATCATTTTCTCCGCTATAAAAACTTAAAATTAATGCCCACGCTGCTTGTACTAAACTGTTAATAGTGACTTGATGTTGTTTGGCGAAAAATTTCAGTTTTGCTGTGACTTCTTCCGAAAGCTGAAGATGCTGTTCTTGATAGTTTTTATTTGGACTTTTAAAGCGGTCAGTTTGACGGCTAATTGTTGTTGGTGTCGTTAAACCTTGAAGTATTTTACTCCAAAATGTCTGAGCATTCGATAGGTCTTGCTGTTGTAACCAAGCGATATAATCTCGATAGGGACGAGGCTTTTCTAGAGGTAATTTTTGATCTTGAATAATAGTTTCATAAACGGTAATAAATTCCTTGATAATCAACGGAACAGACCAACCATCTAATAACAGGTGATGATACGTCCAAATGAATTGATAAATATCATTTTGAACTTGAATTAAATTAAAAGACATTAAAGGCGGTTTTGCTAGGTTAAAGCCTTGTTTTCGTTGATTTTTTAGTAAAAAATTAAGTTGGGTTTGTTGTTGCTCTGGTGTGAGGTGTTGCCAATCCTGATAAACAGTTACAGCTTTGACTTCTCGACCAACAACTTGTAGGGGTTTCTCTAATTTTTCCCAAACAAAAGCTGTTCTTAAAATTGAATGTCTATTAATAACTTCCTGCCAAGCTTGTTCAAAAGCAGTGCGATTTAAACTGCCTTGGATTTCATAACAAGACTGTACAATGTAAGCTCCTGATTCGGGAGCTAACAAACTATGAAACAGCATTCCTTGCTGCATTGGAGAAAGTGGATAGATATCTTCTATATTTTTTTGATTCATTTTCGTTTGGCTGTAAGTTTGCTTGTTCAGGTTTTAGGAAAATAGTTAAGGTTTAAAATTCTATTTGGTCTAGAACTTGATTAAGTTGATTTTGATCGAGTTCAGCCAATGAAAAATCAGAGGGTGTATAACCTCCCGCTTCGGACGAACAGCAGTGATTAATAAGCTTATTTAAAGCTTCTTTAAAGTCCATTGCTAAGTTTTCTATCGTGGTGTGATGATGAAAGTTTTTGCTGTATGTCCAGTTAAATTTTAGTTTTCCTTGAATAATTAATCCATTAATTTCTAACAAATAAGGTCTGGTTTGTTTTGAACTACGAGCTTGACCGCTTGATTCCGAGGCTACACCCATCATAGAAGATGATAACATTTTATCAAATTGTCCCAGATAGTTAAAACAGATTTCAGCTTTAGAATTGGGAATTTTTGATTCTGAAGCAGCCAGATAGCGTAAAATTCCATAGCCCATTCCCGAGTTAGGAACTTGACGAAGTTGTTCTTTAATTGTTTTTATTGATTCTCCTAAATCTATTGTATTTAATTCTAATAGGATCGGGAAAATAGATGTAAACCATCCGACTGTTCGAGAAAGGTTGAGATCATTTAGCAGAGATTCTCTACCATGATTTTCTAAATCAACTAACAGGGACTTTTGACCTGTCCAGGTAGATATCGTTTGTGTCAATGCCGTTAGCAAAATATCATTAATCTGAGTATTATAAGCCGATGGAATATCTTTAAGCAAGGCTTTTGTTTTTTCCAAGCTGAGAGATATTGTAACTGTTTCTGATGCTTGAACCGTGTTTTCTCCCCGACAGCAATCTACAGGTAATGAATCAGTATCTTGAGTTATAACAGTTAACCAATAATTTCGATCTTGTTGAATTAACTCTGAGTTTGCATATTCTTGCAAAGCTTCAGACCATTGTTTTAGGGAGGTCGTTTTTAATGAAAGGTCTATTTTTTGATGAGTGTCTAGTTGTTTATAGATCGTTTGAAAATCTTCTAATAAAATTCGCCAAGATAAACCATCGACAGCTAAATGATGAATAACAAACAGCAGGCGATAACCCCGATCACATCCTAAATTTAACAGCGCAACTCTAACCAAGCTGCCAGTTAACAGGTTCAGACTTTTATGAACTTCATTGACGGTGAATTCAAGAGCTTGGTTTTGTTCGGGTTCTGGGAGATTAGATAAATCAAAGTAGATTAACGGTATCTCGGAGTTGGGGTAAGCTATTGTTTGTTTCCAGCCTAATTCTGTTTGCTCAAACTGAAGACGTAGTGCATCATGGTGAATTAATAACTGCTGAACTGTTTTTTCTAGAATAGCAATATCAAGACTTTGTTTAACTTCAATCAAAATCGCCTGATTAAAGTGAGAAATATCTTGCTTATGATTTTCAAAAAACCAATGTTGAATTGGAGTTAGAGGAACTGAACCTGTTATTAATCCTTGTTCGCTATTGATAGCTTTCTCTACAGTAGCCATTGCAGCTAATTCCGCTATTGTTTGATATTGAAAAATTTGTTTAGGTGTAAGCTGAATTCCTGCTTTACTGGCTTTACTAATAATCTGAATTGCCAAAATAGAATCTCCTCCGATCTCAAAGAAATTATCGTGAATTCCTATCCGCTCAACTTGAAGAATTTCCGACCAAATTTCAGCCAGCTTAATTTCAATTTCAGTTTGAGGATTGACCAATTCTGATTGAGATTCCAATTGAAGAATTTCTCGTTGGGATAAAGCTCGATAGTCCACTTTTCCATTGGAAGTCAGGGGAAGTGATTCTATGGGTACAAAAAGAGCAGGAATCATATAGTCCGGTAACTTTTCGGTAAGAAAAGCTCGAAGTTGAGAGAGGATGCTTAAAGATTGATTTTGAATAGCTTCTGAGTTTTTATCGAGAACTACATAAGCAATAAGGCGTTTGTTTCCTCGTTGATTATCTGTAATTACAGCTACATCTTGAACCGATGAATGTTGGGTTAATACGGCTTCTATTTCTCCTAATTCTATCCGAAAACCTCTAACTTTAACTTGATTATCCAAACGACCTAAATATTCAAGCGTTCCATCCTGTTTATATCGCACTAAATCCCCAGTTTTGTACAAACGATGGGATGTTATTTGAGGATTAAAAGGATTGGGAATAAATTTTTCGGCAGTTAAATCGGGTCGATTTAGATAACCTCTAGCCAGACCGTCACCCCCGATGTAGAGTTCACCAGGAACTCCTGTAGGTACTGGATGAAGATAGCGATCTAGTACATAAATTTGAGTATTAGAAATGGGATAACCAATGGGTACTGATTGACTAATTTGACCAACATTTGTCATGGAGTAACAGCAGGAAAATGTTGTGCTTTCTGTCGGGCCATACCCATTAATAAGTTTACAATCAGGAAATTGTTTTAATAGTTTATTAACATGAACTACCGATAAAACATCACCACCCGCCAAGAGTTGACGAACATTTTTAAAACTTTGAAGCTGTTCATCAACCATGAGATGAAATAACCCTGCTGTTAGCCAGAGTGTAGTTATATTATATTGTTTAATAATTTCTCCGAGTTCATTTAAAGAAGGCTGATGATTGGGTAATATAACGATGCGTCCACCATTGAGTAAAGCTCCCCAAATTTCAAAAGTGGAAGCATCAAAAGGAAGAGGTGCAGCTTGAAGAAAAATTTCTTCAGTATTAAAGTTCACATAATTATTTTCTTTAACAAGTCTAACCACTCCTCGATGAGGAATACACACCCCTTTTGGCTTCCCTGTGGAACCGGAAGTATACATAACATAAGCTAAGTTTTCTGCTGTTACTTGATGAATGGGATTGTTTGAGCTTTCTTGGCTCAGGATTTGCCAATCAGTCTCTAGGTTTAAAATAGGAATATTTAAAGCTGGAAAATGAGTGCTGTTTGGGTCAGTAATTATTGCATAAACTTGAGTATCTTCTAAGATAAATTCTAGGCGTTCTTGAGGATAGTTTTTTTCGAGAACAACATAGGCTGCTCCCGCTTTTAAAATTCCTAAAATACTCACAAACGTCTCAATTGAGCGTTCCATGCAAATTCCGATTAATGTATCGGTTTTCGTGCCGATTTTTCGCAGATAGTGTGCGATTTGATTGGCTTTAATATTAAGTTCTCGATAAGTGAGTTGTTGATCGGCGTAGGTCAGAGCGATCGCATCAGGATATTGTTCAACCTGTTGTTCAAACAGTTGATGAATAGTAGCTTCTCGCGGATAATTAGTTTTCGTTTGATTCCATTCAACTAAAATTTGCTGTTTTTCATCTTGATTTAATAACGTTAATTCCGAGATTTTATGTTCAGGGTTGACGATAATAGCTTCTAATAAATTTTGAAAATGCTCTGCGAGTATGCGGATAGTATTTTGTTCAAATAAATCTGTATTATATTCAAAAGTTACGACGATATAATCATCTGTTTCTGTTAATGACAGAGTTAAATCAAATTTGGCTGTTTGGCGAGGAATATCAATAGGACTCCAACTTAAATCCGAAAAGTTTACTTCTTTAAGAGGAGCATTTTGCAGCACAAACATGATTTGAAATAAAGGTGTGTAACTTAAAGATCGAGAAATTTTTAATTCTTCTAGTAACTGTTCAAAAGGTAAATATTGGTGTGCATAGGCTTCTAACGAGACTTGACGAACTCGCTGCAATAATTCCTCAAAGGTTGGGTTTCCTGATAAATCGGCTCGCAGAGCTAATGTATTTACAAAAAAGCCAATTAATTTTTCAATTTCGGATCTGTTACGATTGGCAATTGGAGAGCCAATAATAAGATCTTCATTGCCTGTATAGCGATGAATTAATGTGTAAAATGCAGTAAGTAAAGTTATAAAAAGGGTACTTCCTGACTGCTGACTGAGGATTTTTAAACCTTCTAATAATTGCTGGGATATCTTAAAAGTGTAACTGGCACCTCGAACAGTTTGAATGGCTGGACGAATGCGATCGGTCGGTAGCTGTGAAAGTGTAGGTGCATCCTGCAATTTTTGTCGCCAATAAGAAAGCTGATTTTCTAAAAGTTCACCCTTTAACCATTGTCGCTGCCAACTGGCAAAGTCAACATATTGAATGGGTAATTCTTCTAAAGGAGAAGGTTCTTGATTTAGAAAAGCTTGATACAGTGTTGAGAGTTCATGTAACAATACACCCATTGACCAACCATCAGAAATAATATGATGGAAAGCTAGGAGTAATATATGTTCTTGTTCCTTCAGGCGCAGCAACTTAATACGAAATAATGGACTAGAACCAAGATCAAAGTGTTGTTGGGTTTCTGCAAATAAAAATTGCTCAGTTGTTGCTTGTTTCTTAGTTTCAGACAACTGACTTAAATCAATAATCGGTAAGTCTAATTCACAAGTTTCTGAAATAGAAAGTTGGGGTTTTCCATCAATAGTGTGAAAAGCAGTTCTTAAGACTTCATGGCGATGAATCACTTCTGAAAAAGTTTGCTCGAGAATTGTAATGTTTAAAGTTCCCTGTAAACGAATAGCTACAGGAATATTATAAAAAGGATTGTTCGGTTCAAACTGTGATAAAAACCATTGTCGTTGTTGAGCGAAAGACAGAGGTAAATTGTTAGAACGAGATATTGGCTGAATGGGCGAAATGGAGAGTTTTAAACGATTCTGCGTTAAAATCTCTACTTCTTGAGCCAGTTCATAAATTGTAGGAAAATCGAATAAATAACGCAAAGGAAACTCGATTTTAAAGATTTGTCTAATCTGGGAAACTACACGAGTTGCTAATAGGGAATGTCCGCCCAATTCAAAAAAGTTTTCATTAATTCCTATTCCCTGGAAGTTTAAAATATTTTCCCAAATTCCGACTAAAATTTCTTCAACTGGTGTTTGAGGTTTAATGCTGTTATTTGTGGTAGTAAGTTGATACTCAATGGCTGCTAAAGCACGACGATCTATTTTTCCATTGGGAGTTAAAGGAAAGGCTTCTAACTCTACAAATGCGGAAGGTATCATGTATTTGGGTAATTTTTCATCAAGAAAAAGACGCAATGCTTGATTATTAATATATTCTTGTTTTGGTGACTGTTGAGTTATATTTTCACGAATAAAGTAAACAACTAAACGCTGTTCGCCAGCTTGATCAGAGTTGACGATAGCTACCGCTTTTTTGACCTTTGGATACTCGTGTAATGCCGCTTCAATTTCACCCAGTTCAATCCGAAAACCTCTAATTTTAACTTGATCATCTGACCGTCCTAAGTATTCAATATTTCCATCGGGTAAATACCGCACTAAATCTCCTGTTTTATAGAGACGTTCTTGAGTTTTATTTTTACTAAAAGGATTGGGAATGAATTTTTCTGAGGTTAATTGAGGACGGTTTAAGTAACCCCTAGCCACACCTAGACCTGCAATATAAAGTTCACCTTGAACACCAATTGGAACAGGTTGTAGGTGAGAATCTAGGACATAAAATTGAGTATTAGCCAGGGGACGACCAATTGAAACATAAGTAGATTTTTCGGGATAAATACAACTTAAATCTAATTGATAAATAGCTGACCAAATAGTTGTCTCTGTTGGGCCATAAAGATTCCAAATTTGTTCAGAATTTTGTAAAAGTTGTTGGGCAAGATGATGATCGAGTGCTTCACCTCCGCAAAGAATTTTGAGATTTTTGCTTCCCGTCCATCCAGCAGCTATTAACATTCGCCAAGTTGCAGGTGTGGCTTGCATTAGTGTTGGATTGAAAATGCTTAATTTTTCATGCAATGCAACACCATCTTTAGCAATTTCACGACTGATAATTATTAAACGAGCGCCTACAATTATAGGTAAATATAATTCTAATGCTGCGATATCAAACGAAAGTGTTGTTACTGAAAATACAATATCTTCTGCTAATAAACCCGGTTTTTGACGCATTGCTATTAAGAAGTTTGTTAAGCTGTTATGGCAAATTTCTACACCTTTAGGCTGACCTGTAGAACCAGAAGTATAAATCACATAGGCTAAATTTTGAGGTGAAATTTGAGAGTCAATATTTTCGGAATTCTGTTGTGCGATCGCTTCCCATTGCTCATCTAAATAAATAACTTTATCTGTTTTGCCGTTGTGATTGAAAAGGTTAGATTGAGTTAATAATAGTGAAATCTTAGCATCTTCTATTATGAAAATTAGACGTTCTTTAGGATAGGCAGGATCAAGAGGAACATAAGCAGCACCGACTTTCATAACGGCTAAAAGTGCGATGAGCATCTCACAAGAACGCTCTAAACAAATCCCAATTAATTGTTCAGATTTTACACCCTGTTTATGTAAGTAATGTGCAAGCTGATTTGCTTTGTAATTGAGGGTTTGATAGGTTAATTGTTGATGTTCGTCAGCAACCGCAACAGCATCGGGCGTTTGTTTAACTTGTGCTTCAAATAATTGATGAATAGCGGCTTGATGAGAAATTTCTGTTTCTGTTTTATTCCATTCAATCAGAAGTTTATGCTGTTCAGTCGGTGATAATAAGGATAACTCAAACAATCGCGCTTGAGGATTACTAATTAATTCTAATAGTAATATTTTAAAATGTTTTAAAATCTGCTTAATTTTTTCAGGAATAAAACGACTTTTGTTGTAATCTATCCTTAATAAGAGTTCAGAATTGGGTAAAACAAACAACGCTAGAGGATAATTTGTCTTTTCAAAACCCCAAGCTTGACTGATGTTTAAGCTGCTGTTTGATTGATTTAATACTGTATCGAGAGAAATGGGATAATTTTCAAAGACTAGCAAGCTTTCAAATAGCGATGTTCCTGTAGGAACTTCACTACATTTTTGAATATCTATCAAAGAACTATAAGCATATTGCTCTCGTTCTATTTGTTGAGTTTGTAGGGTTTGCAACCAGGAAATTAATTGCATTTTGGGAGAAACTTTTACCCGTACAGGCAGAGTATTAATAAACAGCCCAACTATAGATTCTACTCCCGGTAAAGTGGGAGGACGACCTGATACTGTTGCACCAAATACAACATCAGATTCTCCACTGTAACGACTGAGAAGTAATGCCCAAGCCCCTTGAATAACGGTATTTAGAGTCAAGTGATGTTGCTGACAAAATGACTGTATATTAATTGTTTCTACGCTGGAAAATTGGAGATATTCTTGAGCATGAACATCTTCCTTATTTTGATAATATTCTACTGTTAACGCCGTTGGAGTAGTAAAGCCCTTAAGATTTTCATGCCAAAATTTTTCTGCTTTTGAGAGGTCTTGCTGTTGCAGCCAACTAATATATTCTCGATAAGGACGCGAGGGTATAAGCGATAAGGTTTGACCTTGCTTAAACGCTTCATAAAGTGCTAAAACTTCTTTGATGATCAAACCATTACACCAACCATCCATCAGTAGATGATGATGGCTCCAAACAAATTGATAAGTGCTTTCTTGTAGTTTAAATAAGGCACAACGCATTAAGGGAGCTTGATCCAGTTGAAAATCTTTTTCTCGATCTGAAATGAAAAAAGATTGTAATTTATTCTCTTGTTCGTTTGGCGTTAAATTTTGCCAGTCTTCTTCAATAAAAGGTAAGTTAACTTGTGAATAAACGACTTGCAATGGCTTCTCTAATTCTTCCCAATAGAAAGCTGTACGCAACACGGGATATCGAGTTATAACCTGTTGCCAAGCTTGCTTAAATGCTTGTGTATTTAGTTTTCCAGAAATTAAACAACTCCGCTGCTCAAAATATACACCCGAACTGGGATTATACAGGGTGTGAAAGAGCATTCCCTGTTGCATGGGAGAAAGTTCGTATATATCAACGATATCTTGTTTAGACATAGAAATTAATTTTGAATAAACTACAGGTTAATTTGGTTGAATGTTAGTTAATTTTTTTTTTTGAGTTTTGTTAGCAATTTATCAAGTTGTTTTTGATTGATACGGGCGGAGGAAAAGTCTGATGGTGTATAAGCCTCGGCTTCTGGAGTGGAAGCATAAGTAATTATAGCTTTTATTGCAGTAATAAAATGATTAGCCCAATATTCAATAGTTTCTCGTTTATGAATATTTTGACTATATATCCAATTCAGTTGCAGTTTATTTTGACTCACAAATCCATTGATTTCTAACAGATAACGGCGAATTTGCTCGGGAGAACGGTTGAACTGACTTGACTCGGATATATCCAATGTAAAAAATTCTGATTTTACCGGATTAATTTGACCGAGATAGTTAAAAATAACAGAAGCTTGAGGAGCCGCTTTTAATTGAGAACGCACAGTTTTATCTGGGCTGAGATATCGCATAATCCCATAATTCATACCATGATTAGGAATACGATTAAGTTGTTCTTTTATACACTTAAGAGCCTCTCCTGTATTGTGAATTGTTCCTAACTCTAGCACAACTGGAAAAATGGCACTAAACCAACCGACTGTGCGTGATATATTGATGTTTTCAAATAATTGTTCTTCTCTTCCGTGTCCTTCTAAGTCAATTAAAAGCGAGCGTAAACCCGTCCACTGAGCAAAGCTTTGAACGATGGCTGTTAACAATATATCATTAATTTGTGTCTTGAGTATTTTCGGGATTTCTTCTAAAACTAGCTGAGTTTCATTTATATCTAAACTCACGCAGACTTTAGCTGTTGAACCGACTGTATTGGCTGAATTTTCTACAGGGAAATCAACAGGTATTGAATTAATTGATTTTTGGGACTGAGCTAACCAGTAGTTCAATTCAGAGGTCACTTTTCCAGATTCACTATAAGAAATCAAGCCAGTTGACCAATCTTGATAAGAGCTTGTTTTAGCGGGGAGTTTGATTTTTTCTTGGTGGCTCAGTTGTTTGTAAGCTAGTGCAAAATCTTCAAGAATAATTCGCCAAGATACTCCATCAACAGCAAGGTGATGAATTATGAACAGCAAACGATCAAGTTGATTATTTCCAAGTTTAAACAAAGCAGCTTTAACAAGTTTATAGGAAATATTTAAACTTTTTTGTAAACGCTCTGAAGCGGTTTTATAGGCTTCTATTTTTTGATTTTCTGTTAATTCTGATAAATCAATGTAGCTGGCTGGAATAGTTTCTTCAGGAGATGAATAAAACTGTTTGTAGTCTGTATTATCCTGTTTAAATCTCAATCGTAAACTATCATGCTGTACGAGAAGTTGCTGAATAGATTGTTCAAGATCTTGAAAGTTGATATCCGGTGAAACTTCCAAAACAACAGACTGGTTATAGTGATGCAGATGTAAAAGTTTTTGTTCAAAAAACCAATGTTGAATGGGTGTCAAAGCAACGGAACCTGTTGCTAAACCCTGTTCAGTTTTTAGAGGTTTATTTGAGGTTGCAATAGCCGCTAATTCAGCAATGGTTTGATACTGAAATATCTGTCTAGGCGTTAGTTTTAAGCCTGCTTGAGTTGCTTTAGATATAATTGAAATGCTTTGGATAGAATCGCCTCCCAATTCAAAGAAGTTATCATAAATTCCAATGTTTTCTTTTCCTAAAACATCTCTCCAAATTTCCGTTAAGATTTTCTCGTTAGGGGTACTCGGAGCCACAGAAGAAGATGTTTTTATCACTTCCTCTACTTTAGGTAAGGCTTTAAGGTCTACTTTACCATTTGGAGTTAGTGGAAAGGCAGATAGGATAATAAAAGCATTTGGAATCATATAATGGGGAAGTTTATTTTTGAGAAAATGATGCAGTTTATTTTGTATTTCTAAGCTATAATCTTGAATTTCAGAGTGAAGTATGGTGTAAGCAACTAGGCGCTGATTAGCGGAATTTTCTTGAACTGTAACTCTTGCTTCTTGAACTTCTGGATGTTGAGTTAATACGGCTTCTATCTCGCCCAATTCGATGCGAAATCCTCTAATTTTTACTTGATGATCGAGTCGTCCTAAATATTCTATATTACCATCGGTGAGATATCGTGCTAAATCTCCAGTTTTATACAGACGGTCTTGAGTTTTATATCTATTAAAAGGATTAGGAATAAATTTTTCTGCTGTTAAGTCTGGTCGATTTAAGTAACCTCTAGCTACACCTAAACCTCCTATATAGAGTTCACCGGGGACACCAATTGGAACTGGTTGTAAATATCGATCTAAGATATAAATTTGAGTGTTTGCAATCGGACGACCAATGGAAACTGCACCCGAAAGAGAAGCCTGGGTTGGAACTTCATAAACACAACATCCAACCACTGTTTCTGTCGGCCCATATTCATTAATTAATCTCGTTTTTGGAGTGTTTTTACGCCAGAAAGAAAGATTCTCAGCTAACAAAGCATCTCCACCGATAATTAAAGAGTTTATTTGACTAAGTTTTGATTGCTGCGACAGAAGTTGGCTTAATATCCCTAGATGAGCCGGAGTGACTTTAACCAAGCTGAATTGAGCCTCCGAACTTAAAGCTGCACTCAAAGCTTCAATTTCTTGATTTTCTGATAAAATAAATATAGTTTTTCCAACTAATAAAGGACAGAATAAACTGGTAATTGTGGCATCAAATCCGATTGAAGAATGTAGCGGAGATCCCTCTCCATTAACGAAATCATATTCTTGAATTGCCCAGTTTAAATAATTAATAAGCCCTTGATGGGTTAACAGAGTTCCTTTGGGTTTTCCTGTTGAACCCGATGTGTAAATAACATAGGCTAAATTGTGTATGGTTCCTGAATTTGTAGGATTAGAATCAATTTCACAATCAATAATATTCCAGTTTTCTTTAATATTTAAAATGGGAGTAGATGGGATATGCTTTACTATCTCTGAATTTAACTTTTCAGTGGTTAATACCATAGCAACTTGTGCATCAGAGAGCATAAAGCCTAACCGCTCTGAAGGATAGTTAAGATCGAGTGGAACATAGGCACCACCTGCTTTAAGAACTGCCAAAATCGCAATCAGTAACTCGGGTGAACGTGGGATACATATTCCGACTAAAACTTCGGGCTTAACTCCTTTTTTTTGAAGATAATGTGCAAGTTTATTCGCTTTGATATTAAGTTTTTTATAAGTTATAATTGTTTCATTTTTAAAATTTTCATCATAATTAAAACGAATAGCAACCGCATCGGGTTCTTGTTGAACTTGATTTTCAAATAGATGATGAACACAGGTATTAATATAATTAGCTTGAGTTTTATTCCACTCTGTTAACAATTGATGTTGTTCAGTAAGAGTTAGAATTGATAAATTAGAAAGTAGGACCTGTGGGTTAGCAATAATTTCTGATAAGAGCATCTGAAAATGCCCAAGCATTCGTGCAATCGTGTCTTGTTTAAATAGGTCGGTACTATATTCTATAACGACTAAAATTTCTGATTCTCGCTCAATTAAATGCCAAGTGATATCAAACTTAGTTGATTCCGGGTCGATCCAAAATTGACCGATTTGTAAGTTGGGTAATTGTAATTCAGGGCTGGATGAATTTTGAAACTGATAAGCCTCATTTTGAAACTGAAACATCACCTGAAACAAAGGATTATGACTGAGATTGCGTTCCGGTTGAAGTTCTTCTACTAACTTTGAAAAAGGTAGATCTTGATGTTTATATGCTCCAGAAGTAACCTCTCGAACTCGCTTTAAAACATCTTCAAAAGACGGATTTCCTGACAAGTCAGTTCGTAAAACTAGAGTATTAACAAAAAAACCAATTAGGCTTTCTGTTTCCTGCCTATTTCGATTGGCAATGGGAGAACCGATGACAATATCATCTTGGTTACTATATCGATGTAATAATATTTTAAAAGCTGCAAGTAAGGTCATAAATAAAGTAACCCCTTGCTGACGACTCAGTGCTTTTAAAGCTGTGGTTAGTTCCTTAGAAAGTGTTAAGGACTGAGTTTTTCCTCGAAAACTCTGAGTTACAGGTCGAGGATAATCTGTCGGTAAATTTAGCGTTGTTAAATTTTTAAGTTGCTGTTTCCAGTAAGTTAACTGTGTTTTTAATTCTTCTCCACTCAGCCATTGCTGTTGCCAAATTGCAAAGTCTACATATTGAATGTTTAGTTCGGGTAATGGTGAGGGTTTTTGTTCAGAGAAGGCTTTGTAAATTGCAGAAAATTCCTTCAGTAAAACTCCTCTTGACCATCCATCTGCAATAATATGATGTAAGGTCAAAAGCAAGATAAATTGAGTTTCACTGATTTTTAATAACGTTACTCTAATTAATTGATATTGATTGAGATTAAAAGGTCTTTTTGCTTCTTGTTTTGCCAGCCGTTTGACTTCACTATCACGGTGGTTTTCCGATAATATTTGCAAATCAATGATCGGAATATCTAGAGTAAAATGAGATGAAATTGTTTGCTGAGGTTGATTATTCTCGATACTGTTAAAAGTAGTTCTTAAACTTTCATGGCGGCGAACAACTTCATTCAGAGTTTGTACAAGAATAGCAAGATTGAGATGCCCGTTAAGATGCCAAGCAACTGGAATATTATATGCTGAAGTTTCTGGATCTAACTGATGGATAAACCAAAGCCTTTGCTGTGCAAATGACAAGGGAAGGTTATCTTCTGTTTTCCGTTTTGGAATTGTCAGTGAATTGAATTGCTGCTTTCTGTTTTTAAGTTGTTGCTCAAGTAACAGGCGTTTCTCAGGTGAAAGATTTGCAATTCTTTTTGTTAATTCATCCAATCTTTGATTATTGTTTGTCATAGCTCAAATTGAAGGTTTGGGAGTTGTTCGGCGATGATTCTAAACTAATGTTTTTTGGCTCAATTGAACTGCGTGGTATTTTTCTCGCAATTGTTTCAAGTAAATAAGGCTTTCCATGACAGATTTATAACTCGGAACAAAGTCAATTAAACAGGCGATTTCATTGATACCTGCTTGCTCTATTTGCTGAAGAAAAGGAAGACAACTGGTTGGAGTTCCGATCAGAGATCGCCCTTTCATAAACCCTTCTACTCCAAATAAGAGTAAGCTATCGAGATCATCTTCCGAGAAAGTCTTGAGGCTAACATTTAACCCCATACTTTTAGCTAAGTTATCTAACAAATCATAGTGGGTTTTGAGATAATCACAAAAGGGTTGCCTGACTTGTTCTTTGACTTCGTTTAAACTTTCTCCTAAAAAAGTATGAATCATTAAAGTTACTTTTTTTTCCTCGGGATTATGACCTTTTTTGGCTAAAGCTTCTCGATAAAGTTTTATTTTTGGAACAATACTTTCTAAAGTTCCACCGAGTAAAGAGGTGAGAACATTAGCACCCATTTTTCCCGCTTCTATAAACGTTTCTGGAGATTGACAAGTAATCCAAATTGGAAGTTTTTGCTGAATTGGTTTTGGTAAAGTTTTGACCTGAACTGTTCTACCACTTGCATCTTGATAGTCTACAGCTTCCCCTTGCCAAAGTTGCTGAATTGCTTTAATTCCTCGCCACATATTTGCTTTACGATTTGCATGATTTTCACGAGAAAGAATGAATTCATCCATCGTCCAACCGGAGGCAAAAGCAATCCCAACTCGACCATTTGAAAGGTTATCAACAACTCCCCATTCTTCTACAATTCGCACGGGATGATGTAAGGGTACAACAACACTACCTGCTCGTAATTGAATTCTTTCTGTGACCATTGCAAGGGCAGCATTTGTTAAGGAAGGATTCGGATAAAGTCCGCCAAAAGCATGAAAGTGTCGCTCGGGTGTCCACAGCGCCGAAAAACCATTTTGATCGGCAAATTTGGCACTGTCAATAAGTAACTGATACTTATTAGGTTGTGCAACCGATCCATCTCCATCAAAATAAAATAAACTAAAATCCATGTTCATCTCCAAATTAATTGTTATTTCTTGGTTGGTGTTATTAGCTACAGAGTGAGCAATTATGTTTTGTCATCATCTTCCTGTAAGTTACCCTGAATTGATAGCACAGATTCAACCTCCTCCGATGATAAATTTTCGATTTCCTCTAAGAGTTTTTTGATTTCCGGATCATCCGTTTGTTTTGATTTATTTTCCTCAATAATTTTAGCAATCCCGGCAACAGTGGGTGATTCAAATAAAAACTCTCGCATCGGGATATCTATTTGAAATTCTTCTCGCAAACGAGAAATAATTTGAATTGCTAGTAATGAATGGCCGCCCAACTCAAAAAAGTTATCATAAATTCCTACCTTCTCTATCCCTAATAAATTTTCCATTGCATTTGCAACTATTTTTTCAATCTCATTACGAGGTTCAGTATAGGATGTTTTCAGATGGGGTCGAGCATGATTAGAGGTTAAATGTTCCGTTTTAGTTGAGTGTGAAGTGTCTAAGTTTTCCGAGGTTTTGAGTAGAATTGATTGCTCAATTCTAGCGTGTAAATCTCTCGGTGAAACTGCTATTTGAGAAATAATATCCTGTGATATAATTCGCTGGGATACTTGCCAAGCTTCATTGGGTGTTATTGCTAAATCAATCAATGCCGAACCTGTTTTCTGAGAGCTTGATTCTTCCTCAAATTGACAGGCATCCCAGTTGATACTAATCCAGGGCGTTGAACCTGTTTTATTTTGTTGGCTAGCAAAAGCATCCATAAATAGGTTGGCGGCTGTATATGCACCAAATCCAACGCCTCCTACGATTGAAGATAGAGAAGATTGTAGCAGATAAAAATCAAGTTTTCTTCCCTCAAAAATTTGGGCTAGTGTCATTAATCCTCGAACTTTCATTTGGAACTGATGATGACATTCTTCGAGGTCTAAATCTTGAATTGGACAGCTTGACCTATCTCCCATTGTTCCAGCATGAATTACCCCATTAATTTGACCGAATTTTTCATAGGCTTGAGTGACAATTGACTGCATTTTTGTTTCATCTGCTAAGTCAGCACTGAAGAATAAAAATTCTGCTCCCGATGTTTCTAACGCTTGCAGTTTGCGAATACATTGACTGATATTATCTTGCTGACCATGTGAGATTAACCACTGTTCCCATTGATGTTTTTCTGGTAAGGTTGAACGACCGATTAAAATCAGTTTTGCTTCTAATTCTTGAGTTAAATACTGTGCATAAACTAACCCTAATCCTTCTACTAAATCTCCTGCAATTAAGTATACGCCATTTTTGATAAATCGTGTTTCTTTTGCATAATGTTCGGGTAATAACACGGATTCAAATGTTTGTATCCATCGATATCGATCTCGATAAGCCACGACTGGCTCTGTTGAATTTGGTTGCAATTCCGCTATCAATTGATCGATCACTTGTGCAAATAAATCAGAATTTTTGCCAACAGCAACATCGATATTTTTGCAGGTAATATGGGGATATTCTTGCGGAATAACTTTGCATAATCCGAGTTGTGTTACTTGAGCAGGATTCAAAGGTTCTGTACCGAGTACATCGTGAATATTAGTTGTAACTGTTGTCAGTTTTACAGGGGTATCAATGTTTTGTTGAGTAATTGCTTGAACTAAAGCGAGTAAGCTATAGAAACCTTTATTTTGATAAGATTCAAAATCAATTTCTAAAGTAGAATTGAAATGATCTGCTGATTCTGTTCCCCAAAAATGAAGTATCTCATTAGGAACAAAGTTGTTTTGTTTCAGGATTTTTATTAAATATTGATAGTCATCAAATTTTTCAGGATTGATCTCAAATAAAGTCTCAGTAAGTTGAATAAACTTTTCTCCAATCCTGACTTCAGCTACAACTTGATTTTCTGCTGTTAAGCGTTGAACAATTTTTTCACCTAATCCAATTTCATCCACAAAAATCAACCAACATTTACGTTCTGTATTATATGAAAGCTTAGGAAGGGTTGAACGTTTCCAAGAAGGAACATAAAACCATTCAGCTAAATTAGACTTTTTCTGCGGTTCTTGAGGTTTTTCTTGATAATTATTAGTTTCAGCTTGAGGTTCTATCCAATAATATTGTCGTTCAAAAGGATAAGTGGGTAAGGGTACGCGCTGGCGTCGTTCATTCGCATAAAATGCCGACCAATTAACTTCTATTCCCGATAGCCAAAGTTGTCCTAAAGTTTCTAAAATATGAGCATGATCTGACTGTTTATCTTGGGGATGACGCAAGGAGGTTAAGGCATTTATATCAGCTTGATGCTGTTTGGCAAATATAGTCAATGTCCGTCCAGGCCCAATTTCCAACAATAGAGGATTTGGCTTTTGCAATACCTGTTTAATTCCCTCAGAAAACTGCACCGTTTTTCTTAAGTGTTGAACCCAATATTCTGGTTTCGTTGCTTCAGTTGCAGTCAGCCAAGTTCCTGTTACATTCGATATGACGGGAATTTCAGGAGGATTTAGGTTAATCTTGGTAACTATCTGTTTAAATTCGTCTAAAATTGGTTCCATTAAAGGAGAATGAAAAGCATGAGATGTATGTAAACGACGATAGGTAATATTTTGTTGAATCAAAACTTGCTCGAAGGTTTTAATCGCAGTGTTTGAACCGGACACAACACATAAATCGGGAGAATTAATCGTTGCAATTACTAATTCTTTGGGAAGAATAGATGTAATTTTTTCCGGTGTTGAAGAAACCGAAAGCATAGCCCCAGACGGACAGGTTTGCATCAGTTTTCCTCGGGTTGCAACTAAGGCTAAAGCATCTTCTAAAGAAAACACACCCGCCAAAGTTGCAGCAACGTATTCTCCAATACTATGACCAATCATTGCTTGAGGTTTTACGCCCCAACTTATCCACAACTTAGCCAAAGCATATTCTATTATAAATAGTGCGGGTTGTGCATAGGCTGTTTCATTAATTAAGCTATTTTCTGGATGCTGTTTAGGATAGATTATTTCTCTTATATCTCGCTCTAAATGGGGTTTTATAAGTTCACTACACCGATCAATTACTTGTCTAAAAATCGGTTCTGTTTCATAGAGTTCTAACGCCATATTAATATATTGACTCCCTTGACCAGAGAACATAAACACATGGGTTTGGGGGCTATGTTGATAGAATTTGGTTAATAATTTTGGGGATTCATTTTCAGATGTTTCTAAGGTTTCAATAGCATCTTTTAACTCTTTACAGACTAACATTCGGCGATATTCGTGATGTTTTCTTCCGGTTTGTAAAGTATAAGCTACATCTGCTAAGTTTAAATTTGAATGCTGTTTAAGATGGGTTGCAAGTTGAGTTGTTGCTGTTTCTAAAGCTGATGGTGTTTTGGCAGAAAGTAAGAGCAATTTCCAAGGACGAGAATTGCTAGAAATTTCGACTTGAGGAGCTTCTTCAAGGATGATATGAGCATTCGTTCCTCCCATACCAAAAGAACTGACTCCAGCACGGCGAGGGCTGCCATTTTTTTGCCAGTTTGACAGTTGAGTATTGACATAAAATGCACTGTCAGCAAAGTTAATTTGAGGGTTAGGATTCTCAAAGTTTAAACTGGGGGGAATTTGCTTATTTTTGAGGGCTAATGTCGCTTTAATTAATCCTACAATTCCTGCGGCTGCATCTAAATGTCCGATGTTGCTTTTAACTGAACCTATAGCACAATATTTCTTATTACTTTTACCAAAAACTTTTGTCAAAGCAGAAATTTCAATCGGATCGCCTAATGCTGTTCCCGTACCATGCGTTTCTATATAATTAATGGTCTCAGGTTCTACATCGGCTTTGGCAATTGCGGTTGCAATAACTTCGGCTTGACCCGTTACACTAGGAGCCGTTAAACCCACTTTTTGAGAACCATCATTATTAATGGCTGAACCTCGAATAACGGCATAAATTTGATCGCCATCTTCCAAGGCTTTACTCAGCCGTTTTAAGACAACAATACCCACTCCATTTCCGAAAACTGTTCCTTTCGCATTCGCATCAAAAGCGCGACAATAACCATCAGGAGAAGCAATTCCGTCTTCTTTATAAAGATAACCTGACTTTCTAGCGGAATTAACTGTAACTCCACCTGCTAAGGCAATATCACATTCTTGTTTCAGTAAACTTTGACAAGCAATATGAACACTCACTAATGAGGTCGAACATCCGGTTTGAATTCCACAACTCGGGCCTTTTAAGTTTAACTTATAAGAAACTCTAGTGGGCATTAAACCCATAACATTACTGATGACAAACTGCACCGAGTCTACCGATTTTCTTAAAGCAGTATTGCTGTAAAGATTAATGATGTAATTGTTTAATGCCGAACCTCCATAAACCCCTACTTTACCCGAATAGCGTTCGGGGTCATAGCCTGCATTTTCTAAGGCTTCCCAGGCACATTCTAGAAAAATTCTATGTTGAGGATCGATCAGTTCTGCTTCTCGGGGAGAGTAACCAAAAAATGCGGCATCAAAGTATTCAATATTGTCAAAACTCGCATAAGCTTTGACATAGTTTTGAGCATTAATTTCATCTGAACTCACACCAGATGAAACCAATTCTTCCTCCGATAAAAATTGTATAGAGTTGACCCCATTTTTTATATTTTCCCAAAACTGATCAACGGTTTGAGCGCCTGGAAAACGACCCGCCATGCCAATAATAGCGACTCGTTCATTTTTCTCTTGTTCTACAGCTTCGAGCTTGGTTCGAGCTTCTGTTAGGGCTGCAAGTATTCGTTGAGATGAAGATAGATTATTCATGGGTTTAACCTCCTAATAATTTCTCTAAGTTTTCCAGTTCTTTTGTAATAGAATTTTCTAGATAATTTCCGGTAAGTTCTGGCCGTTCTTGCGTAACTAGACTAACATTTTCCCTGGGATTAATCAAGGGGTTAGTTGGTAGAATTTCAGTTCTAATATATTCGGCTAAATCTTTGATAGTTGGATATTCAAAAATAACAGTTGAAGGGACAGATTTTCCCAAACTATTCTCCAAACGATTTCTGAGTTCAATTATCATCAAAGAGTCCATCCCCATATCAAAAAAGCCTTGCTTTGGATCGGGAAATTGAGAGGGTTGCAGTCCTAACACTTTACCGACTTCAGCTTGCAAGTAAGAAATTAAAATAGATTCATGCTCATCAGCGGGAAGGGTGGCTAATTTTTGGATTATTTTTGAGTTTTTTGTCTGTTTTGGTTGTGCTTCTGTTGGAATAACTTCTGAGAAGAAAGGCGAAATCAATCCTTGTTGTAAAAAACGCGACCAATCTATCGGAATTACCCCAACTTGTGGGTCGGGTTGAGCGATTAATTCCTCTAAAATTTCTAGCCCTTGCTGAGGAGAAATCGTTCCTACTCCCTTGAGGCTCATGTGCTGAGTGACTTGACGTTCAGCCGCCGCTCCGACTTCAGACCAGGCACCCCAATTAATACTAAGTCCGGGTAGCCCCAACATTTGGCGGTAGTGAGCAAGCATATCTAGAAAAGTATTGGCTGCGACGTGATTCGCTTGTCCGGGTGAACCTAACAGCGAAGCCGCCGAAGAAAAGAGTACAAAATAGTCGAGAGGGATGTCTTTTGTTAACTGGTGTAAATGCCATGCACCGTGCATTTTTGGCATCATTACTCGCTCAAATTTTTCTGAGTTTAGTTGCATTAATACACTATCGTCTAAGACTCCAGCAGCATGAAAAACTCCCCGTAACACAGGTAAATTATCTAGGATATTTTGAAAAGTTTCTGTTAATTTTTCGCGGTCAGAAACGTCTACTTTAATCACAACTACTTTCGCTCCCATTGCTTCTAACTCATCCAAAGTTTGTTGAGTTTCTGAGTTGGGATGACGACGACTTAATAATACTATATTTTTCGCTCCTTTTTCAACCAACCAACGAGCAACTAACAGTCCTAATCCTCCCAAACCTCCTGTAATTAGATAAGTTCCTTCAGATAAATTTTTCCGATTTTCTTGAGTTGAGTTTGTGATGACAATTTTACCGATATGTTTGGCTTGCTGCATATATCGAAAAGCAGCAGGTGCGTTTTTAATATTAAAGACTTTGCGGGGTAGCGGTTGTAATTCTTGGGTTGTAAACTTCTGCACTATTTCTGATAAAAGTGACTGAATTAAACTGGGATTTTCTTGAGCGGTAGTCATTAAATCCACTAGGTAATAAAAGACATTTGGCTTGAGGTTTTTGACCTGAGTTAAACTCCAAATATCTCGCTTGCCAATTTCGATAAAACGTCCATTTTCTTTAAGTATTGATAAACTTTTTGGGATAAATTCTCCCGATAAAGAATTGAAAACAATATCAACTCCCTGGTTTTGAGTCTGCCGCATAATTTCATCGGCAAATTCTAACGTTCGCGAGTTCATAATGTGTTTTATACCTAATGATTTTAAAAATTTCCACTTACTATAACTTGCAGTTACAAACACTTCTGCTCCCATAGCTTGGGCGATTTTTACAGCCGCCATTCCGGTTCCACCTGCGGCAGAATGAATTAAAATTTTGTCTCCTTCGGAAATTTTTGCAAGATGATGTAAGGCATAATAAGCTGTTATGAAATTAGCGGGAATTGTAGCCGCTTCCTCAAAAGTTAAGTGAGCGGGTTTTAAAGTCACTAATTGAGCGTTAACAGTTACATATTGACTAAAACTTCCCGGCGCGAGAGCGATGACATTATCACCTATTTTGACGTGTTCTACACCCTCTCCAACTGCTACAATTTCACCCGCACATTCTACCCCAAACCAATCTCTTTCAAAGGGAAGTACACCTAATACATCCAAAACATCAATGAAGTTCAGTCCAGTTACTTTGACTTCAATTTCAACTTCTTGTGCTTTGGGTTGACGGCGAGTTGTAGGTTGTAACTTCAGATTTTCCGGTGTTCCCCGTTTGGAAATTCCCAGTTTAAAGGATTGATTTTTGGGAAGTTCTAATTGGTTAAAACTGTCGGTTTTATAGCGAGTTAATCGGGATACTTTCCGAGTATTTTTCCGGAATGTTACTTGATGTTCTGCTGTGGGATTTTTGAGTTCAGTTAACAAGCTATTGACTTGAGTTTCAAGGGATTTTTCAGGGTCTAAATCTACTTGAATGCAGTGCAGTTCTGGATGTTCTAAAGCAATGACTTTCCCCAGTCCCCATAGGGGAGAATAGGCTATTCCCGACAAATTCGTTTCTATTCCAGTGGCAACAGATCCTTTAGTAACAATTGCTAAAGATGGCGGTTCAGAATAGTTTTTAATCAGTGATTGAGTTAGGCTTAATAAGCTTTCCCAGCCTGTTTTGGAGGTTGTTGTCAATTCTTCTAAACTCAAAGCTTCGGGTGGTGAAGTCTCTAAACTCCAGAGGTAGACAACTTTTTGACAGATTATATTTTTCGCTGTTATGGTTGCAAAAAGTTGATTAAAATCATCTATTTTATTAGGATTCACTTGATAGCTTTGTTGATTTAGCTGTTGGTATTCTTGCCCTGCAAACACCAAAGTACAGGATTCTCCCTGCTCTGTCAAAAGTTGAGTAAGTTGTTGAGCCATTCCTTGGTGATCTGCAAAAATTAACCATTGCTTTGATTCTGACTGATTAAGTCGATTAACTTGAGCAGCAATCACTGCTTGTTCTAGGGGTTTATTGTAATTTTCTGTTAACTTTTTCGCTTGTTCAAACCCATTTTCTATTAACAGTGTTTGCCATTGAGAGGCAGTAATTAAAGGATAGTTTGGACGGATATTTTTATCGTTAAATTTCCACCATCCTTCTGTCAAGCCAAAGGTTAAGTCAAACCAACGTAAAGGTTGAGTTCCTTCTAACAAAATCAGCAATCCTTTAGCAACCAGTAAACGTTTAATATTATCTAAAACTTGCTGTAAATTTGAGGTTGCGTGTAGAACATTGGCAGCAATAACAATATCATATTGATGACTTTCAAAGTTCTGTACCTCCAGAGGTTTTTCTATATCTAGAACTTGATACTTCACAAAATCGTAGTTTTGAAACTTCTGTTTGGCTTTAGTGACAAACAGGGGGGAAATATCAGTATATATATATTCGGTTTGAGATTTATTCAGATAGGGGAGTAAGTAAGCAGTTGTTCCGCCTGTTCCCGCACCAATTTCAATAATTTTTATCTTTTGCTCGGGGAGAAGATTTTCTAAAACTGAACTGACTGCTTTTTGTATGATTGTATTCATTACTTTCGCACCGGGAGAATCTTGGTAGATTTGAGTCGTTAAACTTAAGTCTCCCTGGGGAAAAAGTAACTGAGTCGGATCGCAATTTCCGCGTAAAACTTCAGCCAATTGTGAACCGCAACGATGCAATAAAGTTAACTCGGCTTTGGCGTTTGGATAACGTTCTAATAATGTATTTTGCTGTACTTTCACTGGGAGTAGATTCGGCAAATTAATAACTCCCCAATACTCGTTTTCATAGGCGGCTAATATCCGATCTTCTACCAATATTTCTAGCAACCGATTTAACAGTCTTTTGTGTTGGCTGACAATTCCTAACTTTTGGAATAATTCTTCAGTTGAAAACTGTTGATTTGTTTGAAGATTACAGCCCATCTGCTGAAAAGCATTGAAAATATAAGCTGAACTCAATGACTCTAGTTCGAGTAATAATTCCTGATATTTTACTATCTCGGGTTGATTAATTAATTGAGTAAATTGGGAAGACAACCGTTGTCTGATGTCTTCGGGTTTAAGCAGATAATCCGCAGATTTTGTTGTATTTGTATGATTTTGAGATTTCCATTCAATTTGATATAGCCAATCATCAAATAAATTGGATTTATTTTTAAAGAGTAATTCAGGGCTGACAGGTTGAAGTTGTAAGCCTTCTATTGTCGCAATGAGTTTGTCATCTAAATCGGTAATCTTTAAATCGGCGACTAAGATTTGTTGATTTGAAGACTTAATTGGTCTAATTTCAGCCAAACTTTTGACTGTAAAACTAGGATTGTTATATAAGGTCAATCGTTCTAAACCTACGGGTAAATAAGCTGTTAAATGACTTTCTTTTTCGCTACTTAGACCTATATTTACACCTAAAGTTTGTAAGCATCCATCTAACAATACTGGATGAAATCTATAGTTTAAACTTTCGGCAATCAGTTTTTCTGATATTTGAATAATTCCTAGAGACTGTGACTCATTACTCCAAAGTTTACTGATAACTTTAAAGTATTCACCAAATTCTATTCCGTTCGCTTGCAACTGCTGATAATAGTTTTTTACATTTACTTGTTGTTCAAATTTATCTTGAGAATTAATAACCCGAGAGTCACTGAAACTTTCAGTTGTCAATTTTCCACTCGCATGGAGTACCCAAGAAGCCTCAGAATCAGATTCTACAGAACTAAAGATCTCAAAAGTATATGCTTGATTAGATTCAGGTATTAGAATAGTCTGTAAAATCTTATTTTCATTTTCAATCAAAGTTAAGGGTGCTTTAATACTAACGTTTTCTAAAACTAAATTTGTATTTGTAGTCAGTTTAGAGCCGGCCGCTAATACAATTTCAAGAAAACCTGCGGCAGGTAAAATAACAGTATCAAAAACACGATGATGATTCAGAAACTCCAAATTTTCTAAACTCATTAGACTTTCAAATAAAATCGCATCAGATTTAGCAAGATTGAGTTTATTTCCTAACAACTGATGTTCATTAGGTTGTCGTCTATTATTCTTAGATTGAGGTTTATTAGAAAAGGTTTCAAACCAATAACGTTGGCGTTGGAAAGGATAGGTCGGTAAAGCCACCCGTTGACGAGAATAATCTTTATCAAACCCTAACCAATTAATCTCCACTCCGGCTACATACAACTGAGATAAACTCGATAATATTGTTTGCCAATTGTCTTGTTTAGGCGTCAGACTTGCCAACCACAATTTATCACTGTTTCCCAAACAACTTTGTCCTAAACTCATTAACATTGGCTTCGGCCCGATTTCTACAAAAACATCTATTCCCAACTGGTTTAATGTCTCTATTCCAGAAGCAAATTTCACCGAATGACGGAGATGACGACACCAATATTCTGCGGTTGTTATTTCTTCGGTTG
>NZ_AUZM01000056.1 GCF_000478195.2 Lyngbya aestuarii BL J | reverse complement strand
TTGAGTCAATTGGGTAACAACTGGGTAAAAAGCTTGTAATTTATGTTTAACTACAAGCTGAGAAGTTAGATGCTTTAAACCTTTATAACTGTTGATTGCCAAATATTTTGTCAAGATGTCATTTAATTTGTCAATCAATATTAGTGTAGACGGGACTGGCCGGACTCGAACCGGCGACCTAGCGCTTCAGATTTGTGTGAGTTTCCTCACTCTCTGGACTCTCTCTTCACCATTGGCTAACGGTCACAGCAGCCGACAGACCCCGCGTCGCCGTCAGGCGCAAGGGAATGCTGTCCAATACAGACCCCGCGTCGTTGTACGGTGAGAGCAGTGCGTTGGGCGGGTTCCCCGAAAGTCACGCAACTGCCGTTGGGCGAAGCCCACGCGCGCAGAGTACCCGGAGGGCGGAGTAATCTGTGGCTAAAAGCCTTTAGGTGGTGGCCGTCGAGTCTCTGCACCTTCTTTATCTTTTTCTTCGATAAAGCTTGGCTCAAGATTACCTTATCCTAACATGAACTTAGGCTTCCTTGAGTTTGACCACATTCACGCCCAGAGTTTCCTCTGAGGGTGCCCGATCATTCAGGAGGCGCTTGCTCTATCCATCTGAGCCACAGCCCCAAGTTAGTTATCTATAACTCTATATTAACAAATGATGTCGAAGTTTTCAGATCCACATTTTACAGCTCCGTAACGGGAGATTTAATTCACCCAAACTTCTGTCCAGGGATGCCCCCCTACTTCTACGCCACACTGATCACTTTTTGCTTCTAAAATGATCTCTTTACCCTTTTTTAATTCTAAGCTGACTTCTGCTTGCATCGTATCCCGACAAAAGAAAATTAATCCATCTTGAGTGGGGGCGCGTAAGGGAGTTCCGGGTTGGTTTGTCGTCGCGGTTAACGTCACTTGAAACTGTTTGTTTTTGGCTTGAACTTGCCATTTTCCCCAAGGTTCAATTTGCCAGGAAACTTGAGAATTCCAGGGAACAAATTCATAAAAACGTCCTTGATAATGAATGCCAATCATGGCTACAGATTCCATCCAGGTTAATACTCCCCGTCTTCCTCCGCCTGCGGTTAGGGCTAAATCGGGTTCATTCTCAAAGCAGTTACAATTAATCCAAAACCATTTTTGTGGAAACGCCCCACCCCAATTTTTCTCACTATAAGCAGGTGCATGATTAAACTCATAAATTGTATCATTCCACTCGATCCAACCTGTGGCTAACCCATGCGCCATTAAAATCTGCCAACCCGGTTCAAAAATCGGTAAAAAAGACAACCATCCGGCTGTAGACTGTTGAGGTTGATCTGCATTTCCCCACCCATAAATCGGTTGTGTGGAATATTCCCAACGACAGGTTTGTTGAGTTCCGGGATCATGTAAGATACCCTGATGCCAAGTTGTCGTAACTTGATAACCTTGTTGAATATGATTATTAAAAAGTTGAGGTTCGAGATATCCTGGCGCTGAACTTAAATCCGTTTGACCCCAGTGACCCAATTCTAAGGCTTCTGGAGATGCCCAAAACTTCTTGACATCGGGAAAGGTTCGACAGAGATAACCGTCATCTGGGCATAAAATTTGCGCGCCCCCGCCACTATGAAGATTTCCGCCCACGGGGTCTTCGATGGAATACATAAATGCAAAGGTTTGACGGGCTTCAGGTAGGGTAACGCGAAAATACCAACCTTCAAAAAAACGATGTTCACTTCCATCCCAGTGATAGTGACTGTGGGGAGTTTGTAAAGGGTTTTGTTGAGACATACAGATGTTAGGAATCTAACCGATATTAGCTGTTCATTTTTGCGAAATTTCGTTTGATTTGATTATAGTCGATTTTATCTATAAATTCAAAAAAAGTTGTTAATCTAAGATTTCATTAAAAACTTTTACGGTGATAATAATTGTTTTATTTTAAAACAAAGGGTATTATATTGAGTATCTTCCCAAACCGGAATAGAGTTTTGAATAGAAATCGATTCTTTTAATTCAATCCAAGACCGACAACCTCCATAACTTGAATCATAGGGAATTTCATAAACGGAGGAGAGTTTATAGGATTTTAATAGAAGTAAAAACAAGGGAGTTTTGGGCTTAAACTTGATCCGTTCTTTCACAAAATTTTCATTCCAAATTAGAAAAGGCAGTAAATCAGAAATTAACGCTTCTGCTTTTGATGTTTCTATTGCTAAAACATCTGTAATTTCTGCCCAACTGCTAATTTTAACCGTTTGGGGATGCCAAAGCGAGGGAACAGCTTGTACTTGAGACGCATATTCGGGTAAAAGTAAATTAGGCTGTTGGTGTTCAAAAGTCGGATACAATAAAACCTGTTGATATTTGACAGAAAACTGACCCTTTTGTTCTCGAATTCCTCCTTTTCGCAGGAGTAAAATCGTGTTCCCTGTCTCTAAAGCATTAACGGCAATATTCCACTCTTTTAACGCTTGTTTGATTTTAACTTCCATAAGATAGATACAGAATCAGCAATTTGTCTTTACAATAACAGAATCAGCACTATTGAATAAGTTAGGAGTCTACCATGAAACAGCGATCTCTGGGTACATCTAATCTTTCAATTACACCCATCATTATGGGAACTTGGCAAGCAGGAAAACGAGGTTGGACGGGTATAGAGGATGAAGAAACGACCAAAGCAATTCGGGCAGCCTTTGAAGCAGGAATAACGACAGTAGACACCGCAGAAGTTTATGGGGATGGTCATTCAGAACAAATCGTTGCTAAAGCATTATCCGATGTTCGGAATCAAGTCATTTACGCCACCAAAGTTTTCCCTAACCATCTCAAGTATAATCAAGTAATTGAAGCTTGCGATCGCTCTTTAAAAAATCTAGAGACAGACTACATTGATCTGTATCAAATTCATTGGCCGTCTGGGAATTTTAAAAGCGAATTTGTTCCGATTGAAGAAACAATGAAAGCCTTGAATAAACTCAAAGAACAAGGTAAAATTCTCGCTATTGGAGTGTCTAACTTTTCTCGCGATCAACTCGTAGAAGCCTCTCAATATGGTCGAATCGATAGTTTACAGCCGCCCTATTCTTTGTTTTGGCGTAAAGTCGAAAAAGATCTTCAACCCTATTGCGTCGAAAATAACATTTCAATTCTGTCCTATTCTTCTTTAGCCCAAGGATTATTAACTGGGAAATTTGGCCCGGATCATCAATTTGCAGAAGGCGATCATCGATCTTCTAATAAGTTATTTGCCGATAAAGAGAACTACGCCCGAGTTCAAACTGCTTTAGAAAAATTGCGTCCGATTGCAGACCGAAATCAATGCACATTAGCCCAGTTATCTTTAGCTTGGTTAATTGCTCAACCTCAAACCAGTGCGATTGTGGGGGCGCGTCACGAGGAACAATCTCAACAAAATGCCCAAGCGGGAAAAATCAAACTCTCAGAGAGTGATTTAGAAGAAATTGACCATATTGGACGGATTGTAACTGATCCATTGGATGATGATCTGATGATGTGGAATTTCTAGAATTTCAGGAGTCTTTTGGGGGTTAAAAGTCGGGATATGGGGAAAAAGAAAAGCACTTTTTCTCCTAAATTTCACAACAATCCTCGATAACGAATAAAAATCAAAATTGCCGCCCATGATCCTAAAGCCACTTTAATCGCCACCAGGATATTAAGCAAGGGAATAACGCCCCCACTAATCAGATCACCCAATTGTCCGTGTGGTAATTCAACTCCGGCTAGAGTGATGACAGCCAGGACAATAAAAACCAGAACTGAAACCTTTTCCCAGGTCGCGGCTCGCCAACGTTGGTAGATGTCCTGCATCGACTGGTATGATGAGGTAATTGCCACCAATCCGATCGCCGTTCCTCCAGCAACACCCGCAGCAAAACCGCCACCTGGACTCAGATGCCCGCGAATTGCGAGTTCAATACTGACTAATGCGGCAATTGTAGCGCCGAGACGAGCTAAAACAATCGAGGGTTGATCATTAAATTGATAGATTGTGCAGGATGGGCTTTCATTCGCCAGCAGATATTTAGCCCCCATAATTGCGATCGAAAAGACAACAACTTCAAAGATTGTGTCATACAAACGATTTCTAAAAATAATCCCCGAAACCGCATTTGGAACCCCACTATCTTGCACGACTAACTCAATAATTGACGGATCAGATAACTCGAGTTCGGGGTTGGGTAGAACCAGCATTTTAATATACAGCGCGATCCCGGCGATAACATAAACCCATTTCATAGAAACCTCTTTTTAATTGGAAAACAAAGTAAAGTCTTTAGGCTGGAGTCCGTCTACACAATCTTAGTCTTTCGCTGTGTCGAGGAGTATTAATTAATTAAATTCTCGTCTCCCTTCTAATGCCCGGGCGAGGGTGATCTCATCAGCATATTCTAAATCTCCACCCATCGGTAAACCAAACGCAATGCGGGTGACGCGCGTAAACGGTTTGATCAGTTGTCCCAGATACAAAGTAGTCGTTTCCCCTTCCACACTCGGACTAATGGCAATAATCACTTCTTTGACCTGATTTTGACTGACTCGCCGCACTAGAGGTTCAATGGTTAATTGTTCTGGGCCAATGCCATCCATCGGGGAAATTACACCTCCTAAGACATGATATTTTCCTCGATATTCTCGCGTTTTTTCAATGGCTACCACATCCCGAGAATCACTCACAACACAAATGGTGTCATTATCTCGCTGCGGATGGCGACAAATATCACAAATCGGTTCGGCCGATAAGTGAAAACACACTTTACATAAGCCCACCTGTTTCTTGGCATCTAACAAAGCTTGGGCAAGGGCTTCGACTTCTGTCTCTGAACGTTTAATAATATACATCGCCAAACGTTGAGCAGTTTTGGGGCCAACTCCCGGAAGGCGTTGCAATTGTTCGATCAAACGGGCAAGGGGACGAGTATAAACCGTTGGACTACCTCCAAGACTGAAAATTCTATTCTAAGATTGTAACTATTTTAGAACTGATATTCCCCACTTCCTATGAATCTCAAAAGGCAAACGATTGTTGCTTTTGTTTCCCCCGCAATTCCCCTGGCTGCACTGGGTTTGCCGATGGTGGTTTACCTTCCACCCTTTTATGCAGAAGAAATGGGACTCGGTTTGTCTCTAGTGGGTACAGTTTTTATGATTACTCGCTTCTGGGATGTTTTCACTGATCCGGTTCTCGGAATTCTCAGCGATAAAGTCACAACCCCGTTAGGAAGGCGACGTCATTGGATCATTATCTCCGTTCCCATTTTAATGATCTGTGTTTTCAAGATCTTTATCCCTCAACCGGGTGTTGGTGGAACTTATCTCCTGGTTTGGATGATACTGCTGTATATTGGTTGGACTTTACTGAGTATTTCCCATATGTCTTGGGGGGCTGAACTCTCCTCAGACTATTATGAGCGATCACGGGTGCAAGGGTGGCGGGAGTTTGCCCTAATTTTTGGGATGTTGGCTGTTTTGATCTTGCCTGCAATGATTGAACACCTCTCCAATGGAGGTGCTTCTCAGCAGGTTGCTGCGATGGGTTGGTTTGTGATCATACTTTTGCCAATTACTGTGGCGATCGCTGTTTCTCTGGTGTCAGAACGTCCGATCCCGAAGTCGTCTCCGATTTGTTGGAAACAGGCAACTGTTCTGCTGTTTAAAAATAAGCTACTGAGACGGGTACTTTTAGCTGATTTATGTACAGGAATTGCCCCTGGAATCACCGGAGCGCTCTATATTTTCTTTGTGGATTCTGTGATGGATCTCGGTAAATGGTCAAGCTTAATGTTGCTGATCTATTTCATTGCCAGCTTTTGTGGTATACCTTTTTGGATTCGTTTAAGCTATCGTTTTGAAAAACACCATACATTTACGATTGCAAAGACTTATATCTCAGTTACACTGCTGGTCATACTCTTGATTGAACCGGGAAATGTGTGGTTTTATGGTTTCTGCAATATTTTATTCGGATTAGCATCGGGTGCTGGAGCTTTTCTATTACGCTCAATTATGGCAGATGTGACGGATCAGGATTATCTCGAATCAGGGACACAACGCACAGGCCTCTACTATTCTATGCTAACCATGACGAACAAAATTGGTTACGCGGTTGCTGTCGGTGTTATTTATCCGATACTTGACTGGATTGGTTTTGTTCCGGGCGGAATCAATACCCCTGAAACGATCACAACTCTCAAGTATATATTCGTTTTTACTCCAATTCCCATCTGGCTTTTAGCAGCAATCATCATGTGGAACTTTCCGTTAGATAGCAAGAAGCAGGAACATTTACGCCGTCTACTCGATGAACGAGAGGAATTGTTATCGCAAAATTCAGAGGTCTAAAATTCAACTTTTTCTAGACTGAGGTTTGACAGAATTGCTCTTTTAAAACTCACTTAAAATCCCGGCTTCTTAACTATTTAGAAACCGGGTTTATTTTTTAATCAAAAAATGGGGAATTTATCGTAATGCTGCGTCTCTCAGTTCAGCCGGACGTACAGAAATTTGTTGAATTTGTTCGCCTCGTTGTACCTTAATATTTAAGGGTTGATTGACACGACTGAGTTCTACTTTCTTTTGGAGTTGATCGGCTGTTATAATCGTTTCGCCGTCAATTTGAGTAATCACATCACCGCGACGTAAACCGGAACTTGCAGCCGGACTATCAGGAATAATTTCAACTACTAATACGCCTTTGATTTCTGGAACTAACAAAGGTGAATTAGGATTGCGATTAAACTCTTTGGCAATATCTGGTGTGAGCGTCACCATCCGTACCCCAATATAAGGATGAGAAATTTTCTCCCCTCGGGCTAATTTGTCTTGAATAGATTTGGCTTTATCGATAGGAATTGCAAATCCAATCCCTTGACCATCTGCCCGAATTGCGGTATTAATTCCAATCACTTCGCCTTGATTATTTAATAACGGCCCGCCCGAATTTCCGGGGTTAATTGCCGCATCAGTTTGAATAAAATCTAAGCGTTTGTCGGGAATACCCACTTGAGAACTTGGACGATTTAAGGTGCTAACAATTCCTAAAGTTACAGTATTATCTAATCCTAAAGGATTTCCGACTGCAATTGCCCAATCTCCAACTTGAACTTGATCAGAATTTCCTAACGGAGCAACTGGTAAATTATTTCCATTAATTTTAACAACGGCTAAATCGGAGGGTTCATCAACCCCTCTAACTTCGCCTTGAAATTCTCGTCCATCTTTGAGAATAACAGTTACTTTATCAGCGCCTTTGACCACATGAGCATTTGTTAAAATAATGCCGTTGCTATCAACAATAAATCCTGATCCTTGTCCGCGTTGTTGATATTCTTGGGGGCTTTGAGGGGCAAAGTCTTCACCAAAAAAGCGACGAAAAAACGGATCATCAAAGAAAGGATCAAAGTTGCGTGTTACCGTGCGTTCAGTATCGAGTCGGACAACCGCTGGCCCCACTTTGTTAACCGCAGCAGTCACAAAGTTACTAACGGCAGGATTTGTTGGGGAAATGGCAACAGTTTGGGGTTGAGGTTGAACCGCGACAACTTCTGTTACCGGACGACTATTTGCATTGGCAGGAGGTAGCACCAAAGCGGGAAATACACGCAAGGAGAGTAGGGTTAAACCGACACTTAAAAGAATCGTCAAAACATAGCTACTAATTTGAGAGACTGAAAAACGGGGTTGTTCATAGGATGGCATAAATTCCTCCTTTTTTGTTTCAAATCAACGGATTAATGTCTTCCCTTTTTATTTTAACTTCTTTTGAGTTTTTATTTCTTTTTTGGAGTCTGACTTTACTCCTCTAAAGCTGCATATTCATCAAATCAAATCGAGGGTTAAACTGACTGATTTGGCTAATGTTTTGGTAAAGTTCATGTTCTTGAGGACTCATGTTTTTAGGGGTGACAACTTTCAGTTTAATGATCTGATCACTCCGTCCTCCTTTGGGATTAATCCAACCCTTTCCTCGCAGTCGTAAAGATTGACCAGAATCAATTCCGGCTGGAATTTTTACAGTTACCATACCATCAGGCGTAAGAACTTGAATTTGAACCCCTAAAATCGCCTCATCTGGACGAATTGGAACTTCACAAACGATGTTATCACCGTCAAATTGAAAGAAAGGATGGGGCTGTAAATTCACCACTAAATATAAATCGCCTCGTTGTTGAGTTGCTGGATTAACTCCTCCTTTTCCTTTGACGCGAATTCGAGTTCCAGGTTTCACCCCAGCAGGAATTCGGACTTTAATCGTCTCATCATCCAGTTTAAATTGTTTTTGAACTCCGTTAAAGGCTTCGGAAAATGTTAAGGTAATTGAGGCTTCAAAATCCCGTTGAGAAACGCCTCCATAACCTCCTCCTCCAAACAAATCTCCAAACGGATCATTGGGTCTAGAAGAACCCGGTGGTGAAGATGTACGATAGCTGTAAGCTCCTCTAGAACCACCGCCACCGCCGCCAAAACGTCCGAGTAATTCGTTAATAAAGTCGTCAAAGTTACTATACTGACCAAAGTCGAAATCAAACCCTCCTCCGGGTACACCGCCTTCTCCAGATTGTCTCCAATATTGACCAAATTGATCATATTTTTTCCGCTTCTCGGGGTCAGATAAAACTTCATTAGCTTCGTTAACATCTTTAAAACGGAGTTCGGCTTCTGTATTGCCAGGGTTTAAGTCCGGATGATATTGGCGAGCAAGACGACGATAGGCTTTCTTAATCTCATCGGCGCTAGCATTTTTATTAATTCCCAGAACGGCATAATAGTCTTTAAAGTCAGTTTTAGGCATTCATATTCCTCCTAATTTTATCTAAGATAACAGAATTGGGAACCGGGTTGAGAAAATGACTTTCTGCTTCCCCGTTCCCCCTAGAAAATTATAGTTTATGCTCTGTGTTCAATCCTTGAGCGATCACTTCCGGATAGATCTAGAAGGATTTAAACCTGGTTAAGTTTAACCGTCTTCACCCAATTATAGCCGTTTTCAATTATCCCAGAGACACTTTAACAACTTTATTTTTTTCTTCTTCGGCTTTCGGTAAGGTGAGCGTTAAAATTCCGTTTTGGTAATCTGCTTTGACGTGAGTATTTTGAATGCGAACTGGAAGGGGAATAACTCGACGGAATTTTCCATAACGAAACTCTGTGCGAGTCATGCCTTTTTCTTCAGTTTTAATCTCGGATTTCCGTTCGCCACTAATTGCAACGGCTTCAGTTGACGCTTGAATATCGATGTCTTCGGCTTCGATTCCCGGAACTTCTAATTTCAAATGAACTGCATCCGATGTTTCGTGAATTTCAGCCCGTGGAACAAAGCTTTCTCGGGTTGACTCGACTGAAGTTTCGTTTGTAAAAGTATCAAATAAACGGTTCATTTCCCGTTGTAAACTATCAATTTCTCGTAATGGTTCCCAACGCATTAAAGGCATAGCTTTTACCTCCTGGTTAAATTTGATCAACTTCTAAACTGAGGGTTAATCATTACCCTGTACAACTTAAGAATAGTAAATCTAGTTTAGACTCGGGATTCGGTTTTAACGACTCTATAACGGGCAATAACCCGACTTGGAATTAGAGGGTTAATGGGTGTTTAACCGTCCGAATTAGTTCGGTAAACTTCACTTGAGTTATAATCTGAGGGGAATAAACGAATGTTTAAGATGGATGATCAACGCTTTACCGATACGCTTAAAACCCAACCAGGATCTCAAACTGAGTTTACAAGAAATTGCCGTGAATCATCACATTCAAGCCGGATTTATTTTAACAGGCTTGGGCAGTCTTAAACAAGCAACGCTACGGTTTGCGGGTCAAGAAACCAGTGAGTGCTTGTCGGGACGGTTTGAAATCATTTCTTTAGTTGGAACGCTATCAACAGAGGGAATTCATCTTCATATTGCGATCGCAGATGCTCAAGGAAAAGTAATCGGCGGACATCTACAAACTGGCTGTATTATTTACACAACGGCTGAGATTGTAATTGGCACAATTGAGGGGTATATTTTTCAACGCACTCCTGATGCTGAAACCGGATATTTAGAGCTAGAAATTAATAAACTCTAACTAATTTTGAGTGAGAGATTCTGAAATATAATCGGCAGTTGCTTCGACCAGTGCGATCGCGTTTTCGTAAACCATACGAGTTGGCCCGAGCATTCCGACACTCCCGACTGGGATTTTATTGCGGTAATATTGTCTCGAAATCAAGCTACAACATTGAATCGGTTCGAGGGGATTTTCAGCACCAATTCTAATACTAACCCCTTGTTCTTGTTCGGGAGTTTGAAAGATTAATGGCCAGAGTTTTTCTTGTTGATCTTCAAGCAGATGAAGAATAGTTTGTACTTGTTGGAGTTGTGAAAATTCAGGTAAACGCAACACTTCTGATATTCCACTAAATTGAATGCGAGTATGTTCAGGTTTTTGGGTGCGTAAACTTAAATCATCGAGAAGTTTCCGAATTAAATTCGCATAGCGTTCAAACTTACGATCCAACTCACTCCAGTCAAGCGTAGAAAGTTCACCTAAAGCGTGTCCTCGCAGTTGAGCATTAAGAAAGTTAGACAAAATTTGCAGTTCTTGTTCGAGCAGTTCTTCGTCTTGTGAAAGTGCAGAAATAACTTCGGTTACTGCAACTTCCAAAGGTTGATCAACTTGCGGCAATTCCATAATAATTGACTGGGTTTGATAGCTATCGGTGACGACTACCAGCATAATTTTACCCGGTTCCATAGACACCAGTTGTAAATGTCGTAGATTATCGCTGGTGGTTTGGGGCATGGTAATCAGGGTAATATATCCACTCAGGGTTGAGAGAATTTGCGCCGCTCCCCGTAAAATCGCTTCGATACTCCAGTTTTTGGCGTCAAGTTGTTCGCGGAGAAGCTGAGTCACTTGACTGGCGATCGTATCTGAAGGGGTGATCATCCGATCAACATAAATCCGATAGCCGGAGTCGGAGGGAATTCGCCCTGCGGAGGTATGGGGTTGATAGAGGAGTCCCGCTTTTTCTAATGCGCCCATGTTGTTGCGAATTGTCGCTGGACTGACTTTGAGGTTAAACTCCTCCACAAGAGCTTTTGAGCCAACGGGTTCTGCGGTGGCGATATAATGACGGATTGTAGCCCATAGGATATGGTGTTGTCGCTCTGAGAGATTTACTAGCACAGGCATTCGACTCAAATGGGGTTGAACTAGACTGTTATGCAAAGGTGGACAAATTGGAATCTGCTGAGGACAGATCTAAAGGAATTTTTGATTTTTTATATACAAAGATAGCAGATACTCGAAATTTCACCAGAACAATGGTTTTATTCTAGTGAGATTTTTGCCTTTTTCCCTGATTTGAAAAAATAGTTAAATTTTCTGGATTTTGAGCCAAAATTGTGCTATATAAACAACTGAAGTTAGGCGATGATTTGAATTTCAGTCGAGAGTAACCACTGTTGCAATTTTTCCATTAAGGCTAAAGTGTGGCGAGAAGCGGCAAGATTTCCCTGGTTTGTGAAGCATTGACAGGCGGCTTTGAGATCCGCGATCGCTCCTGCATATAGCCCTTGTTGCTGTCTGAGCATCGCTCGATTGAAGTGAGCGAGGGCATGATTGGGGTTGAGGTGGAGTGTGGTTGTAAACTCTTGCAGGGCGGTGTGAGTATTTCCCTGACGGCTACAGGCACAAGCATGATTATAATGCGCCCTGGGGTTACTGGCATCGTGGTGAAGGGCTTCGGTGAAGTTGGCGATCGCATCGGGAATTTGATCAATCATTAAATAAGCAACTCCGCGATCAATGTAGATTTCTGCTAACTGGGAGGGTTCTAGAGATTGAGTATAGTTTAAGGCTTGGTTATAGTCAGCGATCGCATTGGTATAGTTTTGAAGTTCTGAGTAAGCGAGTCCGCGATTGTAGTAGCCTAACACGGCATCGGCTTGATGTTCAATGAGATGATCGTAAGCGGCGATCGCATCGGTTAAATCACCGCTTCTGTAGTAGGCTATTCCTAGATTTAGATAAGTATTGTTGTTGTGGGGTTGCAGTTGGGTGGCGTGTAGACAGTCTTGGATAGCTTGTGAGTAATTGCCAAGCTGAATCGAGATAAAACAGCGATCGCCGTAAGCCTCTGCTAAGGTATTATCAAGTTTGAGTGCTTGGTTGAGTGTTTGTAAGGCTTGAGAATAATGTTGATGTTGAATCTGTTCAATTGCTTGAGATAGGTAATTTTCTGCCTTTGATGGGGAATGTAGGGAAGTTTGGGCAGAAGCAGAAAGTGAGTATCCGATCCAGAGAATGACAGCAAAACTGAGGCTGCACAAAATACGGTACAGTCGGTTCATATCAGTGATTAGAAAAAGCAACAACTAGAGGCGCAACGCTTAAGGCAATCAAAGTCGGTTTCTGACTCTATTTTTTGGCTTAAGAGTTCCACCCCGAGTTAAAGATTGAGTTGATTGTGACAAAACCCGAGAATGAGAACCGTCACACTGATCACAGTCGGGATTGAATCAAGAAGAAATTACCAGCCCTTTTCAGCTTTTGAAGCCACATAAGCCGACACATCTTCGATCTGTTTAGGGCTTAAACGTCCTTTAAAAGCAGGCATCGCGTTTTTACCGTTGGTGACTTGGTAAGCGATCGCGGTTTGAGCATCCTCACTAAAGCCTTTTAGATATTTTGCTAAGTCGGCTTTGCTGAGGGTTTTATTTGACATGATAACATTCTTTCCTCCCATGTGACAGGCGTTACAATTGGCTGCAAAGACTTGGCCGCCACTGGCGGGATCTCCATCTGCTAAAGCGGGAGATTGAATCACTAAGCCCAAAACTGCAAAGGCGACTAGAAAGAAAGCAAATAATTTTTTCAATGGAGTTCTCCTGTTGAGAGAGATAAACAGCATCAATCATGATTGAATCGTATTCTTCTATTCTCATAAATCTGATCAATCTGTCAAAAGACAGGCTGTCAAAGATGAAGACTCATTATAATTTTATCGCAATGAAATATTGACTCGCCGGAAACAGCGTCGGATTGACTGAAGATATCCATTGAATTCAACGGCGGATCTTGAAAATGAGAGATGCTTCAGCAACGATGCTACAGATTAGGTTCAGATGTCAGTCGTAAAATCCTAAGCTACATTGGAACTTGAGTTGCTGTTGTCCTCATCCCAATTTCCCCAAAATCACTTTTCATCACATTTTCTTCTACTCAACCCATCAAATGATCAATATACTTATTAGTTGGATGACCTCAGCTTGGGAAGCAATTTTCGCGAATATCGGTTGGATGTCGTGGAATTTATTTCTAGCGTTAATACCTCTGGCTTTAAGCGTCTGGTTGTTTTGTCCATCCGTGATCTCTAAACCGTCTAAAATGCGATTGCGCGGAGCGCACTGGCGAAGCCAATCGCCGATTTTAATTTGGTGTATTGGGTTACTTTTGGGCTTAAGTTTTCTCCCCCATGCCTATCGAGTTGGGCGACAGTTTCACCGTTTGATCCAAACCCTAGATAGTCGCTATCTGTTGATCGCCTTAGTGATCACACTGACTTTGATGGGAGTAGATATCTGGCAGCATCAACAACAGCATCAACCTCAGCATCTGTCATTGCGATGGTGGTTAGGTATTTTGGTGTTTATCTTATTTTTGCCTAATGCTCCTTATGTTCTCACAGATGTGATTCATCTAATTGATCAAATTCGTCAAGGGTATTCAGTCTGGATCATTTCGTTGGCTTTGATTCCACAATATCTGGTATTTATGTTTATTGGGTTTGAAGCCTATGTGCTTTCTCTGATTTACCTGGATCGCTACTTGGATCAGCAAGGCTGGAAACAAAATCGTTGGATGGCGGAGTTGACAATACACGCCCTTTGTGCAGTCGGAATTTATCTCGGACGGTTTCAGCGATTCAATAGTTGGGATATCATTACGAGTCCAGACGTTTTAATGCGGAGTTTGGTTGATCACCTCCTCAATCACCGTCCTTTACTCGTGATGTCTGTAACATTTGTAGTTTTGAGTGTTTTGTATGGACTAATGAAGCTGATTACCCTTGCGGTGCTTTCCCCCTCATCTTATCCGGAGCCTGTGTAACATATTTGACAAGTGGATTTGTCATCACCTACTATCAGACTAGAAATTTGTATACTCCAAACTCTGTAGAGACTTCAACACACACAGCAAATGAACCGATTTGACAATCAGTTGTGGAAACGATTTTTAGTGATCGCCCAACCCTTTTTTTACCCCCTGGAACCGGGAAGCAGCAAAGTGTTTCTCGGATTGTTACTATTGCTACTTGTTTTCCTATTTGCTGTTGTTTTTGTACTTGTCGCTGGAGTTACTTTAGGAAGTCAGTATCTCTTTCCTGAGTTTTTTAATAGCATTGCCCCAGGATTATATGAAACTATAACAGGTTTAATTGAGTCTCCGTGGATTGTGGTATTTGGCTTAATGCTAATTCTCCCTTTAATCGCTGCATTTAATTATAAGGAGAACTTACAATCTCGTTGGCAACCTTGGGCTTTTTTAGCGATTCTTTTGTTTTTATCAGTATCGGTGAGTGGTTTAAATGTAATTATCAGCTATGTTTCCAACTTCTTTACAACCGCTCTTTCCGAGAAAAATGAATCAGAATTTTGGCGATTTTTATTTGTGTATGCAGGTGTTTTTATTGTCGGGATTCCAATTGTTGCCCTCTACGGCTACACTCGCGATCGTTTAGCCAACTTTTGGAGAAGATGGTTAACCGATAAATTTCTTAATAACTACTTTGAGAATCGCGCTTATTATCAAATTGAATCTCAGCGACAAATAGACAACCCCGATCAACGAATTTCCGAAGATATAAAATCCTTTACTCGAACAAGCTTAGTCTTTTTACTCATTCTGCTCAATTCGATTATTGATATCATTTCATTTAGTGGAATTCTCTGGACTATTTCTAAAAATCTCTCTGTGTTTTTGCTCTTTTATGCTGTTTTTGGTACAGTAATTACCGTTTTAATTGGACGACGGTTAATTCCACTCAACTTTAATCAACTCCGACGAGAAGCTGATTTTCGCTACGGATTAATTCATGTTCGTGACAATGCCGAATCTATTGCATTTTATCAAGGAGAAGAACAAGAAAGTATTCAAATCAAAGAACGATTTATGAGGGCATTTCATAACTTTAACCTGTTAATAGGCTGGCAACGAAATGTCGATTACTTTACAACGGGTTATCGCTATATTGTGATTATCTTACCGTCGTTGATTATGGCACCGCTTTATTTTTCGGGTGAGATTCGATTTGGAGATATTACCCAAGCAAACTTTGCTTTTAGTCAAGTTTTATCAGCATTTTCAGTCGTTGTTAGTCAGATTGAAGCGCTGAGTGCGTTTGCCGCAGGTATTAACCGTTTGGCTACGTTTTCAGAAGCTTTAGAACCTGATAATACAACTCCTAGCCCTGGAGAACCCCGCATTGATTTAACGATAGATTCTCCTCTGGCACTCGAACATATTACCCTCAATACTCCCAACTATCAAAAAACCCTAGTCACTGATTTATCTTTAACCTTGGAACAGGGTCAAGGATTATTAATTATGGGAAATAGTGGTGCAGGTAAAAGTTCGTTATTACGGGCAATTGCGGGATTATGGCGTTCAGGAACCGGACAGTTAGTGCGTCCAGATTTACAGGAAATGCTGTTTTTACCGCAAAAACCCTATATGATTTTAGGAACACTACGCGAACAACTATTATATCCCTATACTGAACAAGGGGTAGATGACCAGAAATTATATGAAGTTTTAGAACTGGTCAATTTGGGTTATATCCCCAAACAAGTGAGTGGATTTGATGTTGAATTGGATTGGGCAAATGTTCTGTCTTTAGGAGAACAACAGCGTTTAGCATTTGCACGTTTATTACTCAGTCAACCCAGTTATGCGATTCTTGATGAAGCCACCAGTGCGTTAGATCTCAAGAACGAAGAACGCCTTTATCAAAAGCTACAAGAGACTAAAACAACCTACGTGAGTGTAGGACATCGATTGAGTTTATTAAAGTATCATCACCAGGTTTTAGAGTTGCAGGGAGATACCCAATGGCGAGTCGTTTCAGCCGAAGATTATCAAGCTGATCTGAATGTTTTAAGTTAGCTTCTAAGAGACTTCCTCAGTCGATTTTTTCAATCAGATTGCTAAGTATTATTCGGTTCAAAAGAACGGCATTGACTACAAGGCCCGTCAGGATTAACCGCACAACGAACTAATTCTGAATGGGCATTAAAACGACAAGTTGCATCACCGAGTACCCAACGTCCATCCACGAGGCTTCTTTCTTGAGGACGTTCAGCCGATTGTACATAAAGTGAGATTTGATACAGTCGATAACGACCCGATTTTAACTGATAGCGGTGACGACGTTCTAAGACGGCATAAGTTTGACCTTGAAGATCAAGATAATGACCCGGTTGAGGTGTCCAATCAAAGCAAATACTTCCCAAAGACCGTCGAGGATGAGTTAAAATTACCTCAGTTGGCAAAGAATCAGATTCGAGATTATCCATTGATGACTCCGTAGACAAGCATAACTTTTATTATGTCGATTTAGTGAAGGCTTTGTCAAATTTAGGGTGATTAAGTTCTAACAAACCTATTATTGAGTTGAATCAACATCAGCCTGTTATTCGGGTTCTAAAATACTGTAATTTTTGTTAAAGATAAAATTTACTTTAAGTTTATTATTCCTTTGACTCGGAACTTCGAGGCAAATACAATGTTTTTATTTTTATCGAAACTTCTGCCTTTATTTATTTATCCTTTAGGATTGACTTCTTTGCTGATGATTGCCGCTTTGATCTTACTCTGGAAACAGCCTCGTTGGGCCGCAGGTGCGATCGCTTTAGGATTATTAGTTCTGCTGACCAGTAGTAATAGTGGGGTTTCTCAAGGTTTAGTGCGAAGTCTAGAATGGCAAAATATCCCCAACGGTGAACTGCCAAAAGCAACAGCAATTGTGGTCTTGGGTGGAGGAACTAAAGCCCCAACTCCGCCTCGTCCTTGGGTAGATGTGGGTGAAGCGGGCGATCGCATTTTGTATGGAGCGTTACTATATAAACAGGATAAAGCCCCTTGGTTAATTTTAAGTGGAGGTCGCATTCAATGGGATGGAAAAGAACCTCCAGAGTCAGCCGATATGAAAGAAATTGCTGTAGAAATGGGGGTTCGGGAGTCAGCTATTTTGCAAGATCCAGATTCATTGAATACCTATCAAAATGCAGTTAATGTTCGTCAAATTTTAGCAGAAAATAATTTAACAGGAAAGGTATTATTGGTCACATCTGCCCTGCATATGCCCCGATCGCTTTTAGTTTTTCAGCGTCAAGGTATTGAGGTGATTCCGGCACCGACTGATTTTTTAGTTTCTCAGCAGGATATTCAGCCTTCTACAACGATACAAGGAACGATTTTAAACCTGATACCCGATACTCAATCTTTACAACAATTTACCCAAGCCTTAAAAGAATATATCGGAATGGTCGTTTATCGGTTACGAGGATGGTTGTAGTCAGGAACTTTGGCAAACGGAGGAATTGAGATTAAATATGTTAAATTAAGTAAGAAATTAGCAGGAGAGGTTTGATCTGTAATGGACTTTCAGTGGGAGCAAGGTTTTACAGATATTCAACAATCAGAAATTGAGATTTTACAAGCTTATCAAGTTACTCACGAATTTTATCAAGAGGTTCAATATCGCGAGGACTTTGAACAACATTGTCAATGGTACGCTGAAACCGCAGAACGCCATCAACAAGAACTCCAAAAAATGCGAGGTGATATTAATCTCTTTAGTTGGTTTTTGCGGGGACGAGGGACGAACTAGAGACGCGGGATAGTGATCCACGCTTGGCGATTTGTGTTAGTTTAATGTCCCCCGGTTTCTGAGTCGGTTGTTTTCCCTTTCACCTGTTGATTGGTGTCTATTCTGAAATCACTTCGAGTTCCTCCGATTTCAAATGAACTTTAAATTTATCGCCAAATTTGACCTGAATCGGGAGATTGGGACTGATTGGCCTACCATTCCAATCTTCAATGATAGAGGCAATTTCTCCCTCTAAGCCCTTAATGTCAAATGGCTGATTGCGATGTTCAGGATGTATATAGACAATAATTGATGTTTTGACGCGAACGCGATCGCCAACTTTCATAGACTCTAACCTAGTATTTCCTCTCAAACAACCTGAACTGCACAGGGGTTGATCACCTGCACTAAATCAGGCAGTTTTTCTATATTGACACAGAAATTGCCTCAAAACTCACCCGTTTAAGGATTTACTGTGATGAAGATTGGAGATTGACAGAAGAAGATGCGATCGCGTCTTCTGTTGTGACGCTAGGATTAAACTGAAGCCACTTTAGCCCCAGTATTGGGCAGGGCTGTTTCATTCTAAGTTAAAAATTGCCGGGGTTGATGGGGTGAAAGGGTGATGGTGAGTCCACCCCCCTCCACAAATCAAGTTTTAGGGCTAGAACGAAGCGGCCCTGCCAGTATTCGGAACCCTTTGAGGCTGAAGGGGGATTGAGTTGATATTCAATCCCGGCAACACCTGCTTTAATTTCCGATGGGAATTGGTATTCCTCGAACTCCAACCCCTTGGGAATTGAAGCTGGGAGTTAAGGGTAGAGTTATCCCCTGTTGATTTTGTGAGTTGGAATCAATCATAACTTCCGCTGTCGGTACCGCTTGATTCAAGTATTCGGGTTCGTATGCAAACGGTTTATCGAGTGATGGCCCCCCCTGGGGAAAACTAGCACTAGAGGGTTTTATGCCCATATCTAAGCCTTTCCCCTCTAAATCTGATGCGGACACGGAGGGCTGCTGATAGGCATCAAGTCGCTGAACTTCTTCTGCGATTCCTCTCGGTATAAGAGAGAAAAAGTTGACCCCCATCACCACACCCCAGAAAATCCCTTGAGCAATCTTCATGGTGGTTTACCTTTCGTAATTCTAAAGCAATTTGCGCCTGAGCCTAACACCTATACAGGTCGCAAGCCTTGTACCCTAACAACTCTATAAATCTAAAGATATTTGGAGATTCTAAAGATAAAATGATCTTTTAAATTGCTCCATTTTTAGACTAACATTCCCTCTCTCTCAACAACTGTAACTTACCTTACAAAGTATTCTTGTCTCTATGTTAATAAGCCATTAAAACGCCTATGTTGCCGGAGTCTTCATCACCGATCCGATTCCTTTTTCTTGTTATTAGAAGGTAAACAAACGGTAAACACTGTTCCTTGATTCAATTGAGATTCAACCGTAATTGTCCCTTCATGAGCTTGGACAATTTGGCGACAGAGGTGCAAGCCTAAACCACTTCCTGATCGCTTATGATTGCCTTGATGGAAAGCTTCAAATAAAGTCGCTTGGTCTTCTAAAGAGATACCAATTCCCGTGTCTTTGATTTCTATTTTAATCCAATTTGAAGCGGTATTAGAATTAGATTTCTGAATTAAGCTTACATTAACCTCGACCATTCCTTCATCGGTAAACTTAATTGCATTGGCAATTAAATTTGTCAAGACTCGACGCAGTTCTAGACGATCTCCTACCAGTTCTTTTGTGGTCGCTTGAGTCGGTGTATTTAAGTTAACTTTAAGACTTTTATCCTCGACTAAAGGCATTAATTCAGCGATAATTTCTTTCAGGAGAGCGTGTAAATCAAATGGAATAAAACTGAGTGTTTTTCGTCCAATATCATAGGCGTAAACAGCCAGAAGTGTATTTAACATATCAAGCAGGTTTTTATTACTACCAATCATGCTAGTAATTGCCTCACCCATAGAGGAATTAATTTCTCCAAATACTCCTTGCTGCATGAGATTTAATACCCGATCTGCTGCAACTAAAGGAGTTCTTAGATCGTGAGTCAAACAGCGAACAAAGTTTTCCCGTTGATCAATACTTTGTTTGAGGCGTAATAGCGATCGCACTCGGGCTTGGAGTTCATCAATTTGAACGGGTTTACGAATAAAATCATCCGCCCCAGCATCTAAACCTTCAACGACGCTAGATTGTTCATGGGCGGTAATCAGTAGAATCGGAATATAAGGATATTTAGGATTACTCCGAATTCGCTTTGTCACCTCATAGCCATCCATTTCAGGCATCATAACATCCAGCAGCACTAAATTGGGAGGTGAGGCTTCGATCTTTTCTAAAGCGGTTTTTCCGTCTTCAACTAAGACAACATTGTGTCCTTCTTGTTCTAGGGCTAATTTCAGCAGAAAAAGGTTATCGGGCAGGTCATCGACTGCTAGAATATAGTTAGTTTTTGATCCGGCGAGACTAGACATATTTAGGGGATAAAATAAAGGGTATTATCAAAAAAAATTGTTAATTTTATAACTCTCTAATTGTATTTCAAATAGCGCGGAAATTCAACCTGAAAAATAGATCCACCGCCCAACTGACTATCGACGGTGACTTTACCGTGCATCAATTTGACCAAAGAATCTACAATTGCTAATCCTAAACCTGTACCATAATGTTTCCGAGTATTCGTTTGATTGATTTGTCGAAAAGCCTCAAAAATTTCTTGTAAATGATCGGGGGCGATCCCAACTCCAGTATCTTTAACTGCAATCATCAATTGATCATTCGCTTGTTCTTGAACATTAATCCAAACCCCTCCTGAGTCTGTGAATTTAATCGCATTAGAAATTAGATTGACTAAAATTTGTCGAATCGAATTTTGATCATTGATAATCATCGGTTCTTCGAGATTGATATTCACATCTAAAGTTAACTGTTTCTCGACGGCTAGCGATCGCAGTTCTTGGGTGGTTAATTCGACAAATTGAGCGAGATTAAATTCTGTGGGTTCTAGCTGAAAATGACCGGCTTCTATTTTGGAAAAATCTAACACTTCATTCAGCATCGTCAGTAGATGTTGAGCATTATTAAAGATGCGTTGTACCATATCCAGTTGTTGAGGCGCAAGCGGATCGGGATACTGCCGCAATAAGAGTTGAGAAAAACCCATAATCGCATTCATCGGAGTGCGAAGTTCGTGAGACATTGTAGCGAGAAATTGAGATTTGAGGCGAGAAGCTTCAGCGAGTTTACGATTTTGGCGTTCGATTTGTTTGCGTTGTCGTTCAAGTTCGCGATTTTTGCGTCGTAAGAGTTCATTACTTTCCCAAAGGCGTTTATTGGCGAGTTCTGCTTCCATTTCCGCTTGATGAACCCGAACTGCATTTCGGAGAACTTGCCATAATCTTTCCGGCGAAACCCAAGATTTGGAGAGATAATCGGATGCACCAGCTTTCATTAAATCAACGGCAATTTGTTCATCTCCTTGACCAGTCAATACAATCAAAGGTACTTTAATATTGAGAGAACGAACTTGTTTCACGAGGTCAAGACCATCTCGATCCGGTAGACGAAAATCTAGAAAAACACAATCAAATGTATTCTTTTTGAGGAGAGTGATCGCGCTTTTACAATCTTCTGCTTCGGTTACTTTTAGTTTGACACCAACTTTCCGAAGCGATCGCTGAACAGCCATTCGATCGACTTCATCATCATCAACAATCAGAATACTTAATAGTTCTTCCATCTCCTTCCGTCTACAAAAGTTATTGGGGTCAGGGATATTGGATTCAATAAAATAACTATCCCGATTATCTCATTCAAAAAGTTAATATTTTCTCTAGCCCATTGAGAGATAATTTTAATAAATTGTTGTTCTAGAGCTTGTTTTACTATTTTAATCGTTTTTTCTCTAAAATTCATTGCTCGGAGTCTAGATTTTTGAGAGATTAAACTGATCACTATCAATTGGAGAGTGACTCACTAGGGAAATTCGCACAGAGTCCAGTATTGATTTAAGGTACTAATCACTGAGGCAAATTTTGAAAACGTTACAGGCTTGAGAATATAACCTGCAATATTCAAGTTATAAGCTTCTACCAAATCTCGATCCTCATCAGAAGTTGTTAACACAATTACAGGTGTTGCTTTCAGTTCAGGATCAGAACGTAACTCACTTAAAAATTCTAAACCTCCCATTTTCGGCATATTCAAGTCTAGTAATATCAGTCGGCGATTGTCTGGAACCTGGGGAAGTTTTCCATTAGAAGATCGGAGCATTTCTAAGGCTTCTAATCCATTCCCGGCGACAAAAAGCGGATTAGAAATGTTACTTTTTTTAAATGCCCGTTTGACATTCATTACATCAACTTCATCGTCTTCAACCAGCAGAATATTAATAACTTTTTCCTCCATAATTAAGTTTTTCCTCACTGCTAGCTTATGATGGCTTCATCCTGCGATCTGCTCATCTTAAACTAACTTTGCATACATCTACCTAATCGAGATTATAAACAAAGCTTTAACTATAAACCTCATCTCTAGGAATAATTTATCATTTTTAACTTCTCTGTCTAAAGTTAGAGAACATTAAACGAGAAGACGTCCATAATATATTTTATCGCTAAGAGATTAAAGCTAGATCGCAATCGCAGGTTAACATTTTTGAGCTATTTTGGCCAGTTTAAACGGAATGTTGCTCCTTCACCCACTTGAGATTCGAGTTCAATGGTTCCGCCTTGAGCTTCAATAACTTTCTTGACAATTGACAAACCAATCCCGGTATTTTCAGCCTCATCACGAGCTTTTAGGGTTTGAAAAATCGTAAATACTTTGTCTCGATATTGAGGCGCAATTCCCGGGCCATCATCTGTTACTGAAAACTCATAAAATTTCCCTCGATCTTGGCTAGAAACTTTAACCGTTCCATCACTGCGATGATGATGTTTAATAGCATTACTGATCAAGTTGCTGAACACTTGTTGTAAGGATAAACGCTGAGTTTTTAAAGTGGGCATTTCTCCCTCAATTTCAATGGTGAACGTTGACGGGGGATCGAGTGAGTCAATGATTTCTTCGAGAAGTTCTCTGAGTTGAACCGATTCTCGTTTAACTTGAATTCGCCCGACCCGAGAATATTGTAAAAGACCATTAATCAGGTTTTCCATCCGATGCACCCGCCCCCGCAATAAACTCATCTGATGACGAGTCTCATCATCAAGTTTGTCTTCGAGATCTTCTTCGATCCATTCTGACAAGTTAGCAATGGCTCTTAGAGGTGCTTTTAAGTCGTGAGAAGCAACGTAAGCAAATTGATCGAGTTCTTGATTGCGCTTTTCAAGCTGTCCGGTTGTTGCTAACAAAATCCCATTGAGTTGAAGCAGTTCATCGGCTCGTGCTTGCAGAACCGCTTCTGTTTGTTTGCGTTTGGTGACATCATTAATCGTTCCCCAAACTCCGATCACTTTGTTGTCTGTATTGCAGTTGAGTTGAGCATCGATCTCTAACCAACAAAAATCCCCATTTTTTTTGAGTGAGCGAAATTCAAAGATAAAATTATCTTGCTCAGTCTCTATCAGTCGCCGAAATTGTTCAGTACAATATTGTTGATCTTCTTCAGCGTAAATGTAGTTCTGTAATGGAGAATCTAGACTTTCAGAAATAGAATATTCGGTGATGAACGTCCAAGCCGGACTCAAGAAAACCAAACGACCTTCAATGTCGGTTTGAAAGATCACTTCTTGGACACTATTGAGAACAGATCGATACAACCGTTCACTCTCAGATAAGGCTTTTTCGATGCGTTTCCGGGTTGTAATATCTTCAAAAGCGACCCCTAAGCGTTGATTGGGTAAGGGAAAAGCTTTAATTGCAAATAAACCCTCATTAACTCCCCGATCTCCATAGCGGACTTCACTAAATGCACAGGGCTGTTGATAACGAATCACCTGGGCGTAAGCTTGCAACAAAGAAATGTTGGTTTCGGGTATTTTGGGGAAACACTCGACCATTTTTTTACCCATTTCCGAGTTGAGTTGAACTCCCAATAACTCCGATGCTGCGGGATTAGAACTCACTAAACAAAAACTGTGAAGATCGTCAAGATCTTCGAGATGCCATACCGTCATACCGATGGGGAGATTCTTGACAATATCTTCATAGATTTTAATTTTGGCTTGGGCGGCTTCGGCTTGGGTGCGGGCAAACCGTTCTCGTTCTAGTAACTCGTCTTTGAGTTCGTTTAGCACTTCTAGCTCTGCGGTTCGTTCTTGGACTCGCTGTTCGAGTTCATCGTTAAAACGAGCAATTTCTTCTTCAGCTTGTTTACGCAGGGTAATATCTCGGGAAATACATAAAATAATCGGTTCTGCCGTCGATGAAGTTGAAGAAATGGCGCGACTGGTGGTTTCAAACCAGACATAATTACCATCACGACGACGAACCCGATAAGTTGTGGTGTACTCATCGGGTAACTCACCGACAACGGTATAAGTTCTTTGCCAAGCGGCTACATCAGTCGGATGAAAGAATTCGTAGAGAGAGCGTCCGAGAAGTTGATCCGGTTCATAGCCGAGGAGATGGCGACTCGCGGGGGAGACGTAGAGAAATACTCCTTGGCAGGTATGGGTCGAAATCATGTCTTTGGCATTTTCTGCCAGTAACCGATAACGGGCTTCGCTTTCGGTGAGAGCGGCTTCTGCACGTTTGCGATCGCTAATATCTTGTTGAGAACCGACCATCCGAATCGGTTTACCCTGTTGGTCTCTTTGAGCAAGGCCTCGGGCTAAAATCCACTTGTAGCTGCCATCTGCACAACGAAGACGGTATTCTTCTGCATATTTTTTGGTTTTTCCATCAAGATGCTTTTGTACAGTCGCTAAGACGCGATCGAGATCGTCGGGGTGGATACGAGAACGCCACGCTTCAAAGTGATTTTCTAATTGTTGATCGCTGTAACCCAGATCGGCTTTCAACTGAGCAGACATGAATAATTCCCCGGTGGAAATATCCCAATCAAAAATCCCGTCTCCGGTACCTTTTAAGGCGAGTTGCCAACGTTCTTCGCTTTTTTTTAGCTCAATCTCAATTTGCTTACGTTCTTCAATTTCTTGTTGGAGTAAGCGCATTGACTGTTCCATCTGTTTAGGACTCGGAAACGTTAAAATTGCAGGCATTAACATTGTCAAGGCGATCGCACTCATCAGAGACACTATTGCAGTGAAGGCTCGAATCAAGCCCGAGATCCAATAATTTGGATGCCACAGTGTCCAAATATCAAACAGATGACCGCAACCGCAAGAGATGATAAAGCCAGCAAACAACAGAATTATCCAGTTAAACGGAATATCTTCTCGCTTGCGAACAAGGTATACCAACCCGATCGGAATAGAAAAGTAAGACAGTGCAATAATGGCGTTACTGACCAAATGCAACCCTACTAATCCTGGTTTCCAGAGATAGCAACTGCCATGAGGCATGAACGCTGTTGTAGCGAGTAAACTTTCTGTTAGCATATATATTGGTCTTCTCCAGCATAAATTGTCAATCTATCTTTCGGTCAGTTTTTGATAAGACTATTGACAGATAGACTAAGTGAGGTTTTTTAGGTTAATCTTATGAGGATATATTGAAATCGCTAATATTTCCTCTATCCTATAGGCAATTTTAGAATGAGTAAAATTCGTGTTGTTCTTGTTGAAGATCATAACTTGAGTCGTGTCGGTTTGGTAGCGGCTCTCAAGCAGGTTGATGATATCGAAGTCGTTGGTGATGCTGAAAATGGTCGCAAAGGCTTAGAAATGTTGCGAACGATGCAGCCAGATGTGGGTATTATTGATATTGGTTTACCGGATATTGATGGTATTGAGTTGACGCAACAGTTGCGAAAAATTCAGGCGAATCTGGAACCGGGCGATCGCAGTAAGGTTCTGATTTTGACCATGCACGAGGAGGAAAATTCTGTTCTGGCGGCTTTTGCGGCTGGTGCTGACTCCTATAGTTTGAAAGATGCGAGTTTAGATACACTGGTACAGGCGGTTCGATCTACCTATGAGGGTAATGCTTGGATCGATCCTAATATTGCTCGCATTGTTCTCAAACAAGCCCGAACCTCAGAGTCTGAGAGTTCTGCAACTGCGGTTGATCCGATCACCACCGGGAGCGAAGATGCTAAACAGATGGTTAAGATTGATTCGGCTCAATCTGATGTTCAACAGCTTCTCGATACTTATCCGTTGACGGAGAGAGAATTGGAGGTGTTAGAGTTGATTGTCGGTGGATGTAGCAACGCTGAAATTTCTGAAAAACTCTACGTTACTGTCGGAACGGTGAAAACTCACGTTCGCAGTATTTTGAATAAGTTGTGTGTCGAAGATCGGACTCAAGCTGCGGTTCGGGCTTTACGTTCCGGGTTAGTCAGTTAAAAGAAATAGAAGGCAGGCAAGATCTCCCCATCTCCCAAATTCCCCCAAGACACAACCGGGAGAGAGATTTGGGGAGAGTATAAATCCATCCCAAGAATCATGTCAGTATCTCCGTCTCACTTTAAGCTAATATTAGTTCTGTCTCAATTGTGATCGTTATATCGCTATTAAGTTTACACTACTGTTTAATAACTCAGAAGTTCAGCTAGCTTGACTTATGAGCGGTAGTCTAAATGTTTTGGAGGAAACTGATGAATTATCCGACTCGGGGACAACTGGAACGCCATCTTTCTCAACGGATTCAAGCTTTATATCGTCAAGAGCTAGGACATCAACCCAGCAAGGTGACTTGTCAACTTTTTGACTGTAAATTAGCCGTTATCGTCGAAAATTCGATTACACCTGCTGAAAAACGGTTAGCAGAAGTCGGACAGGAAGATTTAGCTGAAGAAGTCCGAGCGGGACTCAAAGATGCTACTCAACCTAAGCTTAAAGCGTTGATCCAAGAGATTTTAAGGGTTGAGGTGATTGACATTTTGAGTGAAGCGAAGCTGGAAACAGGTCGTCTAGGTATTATTGTCGTATTAGCCCAATCTCCTCAAGTTCGTAATCCTGAAGCGGTTCCTAAGCAGAAAGCAAACAATGGAAGTTAGGGTTCTGAGTTCTTTTGGATGGAATTGATGATTACAGTTTAAGATTTTCTAAGCGATCCTTTCAACCTTTGATTTTAAGTCATGACTAGATTCTAATCAATTTTCTAGATCCAGCAATTGACTGGATAAACTCTGTTATGAAACAAACCAATTTAGCCAATGCTGAAGAACTAATTTGTGAACAAATTAAACAGATCTACCTTCAACAATTAGAGCAGGATCTTAGCCAAATTAGTTGCCGTATTTTTGATCAAGTTCTGATTCTTGTTTTAGAGGGAGTGATTACTCCCCCAGAAAACCTGTTGAACCAAAATAATAATCTCCGTTTAGTGAGCCAAGTTCGATCCGTATTTGATCAAATGATTCAAGATCAAATTCAAGATTTAGTTGAACAAACTCTCAATGTAACGGTTATTGACTTTCTGTTTGATACCGGGATTGAGAGCGGTCGAACTGGTGCTATTGTTATTTTTGAATTTCAGTGTCACAGATCTTATTTAAACATCTCAGATGACTCGAACTACAATTAGATTGGGTTAGATGACGACAAACTAAAGCTTCTAAATCGCTGAGTAGATAAGGTTTACTGAGATAATCATCAAAACCTGCTGCTAACAAACGTTGTCTATCTTGTCCCAGGGCTAACCCCGTGACCGCAACCGTTGTGGTTTGGTGAATTCGTTGATCACCTCTAATTTGACGGAGAAGCTGTAAACCATCAATATCAGGTAAAACAATATCGAGTAAGATCAGTTGAGGTTGATAATGCTGCAAAAGAGACAAAGCTTCTTGAGAACTACCTGCGCTTAAATAAGAATACCCCAGATTTTCTAAAACACAACCAATTAAAATCAGATTATCTTGGTTATCATCGACTGCTAAAACATAGGGCTTCCTTTTAACCGACTGGTGAGCTAAACTCGTTAGAGATTTTGTAGTCATACTCAGTATCGTCCATTTGCAAGGGAATACGAAGCATACCCCCAAGTGGCTAAAAGGCACTGTTCTCGGACTGGTTCGCGAGGTTTGCTCTAGGTCAACTTCCGACTGCCAGCGCAAGGCTCAGGAGAGGGTTGCATAAGCTAGTGCAAACTTGTTGTATTATACACTATATTTAAAATTTTTTTAAACATTATTTTACGATTGGATACAAACGGTTAGGAAGCTTAAAAAAATTAGACACAAACTCGTAAATTTATCGGTATAAGCTGAATCAATCGGATCTACCGGACAGAAATCATCAGACTGAATAAGTATCTATACTTATCAGATTTTTAAAAGTATAAACCCAAAGACTTTGATAATTTTGAATTAACATTTTGAATAGAGAAGTCTTTTCTGTATTTTCTGATACTGTTCTGAAAACCAGGTGTACAATAAATGTACCCAGAGAAATAGCGATCGCCATGTGAAAAATGCGATTAAAAAATTCCAAAGCGCTCTGGCGATCACTAATTAGACGGACTTCATCTGAATTCAATCAATGTTCGATCAGTTTTAAGAATATAAAAAAAGATCTAATCTAAATTAGATCCTTTCTCTTTTTTAAGTTAATTAATTAATCAATTAATCAATTGCTTTTTTGATTTCATCTTTAAGATTTTCTACTGTTTGTTCAACTTCCGCCTCAGTTTGCTTGGCTTGTCCTTCTGCTTTGTCCTTGGGATCTCCGGTAAACTCTCCCATCGCTTCTTGAGCTTTCCCTTCTAGATTTTTAGCCGTTGCTTTGGCACGATCTTCTAAACTCATTGTTAAAACTCCCTAATTTTAGCTAGTTTTTTAGCATTTTATCTATCTAAACTCTATCAAAATAACCGCGGATAATCGATCTACCTAAAGATAGATTAAAATCAATAAAATCTCTTAAAAATGTCCAAATCGATCCAGTTTAGTTCTTTCTAAAGAGTGAGGTCAATTTATCCTAAACTCGTTTATTGTTGAAAGTGAAACGTTGAGTCAAAAAATCAACGATTAATACTGAAACTGTTACTCAATCAACAAAGGAGATTCAATTATGAGATTTGCTCGTAAATTACTTTCAAAATTTGGTGTATTTGTCTCATTGGCTGTATTTTGCTCAGGTTTAATGACCGCTTCATTTTTACCTGTTAACGCCGTCAATTTAAACAGTAGTTCTTCCATCTTAGCTGCAAATTCTTCCATGGTCGATGATGTCCTCGGAGAAGGGACAACCAATAAAGTTGAAGGAATGGCGCGCCAGGGAATGGGAACAGCAGAACAAAATATGAAAGAAGCTCAAGCCCAAGCTGAAGGTTCACTCAAACAAGCTCAAGGAAAAGCACAGGAAAATGTGGGTGATATTCAACGTCAAAGCAGTGAAGCTGGTTCTGATTTAGAAAGAGCATCTGATAATGTCGTTGATGCGGTTAAAGATTTCTTCGGACAGTAAAACTAATCCGAAACAGGTTTGAGACTGAACTCATGACTTGATTTAATTTCCCAGGTTTATTCCTGGGTTTTTAGTTGAATAAAAATTTTGAAATATTAGGAGTAAAAAACTATAATGAAAGGGTTGAAAGGAAAAAATGTATTAATTACTGGAGCAACTTCTGGAATTGGACAAGCCATTGCAGTTCGCTTTGCCCAAGAAGGAGCAAATGTCGCGATTAACTACCGAGGAAATCCTGAAAAAGCAGAAGATACAGAGGAAATGATTGAGCAAGTTTGCAATCAAATTCGCGGTTGTGGCGGTCAAGATGTTCTGGTTGAGGGAGATGTTTCTAATGAGCAAGATATTATCAGGATGTGTGAGGAAGTTGTCGAAAAATTAGGCAGCTTAGATATTTTAATTAATAATGCCGGAATGCAAATCGCTGAACCTTCTGATCAAGTTAAAACAGAGAATTTTGATCAAGTGATTTCGGTGAATTTGCGAGGGGCTTTCTTGTGTTCTCGCGAAGCCATAAAACAGTTTTTAAAACAAAATAATGGAGGTGTTATCCTCAATGTTTCTAGTGTTCATGAAATCATTCCTCGACCGGAATATGTCAGTTATTCAATGAGTAAAGGAGGAATGGGAAATCTTACTAAAACTTTGGCTTTAGAATATGCAAGACATGGAATTCGAGTTAATTCTATCGCACCGGGTGCCACAGCAACGCCGATTAATTCTTGGACAGAAGATGAGGACAAAAGAAAAGAAGTTGAACAGCATATTCCGATGGGACGAGTAGGAACGTCTGAAGAAATGGCTGCAATTACAGCTTTTTTGGCTTCTGATGATGCGGCTTATATTACAGGTCAAACTCTGTATGCTGATGGTGGGCTAACGCTTTATCCAGACTTTATGAAAGCTTGGTCAGCCGGAGAATAAGTTAGTTTGTTATTCATTAATTTAATACAAAATTTGTTGTTTAATTGCCAGGTTTTTACTAAAAATCTGGTTTATTTTTATTTTCCTGAAGAAATATATCGCACGAAAGAGGATAATAATCTTAAACTTGTTTAAACTTAATATTATCAATTATAGGTGATTAATCATGCCTAAATCTCAAGTCACTAAGGATATGATTCAACATGGAATTTTTCAATCAGCCTGTGTTCAAAATTTTAATTTGGATAATGGCTGAAATTTTACTCAATTTTATGGGTCTAGATGACTTAGCTGACTACGGTGAGTTTATTTTTGAAAGAAAGGTTCATATTCCTGAAACGTTAATAGTTGAAAGAACTATTGAAAATCACGTTAATTTTTGGAATCATTCTAACAACCGCATTCCCGGTTTTAGGGTTTAAGGGAAGTTCTCTTGATTATTGGTCTGAATAGATCTTTTCAGCTTAATCAATTTTTTGAGTATTGTCATTAAAAAAGGACTTCTTTTACCGACCCTTTATATTGACCTGAATTTGCTTTACATAAGGGTAGGTCATGTAAAATTTATAGAATGTCACTTAATATACAGGACTTTATAAGCTAAGATATACAACTGTAGGCTTCATCTCAACAACTCAAGATTTTGTTAGTAGAGTTAGGAGATTATTTTATGACTACTTTAAAACCTTGGTACATCTCATTAATCGGGACTTTTGCTTTATCTATCTTCTGTCAAAAAGCCGAAGCCGCGACTCGATTTAGTGGTGTCGGTGAAGATGCCGCCACTGCTTTTGAAGCGATGAAAACCGCTATTGGGGGGTTAGATAATACGACTGCTATTGGGCCGCAAAATGGAGGATTTCGCACGGTAAATTGGGATGGTGTATTATTAGATGGAACTGATTTTGGCGGTAATACTCAGGTGATAGTCCCTAATCAGGTTGTTGGTATTCCTGAAGATCGTTTTCTCTCTCGCGGTGCCTTATATGATGATGTTTATATTGTCAGTGGCGATGGTTTAGAAAGTGTTAATTCTGGGGTTACGGGTCAGTTTCCGGCTTTTAGTCCTGATAATATTTTCGTTCATTTTGGCGAAGACGACAACGAAATTGATCAAAGTTTTACGCTAGCTGGAACAACAACACCTGCTGCAACGCGAGGTTTTGGGGCGATTTTTCTTGATGTTGAACTTCCTGAAACCAGTAGTATTGAATTTTTTAACGGTTCAGTGAGTTTAGGTCAATATTTTGTGGAACCGGGCGGAAGTGGTCAACCGTCTTTTTTAGGGGTTTTGTTTGATGAACCTGTTGTGACTGAGGTTGAGTTGATTTTAGGAAACAATACTATTTTTGATGTTGATCTTGATACGAATAATATTACATCTGGGTTAGCTGATGATCCTGAGAATGGGATAGACTTAGTGGCAACAGATGACTTGATCTACGCCGAACCCGAAATCGCCCAAGAAGTTCCTGAACCGTCTGCGTTAGTCGCTTTATTGTTCGTGGGTTTATTCCCGAAACTCTGCGGTAAAAAGCAATAATTGAAATAAATAATAATGATCACAGAGTAGGGTTGGATCTAAACTGATCTAACCTGCTTTAAAATGACTGGGTTTAAAGTTGGGCAATTGCTTGTGAAATCCCTTCTGAGTCGCACACAAAACCAAAACATTGTTTAACATTATAAAGCGTTGCTTGCCAACAATATTCCGGTGAAGTTGTTGCCGTACAATCTTTAACTAAAATACAGTCATAGCCCAAAAAGTTAGCATCTTGCAACGTCGCCATCACACATTGATCAGCATTTACCCCGGCAAAAAGTAATGTCGTTTTGCCTAAATTCCGTAAAATACTATCAAGCGGTGTATCCCAAAATCCACTCATGCGGTATTTATCCACCTGAATATCTTGGGGTTTGTGTTCGAGTTCATCAACGACTGAAGCCGCCCAACTTCCCGCTTCTAAAACAGGTGAATTATTCTTCGGTAATGGATCACCTAAACCGACTCCTTCGCCTGTAGGATTATAAACATGAAGTGTGGCAGGACTTAGATTGAGTAAATCAGGCCGATTTCCCCAGTTCACCCAAATCACCGGAATATTTGCTGATCGCAACACAGGGAGAAGGTTTTGTAAGGGTTCAATCGGCTGACGGGCGGGGGTTACATCGACTCCAATATGGGCTAACCAACCGTCAGGATGACAGAAATCATTCTGCATATCAATAACTAAAATAGCAGTTTTGGCCAGATCTAGTCGTAGGGTTTTGGTTTCAGTGGCGAGGGTGATCGGTTGAGGTTCAACCCCAGGACGAGTCAAATCGGCGATCGCATCATTGACACCCCAAGCGTTGGGAGGAACACCTAATGTTCGGAGAGAGGGGGAATTCATTTCTCTGAGTTTATCGAGGTTTGCACTCTATTTTAGGGGATTATTGCCTTGTTTTAATCTCTCATGGGTTCATCCATCAAAATCTACAATCTTTCAGACAGTTGTAACTCGGGGAAATTGGAAGACAAAAAAAGGCTCAAGTGATTAAACCTAAGCCACTCAAACTTCAGCAGAAATTGGTGTTATTCAAAACCCGATATTAAACATAATCAAACTATAAAACAGAGAAAAAAATGCGAACGCTATAAGCACTTTTAACTCAACTTCGTGTACAGAAATTATGTCAGTTTGACTAATTTAGCGCTCAGTTCCCACAACTTCTCGGCTTTCTGATCATCGAGGGCCTCATTAGAAACTTCTTGCATAAAAGATTTACGACCTTCTTTTTGTCGATTTCCCCAACTCCAATACACACCAGATGTATTATATTCGGGGTCAGCCACAACCATTGCCACTCGTTCCCCTGCGAGTTCTTCCGAGACATATCCACCTGTAATATTTTTTTGGAACCAAGGGAAAATCTTTTGAAACAGAGGATAATGATTTCTAAACAAAGCTGTTGTTGCGACACAACCGGGATACAGAGAACTAAACACAATTCCCGTTGATTCGTGATAGCGACGATGCAACTCCCGCATGGTTAAAACATTACAAAGTTTGCTGTCTTTGTAGGCTTTACCCGATTTGAACTTTTTGCCATCAATCATGGCAATTGGTGCTTTAAAACCAGCTTCCAGTCCTTGCATATTTCCTAAATCGGGAGGTGCAGGGATGGGGATTTTTCCGCCTAATTCTTTGGGGTTGGCGGTAACAGTTCCGAGAATAATCAGTCGAGGTTCAGAAGTCGCCGAATGCTTCAAATCCTCTAACATCAGGTTACACAGCAGAAAATGTCCGAGGTGGTTGGTTGCCACACTCAATTCATATCCATCTGCACTGCGTTGGGGTTCCTTCTCTAGGGGAAGATAAACCGCAGCATTACAAACTAAAGCATCAAGAGACTTACCGCTTTCGCGAAATGTCTTCACAAACTGATGAACACTCTCTAGGGAGGCTAAATCAAGAGGGATGATAGTATAGGTGCCAGCAGGGATTCCTACAGCTTGAGCCGCTTTTTCCGTCTTCTCCAAATTCCGACAAGCCATCACCACATACCAGCCTTTTTTAGCCAAAGCTTTTGCGGCTTGTAAACCCACTCCAGAGGAGGCTCCGGTAATCACGACCGTTGACTTCTGATGTTGTTCCATAGTCTTGAGACTGAGTAGATTGCTGTTGATTTTTGTCAGGATCTAATCCTACTAAATTACGAGATTATATTGTCTCATTCTCAGTCACCGATCACTTTTGATGTTGAGGCGAAGGGTTTAGAAAGCTTGTCTGCTATTGGAAAACAGCAACAGTGAAGAACTATTACAAACTGTTTCTCCTTCTGTTACAGCGTTGACGCTTTCAGGTGTGCAGTATTGGAAATAATGGGTGACTCGAAAAGAGGATTCACTTTTGTCTTACTTGCGACAGAGAGAGCAAAATGGCAAAGTCTATCTAAAGATAGTCGTGTAACTGAGTTGCTACGTGTGACAATTTGGAGGAATGAATGCGTTTGTTTGTTCCTTATCGACAAGAAAGACTTGAGGGTAGTTTGAAGGGACTGGGTTATCTACTCAGTCCTTATTTTTTTGTCTATTTCACTGTTAAATACAGGTTGATTGAAATCTAGTCTAGAGTTTGTAATAATTCTTAATTTTTTGAGTTTAGGTGTCATTGTGCCGAGTTGTCTAACAGTGACACCCATGATCAGAATTAGCTTATTTCTTCTGAGAATCTATCGAACAAGTTTCAAAACTACATTGACTAAAACGTTGTCTTCGAGAGGCGACAAATGTGTAGATTTTGGGGCCAAAAGTCGATGAACCGGGAAGATAGAGAACCAGTCGTAACGGCGACAATATTGGAATATATCGCAAAATTTATCGAAAGGCAAAAAATCCTTTTCTTACCGCTCCATTCGGTAAAATTAAGTGCATTTCCTCTAAACAAGCTTGCAATGAAATTTGAGGATGAGTTTCCGCGAGAGTTTGCCAACGTTTTTCTAAATCACTGTAAATTAGACGATTAAACCAGTCAAAATAACACAAAATAGTCATCGAACGAATACACAAAGGACACTGACCATCATAGAGAATTTCGGGTTTCTGGCTAGCAGTAGACCAGGGACGAGAGGTAAATTGCTTAACAAGAGCATCCCAGGGAATAAATACGGCATAAAGAACAACGAACTGGAAAAAAGGTGCTTTCTGGGCTAAATAAATACCGATATGAAAAGACGCTCCTAAAGGAATATAAATCCAGATTAGCTTGGGAAAAATCAGCACCAAAAAGAAGGTCAGTTCAAACCAAACTGCCATCAAAGAGGATAGCACTGCCATTGTATGACTATGTGCTAACCACACCCCTAAATCACTTCCCCACCGCAAACCATCTGATAGCAAATAAAATTGTAATGTATACCCGTTAAACCAATCTAATCCCCCATCAGCTAGTTTAGCGAGTCCTGCGCTCAAATAAATTAATGCAAACATCCACTGAATTAGTAGTAACGGCCATCGGGCAAAGGTGCTGTTTTCATCGACAATATTGAAGGTTGTAAATTTTCTATTTTTGAGGTTCAATCTAATTCGTTTTCCGATGTCATCAAGAGATAAAACTCGACCTGATGGACTCAGCGCAAGGATAACTAAAGCGATCATCATAAAGGCTTCAGGATGATGATGTTTCCCAAAAGAATAGATATACTCTTGTATCCAAAGACAACCGAGTGAGAAAGAGATTAAACTTAAGTTTGTTTTGAAACCTAAGAAAGCAAAAATCCCTGCTCCTAGAGTAATCCAATACATCAGAGATAGAAAAAGATCCGGTGGAGGTTCACTCGATCCGAAGGGGAATGTTAGTAACTGAACAAACGGTAAGGGAGTATAAACTGCATCAGGCAATGATGCTCTATCTAAGATATTATTGAGATAGTAGGGTTGTAGAATATGGTGCAGTTGAAAGATGACAGCAACAATCCGACAAATCGCTAAATTAAACAGAGGAGCCGGACTAAACCAGTAAACATTCCAGGTGGCTAAGATTGATTCTTGATATTGTTGTATTCTCATTTTTTACCTCTATTTTTTATTAGATGAAATTATTTCGACGCTTTCAAAATTTGTTTTAACAATGCCATCCTTCGTGATTTTATAAGTCTCTACATGAATAAAAAGTTCCTGGATTTTATTTCCATTTAGAGCTTCATACAGTTGAAGTAGCTCGGATAAAGTCTGCTCATCTTTTCCTAACTTAGCTGTATATTTTTTGAAATTGTAATCTGTCATTCCTAGAGATTTGTGATCGACACTCACTTCTGTTCCATCGGTTAACTTTGCCATAAAGCTCCGCTTTCTAGCGGTTTGTCCTTCATACTTAGCACGGCTATACATTGCATAGGATATAAAAGGATAAAGTGCTGGATCACAACCGACATTAACTGCCGCAGGCAAAAATGAAAAGATACTTCCTAAGCATAACAATCTTACCGCAGTCGCAGCTTGCAAAATCAAACAGAACAGAATAAACGGAGATAGAAGCTGTTTTGCATGATTTTCGAGAGTAGTTGAAGGTGTTATTTTCATTTTTTTCTGAGATCAATACTGGTTTTTCTGAAAAAAAGTTGAGTCAAAGTTTAACTAAAAAAAGAATGAAATCGCTTTTCTAAAGCGATAAAAACCTTGAACTAATTGCTGAAAAGTTTTTATCGTTAATCGTTTTATACGATAACAAACGACTTCATAACGATGGGAGCTTGTAGGCATTCTTAGCAGAATATAAACACATTTTCGACCGATAAAAGCGAGAAATCCTTTTAACTCAATTCCAAAACTAGAGACAGTTGCTTCGTGAATTCCTAACGTTAACATCTGTCCCAAATGTAAATAATGGAACGCTCGCAATGGCTGTTTATTAATTGCTAATTTGAGATTTTTAGCCGCACAATTTCCTTGCTGAAATGCAGCTTGAGCCGTTGTCGGAACTTGTTCGTCTCGGCGATTGCGTATATCTGCTAAATCACCTAAAGCAAAGACTTCGGGATAATCAAGCAGTTGTAATGTAGGTTGAGTCAGGAGTTGTCCTCGACTATTATGTTTACACTCAAGAAAATGCAGCCATTCTCTAGCTTGAGTTCCCATCGTTCCAATCACTAAATCGATAGGAGTAGTATAGATTTGATTGCCTTGCATCAGAGTCAAAGAATCCTCATCTAACGCATTCACTTTTGTGTTAAACTTGACTTGAACACCACGAGAAATCAGCGATTTATACGCGACTTTTTGGCAAGAGGTTGAAAAGTTTTTCAGAATTTTTTCCCCTCGAACAATCAAGGAAATCTCGCCTCGTTCTCCCAAACGATCTACTAATTTACCTGCTAATTCGACTGCATTTGCACCCCCTCCAATAATTCCAACTCTAATTTTAGACTGAATAGAATTTTCAAGAATATGCAGTTTTTCCTGTAAGCGCATTGCATCTTCTAGGGTTCGGAAAGCATAAGCATTAGTTGAGATACCTGAAACAGTATCAGAATAGCTTCGTCTGCCAACTGCTAGAACTAAATAATCGTACAATAAAGGATCGCCATCTTGCAATAGAATTTGATGTTCTTGTAAATCAATCCCTTTTACAGTTCCTTGATGAAATTGAATATCTGTATCCATCAATAACTTTTGAAAGGAGGGAGCTACTTCCCAGGTTTGGAGTTCTCCGGTGATTAATTCATAGAGAAATGGAGTAAATAGAAAGCGATCTTTTTGATCAATTAGAACAATTTCCGGCTTTTTCCCTTTAGACCAAGATAGACGATCTAAGTACAAAGCTGTATATAATCCAGCAAAGCCACCACCGAGAATACAAATTCGGCTTGAAGTTCTGTACCCAGATTTGACAACTTGCAGCATATATATGTTTCCTATGAGGAGAGGATACGGGTCATAACCGGGAAAAAAGTTATGAAGAATTAGCGAGATGGACGCTATCCAAGCGACAATGATAACTGATCTGAGTTTTTTTCAGAGATTGATTTTAAAACTTGAATTAACCGGATGAAACAATACAATTTAATTTATATTGTTGACAGGAGTTAATAACAGGTGTTTATGTAAAGTTATCCAGAGATTTATGTAAAACTTTTGTAAAATCTATCTTGATTGCTTTGGGAATCTAGCTCAGATTGGTATAAATACATCGCATTGGCAACAATTGACGGAGACACCGGGATTTGAGATTTATGTTTGGTTAAGTTTTCTGAGAGAGATATAGTGCTACTCACTAAGGTTAGGACATTTGTAAAGGCTGAAAACCTTTGATAATCGAACTTTTGCCTAAGATTGCAAAGTTGCTCCACGCAGGCGTGACCCCAAGACCCTCCGGGTTCGGCAGTCACTCTCTTACGAAGTTCCTACAACGGGGGGAACCCCCGCAACGGA
>NZ_AUZM01000055.1 GCF_000478195.2 Lyngbya aestuarii BL J | reverse complement strand
TACCATCGGTGACATTGCTTTAAGTAATTTGGTTAATAATCTCAAATCTGTAACGTCTCGAAAGCTTAGACAAGAATTTTCCGACCACTTAAATTCTTTCTATTGGAAAGATGTTTTATGGAATGGCTCTTACTTTGTTGCTAGTTGTGGTGGAATAACTATTTCAACTCGGCGACAATATATCGAAAATCAGAACAAACCTAATTCCGATAAACCCTGACCGCAATTCATCTCACGCTGCTCTGTCGGGTCAGACGTGAGGCTTCTTGGGGAAGAAGCTAAATTGCAAAGCACTCACTCATATTTCCTTCCTGTGCTTCGGGGTTTAATCGCAGAACCTCAAAGGCACTCAGGAAACCCTTTGATAGAAGTGACTCACCACAAGGTAGGATGGAACGATGAACACTGTGCGATGACCGATCGTTTATGACCCATGACCAATCTGCCGAACAGCTTCTGGAGTTGGCTTCATTAGCCGGTGCCGAGGCGGCTTCGGTTTTTCAGTCGCAATCTCAATCACAACCGATTTTTTTTGAAGCCAACCGACTCAAACAACTCGAAAGTATTCAAACTGGCGGGACAGCCTTACGACTTTGGCGAGATGGGCGTCCGGGTTTGGCTGTGGCTCATGGCCCTGTAGAACCGGAAAAGTTGGTTGAACGAGCGATCGCTCTGAGTCGTCTCAATGAACCCGAAACCATTGAACTGACTGCAACTTCGATTAACAAACATTATCCCAATTTAGGTGAGACGGTTGGGGTTGAACAGCTTATTGAATGGGGGCGAGAGGCGATCGCTTTAGTTCGACAAGACTATCCTGATATTCTCTGTAGCGCTGAGTGGGACTGTGAAATTGAATCCACTCGTTTGGTGAATTCTCTGGGCCTCGACTCTGGCTATCGGGATACGACACTGAGTGGTTATCTCGAAACTGAATGGGTACGCGGAGATGATTTCTTGAGTATCTCAGACGGTCAAACTCAGCGAGGTGTACTTGATCCGGCGTTGATCGCTGAACGGATTTTAAAACGCTTGAATTGGGCAAAAGAAAATATTGCGCCGCCTGTGGGCCGGGTGCCGATTTTGTTCACAGGGAAAGCGGCCGATATGCTGTGGGGAACGGTGGCGGCAGCGTTGAATGGAAAACAGGTTTTAGAAGGGGCTTCTCCTTGGAGTGATCGGTTAAGGACGCCTGTGATGTCCCCGCTTTTGACGGTTTATCAGGCACCGGAAGAAGGGCCGTTTAGTTGTCCGTTTGATGATGAGGGAGTACAAACTCGCCCGATTGTTTTTATTGAAGATGGAATTTTGCAACTTTTTTATACGGATTTAACGACGGGTCGGGTTTTGGGAAGTGGTACAACTGGAAATGGTTTTAAAGCGGGTTTAAATAGTTACCCAACGCCGGGTTTATTTAATTTATTAGTTAAACCAGGAAAGGGAACTTTGCAAGATTTAATTCAAAATTTAGATCGGGGGTTAATTATTGATCAAATGTTAGGTGGGGGGGCAGGAATTAGTGGGGAATTTTCGATTAATGTGGATTTAGGCTATCGGATTGAACGGGGTGAAATTGTCGGCAGAGTTAAGAATACGATGGTTTCTGGAAATGTTTATACGGCGCTAAAACACGTCCTTCAAGTCGGAGAGGATGCAGACTGGAATGGATCTTTTTGTACACCGTCTCTAATCGTTGAAGGCTTGTTTGTCACGGGAAGAAGTTTATTCTAATTCTTGAATGTTTTAAAGATGCGAATTTGTTTTGTCGGTGATTCTTTTGTTAATGGTGTGGGTGATCCAAGGGGTTTAGGATGGACGGGTCGAGTTTGTGTTGAGGCTCATCAATACCCGGATGAAATTACTCACTATAACTTAGGTATCCGACGAGAAACCAGTGCAGATATTCTGAAACGTTGGTTGGGGGAAGTTTCTTGTCGTTTATCCCCAGAAGATGACAGCCAAGTGGTGTTTTCTTTTGGGGTGAATGATACGACTATTGAACAGGGAAAAACACGGGTGAGTTTATCTGACTCTCTTAATAATACCCGTCAAATTTTAACAACAGCTTCATCTCATTTTCCGGTTTTAATGATTGGGCCTCCACCGATTGCAGACATTGAACAAAATCAGAGAATTAATAATTTATCTGAAAAAATACAGTTTATTTGTGAGCAGGTTAATATTCCCTATCTTGATGTTTTTACACCCTTAAAATCTTCTGCGGTTTGGATGAGTGAAGTTGAAAACTATGATGGCGCACATCCCCGTGAAAAGGGCTATGCTAAATTAGCTAATTTAGTTAAAAGTTGGTCAGCTTGGCAATCATGGTTTAAGTAAAAAATATTAGAGTTTAGGAGGTTGGAAATGTTAAAATTTAATCAATTTGAGGCTTTGAGTTTTGACTGTTACGGAACTTTAATTGATTGGGAAAATGGCATTACTCCCGTTTTACAAAAAATTGTTTCCGATCATCAAATTGACTGCGACGAACAACAATTGTTAAAGTTTTTTTCTGAATATGAGCCAATTGCTCAAAGTGGAAAATATCAAAATTATAAAGATGTTTTGCGAGAAGTTGTTCAAAAAATTGGGGAACGGTTGGAGTTTGAACCCACAATTTCTGAATTAGAGAGTTTATGGAAGTCGATTGAAACTTGGAAAACTTTTTCTGATACCGTAGAAGCGTTACAAGCGTTAAAGCAAAAGTATCGTTTGGTAATTATTTCTAATATTGATGATGATTTATTTGCTCAAACGGCTCAACAGTTACAGGTAGAATTTGATGACGTTATTACTGCTCAACAAGTCAAATCCTATAAACCTACCCTGAGAAACTTTGAATTTACCCTAGAAAAAATTGGACTATCCCCAGATAAACTATTACACGTTGCTGAGAGTTTATATCACGATATTGCCCCCGCAAAACAGTTAGGTTTAACCACAGTTTGGGTGAACCGACAACAAGGCAAAGAAGTAGGTGCGACTCAACCCACCGCAGCCGAACCCGACTTAGAAGTTCCTGACTTAAAAACCTTGGTTTCTTTAATCAATTCCTGATTTTTTCTATTAGTCTTGTTCGCAACCAATTCCGTCTTTATCGCGATCAAATCGATGGGGGTCTGGGGATAAAACTTTAAACCGACGATAGGAAATATCTTGACAATCTAAGTCAGGAGGGCTAGGAGGAATACATATTTTTTCACCCTTTTCTCCCGTCGGATAGGAGGGGTCACAGGCTTGCTGTTGTGCCATGGCGGGAGAGAAAAAGATCAGGAAAGCTATCAAAATTAGCAGTTTAATCATCTCTTTTTAATCTCTACTTTAAGAGATGTGAATTAGGGATAATGATCTTTTGTTTCTCTCCTATTCTATCTCACTCATTAGCCATTTGCCAACTTGAACATCTGTTAAAACAGAGTTGAATAACTAAGATTTCCAATTGTTTTCCGCTTGTTTCATCACATAATCAGAAACATCTTCTATTTCTTTGGGGGTTAAACGTTCTTTATAAGCAGGCATATTACCTTTCCCCTGAGTAACTAAGTAAGAAATCGCCTCAATCGTATCATATCCATTGCGGTTTAATGCGTTTTTCTTGAGCGTTTTCCCCCATCTGATAATATTACCGCCTCCGACATGACAACCCGCACATTGCAGGTTAAAAATCTTAGCACCATTTTGGGAGTTAGCCGCTTGAACTGGAGAAGCAAAAGTGAACAAGACTAAAGTAACAATCAGGAGAAAATGGATGAAGGTTTGATGAATTTTCATGGAACTATAAATCAAAAGTTTTAAACGATAAATCCCCTGAAAGTTTATAGGAGAACTCATTTAATTCTAACAGTTTTCGCCATTCTCTGACAATATAAGGCGGAACGGGTAATTCAACAATTTGATTTTCGGCTAAAGGCAAGGCTAACTCTAAGGGAATATCATTTTCGATCTGAAACAAAATATCGGATACATCATATTCTCCCACATTTTTCGGCAGAGATAAATCAACCACATCTTTAGCTTGCCAAGTTTTTCCGGTTGCTGTTGTCAGTTTTAAGGGTTGTCGATGTGCAAACGCTGTTAAACCGGGAAACCCCACGAGTCGCAAATGAATTTCATTAACTTGACCAAATTTTATCCGTTTAAATAATATCACTTGCCAAGATAAATCATGGCGATCGCGTAAACTTTGTTTAGAACGATACATCACTTGATTTTCACTTTCAGGATAGCGATGAATCGAAGCCCAGGCGGGTGAAAAGGTCAGCAGTTGCAGCGACAAACACAAGATCACAGCAAAGAACAGACGTAATTTATTCCAACTTTTCATTGCAGATTTTTGGTCAAGGGTTTAAATTAATAATACAAGGTGTTTATTCTTTTCGCACAGATTGTTTAGAACCTGAAAATTTAGAGTCTCTAATTTGTTTAATATCGCATGAAAATTATTGTAATTGGTAGTGGTTTGGGTGGAATAGCGACAGCAATTCGGCTACAAGCCCAAGGACATCAAGTCACTATTTTAGAGAAGCGTGATCAACCCGGTGGACGGGCTTATGTTTATCAACAGGATGGTTTTACTTTTGATGGCGGGCCAACGATTATTACTTCTCCCTATCTAATTCACGAGTTATTTCAAATCGCGGGAAAACAAACCGAAGACTATGTAACGCTGGTTAAACTCAACCCTTTTTATAATGTCAGATTTCCCGATGGTTCGGTCTTTCACTATAACGATAATTATGATGATTTAATCCAACAAATTCGCGCTTTTAATCCTGAAGATGTTGCCGGATATCAACGTTTTTGTCAAGCGGCTAACCAAGTCTTTAAAAAAGGTCTACCTTTGATGACTCAACCGTTTACCAAATTTGGGGATATGCTAAGGGTTGCACCGGATATGATTGAGTTACAATCCTATAAATCTGTTGCCGGATTTGTTAACCAGTATATCAAAGATGAACGCTTGCGACAAGTGTTTAGTTTTCATCCGCTTTTAATTGGCGGAAACCCTTTTCAAAGTACCTCTATTTACGCGATGATTCACAAATTAGAACAACAATTTGGGATTTGGTTTGCAATGGGGGGAACGGGAGCGTTAGTCTCAGGATTGGTGCAAATTTTTAAAGAAATTGGCGGTAAACTGTTACTCAATGCAGAAGTTTCTGAAATTTTGATCTCGGATCAAACCCGCAAAGCAACAGGAGTTGTATCAAAAGACGGGGATCTATTCGAGGCTGATGCAATCGTTAGTAACGGTGATGTAGCGTGGACGTACTTAAACTTGATTCAACCTCGTTTTCGTCGAAAATATACCGATGCAAAAATAAAACAAATGCGTTATTCTATTTCGTTATTTGTGTTATATTTCGGCACAAACCGACGCTATGAACAGATGGCGCATCACGAAATTATTATGGGGCCAAGATACAAAGGATTAATGAATGATTTGTTTAACAAGAAGCATTTAGCTGATGATTTTTCCTTGTATTTGCATCGTCCAACGGCGACTGATCCCACACTTGCCCCCTCGGGATGTGATAGTTGGTATGTGTTATCTCCAGTTCCGAATTTAGATGCTAAAATAGAATGGAAAACTACAGCAAAATCTTACCGAGATAAAATTATTCAATTTCTAGAACACCATTATCTACCCCAGTTATCCCAACATATTGTTACAGAATATTACATTGATCCGATTCATTTTCAAGATACGCTAAACAGTTATAAAGGGAGTGCATTTTCCATTGAACCCACACTCATGCAGTCCGCTTGGTTTCGTCCTCACAACCAGAGTGAAGATCTCAAAAATCTCTATTTTGTTGGGGCTGGAACCCATCCCGGTGCAGGCATACCCGGAGTGATCAGTTCAGCTAAAATTGTTGCTGATATGATTGGTAAAGCATAACAATATTATCCCAAAATTATCCCAAAAAAGTTAATAGATTGCTAAAATGATGCTCAATATTCCTCAAACTATCGCTCAAGAACTATCCCTAAAAACCTATCAAGTTGAAAACACACTAGAACTGTTTTCAGAAGGTGCAACCATTCCCTTTGTCGCCCGTTATCGGAAAGAAAAAACAGGTTCTCTCGATGAAACTCAACTGCGAGATATTTCTGAACGATTTAGTTATTTAACTGAACTCGAAGATCGCAAAAAATTTATCTTAGAAGCGATAGAAAATCAAGGCAAACTCACTGATGAACTTGAAGCCAAAATCACAGCGAGTTTACTCAAAAACGAACTCGAAGATCTCTATCTTCCCTACAAACCCAAACGCCGCACCCGCGCCACTGCTGCTAAGGAAAAAGGGTTAGAACCCCTGGCGGAATTGATCGCCTCTCTCAACCTTCCCAAAGCGCCGATTATTCCCTTAGAAAAAGCCGCATCAGATTATATTTCCGAAGAAAAAGGCATTAAAACCGTAGAAGATGCGTTACAGGGTGCTTCTGATATTTTAGCTGAAACGGTTTCAGAAAAAGCCGAATATCGGGCCTATTTGCGAGAATATTTGATGAACAAAGGAGTGTTTGTTTCATCGGTGAAAGATGACTATCCCGAAGGTTCAACGAAGTTTGAGATGTATCGAACGTTTCGGGAAAAAGCAATAGAGATTAAACCTCATAATATTTTAGCCCTGTTTCGCGGAGAATCTGAAGGCATTCTCAAAGTCGATTTAGAATTTGATGAAGATTTTATTCTCACTTACTTAGAAGCCCAGGAAATTAAAACTAAAACCTCAGAAGTGAGAAGATTTTATCAAGCCATGATTAAAGATGGATTTAATCGTTTGATGAAAACTTCTTTAATCAGTGAAGTTCGATCCAATCGGAAAGCTTACGCCGATATTGAATCCATCCAAACCTTTGAAGCGAATTTACGAGAATTGTTGTTATCTTCTCCTGCGGGAATGAAGCCAACTCTTGCGATTGATCCTGGATTTAGAACAGGATGTAAAGTGTCGGTTCTCTCAGAAACGGGTCAATTTTGTGAATATCAAACTATTTTTCCCTATCAATCTGCGAACCAACGTCAAGATGCTGCCAAGACGATTAAAACATTAATTAAAAAGTACAAAATTGAATTAATTGCGATTGGAAATGGGACTGCCGGACGAGAAACTGATGAATTTATTGGGGAAGTTTTAACCCAAATTGAGACTAAACCGATTAAAGTAATGGTCAATGAGTCGGGTGCTTCCATTTATTCTGCAAGTGATGTCGCACGACAAGAATTTCCGGAGTTAGATTTAACTGTGCGAGGGGCGATTAGTATTGGACGACGCTTACAAGACCCCTTAGCAGAATTGGTAAAAATTGACCCGAAATCGATTGGAGTTGGACAGTATCAGCATGATGTTGACCAAAAGTTACTCAAGAAAAAACTGGATGAAACTGTCGAAAGTTGTGTGAACTATGTCGGCGTTGAACTCAATAGTGCATCGAAAGAGTTATTAACCTTTGTCTCGGGAATTACCCCGACAATTGCTCAAAATATTATCATCTACCGCAACGAAAAAGGAGTATTTAAAAATAGAAAAGAATTGCTAAAAGTTGCAAAACTGGGGCCAAAAGCCTATCAACAGGCTGCGGGTTTTTTACGCATTCGCGAAGGCGCCAACCCCCTCGATAATACCGCAGTTCACCCCGAAAGTTATAAAGTTGTAGAAACAATGGCTTCTGATGTGGGTGTTTCTCTGAAGAATATTTCTCAAGTTGCAGAAAAGTTAAAATCAATTGACTTGAAAAAATATGTAACAGAAACCGTCGGAATTCCAACCTTAAAAGATATTATTCGGGAGTTAGAAAAACCAGGACGTGACCCCAGATCGGAGTTTAAATATGCAACCTTTAAAGAGGGAATTAAGGAGATTTCCGATCTCAAAGAAGGAATGGAATTAGAAGGAATTGTCACGAATGTTGTTAATTTTGGGGCGTTTGTTGATATTGGAGTTCATCAGGATGGGTTAGTTCATATTTCCCAAATCGCAGATCAATTTGTTGATGATCCTAATCAGTTCGTGAAAGTTGGACAAGTTGTAAAAGTGCGAGTATTAGAGGTGAAGGAGAAATTAAAGCGGATTGGTTTATCGATGAAATTGTAAGAAAATAGCAGGGTGTATCCGGTTTTTGAGTTGATTTTTTGCCTATTCAATCCCAAATCGGATGCACCGGGTAAGCCAGAGATAATATATCAGAATTTAATCCAACTTCTGTAAATTCACCTCAGTATTCATCATTTCATCACAGCTTGACAGCTATTCTATTGAGTTACTCTAAAACCTCAAAGCAATTAAGCCAATTAGCCCCAGTAAACCCAGCGACCGACGAAAGTAGTTAACCCCCTCGAATAACTCTTGCCACGCCCAAGTAAACAGTGAACCAAAAGCGATTGCATCTAGACCTGTATGGAGATTGCCACTAGGAATAATTAATTTTAGTACAGTGGTTGTAATCCCGACTATAAGTGGTAGATTGGGAGGTTGAGCAATAACAATATTGCCCTCGCTATCTCGAAATGTTTTATCGAATAAGTTATCTTCCATGAATGATTGAATCAATAATTGTCTCCAAATCTAAGTTTACTTGGCTCTGAGAGGTTTCTCTCTCCCCCTTTAGTCGTAATTGGGGTTGACTTTCAACGGGGATTGAGAATTTAATCAATGAAACTGTGCATGGGGTTAACCCACTTAGAGATATGTTTATGTCAATGATGATCATTCGTTAACTCAGAAAAAATGCAATTAGCCGATGCCGTGGAACATCCTCACATTACCTCCATGTATTTACCCGTTGAAGATGGGGTATCTTTGCCAACTCACTTTTGACGACAAGGGGTAGACTTTACCAAGACCCAAAAACAGCAAGGAAAAATCCTATTGATTGCCTGTGGTGCGGGAATCAGTCGCTCTGTGGCTTTTGCAGTTGCCGCACTCAAAGAAATCGAAGACTTGAGTTTGCTAGCGGCTTTACAGATAGTTAAGAAGTACCACTTCGAGTCCTTACCCCATCCCGCCCTCTGGAAATCTTTGTGTGCTTACTACGGCGAAAGTATTTCTACTCGGGATTTCTTAAAAGCACTCCGCCAGAACAGTTAAACTCTGGTATAAGCATGAGATTGTCATTTGAGATTGTCATTGTTTTTCCACAATTAATTGACTAGATAGCGCTCGCTTTCCACAACGAGTTAATCTTCTCCGACACCTCTACTACTTTCAGCCCGAACAACCCGAACAACCTGAAAATTATTGGCGAATTGATAGATATTCCCTTTACAATAAACACGATCCCGTTATCTTCTGTTTATATGCCTCGTTCTCAAAAGCAAACTTCATCCACACCCACCGAGTCCACTACATTGTTAGGACTTTCCAGTTTTCATGAACGTCATCGCCTTCTAGAAGAAGAACATCAATGGCTTCTCAAACAGATTAAACGAAAACGCACTGAACTCAAAAACTTCTTAGATCAGATGCGTACCATTGCGACTCGAATTTTTAGCCAAGCTTCCCCTCTCTATCAAAAACAGAATCAACTGGACACTAAAATTCATAATTTATTTGAAGAAATATTAACCAATCAAAAATTGGGAAAAAAGAGCAAACAAGATATTTTCAACGTTTACTGTTCTCTCCAATTAATCGGATTAATCAGTCCTCAATTAGATGAAGATGATGAATTCGATACTTTTTTTAATAACTCCTCATCAGAACGAGGGAATACTGAAGCCGGAGAAAACTTCTTTAATAACAATACCCATAATTTTCATCAATTTGATGAAGATCATTCTTTCACGGAATCTCAAACAAAATCCCCTGAATCTCAACAAATTCGACAAATATTTCTAAAATTAGCTTCTCTTTTTCATCCAGATAAGGTCACGGATGCTGAAACACAAATGCACCATAATGAGGTAATGAAAGAAATTAACCGTGCTTATCAAGAAGGGGATATTGCTCGACTGCTTGAAATCGAGAAGCAACACCATCTTCAAGAAAAAATTGACTCAATTAGCAGTACAAAATCTGAAATTGAAAGGCTTTGTCTTCGACGAGAAAAAGACAATCAACTTCTCAAAAATCAGTACTAAAATATCAAAAAAGAACTCCGTATTGCTCGAAATACGCCCGAAGGTGAACTGGTAAAAAATTATCGCGCTGGTCAAAAACAGGGAATTGATTCCATCGCTGAAATAGTTCTAGAATTAGAAGCTCAAGTCAAAGCCATAGAAAATATCTATAATTTTGTTCAGGACTTTCGAGACAAAAAAATCACAATTAAAGAGTTTATCAAAAGCTCCAGTTGTCCTGAAAATGCTGAAGAAATGTTAGAAATGATGTTGAGTCGCTTCTTAAAAATAGAACTCTAACTTGAATTACCTTGAGTTCACGAACAAATCGCGGTTTCTGCCCAGATCATGCCGTAAAATCATTCTAAGACAAAGAATAATCATAGAATCAATGGAGAACTGGGTGGCTAGATTAGGGAAGCTCATTTTCAATTCTGTGACCGTAACAGTGTAAGATAGGGAATCTCCGATCTAATATCATAATTCAGGATTAAGTTAATCGGGAGCTTGCATAACGATGAGAGTTGAATCTATTGAACAAGAATACATGACTAACTCCAATGAAACTCAAACAGATAGTGAAGCAGTCCTAGTCACAAAGGTGATCTTTGAGGGTGTTTCTAGTCCCTGTATTTTATCACGGTTAATGATAGAAGCACTAGGCCGCCCTGGTAAAGATAATGATATGGAATTCCTCAACAGTGGCGAACGCTGTATCGTCGTTTGGACTCACCCTCAACTGAGTCTTGAAGCTACACAAAATCTCATCAATCGTGCTATTTGTAAATGATCAACAACCCGTTTCCCAAACCAATCAGTCTTTAGAAATCCGACTATTCCTAAAGCCTTTTTGATCTAGACTTTGTTGGTTTTAAAAATAAACAGAAAAAACAGTAATAAAATACTGTTCACTTTTGGGATCTAGTTTTGTAGATTAAATCCTCAGTTTACTCAATAATCTGAGAATTGGTTTAAGACCGATATAAACCTGAAGTTGAAGTATTCCTTTCATCATAGAGAGAAGAAATCATTTGATACCAAAGCGCTTGAGTTTGGTTATTAATACTTTGGGCGGATAAAAGTGTGAGATACTTGAGACTAAAATCAAAACGAATGTGCATCCAGGGAACACCATGACCATGCGTATTACACCATATTGAACCCCCTTGTTCAATCGTTTTCTCAGCAATTTCTCCAACTCGCTTCCATAAAGCCTGTTGTAAATCAATAGAAGCCAAGCGACAAAAAGCAGCAATATGACCATAATTTCCTGTGTCTTTGGGTATTACTAACAACGCATCACCCGATAAATTAGAGAATGTTGCTACCTGTTGGTGGGGTTTTAACTTCTGTAGATATTCTTGATAAGCTTGAGGATTGGCGGGAGAAAAATTAGACGGAATTAATACTGCGAAAAAGGGGTGAGTTGTGGTAAAATTAGAGTGAATCGGAATCGGTTGCCAAAGAAAGTCGAAAGGAATATCAGCCCAAGTTTGATTCCATAATTGTCGAAAATCAGCTTGACTTGACAACCCTTTGGCGATCGCCGACCAAGAAAAAGGCTGCTGATGAGAATCGACAAATCGAACAACCATTGTATCTTGTTGGTGAATTTTCAGGCGAACTCGATGGGCGGTTGCGTGATTAATATTGCCATCCGAACAAAGTTTCATGAGTACATCCGTTATTCTAACTCTCAGCAGTTTAACAAATTAAATTTAAGATTAGATTAATTAGGTGGATGTTGATTAACTGCACCAGGGATTAGGGTATTCACACGGTTCACTCCGTATCGTGTAGAAAGTGAATCCTCTCAGGTGTATAAACCATGAAAATTATTCTAGCTTTTTTACTCTCTTTTTTACTCTCTTTAGTGATTGCATTTTTGATTCTGGCATTTTTATCTGAACCCATCCGAGAGCAAATGTATAAGAAAAAACCTGTGCATACCTGGTCAGAATATGATTTATTGGGTTTATTGATCATGTTATATCCCGTTTGAGTTTTGATGTCTACGATCATCATTACTTTGATCCTGATCATAACTGTTTAGAAATATCAAACCCTACTTCTCCCACCCCCAATGATTGAATAGACAATATAGAGTCGCCACAAAATGGGCTGCTTATCCATCCATAACGCCTATCAGACGATTGATTATACTTCCGATGCTATTTTACCAAACAATAATTCGTCCTAATTATCCTTCTGATTGTCTCTTATTTTTCCCATTGCGGCGCTGTTAACGTTGTGCGTAATTTCCAGCGTCCTTGTGGATGAATCAGTTCTAAAACCCCACTAGATAATTCTTGTTTCAAATAGGGACTGTCTAACACCGCCCAATTTCCTAAAACTCGTTCTCGATCATTGACAGTTCCTTTTCCAATACCGCCATTGGGTTCGTAAATCAATTCTAAGCGATCGCCCGTCACTGATTTGTAGGATAATTGACCTAGATTCGTCCAGAGGCGATCATTAACTTCAGTTTGGTCTAAACGGTTCGTTAACGCTTCCAAATTGGGCGCATCATTGACAGAAACCACCTCAGTTATCCAAGCCGTATTTACCCCATTCGCTGCTAAAACTTGGTAATCAGAATATTTTTCTGAAACTTGCGGTTTCCAGTCTATTGTATCTCCCCAAACCCGCACAGATAACCAAACATTTTCCACTTGCCAAATATACCAATTATTATGTTTTTGGGGTTCACCATAACGAGTCGGAATCACTAAATGAGAACGGGTGGGAACTTCGGCTGCAATATCACGCTCATTCAATCTTAATTGATAGAGAACCGTTCCTTTTTCCTGCAAAAATTGATCACCGGTCGAATTCCCCGCAGCCGTCGGACTGTGATAGGTTCCGCCCAAACTGACTACCGCATTATCAACGCCTTTAGGATCACGAATAACCAGTTTATAGGTGGCATATTGTGCGTTAATTGTTCCCTGCACTTGATAAGATCGAAACGGAATTAACAGCGTAGATAAACTGTAATCTTCAGTAATATAAAACGTTTCCCAAAATTGATTATCTTGATGATAACTATAATAACTTGGATGACTGGCTTTTAATAAAAACGGAAGCTGCACGTCTTTCTTCGCTAAAGCTGTCATTTCCCTCGGGGGACGGTAGGAACTCAACGCCGCCGGAACCCCAACCCAGGCGTATTTTTGGGGAATACGGTCAGCCGTTTGCGGGTCATCCCCCCACCACACCCAAGCCACCGCAGCCAACTCGCTATTATCCCAAGTTCCGCGATCAAACCCCCGACTTTCGGCGCCCCCTGCGGTTCCCCAACTCAAACGAACCGCCATATTTGCAGCCAACCAGTCGAGAGTGGCTTTGGCGAGTTGTCGGAGTTCGGGCGTTTTGGCAAAATCGTAGATATTCAGCAAACCTGCGATCGCATAACCGTAGTATGTTGAAGAATGGAACTCACCCTGACCAATAGTGAGAAATTTATTCAGTTCCGCCCGTAACCAGGCTTCATTGGTTGCAGCCACACCCGGCGCCCCATTCGGCCAACCACTCCCATCTATTAAAGCCAGTCCCGAACCCCGCTGCATGAACATATGATTTTCGGTGCCTTGTTCCATCCATTGGGTGACTTCGGGGCTATCTAACATTTGACGATAGGTGGTTTCGAGGTCGGGGGGAAGGCGATCGCGAAAGAGGAAAAACAGGCGAATATCGTGAATGGCCCGAAAATGGTACAAGTCCGGGCGATCTTTATCCAAACTGCGTAAAAACGGCCAAAGGGTTTCGGGGTCGTATTGTTCGGGTAGACTCAGACGGGCGAGAATAACGGGAAGCAGGTATTTGTGAGGATCACCGAGTTTAACCCGTCGCCACCACTCATCAAGGCTGTTAAGGTCTTCTGAGGCGACTCTTTGACGGATGGCGAGGCTGCGTTGTTGAAATGCTTGTTCGCTGTCGTTGTCCCAGGTGCGGGTAGACGTGGAAAAATTTTCTGTCAAATTTTCGGGGGTTTGGTCTGCGGTCAGACTCGAACAACTAAGTATACTACTGAGTGTAAGGAAAAGTGCCGCAATTGCAAAGGGTTTGAGCTTCATCAGGGGAGTTCTCCGAGTGGTTTTTTGAGGTTGAGAAAAGCTGATTTTTTGCCTCAATGTATCTGTTGTGAAAACAGGAGGGCTATTTTCTACGTGAAAACACGTAAATCGCAGTTTATATCCAGAAAAAAAATCCGTAATTCATACATTGTGGTTAACCGAGCTTCCTTGATATCTTATATACAGATGCATAGAGAAACACCCCAGATTGACCCCGTTCCATCAGACGGGGTTTTATTTATGGTAATCAAATTGGTTGAATAAACATTTGATATTTATCGGAATAGGTGAGAACTGACGAAGAAGATATAATAGAAAGTAATTTATTAACTGACTTTTGAGATCAACGACCCACCATGTTCAAGTACCTGTTCGCCGCTTTAACGGCATTGGTTTTAGTGTTGTGGGGTTCAGGAACGTTCACACCTGCTAATGCTACAACAAATACAACCACAAATGATCCTCAAGTCTACATTTGGGATTATACTGCGATCAGCAGTAACCAAGTCGTCTGTAAACAGGTGGCTTTTCATGCTGTTTCTCGTTCCCTCCCCAAAGGTGTAGATGTTCAACCGACTCATATTTCTACAAAAGTGGTTGACGAGGGCTATTGTGCTAATTTAACCAAACCAAAAGCTTAATCTGACTCTATCTTAAAAAACCCGGTTTCTCAGAGATCGGGTTTTTGAGATCAAAACCGATTTATAGAATACTAAAACTCATCGTGTTCTCGCCACAACCGGGCTATCTGACTCCTGACAAAGATAACAACGTTCCGACTTCAATATTCCCCTCAATTGTAGCACTTCCAACTAACTCTTTACGAGATTTAAGAATCACTTTACCCGACGAATTTAATTGAGAGTTCACAATATTAAAGAGAGTTCCTGACTTTAACTCCGCTTTTTGTTTAACGGTTAATCCTCTCAACCAAATTTGGGCTTGATTTCCTTCAGTCTTCATAACAACTGCATTTGCAACTGGGCTTTGATTCTGCACAAAATACATCGGATCATTTTCATATCCGCTATCAATCTTAACTTCATATAACGGATTTTGACGTAATCTTTGAGGAATTTGTTCATTTATATAGGCGATCGCACTTTTTGGTGTTCCAGTATTTTGCCAGAGATATTGAGTTAATAAATAGCTAAAAATTCCCACATGAAAATCAAGAATTTTCATATCCTTTGCCAATTCGTTGGGCTGGGCTGAAGCCAAAACTACACCCCTAGCAACGCCTTTTTGATATCCTTGTACAAACTCCTCCGGCGACATATCCAAACGAGAAAGCCACTGTTGTTGATAGGCTTTTTCTTGGGGTGAAACCTCTATTTTTTCTCCTCCATCTCGCGAACGAACTTTAAAATCCCTAGTTTTTAATCCCGAAAAACAACTATCAAGAACTGCGGTAAAATATTCGGTTTGGATGGCAGACATTAATAAAAATAAAGTGTGTCCCATAATATCATTAACTACACCCCCAACATTCGGATAACCCGCAGGAAGGGAACTATCCACCGGAACAAAAGTTCCATTTAAACCCGTACCGTCAACAATCGGACTTTTACCAATAATTGGGTTAGGATCTAAAACACGAGAACCATGTCCAGAATAATGAAAAACAGCTACATCTCCGGGTTTTGCTTGTTTAACTAAATGTTCTTCAAAAGCTTCTAATATTCCTTGACGGGTGGCTTGTTTATCCGTTAAAATGACAATATCTTTGGGATTAAAACCAAAGCGATGAATCAGTAACATTTGCTGCATTAGCACATCATTAACACAGCCATTTAACGGATCTTTTTGATATTGGTTAATTCCGACTAACAAAGCTAACTTTCGAGGGGTACTTTGGGCTAATACTTTACCATAACGGTCGAATTTCGGGAGTAAATTAAAAGAATTGAGTCCGAGGGTGGCAAGGGTTGAACCCGCAAATTCCATGAAACGACGACGAGAAGTAAAAGACATTTTTAAATATTTTGTTTAAAGATAAGACTAATAGTCTATAAATTAGTTTAGCATAATATCCGCTTCAAAGTCTCCCTTTTTAAGGGGGATTTAGGGGGATAAATCACCGGGTTGAAAGTCCGGTTTTCCATTCTCCCTGAAACACAAACGGCGCCCAAAAATAAGGTGCATTTCTCGTGTCTGATTGAATCATTTCTAACTGAGTTTCTCGCATGGCTGTAGCCGGATTTGAACCTGTTTCTAATATTTTTTGATAATAATTCTGCATTAATTCTGAAGTTGAATCATCAGCAACCGCCCACAAACTCACCACAATTCGTTCGGCACCCGCATACATAAATCCCCTCGTTAAACTCACCAATCCTTCACCCCGAATATCCTGACCAATTCCCGTTTGACACGCACTTAATACTACCAAATCTGCCGAAAGGGTTAAGTTAAAAATATCACTCAATTGTAAAAAACCCGGTTTTTGAGTTCCCGTTTCATCGTAGAGAGAAAACACCAATCCTGATAATTCCGGTTGGGTTTCATTTAAGAGTCCGTGGGTGGCAAAATGAACGATTTGATATTGAGATAAATTAGAATCAGTTGCGGTTTGACGGTTAGCATTAAAATCTAGTGCTAATCGTTCTAAATTGTCGGGAACTAACGCTAAAATCGCTTCCGCTTCTTGGCGAGTGTGTTGCAAACGACCAAAAGATTTACCCAAAAAATCATCAATAGATTGTCTTAAGACGATTTGATTAACATCATTTATTTCCGTTTTTGTTGATGATGCAATTTGAAAACGAGGGTCATTTTGTTCAAAAACAGGGTCAGCAATAACAGCGACTTTTTTCGGGGCGGGTGTTCGTCCTTGAACTTGTTCTCGGAGAATTGCTAGACTGGAAGCGGAAGGCAATGTGATAATTTCATGTTGAACAATTAACGGTTTGTAACCCCCCTCAGTTCCCAAAATTTGAGATAGCCCCCCTTTGTCCCCCCAACTTTGGGGGGAAATTTCTAAGTCTCCTCTAACTTGTGAAGTTTTGAATTCCTCAAAATTATCTCCAAATTTCAAGTCCCCCAGAATTGGGGGATTTAGGGGGCTAGAAGTCTTTAACTGAGGGTTGATAGCCCCCCTAGCCCCCCAAATTTGGGATAGCCCCCCTTTGTCCCCCCAAATTTGGGGGGAATTAATCTTTTCCAAGTCCCCCATTTTTACAAGTCCCCCATCTATGAAAGCCCCCATTATTGGGGGTTTGGGGGCGGAGGGATTTAGGGGGCTAGAAACGGGGCTAGAAATCGGTAACGCCGCAAAGGGAACGGTTTGTAAAATCCCATCCCCAACGACAACTAACCGTTTATTTCCTAACTGATTGAGAACGGGAGATAATAGAATTTGACTCAGCTTTTCACCCGAGGGCGGAACCACAGCTTGAGATTGAATTTCTTCTAAAAAAGATGTTGCTAACGCTTCTATTTCGGAACGTTTGGGAAGTTGATAACTTTTTACTTCGGTTGTACTCACCAACCATAAAAAACTGCGATTAGTTCCCAACGAATAAACCAACAACACCGTCTCCTCATCGAGAACTTTCTGCTGAATTTCCGAGGCGGTTAACGGTTCGGGATAGTTTAAATTGGCATATTGGGGACTATTGCGTTTAATTTCAACTTCTAGGTTTTGTAACTCACGGCGAACCGCTTCAATTTCCTGCTTTAATTCCTCAATATCTCTTTCCCCTGGATTCAATTGTCGAGATTGATCTAAAGCAGTCAATCGTTGCAATAAACTCTTTTCTCTTGCCAACAATTGCGGGTCAACCCCTTGTTTAATATCCGCCCCCGACTCCGCCAAAATATCTAATAAACTTCTCGCCCGACCCCGTTCGCTAGCGTGTAACGCTTTGGTATCATAACCTTGATTGGGGTTTTGTTGGTGCAACTCCATCAACAAATCAATATAAAATTCATAATAACTATAAACTGTGGAAAAGTAAGAGGTTCGCAGGTCTTGACTAATGATTTTGGTGCGGAGTTCTTCAATAATATTAATTGCTGATTCTATGTCTGTTAAAGCTTCGGTGAGGTTGCCTTGACTGCGTTTGAGAGAGGCAAAATTCCCGAGAGTGGTGGCTTCCATCGCTTTATCCCCCGCCTGTCGGCTTAAAGGAAGGGATTGGTTGAAGTAATCGAGCGCCTGTTGAGAGTCTCCCAAAGCATCATAGACTTTGCCAATATTGTTGAGAGTGGTTGCTTCCCCCGCTTTATCTCCCACCTGTCGCCATAAAGGAAGGGATTGGTTGTAGTAATCGAGGGCCTGCTGTTTGTCTCCCAAATCTGAGTAGATTCTACCCAGTCCTGACAAACTAGCAGCTTGTCCTACCAAATTTCCGCCTTGCTGATACAGTTGTAGTGCCTTTTCCCAAGCTACAATTGCCTGTTTTTTTGATTCTGCTGTCCCTTGTCGAAAGAGTTCAACTCCCTGCATTAATAATCTTTCTGCTTCTACATTGGGGTCTGTTTGGGCGATGACTTCTCCGCGATGAAGGGTTGTCGGTAGGGTTAACAAAGGGAAACCCAAGTTCAACAGGAAGATGCTGTTAACGCTGAGAATAGATAGCCACTGTTGGGGTAGACGCATGAATTGGATTTCCTCACCGCAAGAACCACTTATCACAATATATCTCCGGTATTTAGGAAGTTATGTAATTGCTGTTAACTTTGAGTTCTTGCACCCCCAAAGTTGACGAGCGACCCTGCGGATGAAACATCCGCCAAGGAACGCGCGAGGGAGGGGGCTGGGGGGCTTGAACAACCCTGTCAGACTCAAATCTGCTTTGTCGGGAGATAATGATAGAAGAACAAAAGCTGGGAAATCTCAAAGCCATGCCAGACAAAACATTTGATATTACTCAATTATCCGAGCGCTTATGAGTTAATTAGTTAACCGTTGCGATCGCTTGTATAATTGCTTCGGAAAGTTCAACAGACATAAAGTAGTTTTGAGGATATAAATAATCTTCTCCAGATTCATCAATGACTCGAATCATGTGATGCAAACTGGCAGACTTATCGGGAATCACTTGATAGATTTTCTTAACTTCCAAAGAAGCTGTGTAATTTTGGTTATTGATGCAAATTACAAACTCCATCAGATTTACTCCAAAATATACTTGATTTTCATTTCTTTTTTACCAAGTCCATGAGCTTCATACCAATGAACTTCTGCTCGATAAACTGTTCCATCTTCAAGCTGAATTGTAGCAATTCCTTTAAGTTTTCGCCACCTGCTGGAACCATAAACTTTTCGCAGTCGTTCTAACTCTCGGATTGAGTTCCCTACTGCAATCGTTTCAATATCATTAATTTCTCCTATAATCCTAAAATTCAAATCAGTTTGCTCCTAAAACGCCGACCTTTTATTTTTTTAAGCTCTTTTGCTCGTTCATTTGCGGCTGTTAACTCTGGTGTTTTTCTAACTCATTCAACGAAAAAACTAAAAAAAAAGGTGCGCCAACGCGATCGCCAACACACCCCAAAAACGGTAATTGTAATTAGAAATTACGCATCATCTAAAGCCGCAATACCGGGTAATTCTTTCCCTTCGAGCAACTCTAAACTTGCACCACCACCTGTGGAAATATGGCTCATTTTCTCACCTAAACCCAACTGTTCAACCGCAGCAACGGAGTCACCACCCCCGATAATGGTTGTTGTTCCGGTTCCGGTGAGTCCGGCTAAAGTTTGGGCAATGCCTTCGGTCCCTTTAGCAAACTTCTCCATTTCAAACACACCCATTGGGCCGTTCCAAATCACGGTTTTGCAGTCTCCCAAAGCATCTTGGAAAACTTTCACCGAGTCCGGGCCAATATCCAACCCCATCCAACCGTCGGGAATGGCTTCGACGCTAACGGTTTGAGTATTGGCAGCTGCATCAAACTTATCTGCCAAGATAACATCCGTCGGCAGTAACATGGCGACACCTTTTTCTTTGGCTTTGGCTTCGAGGGATTTCGCCAGTTCGATTTTATCGTCTTCCACCAACGATTTACCCACACTCAAACCCCGGGCTTTGTAGAACGTGAAAATCATCCCACCGCCCAACAGCAGCTTGTCACACTTATCGAGTAAGGCTTCTATCACACCAATCTTACTCGACCCCTTAGAACCGCCAATAATCGCCGCTAACGGACGTTGGGGATTATCAATCGCACCCTTGAGGAACTGGAGTTCTTTTTCGATCAGAAAACCCGCTACACTTGGGCTGAGGTATTTAGTGACGCCTTCAGTAGAAGCGTGGGCGCGGTGGGCAGTTCCAAACGCATCGTTCACATAGAGATCTGCAACCGAGGCTAATTGCTTGGCAAATTCGGGATCATTGCTTTCTTCACCCGCATGGAAACGAACGTTCTCTAGAAGTACAACATCGCCATCGTTCATCGAGTTAACCACAGAGGCAACTTCGTCACCGATACAATCGTCACATTTTTTAACTTCTTTCCCCAACAGTTCCGACAAACGACCCGCCACAGGTGTTAAACGCATCGAGTCAACCACCTTACCCTTTGGACGTCCAAAGTGACTGGTCAAAATCACCTTAGCACCTTTCGAGGTCAAATCTTGAATCGTCGGCAGAGCCGCGCGAATCCGAGTATCATCAGTAATAGAACCGTTGTCGATTGGCACGTTAAAGTCCGCCCGCACCAGTACCTTTTTCCCGGATAAGTCGGATGCCGATAAATTTGCTACTGTTTTCTTGGTCACAGGGTTAACCTCCTAATTGGTTATTATGATTGAGTTGAAATGAAATTGGGGCGGAGCTACTGACTGATTAACAGCGTTTAAGCGGTCGATCAATCGATATGATGATATCTTTTCATCAATACCGTTCACCGTAAACATTTTACCGGAGTCCGCGTCTTGGAGCAGACGTGTTATGTTTAAGACTGTTTTACTTCCTGTAGATCAAAGCCGAGAAGCCCGTGAAGCGGCTGATGTGGCTCTTAACATTGTGAAAACTTACCAGGCCAACCTGGTGATTCTGGCTGTCCTCGAACCCGAGGAAGACGAAACGGGCGAACCTCCCCATTCGGAGAAGATGACTTCCCAAGAAGCGGTTCAAAAACTGCTCGCAGAAGCCCAAGCCATGTTTGTTAAAGCCGGAATTGAGGTGAAAACCCTCGAACGTGAGGGCAAACCTGCCTTTACTATTTGTGATGTCGCTGATGAAATTGAGGCGGATCTCATCGTTATGGGCAGTCGAGGGATAGGTTTAGCCGAAGGTAATGTTGCTGATAGCGTTACCAACCGGGTGATTAATCTTTCTCCCTGTCCAGTTTTGGTTGTCCCCTAACTTTTAGATAGGGAGATAGGGAGGTGGGGATGGGTAACGGATGAGTTATCGGTGGGTTTTTTGGGTTAATGATGAATGGAAACGGATGGGTTATCGGTGGGGAGGTGGGGAGATGGTGACTGTGTTTTCCCTGTTCCCCGTTCCCTATTGCTAGCTTGCCTGTTCCCCGTTCCCTATTGCTAGCTTGCTAGCTTGTCTGTTCCCTGTTCCCTATTCCCTTTCCTAAAATGGCTATTCAATGGTATCCCGGTCACATCGCTAAAGCTGAACGTAACCTCCAAGAACAACTCAAGCGGGTTGATGTAGTATTGGAGGTGCGGGATGCGCGTATTCCCCTGACAACACATCATCCTCAAGTTCCTCAATGGGTGGGAAGCAAGGCGAAGGTATTAGTGATTAACCGCATGGATATGATTTCCCTAGAGGTGAAGCAACAATGGGAAGATTGGTTTATTGAACAGGGAGAAACGCCCTATTTTACCAACGCCCAACAGGGACAGGGGGTGGCGGAAGTTGCGAAAGCCGCTAAAAAAGTGGGGAAAGACGTGAACGAAAAGCGCAAAAGTCGAGGGATGCTTCCTCGTCCGGTGCGGGCGGTTGTGATGGGATTTCCGAATGTAGGAAAATCGGCTTTAATTAATCGGTTATTGAAGCGGAAAGTCGTTGATAGTGCTAGACGGGCGGGGGTAACGCGATCGCTTCGTTGGGTGAGAATTTCTGATCAAATTGAGTTATTAGATGCGCCAGGTGTGATTCCGGCGAGGATTAATAATGAAGAAAAAGCGTTAAAATTAGCGGTTTGTGAAGATATTGGCGAAGCGGCTTATGAAAATCAAGAAGTTGCTGCGGCGTTGGTGGAGTTTTTGCAAGATTTGGGGTTAGAAAATAAGCTTGGCGATCGCTATAATTTTACTCCCGATCATCTTACCACAGGAGAATTGTATTTACATCAACTTGCAGCCCATTCTTATCAAGATGATATTGAACGTACTGCTCGTCATCTATTAAATGATTTTCGCAAAGGGTTATTAGGGGCGCTTCCGTTAGAATTACCACCTAATCATCCCTCCTAATAATTCAAAGTCGGGAAATATCTATTTTGTCATAATATAAGTATCATTAAAAACAACTTCAGATGAGATTGAAATATATTGTTTAACAACCAAATTTTATTAAAAAGCTAAAAAAGAAGGAACTTTTTGATAAAATTAACAGTCTAAACTGTTACCAGTTCCTCTGATTGCAAAGATGATCTTACCTCTATTTTTAACGTCTATTTTTTTCAGCCAAGCCCACCCTCCCGCCACAGAAATTGTTAAACCCCAAGAGGTGCGTCCGTTACCGGGTGAGTTAGATAATATTCCGGTTTTTAATAGTAATAGTCCTGAGTTAATTTTATCGGAAGGAATTTTACTGTCAACCTTTCCACCGGAGAATAAAAAAAATCCAGAAGCCCATTTGAATTTTGCGTTTGAAGGACGGTTTGATATTTTTGCTCATCACGTCGCAAAACCGCCAACGCCGGAAGATTTACGAACGCTTTATTTGGGGATATTAGTTCATAATCCAAATGATAAACCTGTAACTGTTGAAATTTTACAAGGGGCGAGTTATTTAAGTCAACCGGATGCACCGTTTATTGAACTTCCGCCCGTTGTTGACAACCCAGAAGGTAGGGTTTTTGCGGGGCCAGGAAGCAGAGTTATGAATGATGTTTTAAGAGGAAAAAGACAGAATATTTTCCCAAAAAAAATTATCATTCCACCTCAACAAAGCCGAATGTTATTGAATGCACCGATTCCGGTGAGAAGTTTAGAACCGCCTTTAAATGGTCGTTCAACTTATATGCGTTTAGAAAGTAATGGGGAGGTTTATGTGGCGAGTTTGGCGAAATATGCCAGGAGAGAACGCAATGGAAATGAACCGTCTCCCTCGTTATCTGAATGGAAAAGTTTGTTGAAAAATGGACGGTTATCAACGCCTCGCGATCGCGTTCCAACTCCTCCCAATACAAACGTTAATCAGATTATTTATGGACGGGTTGCGGGTGTGGCGAGAGGTTCGGTTTGGAATGCTGAATTAGTGGATAATTCGGGGGATTCTTATTTAACAATTCCTCAAGCGGGAGAGGCGTTTTCCTATGGAATGAGTACCTTACCGAAAGGACAGTTAGGAACGAATCAAAATCAAAGTGCTGAAATGTTAGTCCGTTATCCTGATACGGCTTATCAAGCACACGGAAATTATGGGGTTCAATACAGTTTAGATTTACCGCTTTATAATCCCAGCAATCAAACCAAAACAGTCATTTTAACTTTACAAACGCCCCTAAAAGAAGATGAGTTATCTCAAAAGGGATTACGATTTTTAGAACCAGTTGCGCCTCAAACTTTTTTTCGGGGAACAGTTAGATTTCGCTATATTAATGATCGGGGAAAGCGTCAAACGCGATATATTCATTTGGTGCAAAAACGAGGACAACGGGGGGAACCGTTAGTGAAATTGGAAATTGAACCGCAACAACAACGACGGGTTGAATTTGATTTTCTTTACCCTCCCGATGCTTCACCTCCTCAAGTGTTGACTGTTGAGACATTGGAAGACTAAAGGAATTGGAGGGGAAGTCAATTCATTCTCCAGGATTGTAAAGATTTTATTTCTTAAAAAATGATCAGTTTAAAATGTGGAGTAAACTACAAAAGTTAACTGTTTCTGATTCGTCTCGACCTGAAAGCTTAGAAGCGTATCCATCTAAACAGTCGGAGTTCAGAAACATTGGATAATGAATTAAAAACCTAATCTTACTCTGTAACACAAATGCCCTGGTTTGTCAAAATAGAAGAAGGAATTGTCGAAAAACCAGTCTTTGATCAGTATGTTCCGGCTCATGTCGCCTACGTCAAAGCGTTAATCGCCAAAGGACACAAAGCCAAAACCGGCTACTGGGGGAAGCGAGGCGGGGGAATGCTTCTGTTTGAGGCGGCGTCAAAGGAAGAAGCCAAGGCGATAGTTGAGCAAGACCCCCTAGTTCAAAATGGCTGCGTCAGCTATGAACTTCTCGAATGGTGTGTTGTTGTCGAATGAAGTCGAAAAAATTAAAAATTTGTGTTAAGCTAATAAGTGGCTCGGATCTACGCGGTCAAGACGCCCAAATCTTGTCAGGACCGGAAGGTAGCAGCAACACGGGATGCTCTAGATAGGCGTAGGCTCCGGGCCACTTTTGTCTGTAGGCAGATAGGAGGCATTATGCAACCCCGAGGTTTAGGAGATCTCGTCCAGAAAGCTGTTTACTTAGGTGTTGGGTTAGCTGCTTATGCAGGCGAGAAAGCGGCTAAGAACATGGCAGAGTTGAGAACCGAGGCTCAAAAACTTGCTGATGAATTGGTGAAGCGAGGCGAGATGACGACCGATGAAGCTCGTCGTTTTGTAGAAGATACTCTCAAGCAAGCTCAACAACAACCTCCCCAAGGGAAAAGTTCAACTCAAAATTCCCCAGAACCCCGTCAAATTGAGATCATTGACGCTGAAGATGATGAGTCTCCGTCCGTTGACCCGGCGGATCAATTACGTCAACAGGTACAAAATTTACAGGAAGAACTGCGTCGTCTTAAACGAGAGTAAATTCTGCCCAGTCTAGGTAGATGGCAGTGTTATACTGGATTTCCAGATGAAACCTATTCTTTATGGCTTTGTCTGAAAGATTATTAATACGCAGGTGGCAAATCTGATGGAAGATTGGTCAAAAGATTTTTTTGAAGCCGTTGGGACGGCAGTGTATGAAGTCGAAAAGTTGTTCACTGATATTAGTAGAGACTGGGATCAGATGGTTGATGAACTGACTAAGTTTTCAGAAGAAATGACCGAAGAAGTTCACAATAAAATCTTTCCCGAATTGGAAGAATATCTCAATGAAATTGTTGAACCGATTCTTGATATCTACTTCGATCTAGAATTAGAATTCGACGAGAGTGAGTTTGAACCCTTTGTAACCTATGTTCATCCAACCTCTACTCAGTATTCGGCTTGTCGGGGTTGTCAACATTATCATGGTCATGTGTACGGGGGAAATTTGCTGGTTTGTGCTATGCACCCAACCGGGGTTGAAGATGATACTTGTCCCGATTGGGAATCTCAATAAAATAAAATTCTTCTTTTAATCTGGAGACAATTTAGGGGTTTAAACTCCAACAAAACTCTTTATAAAATAAAGGTTATACATCCGGCATTTAATTCCCTATTCTCTCTTTTGCTTTTTTAGTCAGCTTTAGTCATCGGTGAATCTACCATTAGAGGATGTATCTTTGTTCGGAGTTCCCAGACTTCCGGCTTCTATTCAACTGAGATCTTATCAGAAAAAAGCAGTTCAAAGTTGGTTTGCAAATCAGGGACGGGGAACCTTAAAAATGGCAACTGGAAGTGGTAAAACGATTACCGCTTTAGCCATTGCCACTGAACTTTATCAAAAAATTAACCTACAGGTTTTACTGGTTATTTGTCCCTATTGTCATCTGGTGACGCAATGGGCGCGAGAGGCGGAAAAATTTGGCTTAATACCCCTATTAGCCTTTGAAAGTGTTCACAACTGGCAACGTCAACTGTCTGCCCAACTTTATAATATTGGTTCCGGTTTTCAACCGTTTCTGACTGTTATTACCACAAACGCCACTTTAATTTCTGAGGGGTTTCAGTCTCAACTGCGCTATTTTCCCGAAAAAACCCTAATTATTGGCGATGAAGTTCATAACTTAGGTTCACCCCGTTTAGAAGAAAGTTTACCTCGAAATATCGGGTTACGTTTGGGGTTATCCGCCACACCTGAACGTCACTTTGATGAAGAAGGAACTGATTCTATTATCGCATATTTTGGTTCTGTTTTGCAACCCGAACTCACCCTCGCCGATGCAATTTGTCAGGGGGCTTTAGTTCACTATCTTTATTATCCGATTTTAGTCGAATTAACTGAAGCTGAAAGTCGCGCCTATTCTCGGTTAACAACTCGGATTGGTTGGGCATTGATGGATGAAGAAAATCTCAATAAAAATGAAACAATTACAGCTTTATTAATCCAACGGGCGCGATTGATTGGGTCAGCTTCTAACAAAATTCAAGCCTTGCATCAGTTAATGAAAAGTCGTTTACAGACGACTCATACTTTGTTTTATTGTGGAGATGGGAGTATGGAAAGTAGTGAATTTTCCTCAACTCGTCAGTTAGAAGCAACGGTAGAATTGTTAGGAATGAAACTCGGTTATCGGGTGAATACTTATACCGCAGAAACCCCGTTAATTGAACGAGAAAAGCTTCGTCATCAGTTTGAAAGCGGAGAATTACAAGGGTTAGTGGCAATTCGCTGTTTAGATGAAGGGGTTGATATTCCAGCCATTCAAAATGCAGTGATTCTCGCTAGTAGTAGTAATCCCCGTCAATTTGTCCAACGTCGGGGACGAATTTTGCGCCCTCATCCCCACAAAGAACGAGCAACTTTATTTGATATGATTGTTCTTCCGCCAGATTTGGGACGAGACACCCTAGAAGTTGAACGTAATTTATTGAGAAAAGAGTTAAAACGGTTTTTAGAATTTGCCGATTTAGCCGATAACGCCGGAGAAGCTAGAATGCAATTACTAAAATTACAAAAGCGATATGGTTTGTTAGATCTTTGATTCCGTTTGAATAAAAGTTAAAATCACTCTCATTAAATTTGATCCGTGATACAGTAAAATATAGAGATCATTAAACCTCCATACAATGAGTTTGTACTATTCTGAAAGTTTAATTCGCACAATTTCTAATGTTTGTGCTGAGAAAAAATCATCTTATCAGACAGAAAGTGACTCGAAGATCATTCAAGATCCCTTAGCCGATGCGTCTCCAGAAGTGCAAGAAATAATTGAACGAGTCTTACAAGCTGAACGCGATAAACTCTATATGAAAATACCTCGTAATATTAATGATGATATCCTCAAAATTATTAAGGAAGTGGTGCAATGAAACTGATTTCAATTCGTCTCTGCAATTTTCGTCAACTCTACAGTCAAACCCCTGAAATTATTTTAGCTTCGGGAGTTCGGAATACGACGATTATTCATGGGAATAATGGGGCTGGAAAAACAACATTAATGAATGCTTTTACTTGGGTATTTTATAATAAATTTAGTGCAGCATTTGCCGCTTCTGAGTCTTTAGTTAATAAAAGAGCGATCGCCGAATCAGAACCCGGAAAACCTGTGCTGTGTTGGGTTGAAGTTGTCTTTAAACATGACAATAAACGCTATCAAGTCAAACGAGTTTGTCGGGCGTATAAAAACAACAAAGAAATCGAACAATCTCCCAGTGAATTGTATATGCAAGTGGCGGGAGATGATGGACGTTGGACAATACCGCCTCAACATCCTGATGATATTATTAATCGAATTTTACCAATAAGTTTACATCAATATTTCTTCTTTGATGGTGAACGAATTGAACAAATTGTTCGGGATGATAAAAAAGCTGAAATTGCCGAAGCTACAAAAGAATTATTAGGTGTAGAAGTCTTAAATCGAGCGATTAAACATTTAGGAGAAGCGAGAAAATCCCTAGAAACCGATCTGAGTTTAATTGGAGATGCAGAAACAAAAAAATACATCAAAGACAAGAAAAAACTAGAACAAGAAATAGATCGACTCAATCAGCGTCAAACCGAAATCGAACAAGAGTTAGATCATCAAAACGAACTAAAAAGAACCCTTAGCAGTCATTTATTAGACTTAAAAGGGGCTGGAGAATTACAACAACGCCGAGATGAACTCGAACAACAAGCAAAACTGATTCGACAACAACTTCAACAAGCAAATGAAACGATTCGTCAAGAGATTTCTACACGAGGGTATACTGTTTTCCTCTCAGAAGCAATTCCTAAATTCCGAGAACAATTTGAACAGTTGAGAGAAAAAGGAGAACTTCAAACGGGAATTACCCGACAATTTATTCAAGATTTACTCCATCAACAGCATTGTATTTGTGGGAGTGAATTAACCCCTGAAACACCTAACCGAAAACAAGTCGAAAGTTGGTTAGGAAAAGCTGGAGTGGCAGATGTAGAAGAAACAGCCATCCGCATGAGTACCCAAGTCGATGAAATTGAAAAACGAGTTCCTGAATTTTGGCAAAAAGTCGATCAACAACAAGCAAACTTAAATCAAAACAGAACAGAGTTATCTCGAATTGAAACTCAACTTGATGATGTTAAAAAGAAGTTGAGAAGTTACCCCGATGAAGATATTCAACAACTCCAAAAACGTTTGGATGAAGTTGAAACTAAAATTAATAACCTCAACCGAGAAACGGGTTCAAATCAACAACAAATCGAAACGGCTAAAAGTTCAGTTAGTCAACTAGATAAACAGATTGATAAGCTAAAAATGAACGAAATGAAACAAGTTTTAGCCCAAAGAAGAATTGAAAAAACTCAAGATGCAATTACCCGTTTAACTCAAGTGAAAGATCGCTTAGATCAACAATTTCGGTGTCAACTCGAAAGTCGAGTTCAAAATATTTTTAGTCGAATTTCCTTTACTCCCTATCTTCCTAAGCTGACTGAAAACTATGAATTAAAATTAGTGGAAACTACAGCCGGAGAAGAAGCCCAAGTCGCCGCTTCTACCGGAGAAAATCAAATTCTTAGCTTATCTTTTATTGGGGGAATTATTGAAGGCGTGCGAGAATGGAGTCAAAAAAACACCCTAATGGGGCCAGATAGCAGTACATTTCCGATTGTCATGGATTCTCCGTTTGGGAGTTTAGATGAAATTTATCGTCGTCAAATTGCTAAAATTATTCCCGAATTAGCCAATCAATTAATTGTCTTAGTCACGAAAACTCAATGGCGGGGAGAAGTCGCCCAAGAAATGGAAAAACGCATTGGAAAAGAATATATTTTGTCTTATAATTCCCCTAAAACCGATTGTGAAGAAGACTCGATTGAATTAGGCGGAATTTGTTATCCTTTGGTGAAACATAGTCCCAATGAGTTTGAATATACGGAGATTTTAGAAGTAACTTATGAATTTTAACAAATATTTTTGATAAATATGCTGATTTTAGGGCGAGGTATTCGTAACCAATAAGTAGCCGTCTAACTGGATTCGGATTATGAATATCAAATCTATTGCTAAAACTCTTGCGATTGTTGTGACAACATTAGGATTGGTACATCCCCCGCAAGCTGTCGCCCAAAACTCTTCTTTTTCTTGGTCGTATATGGGAGAATCAATGGGAAAAAAACTTTATCTTGATGTTTCCATGTACAGTATTCGTTTATATGATAAAGGGGAAACTTTATTTACCTACAAAGTCGGCGATGAAATGGTGTATGCTAAAAGTCATTGTCGGACTTGGCAGTGGTATATTCTTGGGGCTTCAAATCATAATGAAATTGATAATATTGCACCCCCGTCAGCCATTGATGATGGCAACCTGTATTCAATTTATGATGCAGCAACTGATGAAATGATGATGCGTGTTTGTACGGCTGCTTCTCTAATGTCAATACCTTAGCTTCAACCCCAGTTGAACAAAAAACGAGATTTAAGCTAAACAATTTAAGAATAAAGCTTGACAATAGGTAAACCTTTTGAGGGAATACTACTGAGAAATAAATGCCGAATATGATCAGATGCAAACAAACCAAATAAACTTAATCCCGCGAGGATTACTAATGACAAACTGAACTTTGCAGAAATTCCAAACGGGATAATTACTAATGCTAAAATCAAGAATATAATGGCTGAAAACTGACAAAATGAGCGGATTTTTTCTAGCCTTAAAACTGCCTTTCGACAAGTTGGGCAATGCTTGGTATGTCGATGCCATCTGTCGTAGAGTTGTTCACTAGATAATTCTTTAATATTATCGTTCTCAAACGGTTCGCCACCTGCAAATTTATCTAGCCATTTTCTAAACGTAATTACTCCCATATCCGAAACTGTAGGTAGATAATAATTATTTTCAGGTTGAGTTGTACAAATAACATCTTCAGAATGTAACGCAGTTAAATCTTGATCGCCGAGTTTGTAACCTTGTAAATGTTGTTGTGCGACTCGGATATCAGGTGGTAAAATCTTAAAAATTAAACTCAATATATTGTTTTTTTGTGGGAATGTTTCACTCGAAAAAAACTTACCAATATACCGACAAGAACCCGCTTGAGTTGGAATAAAATAAAGCTGAAAAAAATCCGTTCTCCCGTGAGGATGGCGATAAATTGTTGTATTAGAACAAGGCGGCGTAAACGTTCGTGTGGCTTCCATATCCTGGTTAAAGACGTTATAGCCCGTATGCTTGAGTATAAAACCCATCTGGGCTGACATTTCTCCCACTTGCTTAAACTCCTGAATTGGGATAGCAGTTTGCGGAGAAAATATCATTAAACCCTCATGCAAAAACTGGGCGTGAGACGGATCAAAACTACTTTCTACAGAGACTCGATAACCGACAGGAACATCACTCATAAACCAATCCGTCGAATCACTATCAAGGTCACATTCTGGTATAGTTGCAGGTTGTTTTAACTGACAATCTTCAAACGCCGTCGAACAGTTATCCGGCCAAACCCAAAGCAATCCTTCTAATATTTTTGTCGGATAAATTTGAACTTGCGATCGCGGATTTTTTATAGCTGTTTGTTCTAACATTTCATCCGTTGACATCGGAATTTTCGTGCAGATTCCCTCTCCATCAAAACACCAACCATGATACCGACAAACGAGAGTCCCGTCTTCAGTATTAATACTTCCCAAAGAAAGCTGAACCCGTCGATGAGGACAGACATCATCCATCACCTTCCACTGTTGATTTCCATCCCTCCAAATCACTAACTTTTTACCAAGAAGTGTCAAAGCAGTCGGGTGAGAGACATCCAAATAACTGAGGGGAATAACAGGATACCAGTTTTGAGTCCACAAAAATTGAGTTTCCATGATAATCTGTGATTAATCTGTAATTAAAACTTGCTGATTTTCTAGGAACTTAAACACTCATTGGCAAAACAACCCAGTTTCTAGCGACCTTTGATTCTCTGCTCACGCACTTTTAGATTAAACAAAAATGTTAAATTCAGCAACAATAATCAGAACTTACAGTCAAAGGATAACAAATGACAGAAAACACTCAACATACCCTAGCCTCGGAAATCATTCAGTCCGGTATCGGCTTACATAGCGGCTTAAAAACAACCGTTCGGATTTTACCCAGTTCCGCCGTTGGACGCTATTTTGTCAGGGTTGATTTACCCGAAGAACCAATTATTCCAGCAACAATTAAATCAGTGGTTTCCACCACCCTTTCTACCGAACTCGCAATTGCCGATCACATTAACAATTCAAATCCTCACTTAAAACCTAGTATTCGTACCGTTGAACATTTATTATCAGCCTTAACACTCCTGGGAGTCAATCACGCCCGCATCGAAATTGACGGCCCAGAAATTCCGTTGTTAGACGGATCAGCTAAAATTTGGGCAGAGGCGATCGCCAATGCAGGACTCGCAGTCACCTCCCAAACCACCCCAATCATACCCATTACCCAAGAAATAATCGTGCGTCAAGGCGATGCTTTTGTGATGGCTATCCCCGCAGACGAAACTCGCTTTAGCTACGCCATAGATTTTGAAATGGCGGCGATTGGTCAACAATGGTACAGTTGGACCCCTCAACAAGAAGACTTTACAACAGCGATCGCCCCGGCCCGCACCTTCGTTCTCGAAAAACAAGTTCACCACCTGCAAGAAGCCGGATTAATCAAAGGCGGAACCCTCGATAATGCCTTGGTTTGCGGCGACGACCGTTGGTTAAATCCCCCCTTGAGATTTTCAAATGAACCCGTCCGTCATAAAATTTTAGACTTAGTAGGGGATCTAAGCTTGTTGGGAGTTATTCCCCAAGCTCATTACTTGGCTTACAAAGCTGGACACCACCTACATACCCAACTGGTTCAACGCATTCAAGCAGCCGCCTTAGCCGCCCTCTGAAGCGGTGCGCGCGCTGAACTTTGTTGCGATCGCTAACCGACAAATGGGAAGCTAACTAGAAACTGTGAATTTGATCAAATGTCAGACGTAAAATCCGATCCTGTTAACTCTAACCCTGTTGAAACCCCCAACGGCACCGCGACAAAAGTCGTTCAAGCTGTTATGGGTGTCGAAGACATTCAAAAGCTATTACCCCATCGTTACCCCTTCGCCCTCGTTGATCGCGTCATTGAGTATGAACCCGGTAAACGGGCGGTGGGAATTAAAAATGTCACCTTCAATGAACCTCATTTTCAAGGGCATTTTCCCGGAAAACCGATTATGCCCGGAGTCTTGATCGTCGAAGCGATGGCCCAAGTCGCGGGGGTTGTTTTAACCCAAATTCCTGATGTGGATGGGAACTTGTTCCTGTTTGCAGGCATCGATAAAGTCAGATTTCGTCGTCCAGTCGTTCCCGGCGATCAACTGATTATGACTGTTGATATACTTTCTTTGAAACGCCGTCGTTTCGCCAAAGTTCAAGCCAAAGCCGAAGTCGATGGTAAACGGGCTTGTGAAGGCGAATTGATGTTTTCTAGCATCGACTAAAGCGTTGTCTGGTGATTGAAGATCATCGGATTAAATTAAACATTCTGAAATCACCCCATATCACCAACCCTAAAATATTACAAATCTCTATGATCACCTTAATTCACCCAACGGCTGTTATTCATCCCAAAGCACAACTACACCCCAGTGTACAAGTGGGAGCTTATGCTGTGATTGGGGAAAATGTTAAGGTAGGGCGTGATACAACCATTGGCCCTCATGTCGTGATTGAGGGCTGGACAGAAATCGGCGATCGCAATCAAATTTTTCCCGGTGCAGTTATTGGAACTGAACCTCAAGATCTTAAGTATACCGGAGCGAAGACTTTTGTTAAAATTGGCAATGATAATTTGATTCGAGAATATGTCACCATTAACCGCGCGACTGATGAAGGTCAAGCCACAATTTTAGGAAATCAAAATCTGTTAATGGCTTATTCTCATCTGGCTCATAATTGTGTGATTGAAAATCAAGTTATTATTGCTAATAGTGTGGCATTGGCGGGTTATGTTCATATTGAGTCTCAAGCCCGAATTAGTGGGCTGGTGGGTGTGCATCAATTTGTTCATATTGGTAAACTAGCAATGATTGCTGGATTGACGCGCATTGTTCAAGATGTACCCCCATTTATGATAGTAGAAGGAACACCCCCAAAAGTGCGATCGCTGAATACGATTGGTTTAAAACGGGCAGGTTTCACCCCAGAAGATTTAGTGCTGTTGAAAAAAGCATTTCGGATTTTGTATCGTTCCGGCTATCGACTCGAAGAAGCGCTACAACAGTTAGAATTATTACCCGCTCATCCTAATTTACAACATTTAAGTCGTTTTATGCGATCGGCAATTACTTCAGACCGTCGAGGTTTAGTTCCGGGGAAACGCAGTTTATCCCATTTGGAAGAAATGTAGTCAAAGTAGATGAATTAAAATTAAGTTTTTTTTGGATGTTGTTGAAAAGGAGGTTATTTTACAATAGATATCTAACAAAATTATCGTGAATTAATCCAAAATTTGATCATAGATTTGATGGGAAATTAGATGAGAACAACTATTTCTGAACTTTCTGAGGTAAAATGATCACAACAATCCTAACTTTTTCTGAAGTGAGTAACGCATCACCTCAACTGGAACTGATTGTTTTAACCAAAGTTGTAACGCGGATGCACCTTGTTGAACCAACATTTCTAAACCATCAATAATAATTGCACCTTTGGCTTTCGCTAGCGATAAAAATTGAGTCGGGTTAGGAGTATAAATCAAATCATAAGCGATCGCATCCGATTTTAGCCGATCCATCACGGCGGCTGTTACCGGAGAATTTTCGACATGAGGATACATCCCCACTGGCGTTGTATTCACGAGTAAATCCGCTTGATGAATTATATCAGTTAAATTCTCCCAAGTTTGAATTTGTAGCGATAAAGAGAAAGGAGACTCTAACCAACTTTGCTGAAAGACTTCTAACTTTTGTCGATTTCTTCCGATCACATAAATCTCAGTCATTCCTAACTCCGCACATCCAGCCACAACCGCCCGAGAAGCCCCGCCATTTCCTAAAATAACGGCTGTTTTTTCCGACCAAAATGTGTTAATATTTTGTAGCGGTGCGAGAAATCCAACCACATCAGTATTTGTTCCTTCCCAACCCTCAGAAGTTCGCCAAACCGTATTCACCGCGCCTACTGCTTCGGCTATTTTGGAAACTTTAGAGAGTCGAGAAAGAATCGCTTGTTTGTGAGGAATCGTCACATTAAATCCTTGAACACCAATCGCTGCAAATCCTGCTAAAGCCGCATCTAAATCAGTGGAATGAATCGGAAAAGGAAGATAAACATAGTCTACTCCCATCTCAGCAATTGCTGCATTGTGCATCACCGGAGACAGAGAATGTTCAATCGGATCGCCAATCACACCCAAAAGTTTTGTTGTTCCTTGAATCATCAATCTATTCAGGTTAACGCTTTTGTTATTATGACATCCCCCTGGTAACGGATTCAACACTCACTAACTTTGAAATTCTGGGGCTTCAACCAAAATAGGATTAACATCAAACCAAAAATCTTTACGATAACGGTATTCAAACACCCACAAACTCCGCAGTAAAGTTTGATAATCCGTTAAACCACTCAACTTTTTAGTTTTTCCCACCTGACGCAACATTTCCCATTCATTGGCTTCAATCGCTAATAATAACTGATGACGACGTTGTAAAATCACATCTTCTAAAGCCTCTCTCGAAAGTGGTGGATCTTCTTTTTGAAGACAGCTATACAACAAAACTAACAACGTTCTCACATGACCTCCACTCATCATACACAAGCGTTCTAAAGTTTCCGGTTGATCAAAAACTTGAGGAATTAAGCTAGAATATTCATCGGGTTTAACTTCAGGAAATGAGCGCGCCATAACCATTTGTCGCAACAATTCAATCCCTTCCTCACAGGGCGTTTCATCAGTAAAACGAACTGGAACCATCGGTAAAGTTTTCGGATCACCGCCAAAACGATTGGTGAGTCGTCCTAAATCATTCGAGAAAATTAATCCCAAAGGAATCGTATAAACAACATGACAGCCTAACTGATTTAATTGATCACCGCGATCAATAAATAAATATTCAGGTTGGGGTCTTCCGGTGGCGGTTCTCGAACTCATAATTCGATCTAAGTTATCAATAATCACCACCAATCCTTGTTTACCTTGCTGCTTTAGTTGTTCAATAGACGGTGTGAGCAATTCTTGATTAATCGCTTGTAAAATGGTGTTGGTACGCGGTTCTAAATATTGTCGTAACCGAGTCCGCAGGTCGCGACTATCTCTAGCTTTAGCGGTAATTTTACCAATTCCCAACGATAGAGAAAATTCTTCCTTTGTATTCCCACTCACACTTCCTAATGCTGGCAGATCCGCTTGAATATCAATCTGGGCTTGTAGAACATTTGCTAAACCCTGAAGCAAGGCTTTAAATCTGGTGGGTTGTAATGTGATCTGGAGTTGTTCTATACTCTCGCTAACCTGACGAGCGATCGCCAGCAAAATATCCGTGATGTCTACATCCGCCATATCGAGATCTTTACTCGACTCGAAATAGACAACATGAAAGTCTTGTTCTTCTAACTCTGCCTTCAGTCGTAATAATTCTGTTGATTTCCCCGAACCAATATGTCCGGTAAAAAGCTGACAAGTTGGATTTTCTGGAGACAGGCGGGTAATTGTCCGGGCAACTTGTTCAATTAGTTTTCCGCCCCGAACTTCAGAAAAATCAATATAGTATTGTCGGTCTTCTATTGTACCAAAATTTAATGTTTTTGCGGGATTAGATGCCCGAAAAAATCTGCGTAAATTGAGTTCCATCGTTGTCCACCCAAGCAATACCTGTGTCCGTAAACTCTCATTCTTGTCGTTATTGTTTGAATCAGTAGGGAATAGCAAAATCAACCTTTATTTGCGAGCCAGTATCCGAGTGTTAATCCTAAACCAGAAGTTGTAGCGAGAATCATAAAAGTATAAAATCCATGAAAAGATTCAATTAATTTTTCTCCGGCAACCATTTGTGCAATGACTCCAGAAATGACAACAATTGCACCCCATGCTCCAAAAATAACTTCTAAGCCTGTTTTTTCAATGGCTCGAATCACGGCATTTTGTCCTGCACCCGTCCATGCACCGATATAAGCTCCGAACCCAAAACCAAAGACGCTTCCGACACGACTTTTGCTCCGACCTTTTGTCTGGAAAGCTCGATCACAAATCATTCCCATTGTCGCCCCCATGACTGCTCCTAGAATACCGCCCAACAGCGATCCGCGCCAATCTCCCGTTTTGCTCCCGGCGACTAATCCCGCGATCGCAGAAATTCCAGCGAGGGTGAGTATCCATAAAACCGCTTTGATTCGAGCTTGTGAACCTGCGATCGCGCCTAATACCATCCCAATCATCGCCCAAACACTTCCTGTTACCATTCCACCTGCTTGATTTCCCGTCACCCATCCGGCTATTCCACCCGCAATCATTAAAGCAATAAACCAGGAATGTTCAAACCTTTCTCCACAGGAGGCGGAAATCGCAATAATTAACCATAAGATTAGGGCGAGAATTTCATTCCACAAGGGAACGGATAACGTGGTTAAAATCCATCCCATTAGGGTGTACCCTAAAAAAGTACCTGCTAGCCATCCCCACGGAATTAGAGGGGAATCTGGCTCTGAGACAGGAGAATCAACAGGTGGAGGGGTATTCGGATCAACCGTCGAAGTTTGAAAATTGAAATCGGGCGACGTGGGGTGTGGAGAATTACGACTAGGCGGGGTTTGTAGGCGAGAAACAGAAAACTGAGGATCACTCAATAGCGATCGCAACCGAACATAAGCGTAATTAATTTCTTTAAATTTTTGTTCAGCTTCGACTTGCAAGCGAGAATCATGAGGATAGCGATCGGGATGCCAAATTAAAGCCAAATTTCGATAAGCCTGTTTGACATCCTCAAGCGTTGCACCCGGCTGAAGATTTAAGATTTGGTAGTAGTATTCTATCTCATCCACGTTTTATGCGAATCGCGAAATCTAACAGGTAATGACTCATCGTTTCAGTGGGGATTGTACAATTGGTCATCACCTCAAACTGCACTGTTTTTGTTGTTTTCCTTGACACTCTAATAGACTCTGGTTTAATTTAGGCTTCAATTCCATCATAGTTCAAAAGTCCCAAAGAACGATGAAAGATGTAAAACTGGGAAAGTATCTCACTCTGGAATCCTTTTGTACTTGTACTCAGACCTATCAAAAGTATGCCACTCAGATTAATCCCTATCCCGATTCTCAGATAAGCATTGTCGCGATTCAAGCATTAAATCAGTGGATTATTGATCCGATTATTGATCATTTTGGACTCGAACAATTTCAACTGACTTATGGATTTTGTTCAAAGGATTTAAAACGATTTCTTGAAAAAAAAGATCCGATTACCGGACTCAAAAATGGTCGAGTTGCACCGAATCTAGATCAACACATCGCCCATGAAGTCAAAAAAAATGGTCGATATTATTGTGAGCGATTGGGGGCGGCTTGTGATTGTCAAATCAAAGATTTAGACAGTGGTGAATTAGTCGATTGGATAATCGCGCAAAAGTTGCCTTTTGATTCTTTGTATTTTTATGGTCAAAATAGACCGATTCATCTCAGTTACGGCCCTCAAAATAAAGGCGATATCTGGACGTTTAATGCGGCAGGTTTACCCACAAAAAAAGGTACAGAACGCTGGAAAAAAGAAGGGAGATAGGGAGATAGGGAGGTAGGGAGTTGGGAGGACTGGAGGTGGGGATAGGGGGTAATGGGGAGATCTTGCATGGTTGCCTATTCCCCGTCCCCTGTCTCCTCTTAAGACCGACATAACGCCTCTTTGCGACTATCAAATAACTTGACAATGCCATCTGTTACCGTCTTTTTCACATTCATATCACAACCGGCTAAAAATTCCTCAGCAGAAATCACATTTTGAAAGAATTCTTGGGCGCGGTTCCGCTGATGTCGAATCTCATCAAACCCCATCGATTTCACCATATAGGTGGCGAGAG
>NZ_AUZM01000054.1 GCF_000478195.2 Lyngbya aestuarii BL J | reverse complement strand
GGGAATTCGAATCCCTGTCGCCTCCGTGAAAGGGAGGTGTCCTAGGCCTCTAGACGATGGGGGCAAGTTGTGTGTCCAGCATTTTTCGCCTTTCACCTTTACTACTATAAATAGAATATTTTGCTCTGTCAACCCCAAGCTTCAATTTTTTTTGGAGACTAATGAGGAAATTCGCTAAAACTCCCTTGACAGTATGCTTCTAGGATTTGAACGCAGTTGACAATGGCACCTAAATGGGCGATTTCATAGCCGTGAGTATTTTGAGTGGGGAAGCCTAAACAAGCCCCTCTGGCTACATGACCCATTTTCATCGCAATAGACGCATCACTCCCAAACCCACTGAGAAGGGTTAACTGGAGGGGAATATCTACCGCTTTTGCGGCTTGGCGTAGTTCTCCATTCAAGCCTTCATCATAAATTCCGTAGGCGTCTTGAGACAACAGTACGGGGGCTTCGCCGTCTTCAACGGGATATTCGGGGGCGAGAGGACAAATTTCTAAGGCAATTAACGCTTCTAAGGGTTGGCGTTGAGTAAAGTATAACGCCCCTATCGCGCCGACTTCTTCTTTGGCGGAGGCGACTAAATAAACATCAAAGGGAGGATTTTTAACTGTTTCTGCTAAGGCTAATAAAATGGCAATGGAGGCTTTATTATCGAGGGTATAGCTACCGATATAATCTTTGATTCTAATCGGTTTTTTGCGATGTTTCCCGACAACCATTCGGGTTCCGGGGCGAACTCCTGCGGCTTCTAATTCTTCAAGGGTACATTTGGTTTCTATCCAAACATTTTCCCACTTTAACGCTTTGTTTTCTTGCTGAACTTTTTGTGGAGATTCGTGAGAAATATGACGAGAACCAAAACTTAGGATACCCGGAATGGTTTGATGATCTCCGAGTAAGTCAACGACACCTTCTCCATAAACCCAAGGGAAAGAACCGCCTAATTTACGAACTTCGACTTTTCCGGCGACTCCGACTGTTTTAACAATCGCCCCAATTTCGTCTTTATGGGCGGTAATTGCGATCGCCCGTTGGCTATCTTTACCGACAATTTTAGCGATAATATTATCGGCGTTATCGCGCCAAACTTCAACCCCTAACTGTTGAAAGCGTTGAATTAAAGCTTGATTGATTTCACATTCTGCCCCACTGGGAGAATGATTTAAAACTAATTCCTCTATCGTATTAAATAGGCGATCAAAATCCCACATACATCAATTCAGTTGGTTGTTGTGCTTTAGCACATTCTATCAATTAATGAAGATAAATGGGGGAATAAAAACTCAGTTTTTGTGAGAAACCAGGTTTTCAGACTATCAAATTTTAGTCAAATTCGTAGTTCTGCTTAAACGCATTTATGAATACTCCAAAAACAAGTTAACGATAACTTTTTGCTGAGTTTTCAACCTCCTAGAGTAAGAACTATCTAACTTTTTGTTCAACTTTTCAGCATACTTAAAAATTGCCATTAGAAAAAACACCACATAAGGCAAAACCAGAATTCGACTTAGCGATCGCAGACGACGACGGTTAAACATTTATCCTTCAATTTCTCACAACTTTGATTTTTGAGGATAACAGCTTAATCGCCAGTATTTCCACTCTCTTGAGTTTGATTTTGGGCTTGTAAAACTTCTTGGGCGGAAATTCCATCCCCTTGAAATCCAAAATACCACAAAGCAGAAGCGGCTTCGGCGCGAGTGACAGATTTTTTCGGTTGAAATAATGTTGTAAACCCAAACACTCGACGAATATTAGCGTTGTCACCATTATCAAAATCGGCTAGAATTGCCCGCAACGAATTCGAGTCAATTTTAGCGGTATCTTGGAAACCCCACCGTTCCTGAACAGCATCTACAGTGGCTTTGGGTAAGGCTTGACGGGTATCTAACGGAACTTTCCACAAAATCAGATCTTCGCGAGTTAGGGGGGCATCTGGGCGAAATTGAACCGCAGCGCTATCTCCTGACAATGAACTTGAGATTAAACCCGCTTCGGCTAGCCCTTGAATTTCAGGAAAGTAAGGATGGGTTGTCGGTACATCACTAAAAACAGGTTGATCGGAAGGAACTCCCAGACGAATTTGTTTGGCGGGTGTATTCGAGTAAAAGTTGTTATTGGCATTGACTAACCATCGCGCAAACTCGCCTCGAGTGATGGTACTGTTGGGGTTTGTGATAATTTGATCGCTGTTGCTGGGGTTGGTTGTGCGTCCCGGTGAAGATTGCAACACACCTAATTTTGACACATCACTGACAAATTCTCGCAATTCTTGAGGAACAGTATCGAGTGCGGGAGAGGAGTTAGAGGCTTGGGCTGAGGGTGTAGGTGTGGGTGTTGGGGAAGTCGTCGGAGTCGGAGAAATATTGACGGTGGGCGAGTCTGTGGGTGTCGGGGAAGTCGTCGGTGTGTCGTTAGACGTCAGAGGTGGAGGGGGAGGAAGGGGAATGGTTGAAATAGATTTATCGCTGTCAGTGTTTTTGGCAATATTTTCATTTTCGCTATCTTGAATATAACGAATTTCAAAGTCAGTTTCGCTACTAGAGATTGAATTGGGTTTGAGGGAAAGAGTGACTTGTAGGTTGTCTTTACGGGCGACAAATGAACCTTCCCCCTCGGAATTTTGACGTTCAACAATTTGCCAATCTTGGGCGTTCAATTCTTGTTGATAATAGTTTTCGACTAAATTAATTGGATCGCTGGTTTTCCAATGCGTGATCACATCTACTTCTGTCTCTTTTTCAGAGGCAGTAACATCCCGTAATTTAGCATTGGGATAAAGGGGAATTTGTGACGGAAAATTTTCAGGTAGCTGAACGAATGTTTGATCAGGATTCTTGGAATTAGACTGACCAAATGGGGGATTATTTTGCAGTTGAGGATCGGGTTTAAATGCCTCTTCTAGTGAAGAATTGGCACAGGCGTTTAAAGAAGCGATCGCGATCGCGCTTACAGCTATCTGAACGAAACGTTTCACGGGTTTATAGTTGAGGTTGAGGAGAGAACAGAGTTGAGATTCTGGGTGGGTTTTGACAACCTAAGCAGAGTCTATTTGCTTAAGTATAAACTTCACTTTAATTATACCGGAACGCTGACCGGAACTCCATTTTCTTTGGTCGAAAGCTTCAAAATAAAAGGAACGGCTTTTTTCACCCAAACATTTAAGGGAGTGTAGGACGCGGCATCTTCACCATAGCAAACTTCCAGCATATCGGTGTGAATAATTCCCGGACTCAAAGGAATAGCAGCTAAACCGGGAGGTAACTCTTGGGCGAGGGCTTGCGTCAATCCTTCAATTGCCCATTTTGATGCACAATAGGGGGCGACTTGTGGCGAGGTTGAACGTCCCCAACCTGAACTTAAGTTAATCACAATTCCCTGTTTTCTGGCAATCATCGCAGGTAAAACATGACGAATCACGTGGGTGACTCCTTTTATATTAACATCAATCAGTTGGGAAAATTCTTCACTGGGAACTTCCCAAAGGGGGGCTAAATTATTCACTAAAGCTGCATTATTAATCAAAATATCTGGGGCTGAAACTTTCGATAAAAACTCTTTTGCCCAGGTTTTGACTTGATTTTCATCGGTCACATCAACGACGGTAAAATGATGAGGTTTACCATATTTTTGATTCAGTTCTTTGATGGCTTCTCGCGATCGCGCACAACCAATCACGGTATGTCCTAACTCAATAAAATCTTCGGTCATTGCTTGACCTAAACCTCGACTGACCCCAGTGATTACAATTATTTTAGTCATTTTTACCCTGATAAACTATAGTTTAAAGTTGCTCTTTGAATCCATTCAACAGACTTTTTCTTCGGTTAATATTGAAAATAATACATCAACCAACTTTTGTAAATGATGGACATTATGAGTTGCCATGAGTGTGATTCTAATTCGGCTGGTGCTGACGGTGGGCGGACGAATAGCCGGGGCAAAAATCTTTTGTGCTTTTAATTGTTGTCCGACATTTAACGCAGTTGTTGCATTAGGCAGGTGAACACAGAAAATCGGAGAATGAAAACTTGACCAAGACTCAACAAAGTGATCTGGAGTTGTTGTTTTTCCTTGCTTTTCTTGCAAGAACTGTTTAAGTGTATTTATATTATGCCATAATTGACTCCGACGTTGGGGTTGTTGCTGCACTATTTTCACCGCTTCTAGGGCGGCGGCGGTATCAGCAGGGGTTAATCCTGTAGTATAGATCCAACTGGGAGAACGGTTTCGCAAAAAATCAATTAAAGTTGCACTTCCCGCCACATATCCGCCCAGACTTCCTAAAGCTTTGCTGAGGGTTCCCATTTGAATTAACGGTTGTCCGGTACAGCCAAAATATTCGACACAACCTGCCCCAGTTTTGCCTAAAATCCCCGTTGCGTGGGCTTCATCAACGAGTAGCATACAGTTAAATTCTGTTGCTAATTCTAATAATTCTGGTAAACAACATAAGTCCCCATCCATGCTAAATACACTATCGGTAATGATTAAAGTTTTCCGATATTGATGGCGGTGTTGTTGCAGAATTTGGCTCAGTTCTTCGGTATTATTGTGATAATATTCAAGAATTGTTGCACCACTGACTTTAGCACCATTTTTGAGGCTAGAATGATTGTATCGATCTGATAAAATTAAGTCCCGTCTACCAACTAACGCTGAAATTGTCCCTAAATTGGCTAAATAACCGGAACTAAAAACAAGGGCATCTTCTGTTTGTTTCAGACGGGCAATGGCTAATTCTAATTCTCGATGAAGGTGGCGGTGTCCGGTGAGTAAACGAGAACCTGTTGTTCCGGTTCCAAATTTTTTTGTGGCTGCAATGGCGGCGTTAATTAATCGTTGTTCTCCGGCTAATCCTAAATAATCGTTACTGGCAAAATTGATCAGTTTTTGCCCGTCTAAAGTGATTATTGGCCCCGGTAAACTTTCGAGGGTTTGTACACTGCGATACCAGTCCGCCCGGTGAATGGTTTCAAGCGATCGCTCTATCCAAGTATAAGCATCTGTTGACATTATTCAGACTCAGAATCTAGATCAATTTGTTCAGGATCTCGTATTTCAGCACTATTACCCCGAACAGGCGGGAGTTTCTCCACTAACCCCATATCAAAGGCAATATCAGGTAATTCCCCGGCGATATATTTGCCCGGTTGATACACACGACTAGGAGTAAAACAGGTTTGTCGAAGTTCAACGACTTCACCTGCATCAAACATTCCTCGAAAGAGTCTGCGTTCAATTCCCATCTATCAATCCCTGCCCGACAAGTGACTCGATTTTCTCACTTTAACATTACAACTAAAAACTCTGGATTTGAACTAGCTTTTTTTTATATTCTCACTGGGTTCGGGGAAATTTATAAAGAAAAGTTAAAACTATATCTGAATATCTGTTCAGATGTTAAATTAAAAATAGAAGCTCACCCGGAGAATATCGCGATGTCTGCTGTTACTCAAATGAAATGCGCCTGTGAATCTTGTCTGTGCGTTGTTTCCTTAGAAAATGCCATCAAGAAAGACGGCAAACCCTACTGTTCAGAAGCCTGTGCCAACGGCCATCCCAGCGGTTCCGGCTGCGGTCATACAGGTTGCACCTGCGGTTCATAACAAATTCCTGACAGTTATCAGTCAATAGAAAGCCGGGAACAGCAAAAAAACCGATAACTGTTCACGGAAAAAACGGGTCACTGATAACTGTTCACAGGTCACTCTTTAGCACACCATTTTGACAAATATTATCTAAATTTGCACCCAAAGCACAAGCGTGTTCTGCCATCGCCCAAGCAATCGCATCAAACAATGGTGTCGCCCACACACGCCCTGCTTGAATTGATCCGGCTTTTTGAACAATCTCAACAGCTTGTGCAACTTCAATAATGGCAACATTAGGATTATATTCTGCGGCGCGTTCAATCATCGGATGCCAAGCCAGAGAATGCCCTTCTTTATTGCTTTGTCCGCCCCTCACTCTCGGCCCAATATTGTAGAGTTGTTGTTGTTGGTAAAAAGGCATAATTCTCGATTGAATCCGATATTCCCACCACAAATCTCGTGAATGTAAACCTGTTACCAACATTTGCGCCCCCGGACGTGGATTGGCAGCATTAGCAACATGAGCATCAGCCGTTAATACAATTGTTTGAACATGGGAATTACCTTTATGAACCCCTGCAATAAAATGTTCTAAAGCTTGAAAACCGTTGAGATTTTCACCATACATTTGAATAGTGGGCGTTAATACATAAAACCCCAATGCTTCTAAGCGTCGCTTCATTTCAATCACAGTAATTGTATTCCAAACTCGACCAATTGGAACTCCATTAACTGATGCTCCCGGTTGCATACCATTCGCAGTATATTGAATGGGTAAAATGGCGATGGGTTTGTCAGTATCAATGTGTATTGGGGCGACGTCAGCGTGTGTCCAGTTGCGTCCGGTGTAGTTGTATTTAACTTGATAGATGCCTTGTCCGGCTTGGTATTGATAAAAGCGACCATCGGGTATAATGGCAACGGTTTCGGTGTAATTAGAAGTGTCGGTTTTTTGGGGTTTATCGAGGGGTAAAGATTGCCGACAACGTGAGTTGAGATAAACTCGTGAGGAGGTGCAGTTGTCTGCGGCTTGGGCGGGTGAGAGGGCGGAAATTGTGATTATTGCCGAACACAGTGCAATCTTTAATTTCATCTGGCTTGGATTGGAGTTTAGAGATTATTTCATTCAATAACGCTCCACTTTACCAAAAATCAGGGGAATTGCAATGGGAAATTAAAATTACTGTTTAAAAATTCTAGTGATCTGAACAGGACTCAATTTAATTTACGAGGAAAAACCCAAAGCGATAAAATTATTTTATTAACTGTTCAATTTCTTCATCAGTCAAACCAAATTGTCTAAAAATCCTTAACACATAAGCGGGAGACATTTATTTAGCTCCCATATCTATCGGCACAATTCTTTTTATTGCTTCCAACTCCCGAATGTATAAACGATGATCTCCTTTTCCCTCTCGATAAAATTGACACCCAGCTTGTTCTAAAATTTTAATGAGTTGTTTAGGCTTGAGGGCGGGTATGTTTTTAGGCATAAACTTTCCTCAATTCATAAATCTCTGTTGCTGGTTCTGTGTCTTCAATTGTCAAAAATTCATGTAATTCTTGAATAGAAACTGGAGAAGAATAAACATGATTTTCAGATTGACTAGCTTCTTCAAAAGACGCGATTGCCTCTTTGAGTTTATCAATCGCTTCTTGTGGTGTTTCTCCTTGTCCGACTAAGCCATTTTCTAGTGATAGCGAAACCCAATAATCTTGGCTTTGTCTCAAAACTACAGTATAAAATTTCATGGTCTTTGAGGGTATTTTTGTGGCAGTTTAACTAAAAATTAGGGGGTTTAACTATTTTATCTAAGTTATAACATAATTTCAAATCAACGGAGTTTTTGCGAGAATTCAGGCATCTTCACCGAAATTTAACGAAAAAACGGGGTTTGCGATCGCCAGGTTTGGATATAATTGAACCGGATTCTTATATGAAAACAAAGGCGAGAGTGAAAATCTGATGTATTATGATAGACATAGTGATTCCCCAAAAGAAATGACTCTGTTGGAAACTATCATACAGGAACTTTCATCAGCACCAGAACCATTGCTTCTAGAAGTCTTGAACTTTCTCAAGTCTGCTAAAAATGACAGGCTTTTAGTCTCCGAATCATCCACACCCCGCATTCCAAACCGACATCAAGGAGAAATAGGGATCGGCGATGATTTTAATGATCCTTTACCCGATGAATTCTGGTTGGGTGAAGATTGATGAGAGTTTTGATTGATACTCATGTTTTTATTTGGTGGACAAGCGATGCTCAAAAGCTTTCTTTTCCCGTTTTAAATCTGATCAGCGATCCCAATACAGAAGTTCTTTTAAGTCTTGTTAGTATTTGGGAAATGCAAATTAAGTTATCTTTGGGTAAATTACAGCTTAAAACCGCGTTACCCGAACTGGTAGAAGATGAGCTTCAGCGAAACCGAATTGGCTTATTATCTATTGATTTATCTCATATTTATGCCCTCAGTAATTTGCCCAATCATCACCGAGATCCTTTTGATCGCTTGTTAATAGCTCAAGCTCAAATTGAGGAATTAGTAATTATCAGTATTGATGATAAATTTGATAGTTATGAAGTCGAGCGATTCTGGTAAAATAATAATAAAATAACCTAAACAAACTGATAAACCCGCCCCACATCAACGCCCCCAACGTCATAACCCGGTACGCCCGTGACCCAAGTATTACCGACTGCGGCGACGGACGCCCCGAAGTTCAACACCTCATCCCCGTTGTCGGGAATCGTGTTAATATAAGTATCGAGAAGTTCTCCGGTTCTCAACTGATGCCGGAACACCGCCCCGGACGCCAACGACCCGTAACCGGGAGCGCCGACGAACACGCTGGTATTGACGATATCGATGGCTTCTCCAAAACGGTCAAAGGGTCGCGGTTGAGGATAACTGTAGCTTTGCAACACAGTCCCGGTTATCCCGTCGAACAGAAACGCCGCCCCGGTATCGGTTCCTCGGCTGTCGTCTCCGGGCGCCCCAATTAACACGTCCCGGCCAATATTCGTCCAAGCCAAACCCCTGCCAAAGTCGTCTATTCCGGGGTTGGGGTTGCGAAAAGTTTGCAATAACTCCCCGGTAATACCATCAAATAAATAGGCAACTCCGGGTTTTGTTGCCCCGACTCCCGTTAAACTTCCAGGCGCACCTATCAAGACTTTATCCCCTACTGCGGCGACGGACACCCCAAAATAGGAGTCGGCTTCGGGTTCGGGGTTATTGAAAGTTTGTAGCAATTGTCCGGTATTCCCGTCGAACAAGTAAGCGGTACCAGAACGAGGGGCTAGGGTGTTGGTGGTGGGGGCGCCAATAATAATCGTGTTGCCGATGCTATCGACCGCAAAGCCAAAGTTTTCAAAGGGTTCGGGGGTGGGGTCGCTGAACAGTTGGTAGGCGACTCCGGTTGAACTGCTAAATAGATAAACGACGCCGGCTTGAGGAATAACCGTACTATCTTGGGGGGCGCCAACAACCACATCTGCCCCAAATGCGGCGACACTCCTCCCGAGTTGGGCGTTTCCGGCGGTGGTGGGGAAGGGATGATTAAAAATTTGCAGGGGTTGACCCGTAACGGCATCAAATAAATAAGCTGAACCTTGACTATTATTTTGTCCGGGGGCGCCAACTAATATATTGGTGGTTACTTGTTCGACGGCAAAACCAAAATTAGCGCTGGTTTCAGGGATAGGATGGGGGAGGGTTTGTTGAGGTTGAATTTTGGGTTCATCATCCAATATTTCTAAGGTTGCTTGGTCAGGAATGCCAATGGAAGCTGAACCTGTGGGGTTTTCTAAGTTGAGTTGAACTTGGCGCGGATAGTCAACAATATTGTCGTTATTAATGTTTAATTCAATGGTTTTTGGGGTGGTATCGCCGCTAGCAAAGTTAACAGAAATTGGGGTGGTATCGAGTTCTTCTGGGGTAATAATTCCAACAGGTGTGGGAACTAAAATCACACTGGCGGCACCATCTTCTCCGACGTTACGAGTGACGGTAATGGGGTTAATAGAAGTGCCGTTTTCACTCACAGTAAATTTTGAGGAATTAAAAGAAATAAAACCTGGAATAAAAAAGTTTGAACGGGTGAGTCTATCGGGTTGAACTCGTTGAATTACAGCTAAATATTCACCGTTTGCGGCTTGAATGAGAGTATTATTAGAATCTCGCGGGTCTTCGGTAATATTCAGGCTATTAAAAGGGAAATCTCCGACTAAAGCAATAGTATCTATACCGAGTTGAAAGTCAAAGATAAAGTTGGCATCTTCGGGGCTATTTCCGCCCGTTCCCGGTTCAATAAAAAAGATGTCGTTTCCTTCTCCGCCAATTAAAGTATCTCGTCCTTTATCTCCATAAAGTCGGTCGTCTCCGGCTTCTCCTAAAACCCGGTCATCTCCTGTCCCTCCGAGTATTAAATCGTTATTATCTCCCCCGACTAAAAAATCACTGTCTTGTTCGCCGCGAATGACATCATCTCCTGCTTCTCCGCTAATTCTATCTGCATCTGCACCTCCTAAAATAATATCATTTCCCAGTCCACCTAATAAGATATCTGTTCCTTTTTCACCTTGGATTAAATCATCACCGCTATCCCCATTTAACGTATCAATTCCCTCTCCGCCAAAGAAAACATCATTTCCTTGTCCACCATTAGCTTGATCATTTCCTAGTCCGCCAAAGAATGTATCTTCGCCTAGATTTCCAAATAAAATATCATCATCTCTTTCCCCAAAAATTGAGTCGTTTCCGCTTTCTCCGAATAGGTTATCAATCCCTTGTCCGCCTAATAGGGTATCATCTCCATCTCCCCCGCGTATCAAGTCATTATCTAAATTTCCGCGAATTAATTCGGGGTCAGATGAACCTTGAACCGTATCATCTCCACCTAGAAAAAATACACCTTGAGTAAAGACACCCAATTCTCCCGGTAAGAAAGTGGTATTTTCAGGAAAGTCTGTTCCGACTAAGCGTAATTCTCCGGTTTCGGGGTCAGTTTCGGGTCTTAATACCATCGGTTAAACGGGAAAGTTTCTGTTGCCAAAGCTGATCTATCGTAACAAATTTGTAGCCTTTTTCCAAGAGTTTTGGAATAATTTCTTTTGCACAAGCGGCGACATCCTGGCCCCCGTCGTTGCCATCGTGTAAGACAATTATAGAACCATTTGTTGTTTGTTGAATGACACGATTTGTGACAAGATTAACCCCAGGACGCACCCAATCTTCGGGAACTACAGTCCACATCACAGGACGATATCCCCATTGTTTTAACAGGGTTAAGGTTTTCGGGGTAAAGACTCCGTTGGGCGGACGAACATCGAGTAATCTATTGGGGTTTATATCACAAATATTGAGGATTTCTTGTTTGGTTTTTTCGAGGTCTTGTTTGAGTTGTTCATCGGTCATTTGATGAAACATTTGATGATAATATCCGTGCAAACATATCCAATGACCTCGTTTGTAAATAGCTTTGGCAATTTGAGGATAGTTTTTTACCCAACATCCCAACCAAAAAAAGCTGGCTTTAATTTGATATTGGTCTAAGACTTTTAATAAATCTGAAGTATACACCGGATGCGGCCCATCATCAAAGGTTAGGGCGATTTCGGGTTGATTGATATCTCCTCTCCACAAACAGTTGGGGAAGGCGGTTTTTAAAATGGGATGTAATACGGGAAAAAAAGGTGCAAATTGCATTTTTATTGATTTTGTTGTTGAACTGTTTACAAGTTTAACAATCTTCAGTTAGTATAACATTTTTCAGATAACATGATCGGTTGGTTCGGCAAGAAGGATAAAAATAAGTTGAGTTTGGTATAATCTAATATAGACTTAATTCTAGATGTTTTGTTACACTCAGCATGACATTTTATAAGTTTACAGTCAAATAATGGGGAGGAATTGAGGATTAACTTGTCTAAATTAAATTCTATTAAAGTTGTTGTAATTGGTGGTGGGGCTGCGGGTTTTTTTGGGGCGATAAATTGTGCGAATACTCATCCCCATGCTGAGGTAATTTTACTGGAAGCCGGACAGCAATTTTTAGCCAAAGTTCGTATATCTGGCGGGGGACGTTGTAACGTGACTCATGCTTGTTTTGATTCTGCCCAATTTGTACAAAATTATCCGCGAGGGGGGAAGGCTTTGCGAGGGGCTTTTAGTCGGTTTCAAGCTAAAGATACGGTTGAATGGTTTACGGATAAAGGGGTAACGTTAAAAACCGAAGAAGATGGGCGAATGTTCCCAATTACAGATAATTCTGAAACCATTGTTAACTGTTTAATTGAAACGGCGAAAGCAGCGGGAGTTAAGATTAAAACTCAAGCGAGAGTTACCGAAATAAAATTTGACTCACAAGATGAAAATAATAGCTTTGAAATCACTTTAAAATCCGGTGAAATACTAACTGCTGACCGCTTATTATTAGCCACAGGAAGCAATCCTTTGGGTTATCGTTGGGCGCAACAATTGGGTCATAAAATTATCCCTCCGGTTCCCTCTCTATTTACGTTTAATATTACCGACGAAAGGTTAAAAGATTTGGCGGGAATTTCGGTAAATAATGCTAAAATAAAATTACCTAAAGCCAAACTTGAACAAACGGGGCCATTGCTGATTACCCATTGGGGTTTAAGTGGGCCTGCTGTGTTAAAATTATCGGCTTGGGGGGCGAGATTTTTACAAGATTGTCGTTATCAAACCTCGTTAATTATTAATTGGCTACCTCAATCTAATCCTGAAGTTTTGCGCGAAGAATTATTGGCGGTTAAATCTCAATTACCTCACCGAGTTGTTTCTTCGAGTTGTCCGGTGATGATTCCCCGTAGACTTTGGAAACAGTTAACCCTAGCAGTGGGAATTGATGAACAAAAACGATGGGGCGAAGTCTCCAATAAAGTTCTTAATCAACTCATTCCAGAATTGACTCAAGGAGAATATCAAGTTAATGGTAAAGGAGTGTTTAAAGAAGAATTTGTCACCTGTGGCGGTGTCAGTTTAAAAGAGGTTAATTTTAAAACAATGGAAAGCCGTTGTTGTCCGAATCTTTTTTTTGCGGGTGAAATATTAGATATTGATGGGGTAACGGGTGGGTTTAATTTTCAAAGCGCTTGGACAACAGGTTGGTTAGCAGGTCAAGCCATGGGAAAACCTTAAAAATTAGTCCGTTGATAACTTCTGAAGTTGAGGAATATCGAGATAACTGACCCCTTCTAGTTTACCCGCAAGACAGGTTAAGGGTTTATCGACTTCACCCAAATGATTAACGACTAAAGCAGCATCGGAAAAGTCTTGATTTTGGGTATAGTTATTCACGGTAACAATGGTTTTAAAACCTGCTTTTGTTGCTGCTTTTAACCCCTGATGAGAGTCTTCAAATACCAAACAGTCTTGAGGCGTTAATTCTAATTTTTCTAAGACATAATAATAGATATCGGGGGCGGGTTTTTTGGCGGGGACAATATCTCCGGCGCCGATAACTTCAAACCAGTCGGGGTTAAGGGTTTTTTCGAGTAACGCCATGGCATTGGGTAAGGCGCTGGTTGTCGCAATGGCTAACCGTAACCCGGCGGTTTTAGCTGCTTGAATTAAACGTTTAATACCCGGACGTAAAGGAATAGTACCAGATGCGAGTAAGTCGCGGTAATATTGATTTTTTAGGTGGTGTAAACTGGAGATAAATTCGTCTAAGTTCTCAGGTTTTTCTAAGTGAGGTTGGTATTTTTCTAAATAAAACCGAATCCGTTCTTTTCCTCCTGGAACATCTAAAAGTTCTCCGTACAAATCAACTGACCAATTCCAATCAAGTTTAGCTTCAGCAAAAGCCTGATTAAAAGCGACACGATGTCCGTCTCGTTCCGTTTCAGCTAGGGTTCCATCTACATCAAAAATTAACGCTTTTAAGGTCATGTTATGAGGAAAGATACAAGTTTAAAGCTGAGGTTTAGTGTCTTTATCCGGAATTTCAGGACAAGGTAAATTTTCGGTGAGTTTATAGCCTTGTTGTTCAAAATTCTTCACAAAGTTTTTGGGGTCAGTTTCTTGAGGAGACTGGGGTGATTGTGTAGGCGGGTTTTCTTTTGCGTGTTGTCGCATTTTTTTAAGTTTTGCTTGTCTTCCCATGGGTTAATTCTCCTATTAATGATTGATTTTTTGATGGGTCATCATGCGATTTAAAACTTCTAAGATAATAATCACAATGCTGACACTTCCAACTAATCCTAACCAATAATTATACACGATTTGTGGTGTTTGATCGAGTACCCATCCCCCTAAAGGTGGCCCAATCAAATAACCAATAGCCCAACATTGGGCGTTAACGGCTAAGTAAATTCCCCGTAATGATTCTGGGGCTAAATCTGCAACGAGGGTGGAAGCGGAAGGGGTATAACTCACTGTTGCCATGGCTAACACACCCAATGAAAGACTCGCAAAAATGAGGTTATTTTCCGAGACAATTCCGGTTAAACCAATCAGAAGAAATCCGATTCCCCAAAAACAAGAGGATATCATTAAAGCCTGGGGACGAGTAAACCGACTGAGGAAACTCGCCACCGGAAGCTGACAGAGAATCGATAAGGCGATATATCCCGCAAATAAGTAGCTAATTGTACTCGCAGAAAAACCGTTGTTAACAAATTGATTAAAGTAAAGCGGAATGGTACTATGAATCTGAGAGATATAAACCGTAAACATGATATTGATCAAAACAAATACCAGTAACGTGCGATCACTAATTGCGAGTAACCACTTTTTAGTTGTATTTTGTGATTTTTGATTTTCGTCTAATGAGGGCTTATAGGTTTCTTGAATAGTCTTGAAAATAACAACAAAAAACACGACAAAAGAACAAGCATCAATAATAAATAAAGCCCGATAAGCACCCGTTGTAGAAATAACAACTCCGCCTAAAATAATCCCCAATTGTAAACCAATATTATCCGCTAAACGAGTTAAAGCATAGGCTTGATTGCGGTTATTTCCTGTACTCAAATCCGCGACAACCGCTTCAGTCGCAGGCCAATATAATCCAATCCCTAATCCTAAACATAAATTCCCTAAAACAACTGTGCCAAAATTGTTCGCACCTGCTAAAATAAAAGAAGCGAGCGCGGAAATTAAAGCCGAAAGTAATAAAGTTCGACGCCGACCCCAAACTGGAGAATCAGAAAAAGAACCTCCCAAAATTCGCCCCAAAATCCCCGAAATTTGAGCGCTTCCTAAACCAATTCCTACTGCTGTCGCCGATAAGCCAACTTGGTTGACAAAAAATAGCGGCGCATAGAACAATGTAAAGCCTGTCCCTGTTTGAGAGAGTAACCGCCCAAACGCCAGAATCCAAATTTGGGGATTGAGTGAGGGTAGCCAAGCTAAGATTCGATTTAGGCATCCCATTGTTTAAAATCCCCAGAGTATCATTGCGGGTGATTAATTTTAACATTTTTTGCGACAGGAGACGAGAGCGATGATTGGCTATTTGAAAGGAACAGTTGTAGCGATTCAAAAAAATAGTAACAATCGCGTCATCCTTTTGTTAGAAACAAATAATATCGGATATGAAGTGCAAATTGTCCCCCGAATGATTGCTACATTACCCGCTATTGGTGAGTCAATACAAGTGTTTACTCATTTGCAAGTTCGCGAAGACCAAATGGTTTTATATGGCTTTTCTAGTTTGGCTGAACGGGATTTATTTCGTCAATTAGTGAGTGTTAGCGGGATTGGAACACAATTAGCAATTGCTTTATTAAATACTTTAGAATTAACTGAATTAGTCCAGGCGATTGTGAATGAAAATACAAAAGTATTAGCAAAAACGCCAGGAGTCGGAACTAAAACCGCCCAACGTATTGCATTAGAATTAAAAACAAAACTCGCCCAATGGCGACAAGAAGCAGGACTAACAACCGTTGTCTCCTCTGGACTCACCGTAGAAGTTCAAGAAGAAATTGAAATGACGCTTTTGGCTTTAGGATATACGGGGTCTGAAGTGATGCAAGCCTTAGAAGTATTGAGTCAAGAGCAACAGTTATCTTCACAAACCTCAACGGAAGAATGGATTAAAAGAGCAATTGTTTGGATGGCGCAGGAATTTAAATAAATAATTACAATAAAGAAAGGGAAAGTCTATTTTCCCCTTCTGGTATCCAGATGAACATTAAATTAAACTTGAGGTTATGTAGCCCGATGAAGTGAACATCTAATGATGAGTTGACCTCATTTGTCTCTCTATTTGTCAAAGTTGCCCAGAAATGAGTCGTTGATTAACACCCTGATTTTATGAGCAAAAATAGTTGAATTGATAACTCTGGCTAACGTCGAGATTCTTTTAGAGTTGAGGAGAATACTCTCACAACTGACTGATGTTAAAACATAGACTCATTCAGGAGTAGCACAAACGAGGGTTTTTAGATGTTGTTCACTCCATCAGAGAAATAGAACCGAAGTTGACTTTTCAATTATTTGCTTTTTTGACGACGACGGCTAGCAACAAACGAACCTGCAACCAAACCTAAACCGATAACCGAAGTCGGTTCAGGAACAGAAGCGGGAGTGGCGTCAGTGGTTCCTAAGATTTTCCAGTCAGGGCCATTATAGGAACTACCTTGGCTCATCATCCGATATCCGAAAATCGAGTCATTTGCGCTTAAGCCGAAATCTGCCAAACTTAAACCAATAGAAGCAACTTTTTGAGCGCCACTAATTTCTTTTGTATCAATGCTGTATCCAGCATCCGTCCAATTGTTAGATTTGGGTAGATTGATTAAGTTACCAATCAAATTCCCTTTAGAGTCAATGGCTTGAACATCGAGTTTACTGTTCTTACCCCGTTCCCAAACTAAGATGTTGTCAACCGCTTTGTCGAACATCACATCAATGGCAAAGTTACCGCTATCTTCAGTATCAATAATACTGTTGAGATTGAGGTTTCCAAGGGCTGCAACTGCTCCTGCTTCCGTTAGTTCTTCTTGCTTAAGACCGACCGTGGCTTCGTCTCCCATATCCGCACTGGCAGCCCCACTGTTACCCCCTGTCCATAGGTCATTACTAACAATTTTGGCATCTTTAACAATGGAGAATTCGCTAACGGTTTGTCCGCTAAACTCGATAGACTCTAGCCAAATGTTACCTTTCCACATATCATCTCCAGCTAAGTCTGCGGTGTAGTTGGTTTTGAAGCTAAAACCAGCCGCTTGAGCGGAAGATGCAAAGACTCCAGTCAGGGCGAGGGCGGTGGCAAAGGTTGCAAAGAGTTGAGTTTTCATGGTGATGTTTTTCCTTATGAGATGGTGTGTTTTTTTGAATCAACCCTGAAACTATTGAGTTGTTCAGGCGTTTGGCTTTTTCATGTTTATCTTGATTTATATCGTAGTGTTGAAAACTTGATTTGTCTAGGGTAAAAACGTTAGTTTACAGAATCTTTATGAATTTATACTCATTGTTAAAGAATTACTTTTATCTGTATTTCCAACTATAAAAATGGAGGGATTGAAATTTAATTTTTACTGATAAATTTCTAAGATCTAGTGAAATTATGGATTAATAAATTTTTTTTGATTTTAAATTTACGTGAAAATACTGAGATCAGTTAATATCACAGATACACACGGACGAAAATGATTAGCTACCTCAGTAAAAATAGGCATCACCCAGACTGGTAAAAACCCCCTTAAATGACTAAAAAATCAATACAAATTTAGTGTTGGGAGTAGGGAACAGGGTACTAGCAGAAGTCAAGAGTTTAGAAGGTTAGAAGTAAACACTGATAACTGTTATTTCCGTTAATTTCTCTCGGTGTTGAGTTGTTGTTCTAGCTTACGACTCGCTTGAGACATCAGATAACAAAATAGCCAATAAAGAATCCCAATAAACAGATAAACTTCCGAGTACCGTCCCAAAAACTTAGGGTTCGCCAAAATCGAACGACTTATCCCCAGCAACTCCACTAATCCAACAATTGCCAATAAAGTTGTATCTTGAAACAAACTAATAAACTGACCTACAATTGAAGGAATTGAGATTTTCAACGCTTGCGGTAAGACCACCAATCCTAATGTTAACGGTGTATTCAAACCCAACGCTTTCGCCGCTTCAATTTGACCTCGGGGTATTGCTTGCAGCCCGCCTCGCACGTTTTCAGCTAAATAAGCAGAACTAAACATTGTTAAACCCACAATCGCCCGTAAAATCCGGTCAGGGCGCATTCCTTCCGGTAAAAATAAAGGAACTAATACTTGACCCATAAACAAAATCGTAATCAACGGTAAACCCCGAATCACCTCAATATAAGCAATCGAGAGAAACCGAATAATCGGGAGACTACTTTGACGCCCTAAAGCCAACATCACCCCAATTGGAAAACAAAGCAGAATGCTGATAATTGACATCAACAACGTCAACATCAATCCACCCCATAAATTAGTCGAAACAGACTCTAACCCTAATCCCCCTCCAATCAACCACACTGAAATAATTAAACAAATAAACCAGCTAAAAGGCAGCCATTTTGTCAAATCTGGTTGAGTTTTACTCAGTTGTTTTCCTCCCCAAGCACTAGCAACAACCAGCAAAACCATTCCAATGAGTAGAATTCGGTAGGGAATACCCACAGGAACTAGAGTCATCATCATGCAAACAAAACTAATAATGATGACGATATTTTGACGAAATAAAACCGGAACATTTCGCGCCAAAATCCCCCAAGTTAAACCTGCAAGTAAACAAATCAGAGTCAGTACAATCCACAAACGCCAATATTGATCGCTTGGAAATCTTCCCACAAAAAATAATGGCAGGTTAGCCGGAATTACACTCCATTTGGCTTCGGTTCTCGCCCAAATGATCAAACTTGCAAACGTCCAAAATAATAAACCTGAAATGACTAAAGTTAAGATAGTATTGTACCAGGTATTAAATAGATTCTCTAGCATCCATTCACGAGGACTAGAGGACTCAACGGGAGCAGCAGAATTAGATGGCGGTGTTGTAACAGTCATAAATTTAGGGAATTGTTTATAGCGTTTAGGTTCAATAAAAGTTAACCCGAATTTTCAGGTTGGTTTGAGAAAAAAACCTTATCTTTCTCGCAGTTGAACGGCTTTGTTTAATCCATTCATTGTGAGGGAAATTAATAAGTTAATACTAAGATAAGTTGCCATAATAATCAGCATCACCTCTACCACTCGTCCACTTTGGTTAAACGTGGTATTAGCAACGCTATAGATATCAGGATAAGCCACAGCGATCGCTAAACTGGAGTTTTTTGCTAAATTTAGATATTGACTGTTTAAAGGGGGAATAATCACTCGCAACGCTTGGGGAAAAACCACTAACCGCATGACTAAACCGGGTTTGAGTCCTAGCGATCGCGCTGCTTCCCATTGTCCTTTTGGAACGGACTGAATTCCAGATCGAACAATTTCAGCAATATAAGCCCCAGTATAGACAACTAAACCCACCAATAGCGCTGTAAATTCAATGGTCATTCGCAGTCCACCTTCAATTGTGCGACCATTTTCAGCCGGAATAGGACGTTGCCAACCGAGTGCAAATATAATAATTAAACCCGCTAAAATGCCCATTATCCACAGTAGAATTAATTGAGGTTTACCCGATTTTCCTTGTTCGACCATTATTTTAATTCGCCATCGCCAGATCACCACAGAAGCGATCGCAGCAATCAACAAAACTGACAACCAAAACCAGACGGCGTTACCTGACGGCCAGGGCAGAAAAACTCCTCGTTTATTCAAGTAAATAGCATTAAAAAGTTTAGCCGTTGTGGCGATCGCTGGAAGTTTTAAAAACAGACCATACCAAAAGAGTAATTGTAGGAGTAACGGTGTATTTCGCACGATTTCCACATAAAAAACAGTGATTTTACGAAGTAACCAGTTATTAGAAAAATAAAGAACTCCGGCTAAAACCCCTAAAATTGTGGTGAGGATAATCCCCAAAACCATCACCCGCAGAGAGTTCAATAAACCTGCCAGTAAAACACGACTATAATCATCAGTTGCTTCGTAAGGAATCAGACTTTCACCGATTCCAAATCCAGCGGTACTGTTCAGAAAATCAAAGTTAAATACTGTTCCTCCGGTTTGTTGAAGGTTACGAGTGAGATTGGTTCCAAGAAGTATAAATAGGGATAAAACAGCAATCAAAATGATCAACTGAAAGGCTATTTTCCAAAAGCGAGAATCTCGCCAAAGGGGAACTTTTGGTGTTGAGTTTGTTGTCATTAGCTTGAAGTTAATCTTGTGATTTTGAACGGAGTTTCTATGAAAAAACCGCGCCCAGAATAGAATCAAAAAAGGCACGGCTACGAGGATTTTACAATTATAATAGCTTTATTTGGTATTTAGCTATGCCGAGACCAAGCGTTTCTGTGAATCGATAATAGAGTATAGAAATAATCATTAATCCTCCTCACCTCTATTCAGCAAGTAACAAGCTTAGTCAAATTTTAATTAAGATTGATAAGTCTATTAACGGAAAGGGGGCGAATAGAGTAAACCCCCATTATTCCAGAGTGCATTTTGACCTCGATCTAGTTTAAATTGTGAACCTTCTCCTAAATTACGCTCGTAAATTTCACCGTAGTTTCCGACTTGTTGAATAACATTAGCCGCAAATTCATTATCTAAGCCAAGTCCTTGACCTAAATCTCCTTCAATCCCTAAAAAGCGGCGAATCGTGGGTTCGTCACTACTTTTTAGTTCCTCAACATTCGCTTGATTAATCCCTAATTCTTCCCCTTCAATCAGGGCAAAAGTCGTCCATTTCACCACATCAAACCAAGTCGAATCATTATTAATTGTTACAGGGCCAAGCGGTTCTTTTGACATCGTGACATCCAGCAGAATATGATCATCTGGATTGGGTAATGTACTACGGCGAGCGATTAACTGAGATTTATCAGAAGTCATGCCATCACAAGCCCCTTCTGCGTAAGCGGCATAAGCCGGATCAGCTTGTTGATAGGTTTTCGTCTCTGAGTTCACCCCAGCTTTACGCATATTGTCAGTTAAGTTCAATTCTGTAGTGGTTCCGGCTTCTACACAAACGGTTCTCCCTTCAAAATCTTCTAAACTGGTGATACCGCTATCTCGACGAACCATCATCCCCTGACCATCGTAAAAAGTGGTCGGTGCAAACTCCATCCCGACTGATGTATCGCGAGTAATTGTCCAGGTGGTATTGCGCGAAAGCATATCCACTTCACCCGACTTCAGGGCTTCAAATCGTTCGGTGGAGTCTAGATTTCGGTATTCAACGGCATTAGGATCGTTAAAAATGGCTGCCGCAACCGCTTTACACATATCTACATCTAAGCCAGAGTATTCACCATTTTCATTAACAAAGCTAAATCCAGGAATTCCCCCATCAACCCCACAGACGAGTTTACCGCGACTTTTAACTGTATCTAGGCGGCTTTGAGAGGTTCCACTTCCTCCGCCTTGATTCTCTCCATTTGTTGAATTATTTGGACTTTGTACACAAGCTCCCAGGGAAATAATTAATAATGAGGTAGACAGCAGTAGAGAACTCCAGTTACGCATAATTCTAAATTACAAATTTTTCAAAAAGTCAGTACATGACTTTGAAGCACTGAAGTGAGTTCACTTCAATGTCTCCAAACTTCCTTAAGATTACCTTAATTGGGTTCAAGTGTTCAACTGATCGAAATCTTAAAGGAACTGTCCTTTCTGAAGACTGATTTGGCTTGTCTACAACCGATTCCTATGGCTTGATTTCTCGTTTATTTTTGTGGACAATAGAGAGTGAGGACTTCTATTAATGACCTCCTGCTAAACGGGATTCAGCCAAATCTCGAATCAGTGCCAATCGGGAGTTCAGGTAATCATTAACGACATCTTGATCTGAACAGTTAATTGTTGACTCGGTTTGGAGTCGCTTGAGCAACCACTGTACTAAATCAGCATCATCAAGAGAAACTATCAGCGATGCTTGAGTTGTTTCCACTAAAGACCAAAGTTGACGAAGCATTGTGGGACTCATAAAACCTCCTTATCCGGAATAGCCTAGTTATATTTGCGACTTTAGAATTTGTCTGCTTCTACCTCGGGAGTAAGTCACGACGGGTAGAGCCAATAAATTTTAGGTTTTCTTTATGTTTACACAATAACTGAATATACCTATATCAGATACTCCAACACACAAGATGTCACATGAACTACAAATTTCTCAACCTAGTGTTGCAAAACTTTATTTTTCTATTTAATTAAAAACTCAGCACCAGTCTGAAGATTAGAGTCACTGCGTCGAGGTGCAAATACAGCAATCGCCTTGGGGATCACTCGAAAATGGGCCGGAGTCGAGACGGTTAATTCACCATCAGTATTAATAGTTTGAGGTTTGCTGGTAAAAATTTCAAACTCCGAACCCGAGAGAGTCCGAGTTCCCAATTCCGGGCGATGTCGTCCTGTGCGAATCGCTAACATGACCGTAAAAAATTGCCACCAACGTTTAATTTCCAAGCTGTAAAGATCTAGACGTTGATCATCAATTGTAGCATCATGAAGAATTTTCATCCCTCCGCCATAATACCGACCATTACCCACCGCTATCTGAAACGTCTTCACCCGTTTACACTGATCTCCAAACCGAATCTCAGCCACAAAAGGACTCGCCTTTAAAATGGCTTTCGTCGCCGTAATCAAATAAGCAAAGATTCCCCAACGGCGCTTGGCCTCTCGAGTGAGTTTGCGGGTAATATTGACACTCAACCCCAAACTCGCCACATTAAAAAAATGCTTCCCATTCACCCAACCCAAATCAATATACTGTTTATTGCCTTGAGCAATCACTTGACAAGCCTCGGGGAGTGACAGAGGAAGATTAAGAGTTCGGGCCAAATCATTCGCCGTTCCCAACGGTAAAATCCCCAGAGGTAAACCCGTTTTCACCAATCCATCAATCGCGGCGTTGAGTGTACCATCTCCCCCTCCAACAATCACCAAATCAACCTGATCTTGGTAACGTTCAATCAAAGAAGTAAAATCTTGAGGGGATTGGGGACTCTCTTGAACGAGCTCTAAGCCCAAAGCTTGCAATTGAACAACCACTCTCGATAAAGAGTCCGGATTAGCTTGACGGGCGTAGGGATTGAGCAACAAGAGTGCTGTTTGGGGTCTTGGCTGCCGATGTCTGATGGACATGGGTAGAATTTAATCAATAATGAGGTTAATAAAGAGTAAACGAAAAAAGAAACAAGCGATTAAACACCAGAAATCTAACTAAACAAAGTCAATTGAAGTAGCCGATGCTTTTGAATTTTAGACTAGACGCCTCTACATTTTCAACTCTTTGACCACCCATTTCCACAGGGGATGACTGGCACCCTGTTTGCGAATTTGCCAAACCCGCTCCTCTAAGCGTTGTTTGTATTCTAGAGGCATTCCAAACAGAATATTACGACTTTGCCAAACCAAAACTCCAACCAGCGTCCCAATACATAAACCTAAACCAAGCGCCGATAATCGATGATCTGCCAATCCATAGCGCACCGCAGCCCAAGTAAAATGATCTCTCCAGAGACGAATTTCTGAGCGTAATCCCCACAGACTCAAGGGAGCAATTGTCATCCAGAGAAAGCCAATCGCCAACCATCGCCCCCAGACTGTCAGTTCGTGCAGCTTTTGAACTTGAGCTTGAAAGATTGCATCTTCCGATTGAGGTTCAGGGTTGATCACAGGTCTTTAACCCTTACAAAAAGTACAGTTTGTCATTACTGTTGATCTTCAATAGCTTGAGGATTGTCTACGGAAACTGGAACCGGAGAAGAAGGTTGACGATGACGCCACCAAGCCAGCAAGGTACTGGCAATAAAAATACTGGAGTAAGACCCGGCTATAAAGCCCACTAACAAGGCTAAAGCTAAATATTTGAGAGTTTCCCCCCCGAATAGAAAAATACACACCAGAGGCAACATCGTCGTTAGCGTAGTATTAATCGAACGGGCTAAGGTTTGATTGACCGCATCATCAACGACTTGGTTAATCGGGAGAGTTGGATTTTTCGCAATCACTTCTCGAATGCGATCATAAATCACAACCGTATCGTTAACCGAAAATCCGATAATCGTTAACAGCGCCACCAAAAACAAACTATCAACTTCGACACCCAACACCAAGCCCAAAATCGAAAACACACCTGCGGTGACGAAAATATCGTGAAACAGGGCGACAAAAGCAAACACCGCATAATCAAACTGAAACCGAAACGTCAGATAAAGGGTAATTCCCGCAAAAGAAACCAATAAGGCTTTCAATCCTGAGATAAAAATCTGACGGCCTAAAGTTGGGCCTACCGTATCAATTTGAGTTGATTCTGGGTCAAACACGCCAATGGCTTCACTGAGGCTATCTTGTAGTTGTGTCCGTTCCTCAACGTCGAGACTTTGGGTTCGGATGGAAACAATTTGCCGATCTTGTTGCAAGGGATCTTTATCGAGGAGTTGAATCGAACTATTACCTAATCCCTGATTCGCCAGAACTTCGCGCACTTCATCCAATTCAATTGGCCCTTGACAATTGTCGGGGACTGAACAATCAAGTTCAAGTTGAAGTCGAGTTCCTCCCACAAAATCTAACCCTGGACGTAGGGGCGCACCAATATCCGGGCGAGTCCATGAAATCGCCATCGCCACCAAACCCGCCAGGATAAAGACTCCTGAAATTGTCCACCATAGCGATCGCTGTTTAATTACACTGAATTTCATAGTTTGTGGTTTGTGATTCGTCGTGCGTCATCGATTGGGGAAAAAACCAAGATATTGTATCGCATCTAGGAAACCGCTTTTTTCAGGTTAGGACAAAACAGTTCCGGTTTGCGTAATTCGGGTAATCCAATCGCGGTAAACATCAGAGTCCGACTACAGGTTAGGGCCGTAAACATACTCACCGCTACCCCCAACCCCAAAGTCAGCGCAAATCCTTTCACCAAACCCGTTCCTAGCCAAAACAGCGCAATACAAGCAATACCTGTAGTGAGGTTGCCATCTAAAATACTACTAAAGGCGCGAAAAAATCCCGACTCTACCGAACGATACAAGGTTTTACCCGCTCGCAATTCTTCCCGAGTCCGCTCAAAAATTAACACGTTGGCATCGACTGCCATCCCAATACTGAGAATAAACCCCGCAATTCCAGGTAAAGTCAGCGTCACACCGAGCAAATCAAATATCGCTAAAGTAAGTATTGCATAAACAATCAAGGCAACATCGGCAATTAATCCCGGTAGGCGATAATAAACCACCATAAAAATCAATACCAAAATTAATCCACCACCCCCTGCATAGAGACTGCGTTGAATACTATCTCGTCCTAAAGTCGCGCCGACCGTCCGGTTTTCAACGATTTCGACAGGGACAGGTAAAGCACCGCCTCGCAATTGTACTGCTAAATCATTGGCTTGTTCTGCGGTAAATCGTCCGGTAATCACCGCACTTCCGCCTGTAATTCCCGTTTCGGCGAAGTCCACTGGAACGGTGGGATAACTAATCAATTCATCATCGAGGAAAATCCCAATCGTTCGTCCGGTTCCGGCTAAATTTTTGGTCAGTTGGGCGAACTTGTCACCGCCTTGATTGGAAAAGCGCAGCGCAATATTCCAGTTATCATTTCCGGTGGGTTCGGCGAAGGCATCCCGCAGATCTTGACCTCGTAGAATTGGGGGTTGGTACAATCCGGCGATCGCTTGTTGATTGCCTTCAACAGAGGCGAGAGTTTTCTCAATTGCGGCTTCATCGCCGTCTTGTTTGGCTTGTTCGAGTTGAAATTCTAGCTGTTGTTTAACTTGAGTTTCGGCCAGAAGTTGGTCGTTGGTTCCCGGAAGTTGTTCTCGAAAATCCAGCTGTGCGGTTCCGCCTAAGACTCGTTCGGCTTGTTCAGGATCATTGACGCCGGGGAGTTGAACCAAAATTTGATCTTGTCCGATGGTTTGTACCACTGACTCTGAGACTCCCAGGCCATTGACTCGGTTCTCGATCACACTTTGAACGGCATTGATCACCCGTTCATCGATTGTGGGGACTTCTTCTGAAGTTTGCAACTGAATGGTTAATTGGGAACCGCCTCGCAAATCTAATCCCAACCGCATCGGGATATTAATCAGCACAATCACAGAGGCAATAACCAAAACGAGAATAACAATCAGGAGTGAACGCTGTTTTCGCATACTCAAAAAAAATCACAGGTCAGTGGTCAAGGTGTGGCGTTGTCACCGTTCTAATAAAGTTTTGATTTCAACACCAATCTATTGAAGTTAATCCGTAATAGGGTTCTATTATCGGCTAATTTGGGGTCTGCCGTACAGAAATATGATGCTCAAATCTGTTTTTAATCTTTTCTCTATCTTACCCAGCGATGGTCGGATTTGAGATCGGGGACCCGGCCCAAAGCGTCAGGACATCCTCTTAGAGATGGGTTGGTCTGGTCTTTGTTAATGTTGTGATTACTAATTAGCGTTAACTTCGACTGAGTTCAGCCAATCATCGGCGACTTTAGAGATTTTTGTCATTATTTGAGGCTTTCTTCTACGGCATCAGGCCGTTTGCTTTTTTTCTGCGATCGCCGATCAACTCTTTGGACAATTAGCTCTGCTTTTACATTGTTTTGATTTGAGTAGTTGCTCAGATAAATTTTCCACATTTTTTTTATTCCACTAACTTTAGCATGGTACAATCTTAAACTTCACGTTATTATCTTTTTTATTTGGATCTAACCTTATGACTGAAGTTAATCAATCATTTCTTTCTGATGCAAAATCTCTGTTTGTAGATCATCAGGAAGAACATATGGCTCCTTATTTGTACAGCACTCCTAATCCGGAGATTGAGAATGATCCTGCCAATGGTGAAGGATGTTATCTGGAACTAATATCTCAAAACTTGGATTACTACCTTTACAAAGAGGAAATACAATTAATTAACCATCAAGCCGCCGAAATTGCGGCTTATGTTCCGCCCGAAGCTAGTGTTATAGAATTTGGCCCAGGTACCGATATCGCTTTCAAAAATAAAACTTTGCCCTTCCTGAAAGAAATTAAACAATTTAACAGCTACATTCCTATAGATTTGTGTGAAACTTATCTGGATCGGAGCGAAGAAATTTTAGGTCAGGAGTTGCCGGATATCTCCGTTAAACCCATCAAGACAGACTTTATTAAAAATGTTGATATTGTCAACAATTTTCCCCGACCTGTGGTGTTTTTTAAAGGAAGTACGATCACCAATCTTTCCACAAATAATTGCCTAGATTTCTTCAGAAGAATTTCGCCAGCACTACAACCCGAAGGTCTTCTTATTGTTGGCGTAGATACCAATCAAAATGAGTTTTCATTAAGAAAAGCTTACGACGATGGAAGAATGGCAAGACTGACGCTCAGTATTTTACATTTTATCAATCGTGATTTGCCGATTTCGGGCTTTGATGCCAGCGCATTTAATTATGAATTCAATTGGGTACCCTCAACTCATTGTGTGGAACATAATGTCAGAGCAACTCAAGAACAAAATTTCCTTCTGGATGGTATTCCCGTACAGATTGAGAAGGGGACAAAGTTTCATCTCTTAAGTTCTTATAAGTACCCGGTAGACTATTTTCAAGATCTCGCCAAAAAAGCGGGATTACAACCATTAGATTGTTTTGTCGATCAAAACGGACGCATGGCTATCCATATTTTACAAGCCAGACCGTTAAAGCAATAAGAGGATTACGGTCTCAACTGTATTTTTCGGCCGTCTTAGATCTTTTGCAGGGTGCGTCCAATGTCTTGATTTCCATGAATTGAGGAAAATCGAGGGAAATTGCACCCATCCTCTATTGAGATTAGATTTGGTTTCCAACCATTTTTTGAACGGCTTCCACAACTTGATCGGGTTGTACAATGGTTAATCGTTCTAGCATTCCATTGTAGGGAGTCGGAATATCTTGAGAAGACAACCGCAACACCGGAGCATCTAATTCATCAAATAGACGTTCATTAATAGAAGCCGCTAACTCTCCGCCAATTCCGCCTGTTTTCATACATTCTTCGACAATAATCACCCGATGGGTCTTGCGAATTGATTCCCCAATCGTCTCATAATCAAGGGGTTTAAGGGAAATTAAATCAATGACTTCCGGGTCATAACCTTCTTTCACTAGCTGCGGAACCGCTTGCATGACATGATGACGCATCCGCGAATAGGTCAAAATAGTGACATCCTTCCCGGTATGAACGATTTCTGCTTTGTCAATTGGGACAAGATATTCTTCTTCGGGTAATTCTTCTTTGAGGTTGTAGAGGAGAACGTGTTCAAAGAATAAAACGGGATTATGATCACGAATGGCTGACTTGAGTAACCCTTTGGCGTTGTAGGGGGTCGAACAGGCGACAATTTTTAGACCCGGAACCCCCTGAAAATAGGCTTCTAAGCGTTGGGAATGTTCAGCACCTAACTGACGTCCGACCCCACCTGGCCCCCGAATGACGAGCGGCATGGTAAAGTTTCCGCCCGAAGTATACCGCAGCATTCCAGCATTGTTAGCAATTTGGTTAAAAGCCAGTAGCAAAAACCCCATATTCATGCCTTCAATGATCGGCCGTAGTCCCGTCATAGCCGCACCTACAGCCATTCCTGTAAAACTATTTTCTGCGATGGGGGTATCTAGAACCCGCAGTTCACCATATTTTTCGTAAAGGTCTTTAGTGACTTTATAAGAACCGCCATACTGACCGACATCTTCTCCTAAAACCAAAACGGAGGAGTCGCGAGCCATTTCCTCATCAATCGCCTGACGAAGTGCGTTAAATAAAAGGGTTGGTGCCATCTGAGTTAATTTTGTATAAGTTAACCGGATATCAATTGAGAAACGTTTTTTCTAAACGAGACTGAGAGAACAATCGCACCCGGACTGGTTTATCGATTAAATAATCTTGTTAGCATAACATAACTTGACTCTCCCTGGGCTTTAGCCAAAGAGACTCCAAATGTTACAGCAGAAACTGTTGTTCGAGAGGAGTAGGGGACAAGAAACCGTCGTTTTCTCAACTTCTGTTTAGGGGGTTTGCAGGGGGTCACAGCGAATTTCAATCACAAAACCATCGGGGTCATAAAAATAGATACCCCGTCCTGTCGGACGACTCACGGGGCCACTTTCGATGGTGACTTGATGTTGATGCAACACTTCCACCGCATGGTCAAACAATTGCGGGTCAATGTCAAAAGCAAGATGATTCGCACGGGTAAAAACTTGCTTGGGGTCAGAATGAGGCGGTTTGAGATCACTTTGAGCAAACAGATCAATGACTGTGCCATCGGGTGTGACAAAATTCGCGACCTGACCGGCTTCGACCATCGATTTTAACGTACTGGGGACTTGATCGCCTGTAAGTTCATGCAAACCGAGAATGGTGCCATAGAAGTGTCGGGAAGCCTGCAAGTTAGCAACATACAAGGCAATGTGATGAACACGACGCAGACTTCCAGGCTTGAGGGTGAGCAAAGATGAGACTTGAGTTGAAGACATGAGCGTGCCTCAGTAGAGATCCAAACACGAAGTAGATACTAAACCCTTAAGTATTCTAAACGTTTAGTAACCACCGGGTTCTTCCTCATATTCCGGCATTTTCTTTTTCTCAGGAATATTAACCCGAGGCGGTTGATAAGGTTTGGGTGTTTCATCGTCAGCCCAGGCATCTGATTCTACATCGTCTTCATATTCGTACTCACGAGCGCTGTAACGTTTTTCCTCATAGGGTTCTAAGGGAACATACTCGGGTTCAGAGTAGCGCTCATCGTATTCATCCCCTTCGACATCAGACCAGTTATCTTCCTCGTAGTCATCATAAACGGTTTGAGGCTGACGCAGGGGCTGAGGCGCGGCGGGTTCTTGCCATTGTTGTTCATCTTCCCAAACTTCCTCAACGACCGGTATATTGGGCTGGTACTGTCGCTCAGGGGGTGTTTGAGATATCCCTTTCGGAAGTTGGTTTTCCGATTTAATTGTCGGAGGATAATACATTCCTTCCTCTTCTTTTTCCCAAGGGGCTTCTCCTAACCCCATGCGTTCGAGGACTCCGACTGTGATTTGTTGGAGTTTTTCTTCGGCCCGTTCAAACACAATCAAACGGTTCGGCCCACTACTGACAATCTCATCAACGGAGAGTTCGTAGGTGCTAATAATTTGATCGGGAATTTGGGGAAGACCAATAGAGGCAATAATGATCGAGATCAGCTTTCCATTCAGCGGATCAAATTTAAACCCTCGGACTCGACCTAAAGGTTCTCCGGTTTCGGTAATGACTTCGCTGTTAATCAGGGTACTGTAAGCTTCAACGTCTATGTCTTCTTCGAGGACTCTTTCATCATCCACCAAGAGTACATCGCCGATTTCACGAACACTGCTGAGATACATATATTTTGGCAAACCAGCAACAGCCAAAAAGTTGTCTCGGAGTCCAATCGCAACAATCTCACGTTGGTCTACATCTACCCATAACTGACTAACAACCCCGAGACGCTTGCCTCGATCACGGGTAATCACTTGAGTGCCGAGAAGCTCGGAGCGTTGGCGGATAGTTTCAAATGTCATGCTTGGCCAATTCTAGATGCAATTAAACATACATATTACTCTACACAACCCGCAAGCGGTTATCGGTGAGTGACTTATTTTTAACTGATCCTGATGTTCTCAAGATCTTCAATGCACTGACTCTATAAAAACGGGCAGCTTTATAGCTGTATTCCTAACACTTGTGTATAGGCTCCCCGTGCTTGGGTCACTCCAATCGTCCGCTCGGATGCTTCCATCATGGGTCGGCGCAAACTCACAACAATAAATTGAGCTTGTTGGGCTTGTCTTTTTATCATTCTAGCTAATCGCTCGACATTTGCCCCGTCTAAAAACATATCGACTTCATCAAACGCATAAAATGGTGAGGGCCGATAACGTTGCAATGAGAAAATAAAACTCAAGGCGGTTAAGGATTTTTCTCCTCCAGACATTGACGCTAACCGTTGTACTGGTTTACCTTTGGGGTGAGCGATCAGGTTTAAACCACTATTAAACGGATCTTCTGGATCATCTATTTGCAGATAACCGTCTCCGTCGGACAGGCTTGCAAAGATGGTTTGAAAATTTTCATTAACGGCATCAAAAGCTTCTTGAAATGCCCGTTGTCGTAGGGTGGTAAAGTTTTCAATTCGCAACAGCAGTTCGGTTCGTTCTCCCTCTAAGGTGGTTAGTTTTTGACTAAGTTCATCTAAGCGAGTTTGAGTGCGTTGAAATTCTTCTAAGGCGAGCATATTGACGGGTTCTAGGGCTTCCATTTGTTTCTGTAGGGCTTTTAATTCTCGCTGGAGGGAGGCTAAATCTAGGTTTTCGGGAATTTCGGGTAGAGGATCGCTCAGTTCAGCTTGCTGAGTCGCTAACTGTTCTTGTTTAATCTCTAATTGTTCTCGGCGTCCGAGTTGGGTTTCTTGTAGTTTTTGAATTTGCCATTCTAACTGTTGTTTGGCTAAATGTTGATCTCGCAATTGGGTTTCGACTTGATCTCGCTGGCGTTTTCCTTCTCCTAAACGGGCTTCTACTTTCAACACGGAACCCCGAGTTAAAGCAATTTGTTCTTGTAAATGAGTAATTTGTTTTTTGAGTTCTCGAATTTGATGATTTTGTAATTGTTGCTGTTGCTGATAATCTTCTATTCGCTGTTTTCCTTCTTCGATTTTTTCTTCGATGCGTTGTTGCTGACTATCCAACTCAATTAACCGTTGCTGAACTTGCTGTAAAGTCGTTTCTTGGGTTTGCAAATCCGTTTCTTGTGATCTTAATATCGTTTGTAACTGTTGCCATTCACTATGACTATGAGCGGCTTCTAACTGCGACAAAGTTTCGCGATCGCGTTGGAGTTGAACTTCTTGAATAGGAATCTCTCGCTCTAAGACTTGTAGCCGATTTTGAGCCGTATTCAATTCTTGAATATTTTGACTGAGTTGAGTTTTCAAACTCTCCTGTTGTGTCGTTAATGTTTGAATCTTTGACTCAATTTGACTCACTTTTTGTTGATTATCCCGCAAAGTTTGACGAGCCTCAATCATTGCTTGCGAACGGTTTTTGACTGTGATTGTCGCATCAGAAATCGCCCGCATACACCGCTCTAAAATCCGTTCAATTTCATCTAACCGTTGACGTAAATTTGCAATCGCCAGACTTTCTGAAGTGGTTTCATCCAACGTTCCAAAATGTAGCGTTGAGCGCGAACTTTGACTTCCTCCCGTCATCGCCCCACTGGTTTCTAACAACTCCCCATCTAACGTAACCATGCGATGCTGACCAATATAACGTCGAGCATTATTAATATTATTAAACACCATTGTATTCCCAAATACATAGGCAAAAATATTTTCATATTGGCGATCGCATTCTATTAAATTTACTGCTAAATCAATCAACCCTTCTAGCGATCGCATTGTCGCTACATTCCCCATTCCGCCTCGGTTGGGGCGAATTTTATTCAAGGGTAAAAAGGTAATTCTTCCGGCTTTTTGACGCTTTAACAGTTCAATTCCTGCTGCTGCTACCCCATCATCTTCTACCACTAAATTTCCTAAGCGTCCCCCTGCGGCTATTTCTAATGCTAATTGATAGTCCGGTTCAACTCTCCCTAGTTGACAAACTAACCCACAAACCCCAGGAAGCCCTGACTGAGTAATCACTTTTGTTGCATAACTTCCGGTGGCTTCTTGTTGGGCTTGTTGTTGGGCTTCGAGTTTATCGAGTTGACGTTGTTGTTCTCGTTGTTCTCGCAAAAGTCGCGTTTGAGTCTCTTGTTGCAGTTGCAATTCTTGTTCTGCTTGAGCCACAATTTGAGCTAAAGATTCGGTTTGCTGACGGGCATTTTCTCGTTCTTCTTTGGCTTGGTTCACTTCAGTTTGAGCCGTTTCTAACTGTTGTTGGGATGACAAAAAAGACTGCTGTTGCTCATTAATTTTACGTTGTAGTTGATTGACTCTTTCTGTCAGTCTAGCCTGTTCTGTGCGTTGCGGATCGAGATTTTTTTGCAGTGATTCTATTTTACGGTGTAGATCAGTTTGTTGCTGCATCCAAGCTTCGGCTTGTTGGGCGACTTGACTCGCAGCTTGACGGGTTTGGTTGAGGCTTTGTTGAATTTGATCTCGTTCGGTTGTACGAACTTGTAAATTGTGTGTTTCTACTTCTCGCTGAGAGGCGATAGTTTCTAGGGTTTGTTGATAATTTTGTCGTTCTTCTTGGGTTTGTTGAATTTGACTTTGGGTATTTTGAACGCCTGTTTCGGTTTCTCGTTGTCGTTGTTGAAATTGACGATTTTCGGCTTCTTGTGTTGCTAAAGTCGATTGTAAATCAATCAGTTCTTGTTCCCCCATTGCTTTAACGCGGGCGTTTAACTGTTCGAGTTCGGTTGTAGTTTTTTGAATTTGAGTTGTTTGTTGTTGCAGATTTTCATTGAGTTCATTCACAGAACGATCACCTGCTTCGATTTGTTCCCGCAGTCGAAAGGTTTGCTTTTTGAGCGTTTGATAATTTAAAACCGCTTCCCACTGAAGTTTTTGTTGAAATTCTTCTCGCAATTTTTGATATTTTTCGGCTTTGACTCGATCTTTGTTGAGACGATCTCTTTGGGCGATTAATTCTTGTTCGACAATACGACTACGTTCTTCTCGTTCTTTTACGGTATCTAACTTCTCTTTGGCTAAGGAAATTTTACGATCAAACTGCGCCACTCCCGCCAACTCATCGATAATTTCTCGACGTTCACGGGGTTTCATCGTAATAATATTGGTGACGTCTCCTTGTAGAACAACGTTGTATCCTTCGGGGTAGACTCGTAGATGATTGAGTTGTTCGTGTAGTTCGGTTTGGGTACAGGCTTCTCCGTTGATGTAGTAGGTGGATGTGTACGTCCCTTGTTTGGTAACGCGCAGCTTTCGGGTAACACTCCATTCCGGGGTAAAAGCTTGGGTTTCAGGTTCTTCTGTCGTCTGAGAACCATTGGTTTCTAAGGAGTGATCGGTTTCTAATTCTTTGAGTTCCTCGTCTGCGTAGAACTTCCCGTTGCGCTTCATGGCTGACCAGAGGTGGTTATCTTCGGAAAGATCAAAAGTTACGGTAACGCGGGTTTCAACGGTGGTTTTGCGGCTTTGGCTGTTGTTTACTAAGTCCGGTAAACGTTCGGCACGCATTCCTTTAGATGAAGAGAGTCCCAACGCAAACAGTAACGCATCGAGGATATTGGACTTTCCGGAACCGTTAGGCCCTGAAACCACTGTAAAACCAGGTAACAACGGAATATCCGTCGTACCGCCAAATGATTTGAAATTGGTGAGTTCTACGCGCTTGATGTGAACCATGTACGCTTTGGAACTGTACCTGTGCCAACTGTGTGTTTATCTTCAACAGGGTAGCACAGTCGTTGTCCAATTCGTCATCGCGATCGCCAGAATCTCTACAAAAAACCAAAAAAAATCCCTCAGCCGAAGCCGAAGGATAATTGATCAGGGTGCATCTACTATATTTTGTTTCTGTTGGGGGTGGGGGGTTTCCGGAGAATTTAGAATGTTTTTTAGAAAAAGGTGCCATCGGGAACGAATATAATTTCACTATCTGCGATTTCTGTTTGTAAGTCTTCGGGAATTGCTGTTCCTTCTTCGATGATCAAGACTTGTTTTCCGGGTGTAGTGGGTGCTAACAAACTATCAGGTTCGATGGCTTATTTTTCCGAACTATCAATATTCAGTCTCGATTTCTAGAGTGCGTTGATGTAGCGTCAATAATTGAGTTGGGAGTCATGCTGTCAAAAAAAATCCCCTAACCGAAGCTAGGGGATAACCATCAGGGTGCATCTACTCTTCTATAGACTTCTGGTACGATTAGATCGGTTCCGGATAGGTTCTAAAATTTCACTGTTAAACAAGTTTATTTAGATTATTTGTTAGAAAATATACATCTCGCTAGAACACACCTCTACACAAAAAAAACCCTCAGATTAATCCGAGGGCTAGTTGATCGGGGTGCATCTACTCCTGTTCTGTTATTCAGTAAAGATCAAGAGGCTTCCGGAATATTTGCAGAATTAATTTGACATCAATTTAAGTTGAATTGTGGCTAAATTGTGAAAATTTTGGGAACGTTTTGGGCAAAAAAAATCCCCTGGCTTTTGCCAAAGGAAATTCATCAGGGTGCATCTACTGAGTTATTCTTCTATTCTCTATTTACCCATTCAGGATAATTTCGTTAGAATTTAAAAAAGTAATTGTCTTTTGTCTGCGTGCTAATGGTTTAATTAAAGCCTGCAACCGTTTAAGATTGCAGGAATTGAACATAGATAGATCAAGTTTCTTAAGCAATGATCGTGTCGGGTTTGACATCAAATACAGCTACCGTCATATTTTTAACGGAGATTTTGATTTTTTGAGCAAGTCGCATTTGAGAAATAGGTTCTCTTAACAGCTTTTGGGAAGCCGCCATCAAATCAGCCATATCTTGGCTAACACATTGAATATGCAACACACCCCAGCGACGGTAGACTTTGCATTTTGCTAAGGGTTGAAGTCGTTGCAGTTCTTCGTGATTTTCACGATAGAAATCCCAAATTAACCGGGTTAATTGTGAAGGTCGTCTCATATCACTAAAGTTTATCAAAGTTAGATTCAACAGTGAAACACTGCATTAATTAGTTGCGTGTCTTTTTTCTAGTATGAATCATAAATTACCCTGGTTATCCCTTAAATTAGTGAAGCTGAAATAAGACTTAACAGGACTTTTCAAACTGTAAACTCTTGGATCAACTCACTCAAATCCTGTAAATTCAATCTCCTCTTGCTATTGCAGGATTTGTGAATTTTATTTGTTAAAAGAGAATTAGACTTAAGTTTACAGAAGTTTATACAACTTAACTATTTTGTCTCAATTTCATCCTCAATTTGTATCGTATGTAGCTGATCCCTTTCATCCTTTTGGATTTTACTTCTCTTACCTGAGAGAGTAGACCTTTGAACTGAAAAGAGAATTAATCACCACAATAAACAATCAAATCAATCTCAATATCACCCAAACCTGCTAGCCCGAGAACCCCGACAGTCGTGCGACAGGGTAAACGTTTTGAATGAAAATAAGACGCATAAATCTGATTCACACTTTGATAGTCGCGAAAATCTGTTAAAAAAATTCGTGACATGACAACGCGATCAAAATTCGTTCCGGCGTGTTCGAGAACTAACCTCAAATTTTCCATCACTTGTTGGGTTTGCTTTTCAATACTTCCTTTGATAATTTCTCCTGTATTGGGGTCTTCAGGAAGTTGTCCGGTAACAAACAAAAAATCTCCTGCCCGTACTGCATGAGAATAGGGTGCAACGGGAGGTAAAATGTTATCAGGTAGGGTGATATACTCAAACATTGTTAATAATTGCGACAAAAAATCTGAAAATTCTGATTCTGTGAGTCTGTTGATTCTACCCCATACATTGCCCTCGATTATTTAAGGTATAAATTTTTAACTTGTAAATTTTATATTCAGAGGGGGGACTGACTCGTGATAGGATAAGGGTTTTGCACGCACCCCTCACAAGTATTGCAAGGAGATGCCCACTATGGCTCGGATGTATTATGATGCAGATGCCAATCTAGATTTATTGGCAGATAAAACAGTTGCAATTATTGGTTATGGTTCCCAAGGTCATGCTCACGCCCTCAACCTCAAAGACAGTGGCATAAACGTAGTCGTCGGGCTGTATCCGGGTAGTAAGTCCGCCCCCAAAGCCAAAGATGAGGGGTTAACGGTTCATCCTGTAGACAAAGCCGCAGAGATAGCGGATTTAATTATGATTCTGTTACCAGATGAAGTGCAGAAAACCGTTTACAAAAACGAAATTGAACCGCATTTAAAAGAAGGTAAGATTTTAGCCTTTGCTCATGGTTTTAACATTCACTTTGGTCAAGTGGTACCTCCACCCGAAGTAGATGTGATTATGGTAGCCCCCAAAGGCCCGGGTCATCTCGTTCGTCGAACTTACCAGGAAGGACAAGGGGTACCTTGTTTGTTTGCAGTGTATCAAGATGCTTCGGGTCAGGCCCGCGATCGCGCTATGGCCTATGCAAAAGGGATTGGGGGAACTAGAGGGGGAATTTTACAAACCACGTTCCGCGAAGAAACTGAAACCGACTTATTTGGGGAACAGGTGGTGTTGTGTGGGGGTTTAAGTGAATTAATCAAATCCGGGTTTGAAACCTTGGTAGAGGCAGGCTATCAACCGGAATTGGCTTATTTTGAATGCTTACACGAAGTTAAACTGATTGTTGACTTGGTGGTTGAGGGCGGTTTAGCTAATATGCGCGATAGTATTTCCAATACGGCAGAATACGGCGATTATACACGCGGCCCTCGGATTATTACCGATGAAACTCGCTCAGAAATGCGTAAAATTCTCAAAGAGATTCAAACGGGTCAATTTGCCCGAGAGTTTGTCTTAGAAAATCAATCGGGTAAACCGGGTTTTACAGCCATGCGTCGCCAAGAAGCGGAACATCCCATTGAGGAAGTCGGAAAAGATTTGCGGGCGATGTTTAGTTGGCTGAAGAAAAAATAATTCTGTAGAAGTGTTCTAGGGGTAATTGATCAACTACCCCTACTCCGTATCAATGCTGGATTTTGTCTCTTACTTGTCTCCTCTGCTTTATTTACCTTGTTTCTCTAACTGTTCAATTTCTTTCTCTCGTTCGGCATCAAAATCTTGTCGTCTTAACCAGTCTGGCCATAAACCAACAATGAACTTTCGACTTTTGACACTGGCTTCTCTAGCGGGTTCGGGGAGAAACTCATAGGTATCCCCGGAGGTGATAAAAATAGCGACTAACAGTAAGAACAAAATACCCAGTAGCTTTTTAGGATTCATATCTGATGTTTTTGACAACTCCCGTCGCGGGACGCGAGGGATTCTTCCTTCACAGTTTAACGCCTTGTAAAAGCAGTGCCTTTACTTGGTCTGACTCGAACTCCAGAAGCGGTAGCGAGATGCCCTCCCGCCACGCCAGTTGCTCTTCGACGGACACCGTCAAGACCGCACTGGCTCAAAAGTCGTAAACCTTCTTCTCTGATATTTATCGCGGCGTTTATGTCTCTGTCATGTTTTGTCTGGCATTTTTCGCAAGTCCATTCTCTGACATCGAGAGTCAAACTACCTACTTGATTCAGGCAAACATGACAAGTTTTTGAACTAGGAAAGAATCTGTCTACTTCAATGTAGACTTTCCCTTCCCACTCCGCTTTGTATTTGAGCATGGTGCAAAATTGTCCCCAACCTGCATCGCTAATTGATTTGGCGAGCTTATGAGCCAGCGCGTTGGGCGGGTTCCCCGACTTGAAGCGACTGGCGAACCCGTAAGGGTGGTTTTTGACCATGTTTTTGACCGCCAGATTTTCCACAACTATGACTTGGTTTTCGTCAACTAATTTACGACTTAGCTTGTGTAAAAAATCTTCTCGACAACGAGTGATTTTAGCGTGAACCTTGGCCACTTTAATTCGAGCTTTGTTCCGGTTCTGGGAACCTTTCACCTTACGGCTCAGTTGCTTTTGTTTCTTGGCTAACTTAGTCTCATATTTCCGGTAATATTTGGGATTACCATGCTTACTTCCATCAGAAGTAATTACAAAATGCGATAACCCACAATCAATCCCGACTGCTTTTCCGCTAGCTTTGACCGAGGGTTTTTCTTTGCCATTTTCGTACAGACACGAGGCGTAAAATTGACCCGATGGAGTTAGTGAAACTGTTACTGATTTAATTGTCCCTTCTGGTAATCGAGAGACTTTACAGTAAATCTTCCCTAATTTCGGTAATTTTAAATAGTCACCCTGCAATTTGACGCTTTGAGGAAACCTAATCGACTGCTGGTTGTGTTTCTTTTTAAAGTTGGGATATTTAGCCCGTTTCTCAAAGAAATTTAAAAATGCACTCGACAAATCTAGAGCGACTTGCTGCAAACACTGAGAGGGCGGTTCGCTTAACCACTCATGCTCTTTTTTTAAGCCAGGTAAAAGCTTGATGATGTCATTGCGACTCAAACCTTTACCCGTTTCTTTATAGGTTTGGGAAGTTAAGTTGAGGGCGTAATTGTAAAACCAACGAGCAGAACCCATTGACCGAATCAACTGGTCTTTCTGTTCATTTGTTGGATAGATTCGATATTTGTACGCCTTCAACATACTCTCTACCAAACTACTGCTGCTATGGTATCACATCCCTGGACTGCCATTCATCCCGTCACTAAATGTGAGGGTCTTCTGGCAGGTTAAGATAAAGGTTTAGCTTAGATTCTATGCAATATTTTGACATACTCCCCGAACTGAAGTTACGGGAATTCTAGACTCAAAAGAAGTCTATCTCAAAGAGGTGATCTCTCTCCAGACACTAATTATCCCTGATGTTTCTGTCGGAAGACTGAACTCAGATTGATTTCTACAGATTAAAATAAAAAAACCAGCCGAAGCTGGTCTTTCGTTACAATGAAAAGCACCGTTGTTGTTTCGATTTGAGACTAACCCAGGAGGTACGTTCCCTTGTAATCTGCGGGTTGGAGTTCTCAAATCTCCCTAATTCTCCATTGTAACAAAGAACACCAATTTTTCCGATAGTGTTTTCACTGATCTCGGTGAAGTCGGAAGGGTAATGTCGCGGGTCAACACCTGTCGTCTAAAATGTGAGTATCGTTGGATCACTGATCTAAGGGTTTGTCACTGCTTGTTGAGGATTCCCCCAGATCACGGTTTCATGCTTGTAGATGACCATTCCAGGTTTGGCGCCTTTGGGTTTGTAGACGTGTTTGGGTTTGGTATAAATCACCGGAACTTGTTCACTCTGACGAGCGCGACTATAATATGCGGTTAAATTCGCTACAAACTGCAAATCTGTTTCCTCGGGAACTTCTCCGGCGTTGAGTCTTAATAACACATGGCTTCCGGGGATTTCTTGAGAATGAAACCACAAGTCATAATCTCCGGCGACTTTTGAGGTGAGTAAATCATTTTGACGGTTATTTCGTCCGACTAATAATTCAAATCCACTAGGAGTTTGATACCGATAAAATTCGGTTTCTGTTGTCGAACGATTTTGATAACCGGGAGTATTAAAATAGCCTTCTTGAGTGAGTTCATCCCGAATTTCAGCTAGGGTTTGTAAGTCCTCTGAAGCTTGATAGGTTTCAATTTGGGCGATCGCCGCTTCGACTTGTTCGAGATAATCAATTTCGCCTTGAACTTCGGCTAAAAGCGGTTCTACAGCTATTCGGGCGCGTTTTAACTTCTGATGACGTTTGTAATAGGCTTGGGCATTTTGAACGGCATTTTTTTCAGGATTAAGGGGAATTTTAACAGGTTCTCCGGTTTCAAAATCAGAAAGGGTAATTGTTTTCATTCCCGGTTGCCATTCGTGTAGAGAAGCCATTAATAAGTCAGCTTGGGCGCGATAGGTGTCAGCGTCGTCGGATTGTTTTAGACGTTGAATAAAACCGTCGGCTTTTTGACGTAATTTGCTGAGAAGATTGATGAGTTTTTGACTAATTTGATGGCGGACTTGCTTAAATTCCTGTTGGTTGAGTTCGGCTGTATAGTAACGGTTTAAGAGTTCTTGTACGGTTTCAACAGCAGATTTTGACGGGGTGTTATTCCAAGCGATGACAGAATATCCGGTTTCGGTAAAATGAGGCTGAAAGTTTGATGTTTCTAACGCTTCTAACCATTGACACCAACATTCAAATAAACGAGTCCATTCGGTGTCTGTCAGGTTTTCAGTTAGGCATTGGGGATCTAATCCTGCGGCTTGAATCATTCCGATCACTAAAGCTGAACTTAACCCCCGATAGGTTTTGAGGAGTTGGCGCTTGAGGGAACCGGGAATTAAACTTACCCGTCGTTGCCATTGTTCTTGGGGTTCACTTAACCGAGGAATGGGATCAGTGAGACTGGGCGGAAGTTCGTAGGGTTGACTGGTTTGGATCGGACGAACACTTGACTGTTGGCTACTGACTTGATGAGCCGCAGTGACAATCAGATGATCTTTTCCGGTTAAGACTACATTACTGTATTTGCTCATCACTTCGACATAGAGATGCCAGAGGGGGCTTTCTCCAGGCCGTTTGGCAAATTGTAAGTCTAGCACCCTTTCCCACGGTGAAACCTCAGAGATCGCCACTAGGGCCAGACCGCTTAACTGATGTCGCAGTTGATCGCTAAAGGTAAAAGTATCGGGTGCGCGAGGGGGGGGATCACCGATACACATTCGGGCGGCTTGGGGATGCCAAGCAATGTCTAGCCATCCTTTGCGTTTGAGGGTGCGTAACAGCAGGGAAATGGTAAAGCGATCGCGCTGATAGACTTGTTCAAGACGGGCGGGAAGCCATTCTTGACGAAGTTCGGTACAAGCGGCGATCAGAGTGGTGTAGTCAACAGGTTGCATGATCGAAAGAGTTGTGAGGTGGGGAGGTGGGGAGGTAGGGAGGTGGGGAGATGGGGAGGTGGGGAGGT
>NZ_AUZM01000053.1 GCF_000478195.2 Lyngbya aestuarii BL J | reverse complement strand
AAAATCTCTCCGATGAACAATACCGTCAACTGGTTGCAAATTTAAGACAAAAATCGGAGCAACTCGAAGCGGAACTTTCTCGCCGCAGTGCCGAATTTAGAACCCTTTCAGAACCCATTACCATTGAAGCGGTACAACAGTTGATTCCCGAAGATGCAGCGTTAATTGAATTTATTTTATATAAACCTGCTGATATTAAAGCAAGACAATGGGGAAAAGATCATTATGCGGCTTATATTCTTAAATCTTCCGGCGAACCGCAATGGGTTGATTTAGGGGAAGTTGAACCCATTCACAAAGCGGCTTTCTTTCGTTTCACTTTAGCCCTGAAAGATAAAAAAGATGCTTTTATCGGAAATACAGATGACATTAAACAAACTGGACGCCAACTTGATGAACTTCTCATGCAACCCATTCGGGAAAAGTTGGGGAATATTAATCATATTATCATCTCACCAGATGCTCAGTTAAATTTGATTCCGTTTGCGGCGTTGGTTGATGAAAATAATCGCTATTTGTTAGAAACTTATCAAATTACTTATCTCACAACCGGACGGGATTTAATTCGTTTACAACTCGAATATTCTCACAAACAACCACCCGTTATTGTTGCTAACCCGGACTATGATAAACCCGGAGAACCGACAACGGTTGCTGTTTCAAATACTCGCGGAATTAATCAACTTTCGAGAGGGGTTGACATGAGTTTTAGGGCGTTACCGGGAACCGCAGAAGAAGCAAAGGTTATTGCACCTTTATTGTCTGATGTGACGTTATTGACCCAATCTCAAGCAACAGAAAATGCGGTTAAACAGTTGCAATCCCCGAATATTTTACATATCGCAACTCATGGCTTTTTCTTAAAAAATCTTCCCCGAGTTGAACCGGATAATTCTTTTGGTTTAATCTCGGAAAACACTCAACAAAATACCCCAATTCAAGAAAATCCTTTGCTGCGTTCCGGTTTGGCGTTGGCGGGTTTTAATCCCCGTGAAAGCGGTTTGGATGATGGGGTGTTAACGGCGTTGGAAGTGGCAAATTTAAAGCTGCGAGGCACAAAATTAGTGGTGTTATCCGCTTGTGAAACGGGGTTGGGAGAAATAGAAAATGGTGAGGGGGTTTATGGGTTGAGGCGGGCGTTTGCGTTAGCGGGGGCGGAAAGTTTATTGATGAGTTTATGGACAGTTAGTGATGAAGGAACGAAGGAATTGATGATTAAATATTATCAACGGTTGTTGCAAAATCAAGGGCGTTCAGAGGCGTGGCGTCAAACTCAGTTAGAGATGTTAAATTCTCAAGACTATCAACATCCCTATTTTTGGGCGGCGTTTGTTCCCGTTGGGGATTGGACGCCGATGGAATATTAATGTGTTTTTTATGATTTTTGTGATAAATAACGTTCAATCAAAATAATCGCCACAATATCATCAATGGGTCGAGGTGGGGTTCGCATTCCTTGAGGAATTAAACGGGTTAACCCTTTAGGCGGATACATTTCCCAATAGCGATCGCGTGCTTCTAAGCTGCTATAACGTTCGTCTATTTGAATAATTTGTATGGTTGTCGGTAACGCTTCTGAGAGTTTTTGTTTCCAACTTTTAGAGGTGGTTTGATTTCCCATCACGCATAAATTAATGGGATATTTTTGAGACAATGTTTTTAACGTTTCTATCGCTTCTATCGAGGGGATAACTTGATGATATTGCAGTTGATTATTATTCTCCATTACCGCAATTCCGCATTTATCTTTACCCGGATCGAAACCGAGAATCATTTCCATAATTTGCTTCCTGTTTTGCTTTTTCCACCTTGAGAAACGAATTGTTAATCATTGGTCAGAGAATGGGTGCGATCGATAATAAACGGTGAATTTTCTGGATCAAGATCTTCGGGTTTAATCTCCTCTGTTTGCCATTGTTGAGTTTCCGTTTCTTCTTTAGTAATTACTTCTTGATCTTGGGGGCGGGTACTGAGAACAATTTCCCCATTTTGACGGGCGAGTAAATCAATTTTTAACGGCCCAATTGTGTAAGTATCTTCGGAGGCGACGGCTTGTAATTCAACGGGTTGATCGTGTTCTTGCAACTTTTCAAAAAAGTCCACCAAGGTTTCGACGTGAGCATCCCCAATTTGAATTAACCCATCTACATCTAATATTCCCACAAAACGGGCGCGAAATCGAGACGCATCTAACAATTGTTCGAGTTGTTGTTGAAGCTGATCGTTACTGAGCGTTGAGGGTTTTATTGAAGTTCCGGCAATCACTTCTCCGGAGGAGAAAAGTAAGCGATTTTGTTCGGCTTTTGTAAACACAGCCACGCGACTTTCTCCGGCTAAATAATTGGCTGCGGAGATAATCTGTACAACATAATCTCGACCATCATCAATCTCTGTAATCAATTCTTCGATTTCAGCTTTGGTAATCTGAATGACTTGCTCTTTCTCGACAGTATAATTCCCCATTTGTACTGAATTCATCGCATTGCGATTGGCTTCTTGTAATAGACTATTAACCACTTCTGTAGATTTTTTGGGGTCTTTTACTCGAATTAATCCACTTGCTAAAACTGCACCCCGTTTCAAGACAACGCTTCCTTCTCGTAAGAGTTGAAAATCTCGCTCAACCAGCTTAAATTGCTCTTTTAAATAAGCTTGTTGTTGTTCAAGTTCTACTTGTTGTTGTTCGAGATCTTTCAGGAGTTTTTCTCGTTCAACAATCACTTGATCGCGTTTAGCAATCACTTGATCTCGTTCAGAAATGACTTGATCTTGCTCGGCAATTTCGCGATCGCGATCTTTAATTTGAGCTTGAACTTGTTCTCGCTGTTGGATTAACTTTTCCCGGTCAGTTTGTAGTTGTTCAATTTCTGACTGAAGGGATTGTTTTTGCTTAAAGACTTCCTGAAGTTGACTTTCTGTGCGATTGAGTTCAGATTCGGTTTGATTTTTTGCCTGATCAATCTCACTCAATTGGCTTTGTAGTTGATTGAGTCGAGCTTGAGATTTTTCGAGTTGACTTTGAGTTTGTTGGAGTTTGGTTTCTGTTTCTGTTGCTTGGGTATTGGCTTGATCCAATGAAGAATTGATTTGGTTAAGTTGAGCCAAAGCTGAATTTAAAGTATTTCTGGCTTGTTCTAACTCAGCTTCTACCCTTTCTTTTTCATCTTCTGTACGGGTGAGATCTTTGCGAGATTGATTAAGTCGTTCTTGAATTTCATCAATTCTAAAAACTCCCCGACGTAGAGGTTTACTGGCTGCAAATAAAATGCCGAGTGTCATACCCGACAAAACGGTACCCGTGACCATGGTGACAACAACAGCAGTGCTTCGAGGACGTAGTTTGAACAGACTCAGACGGGCTTTACCGACTTTTGTCCCCAAGCGATCGCTGACTGTTGCGATCACGCCCCCCAACACTAATATCGCAATTACTAGGATGAATCCGGCGGTCATTTCAGTAATCCGTGTTCAGTTTTTTGTAGCAGTCGTCCGGTGAAAAGTCAGCTCCTGGCTTGATGTACTGTTAACGGTTAGGATTGGCACTCCCACGCCCCAAAAAACACAGATGCCGAAAGACTTCGATTCGTTTTTTTCCATCCCCTAAAGTCGGTGGTTTCCAACAAAAAAGAAGCTTCTATGAACGGCTTTGTAATCTAGGTAAATTGCTGGCTGAGGGTAACAGGATTATGAACCGTTATCTTTTTTTTGTGAATGGAGATCATGTTCTTTTGTCTGAGATCCCCCAGTAGACGAGTCACGGTCACTCGGGTTGAACCAATCGCTTCGGCTATTGCCTGATGAGATAACTTGAGATCAATCCTAATCCCCTCTTGGCCAGGAACACCAAAATCTCTACACAAAATTAACAAAAAACTCACCAATCTCGATCCCATATCTCGGTGCGCTAGAGTTTCAATCATCATCTCCGTTTGCAAAATCCGAGATGATAGCCCTCTTAACATCACCATTGAGAGTTCTGGGTTAATTTTGAGAGCTTTTTCGACTTGTTCAATCGGAACTGAGAGTAATTCTACGGGAGTAAAAGCGACGGCATGATAAAACCGATCTGACTTATGACCCGTAATCAAGGAGAGGACACCAAAGACGCTATTTTCTCGTAATAAGGCTACGGTTATTTCCTCTCCAGCTTCATAGACTCTGGATAGTTTGACCGCTCCCTTGATGAGAACGTAAACGCGCTCTGCTGGATCTCCTGGAAAAAATATGGTTTTCCCCCGTTCAAACGTTTCTACAACGGGAGGATATGCTCCGCCTCCGATCTGGCGAAACATTAATGCTAACGGTCTATCATACGTCACGTCCCGATCCCTTGCGCTAACCAATGCCCTACTGTACTTTACGACTTATTTTTAATTTCAGAGAATTTGATCTCTAAGTCACCCTTTAATCCGTCTTTCGGGTTGACCAGTTACGACAACCGCAAACTTTGCTAAAATTGCGCTTGACTTGGGAAAATCCCAATACGACACTGTACTACTGGTTCACCCTAGAACAACGGAGCCTACTGTGACCATTGCTCAACTCGTATCATCATAGACTTGTCTTAGCATAAGCTTAACAGAGAACCTCAGATTACGAGCAGCTCTAATCAAAATCAACCATTGAAATTTGAGCTTTTTTCAATGATCACTGAGTATACAGTTTTGGCAGTATTCCCTACCGACTCATACGCTAGCATATCTTCGCAATATTCGCCGGGAGTGGTAACGAGTGCCAATTCATCCTATGATAAGGGATTGGAATGTCAGCCGAGAGCAACAGACCAATAGCTTCTAGAATAAAGACGATGTTAAACCTGGACGGAAAAAACGCGCTAGTCACTGGAATCGCCAATAATCGCTCGATTGCTTGGGGGATCGCCCAACAACTTCATGCTGCCGGAGCTAACTTGGGAGTCACTTACCTTCCCGATGAGAAAGGTCGGTTTGAAAAGAAAGTCGGAGAACTCGTAGAACCCCTTAAACCCAGTCTATTCTTGCCTTGCAATGTCCAAGATGATCGCCAAGTCGAAACTCTCTTCAAAACTATTGACGATCAGTGGGGAAAGCTGGACATTCTGATTCATTGTTTAGCCTTTGCTGACAAAGACGACTTATCAGGAGATTTTAGTCAAGTTTCCAGGGAAGGATTTGCTCGGGCGCTCGATATTAGTGCTTACTCGCTTGTCCAACTCTCCGCTGCGGCTAAACCTTTGATGAGTGAAGGGGGAAGTATTGTCACCTTAACTTATCTCGGGGGGGTTCGAGTCATCCCCAACTACAACGTCATGGGAATTGCCAAAGCCGCTTTAGAAATGAATGTTCGCTATTTGGCCGGAGAAATGGGGCCTCTAGGAATTCGGGTGAATGGGATTTCAGCAGGCCCGATTCGCACCTTGGCTTCTTCGGCCGTTGGGGGAATTTTAGATATGATTCATCATGTCGAAGAAGTTGCGCCCCTGCGTCGCACCGTAACTCAACAGGAGGTCGGAAATACCGCAGCTTTCCTCTGTAGTGATCTTGCTAGTGGCATTACGGGTCAAATTTTGTATGTGGATTCGGGCTACTGCATTATGGGAATGTAACTTTACAGTGATCAGTGAACAGTGAACAGTTTTGACAGTCAACAGTAATCAGTGATCATCTGACCACCTTTTTCTAGAGCTCCCCGGCTTCCTCTGCTTGCTTTTTGCCTTTTGAGTCTTAATAACACATCATGCAAACTCACTTAACAAACAACCAAAGCCCTACAACCCCTTCTTCTGATCTGATCCCAACAACACGCAAGGTCACAGTAAAACGGACAACCAAGGAAACCGATGTCACGGTAACAATTAACCTCGATGGAACAGGTGTCTGTCAGGCCAATACAGGGATTCCGTTTCTAGATCATATGTTGCAGCAAATCGCCTCTCACAGCCTGGTTGATTTGGATGTTGCTGCCGTTGGAGATGTGGAAATTGATGATCATCATACCAATGAGGATGTTGGCATTACCCTCGGACAAGCCTTAGCAAAAGCTTTAGGCGATCGCAAAGGGATTAACCGTTTTGGTCATTTTGTCGCCCCTCTTGATGAAGCTTTAATTCAGGTGGCGTTAGATTTTTCGGGGCGTCCTCATCTGACTTATGGCTTAGAAATTCCCACTCAACGGGTTGGTACCTATGACACGCAGCTTGTCCGAGAGTTTTTTGTCGCTCTGGCTAATAATAGTTTGATGACTTTGCATATTCGTCAGCTTGACGGGATTAACTCCCATCACATTATTGAAGCGACGTTTAAAGCTTTGGCGCGATCGCTCTCGATGGCGGTTGCAATTGATCCCCGACGTGCGGGTACAATTCCGAGTTCTAAAGGGGTTCTCTAGGATTTAATCAGATTAAAATTTCTACACGGGAAACAGTCCGGTAAACTGGGAGCATCGTTGAATTTATTCAGGGGCCCAAAGGTGACACGGGCAACTTTAGTTGCCGTAAAATAGTAGATAAATGACTGAGTAAAGCTCTACCAACTGCGCGTTGAAGTTTTCCGAGATCGGAGAAACCCCGAAAATCCGAAAGTACAATATTGCATTGCAACTCCGAGATTGATAATGGCAGGGAACTGAGCGTATCGCACTGACTTGTGTTGGAGGTTGAGAAAGGCATTTAATTAAAAGTAAGCTATCCGGTTTGTCCGGTGTGTTAGAGGCAATTTGACTTTGCCTAAGAGCAGGCGCGAATTTTTGTTGTCAGAAGTTCTGAAATACCCTTCGGGGATTCCCCACGAATTTATTCGGGGGAGTAGTCAATCAAACAATCTAGTCAAGGTGGGTTAATCGTCAACCTACCTTAAATTTTTCCTGAACTTGAACAGGGTTTGTTCTCTGGCGGGTGGACAGAAAAACCGTAGGGATTTAATACCAATAAACCTGTTATCCCCACTAGCAATAACATCATTAACACCGAAATATCCACGGGTGATTGATGGTTATGATTAATTTCTAGAGAAAGTTGTTCTTGGGAAAATAAGAGATTGTCCGGTGTATTGGCTGCGTATTCGATGCCGTAAATGCCTTGATTTTTTGATTGACCTTCCGGTGTACTGACTTCTCGGTTCCAGACTTGTAATGCTTGAGATTTGAGTTGTTGGCGTCCTCGGGCGAATAGATTTAAGCCATTGATGCCGTAAATTTTCTCTTGATTTTGACTAATTGTTTTTTCTCCCCAGCTAAAGACTTCTAAATCTTCTTTTGTCCAGGTATAGCTACCCCAACGGGCTTCAAAGGATTCTAATTCTGAGAGGTCTACGACTCCATCGGCGTTTTTGTCTGTGCCTTCAAAGACACCCGATAGCTGTTCTTCTCCGACTTGTTGTTGGAATTCAAAGCGGTTTGCTTGGATCGGCATGACATTAATAAATCCTAAGCTGAAAGCAATACCGGCTGCTACTGCTAATTTTTGAGCAATATTGGGTTTGAAAGGCAAGGTGCTTCGAGGGTTTCCACCGGGGTCGCGATTGCTTTTAGGATTTTGGTTTTGGATAACCTTTGAGTTGTGTTTTTGCATAACCATAAGATCTGTTGCTTGAGGTGTCTATTGAACTCATCTGTACTTATGTCTGCCAACTCATCACTTATGCAGTCACTCCTGAACGATGTTGCTCATTGACGCGATCAAGCCTGTTAGACCGGGAAATGGTTTTTGCTTTTTTCTAGAAAACTAACTTTGAGCGGTTATTCGGTTGGACGTTGAGGCTTGGAGTTGGATTGGTCTTGACGCTTGAAATCCTTTGTTGGTTCATCTAGCCAGTTCAACAGTTTGTGTGAAATTTTGAATTGACCGTTGAGGATGTGATCAGATACAACTATTAGTCCTAAAAGTAAAGAGAGTGAAATAATGTCCATCTATCAATTTGCCATTTCACTAGACTGTACAGTTTGATTAAAGAAAATTAAAAGCAGGCAGATCAGATGATATATAACTATGATAGACTGTACAGTTTGGTTTTGTCAAGAAAAAAGACGTGTATCCCAATAGAATCACGTCTTAAATTTCAACTAACTCCGAGTCGTTTTTGGGGTCTGGTCTGACGTATTGAACTGAGTTGGGATCAACTGCACGCGAAAACCCAAATGAGAAAAGGAATTTTCCTGATGCTGTTGATCGTGACGATGAAAAGACTCACAAGCCGACTCAGAAGCAGATTTTGGGGAAAGATTAATCAAGCTCAACCGTAACAATTCTTGATCGTCAGGTTGGTCACACTCCCGAGGGATCACCACCGATCGCAATTGAGCCGAACCCAAATTAGACTGAACAGAAATCAGAAAATCAGACTGGGGACGCGAAATCGAAGAAATTGCAGCGATCGCACTCACCCAAACAATGCACTCCATCCAAGTCCAGCGACTCATCACCAACACTCCTAAACCGTTAAAAATTTGACGCAAACCCTATTAAATTAAAACGCAACTGAGAATCGGGTAACGGTCTAAACAGATTCTCCCGGTCTGAGTCACGGCACAAGGAGAAGAAATTAAGACTTACTCGCCGTGTTCGAGGCTTTGGGCGACCCATCTTAGGGCTTGTTCGCGAGTCAAGATTTGACCTTCTACTTGTGCAAGTTGAATCTTCATCAGCAGTTGACCAATTTTCGGACTGGGAGACAAATTTAATATTTTCATCAATTCGTTCCCCGTGACCAACACCTGCGGATGAGCAACCGGATCATCGGGGTTCAAGTAACGTGCAATGAGAGGCGATAGACTCGCGACCGGGACTCCAGAAGCCACCGCTAAGACTGCTAAGGCTGGAAATAGGGTTCCGACCTCCTGAAAGAGAAAATACTGCTGTCTGAGAGACATCTGGGAGGGAGGAGTTTGCTGTAATGTAGCTAAACCCTTAAGAATGGCGATAGACTCGCGAATTTCGGCTTTGCTATATTTAAGCTGAGTTAACTCAACTTCAGCAACGCTGGGGTCACGAGTTAGTAAACAAGTGAGTTTAGCGATCGCCAGTTGTGAGGTTTTGATTGTATTGCGGAGCGGATGGGATAATCTTGGGGTTAATGTGGGTGAATGTTGGTGGAGAGTCTCAACAGCAGGATCAATTTTCAGGAGTCGGTCAAATTGTTCTGAGGCGCTGGGAAAAAAGCCAGAGAGTAAATGATCTTCCCAGGCTTGTTTGATCCAAACGACACCTTTCGCCGTATTCAACAAATACCCTAACTCCGTTTGGACTCGTTCGACGGCGACTTGAGATAAGAAAGGGGCGAGTTGACGGATAGTGGCTTGGGTTTGAGGTTCGAGTTGACATCCGAGTTGGGCGGCTTGACGGTAGCCCCGCAGAAGTCGCAAGGGATCATCGCGCAGGTTTTGAGAGGAAATCATGCGGATGAGTCGGTTTTGGATGTCGGTTTGACCCTGGTGGGGATCGATCAGTTCTTGGGTAAAGGGGTTATAGGCGATCGCATTGAGTGTAAAATCTCGTCGTTGGAGATCTTGGGCGAGACTATTGGCTTGGGCTTGGGCAAAATCAACGGTTGCACCGGGAAAAACGACTCGGGCGATCTGACGTTCAGCATCCAATAAGACAAATCCGGCTTTATAATATTTAGCTATATTCTGTGCAGTATGAATCGCTTGTTCCAATACAACAAAGTCTAAATCTAAATAGTCTGCTTTGCGCCCAAGCAAGCCATCTCGCACTGCACCTCCGACTAAATAAGCAGGTTGGGGTAGCCACTCTAGAGTAAATGGCCAAGTATCTGTAAACCCGATCGAGTTAAACGCTTTTGACATTGCAACAAAAATCAACCGACTTCTTCGGCCAGTAAGGTCTTGCCTAAGCTACATTAGCTAATAAAGGGCTGGAATGAAATTCAGTCTGCTGAAATGCACAGAGGATTTTTTAAAAATGTGTATTTGTGTCAATTGTCACTATGTTGATCGCTGTATCACCTACCACGCCGTAGAAACACAGCACCAGGAATCTCACATTGCCGAAGACCCAACCTTCGAGCCGATTGAACCTACAATCAATGTTAACATTCGTTCCCGAGACGAGGAGATTGAGATGGAATGGGATGTTGTGGGTTGTCAGAGTTTTACCGAAGAAATGGGAAAATGGGCGAAGTTACGTCCCGGTGAGTTGATTCCTACATAACAATACAGGGCGGATGAGATCAAAGGATGGAGAAAAATTAGGAAATCCCCCAGACAGGAGAGGAGATTTGATCTAGCATAATTAGCACGATTAAAATCTAAAATCATTTGATATTTCCTGTTCTCTATCTTTTGATCTTCTGGCTATTCCCTCAAGTTCTTTCTATTAAGATTTTAAATTGAAAATCCATGAATCTCTGCATTCAATATTCAAATGAGTCATTGCTTTAATCCCAATTGCACTCGTCCGCACAATCCTAATGATGCCCAATTTTGTCAAAATTGCGGTTCTGTTTTGGTTTTGAAACCTCAAGGTGAAACAACTCTGACTTCTCGTTATCGAGGGATTCAATTAATTGGAGAAGGAGGATTTGGTCGGACATTTTTGGCGGTGGATGAGTCTCAAGTTTCTCAACCTCAATGCGCGATCAAGCAGTTTTTTCCTCAAGGAATGAACGGTAAAAAAGCGGCTGAATTATTTCAGCAAGAGGCGAAACAACTTAAACATTTAGGAGAACATCCTCAAATTCCTCAATGGTTAGGTTATCTCGAACAGGATGGTTATCAATATTTACTGCAAGAATTTATAGAAGGTAAAAATTTAGCCCAAGAGTTATGGGAAAAAGGTGCTTATTCGGAAGAAAAAATTCGACAACTCTTAAAGGATTTATTGCCTGTTTTAGAGTTTATTCACAGTCATAAAATTATTCATCGAGATATCAAACCGGAAAATATTATTCGTCGTCGATTGACATCAGGAACAAACGGAAATCTGGTTTTAGTCGATTTTGGGGCGGCGAAGTTAATTACAGGTGGAATGTTACCCAAAACGGGAACAATGATCGGAAGTGCGGCTTATACCGCCCCAGAACAGTTGATGGGAAAAGCTGTTTTTGCGAGTGATATTTATAGTTTGGGCGTAACTTGTATTCATCTATTAACCGAAATTTCGCCGTTTGATTTGTTTGATAGTCAAGAAGGAAATTGGATTTGGCGAGATTATTTAAAGACTCCTGTGAGTGATGAGTTAGGAAGTATTTTAGATAAAATGTTGCAAGGGGCGACAAGCCGACGTTATCATTCTGCGGCGGCGGTATTGCGATATTTGAATCCTCGTCCGACTTATATTGATGCTTTTCCAGGGTTAAAAATTCCTGATGAAAGGTCGTCAAATCTTGTAGAAAAAGCAGATGAAAATTTAACTTCTGGGCGAGATTATTCTGAACTTCAGCCTCGCACCCGATCTGAATATCGAACTAAATCTCAACACAAACAAGGAGAAATTGTTCAAGCCAAATTACAAGAGGTTTTGAATTATCATCAGGTCAAAGTTCAAGTGAGTTTGGTTAAAAAACATCAGCTTACTGTTGTGATTAACCGTTCCAAAAATACGGTTGTTAACTATACTTATTTATCGAAAATAATTGGTTATCAACTTACACAACTTCAACTGAAGAACGTTCGTCAAGTGAAGTTGTTAGGGCGACTCAATAAAAATAATGTTCCCGAATGGAAAAAGCTTTTAATTCTGAATCGGAAAACTCAACTCAAAAATCAATTGATTAAGCTTCAAACTCATCCTCGGTATTTACAACTCTCTCAAGTCACTTCTCATAAGTTTTGGATGAGTAAAATCAACCAAAAAGAGTTTTGGATGGATATTTTAATGGGGTCAATGATTACCTTTATTTTTACAACCAATATCATTGTTTTTACCCCACTTATGGCTTTTGTAATTGCTTTGGGTTTTCTCAAGGTGAAAAGTCTAGTTTCTCAAAGCAGTGAAGTTGAAATTAGTATTTTGTTTGGTACGATAGCGAGTTTATTTGTACTCTTTAGTTTTTGGCAAATTAAGGAGGCAAATCAAGGATTTTTTGGGATTATTTTAGCCGGGATTTTTATTGCCATGCCGATGTTTTACTCTAAAGGAAACTATTAGAAAACGATTAGGAAACGATACAATATTTTTGAAATAATGTCATCTGATCACTCACAATATGCTTTAGCAATTCACACCAGTAGCCCCGAACTTGGGTTAGCCTTGAGTAATTTTACCGGAGAAATTCGTTCTCAATCTTGGAATTTAGGACGAGATTTATCGGTACAATTACATCAATATCTAGCGGAGTTTATTCAACCTCAAACCTGGTCAGATTTGAAGTTTATTACGGTTGCAAAAGGCCCAGGAAGTTTTACCGGGACTCGTATGGGTGTTGTCACCGCGAGAATACTCGCCCAACAGTTAGATATTCCTTTATTTTCAATTTCAACTCTTGCAGGGATGGCTTGGCAAATCTTTCAAAAAGATTCAACTTTATCGGAGAATTTAGCCCTACAAATGCCAGCCCAACGCAATCAATTTTTTGTGGCAATTTATTCTAAACAAGATAATTTAATTGAATGTTTACCCGATAGTGTGATGTCGCTGGAAACGTGGCAAAAAACACTAGAAACGTGGCAAAATCCCTATAAACTTGTTCAACTTGAAGGAGGTTTTGGAGATTCAGCAATCAGTTTATTAGAGTTAGCCAATATAGACTTTAAACAAGAAAAATATCCTCACTGGTCGGAAGCATTACCCTTTTATGGACAGCATCCTGTTGACAATTAAGGCAAAAATAAGAGAAAGTTTTAAGACCTATTTGCTAAAACTCTCCCTTGCATTTACTGCAAATTTATGCTGATTGGAGTTGTCATGGGATAATCTTCACCAATCACTAAAACCTGATAAACACCGTTTTGGGTGACAGAAACCGAAACTAATTCTTCTTTTAAGGCTAATAACTGACCCGTCGGAGATTTAACCGCAATAGTGACAGCATTTGCTTTAATTGTCAGGGTTTGACCAAGTTTACAGCGAACTTTTAGAGGTTGAATTTGTTCTGCAAATAAACTGATTTCTAGAGAAGATTTACCTTCATTTTCAAAAGATTTAATTAAACGACTACTTTTATAAGTATATTCCAATAAGCGCCAGTCATTTAATCGAGAATAATTTTCAGAATTTATCGTTAAATGTTGACTTAAATCAACTTTAATAGCTGAATTTGTAGATTCTTGTTGGGGATAAACTAAAACTCGATAAATACCTGATTCCGGTAAAATCCCTTTCCACTCACCAGAATAAAGAGTCGTTAATCCTTCTCCTGAAGGCGTTAAAAGTTTTGCTTTAGAAGTTCCTTCGTAAACTCCCAGAGTCAGGTTTTGTCCTTCTTTTCCTTCAAAAATATAGAGGGTTGGTTGGTTAAGTATTGCTTTGATTTCACCGAAACGAGAAATTGATTTGATGGGATAGTTCATGGTAAGGACTTGGGGGTAAGGGTTAGCAAGACAGAAGTTAATTTCAATAAATTTGTCGAAAGTTGATTGAGGAATGTTCCTATATACTAAAAGTCTAAAATCTTCTCAAGAAGTTTCTACCTTCAGTGTGATACTTCTTTAAGCTTCATCTAAAATCTGAAGTTTTACGGAAGATAACGGTTAAAAATTGTAGACAGTTTAATCAGTGACACAATACAAGTAAAGTTTTGTTGATTTTTCTAAAATGAGAAGGGCTTGTTTTGAAATAGAAAAATTGGGGTAGCCTAACATTATCGCGAAATGCTGCTTCTAAACTTTACTGTCGTTTTTAGCAAAATACGGATAAAATCGGAGTTGAATCATGGTTTTAGTACCAGATACAGAATTAGGGGCTTGGATTGGGGACAATTCTTCTGAGTTAATTACACTTTATACGGATCAATTAACGGGTTTTCCGTTGGGTGTATTGACATTAGGAGGGGAAGATACTATCAATGGTTCAATTGATTCTGAATCAATTCTTGCTAATCAAGGTGATGATTTTGTATTGGGAGGAAATGGAAATGATACATTATTTGGGGGAAAGAATAATGACTCCTTAGATGGAGAAGCGGGTAATGATATTTTGTTTGGTAATTTGGGTGAAGATACGCTAATTGGTGGTGAGGATGATGATAGTTTATTTGGAGGTCGAGAAAATGACCAACTTTCTGGCGGAAGTGGAAATGATACCCTTTCTGGTGATTTAGGGGTAGATACGTTAACGGGGGGTTCAGGTGCAGACCTTTTTGGATTGCGAGAAAATGGTCAAGAAACTGATGTGATTACAGACTTTGAAGATGGTATTGATTTGATGCAACTTCCCGATAGTGTGACGGAATTTAGAGTTGAAAATAATGGCTCAAATTTAACTCAAATTACGGTAGTAGCGACTGGAGAAGTGATCGCCCAACTGGAGGGAATTCAACCGACTGAAATTACTCTTGATGATTTTGTTAATGCTTCTGGTCTTTCTCAACCTGTTGATACTTCTGAAAATTTAATCAATCAAGTGGTACAATTAACAAATGAATTTCGGGCTGAAAATAGTTTATCTCCTCTAAGTCTTAATTCTCAATTGGTAATGGCGGCCGAAAATCACAGCGAAAATATGGCGTTACAGGATTTCTTCGATCATCAAGGCGTTAATGGGGATGATGTGATTGATCGCATTTCCATTATCGGTTATAATTATTTTACAGCCGGAGAGAATATTGGGGCGGGTTATTCAACTCCAGAAGCGGTTGTAGAAGGATGGATTAATAGTCCAGGACATCGGGCGAATCTTCTCAATCCCGATTTTACAGAAATTGGAGTCGGTTATTTTTTCCTTGAAAATGATACCGGAAATGAAAACTGGAATCATTATTGGACTCAGGTTTTCGGAACTCCATGAGTTTAAAAGAAAATCCCATCAGAGAATAAAGAAGTTTAAAAAAGATAGGGGAGATTATGATTTCCCCTATTTAATGTTTTGTGATCATATGAGAATCAAGATGAGGTTAATCATCCAGAAATTCAGCTTCACAAATCGTTGACTCTCGGTAATTGAGATCGACTTCATCCCATAATCCTTCTAAAAAAGTGGTGTGAAAATATTCTCCACCTTGATTAACTTCGACTTGAGGAGCATTACGAGAATAGCTACCATCGTTAGGTGTTCCCCGTTGGGCTTGATAGTAAACATAAGCATCAGCGTTAACACACATCACATGATAAAAGTCTTTATTGGCTTCAGTTTGATTACCTGATTTGTAACGAGCTAATCCTCGATTAAGATAAGCTTTGATATAGGTTGGATCGAGTTGTATTGCTTGATTAAAGTCATCAATTGCAGACCTCATCTCTTTCAAGCTGTAGTAAACACAACCTCGGTTATAATAGGCATACACGTTATAGGCATCGATTTTTAAAGCGGTATTGTAATCTTCAATTGCGGCTTGATGATCTCCGAGTTGATGATGGCAAAGACCTCGGTTAATGTAAGCTTTTGTGTAGCTGGGAGAAAGTTCTATCGTTTTATTAAAGTCTTGAAGGGCATCTGTTTTTCGTCCACCCATATAAAAGGCTCGACCTCGATTGTGATAGGTTCTATGATTTTTGGGATTGAATAATAAGGCTTTATTGTAATATTTTAAAGCTTCTTCATATTCTCCACTTTGAGCAATTGCTAAACCCAAATTATTGTAAATTGCATCGCTAGTCGGGTTGAACTTTAAAGCCATTTTTAAGTCTTTTATCGCTTTTTCATACTTCCCTAAATGACGCCAAGCATTCCCTCGGTTTAGATAGGCATCTGATAACTTAGGATTAATTTGCAGAGCATAATCTAAGTCTTTGATTGCGTTTTTATAATCTTTTAAATGGTAGTAGAGTAAGGCGCGATTAGTATAAGCAATAGCATGGTTAGGATTGCGACTGAGTACCTGATTTAAGTCGTCCAATGCGCCTCTATAGTTTCCTTGTCGGGCTTTGATTAAACCCTGTTGATATAGTTTGTTATTTTGCATGGAGTGACCTCGAAGATGACTCGGTTTTATTCATTAATCCTAGCTTAGATTTGATGGGGGTACGAGTCAGAAAGCCTCTTACTCCTCTTACTCAGACTAGCTTTGACTGACATGATCTACGCTTACAGATGGAAATCATGCCCTCCGGAAGATTAACCGCTGAGTCTACTGGTTTGCCGGAGTTTCCTGGTAGAGCGTGTTGATTTTCCAGAGACTCTCCAGAATCTCTACTGTATTCTCTGCGATCAGTTTAGGTCTCTAAACTTAAGCAATCTGAGCTATCCTCCTGAATTTATAAAGTATTCTCTATTATAATCATACTTTCTTTATGTTGATCTTTCAACTCAGGTAACAATACAGTCAAACTTTTTTCAGAGATCAAGGATACTGATTGAGAACCATTGAGTTATTCTATGTGTTTGATGGGTTGCAGGAGTCAGGGGTGAGGCTCGTACAAAAGCAAAAATCAACGCTCTGCGGCGAGCGAGAGCTGTTAATGAATAAAAGTCAATCCACAAAATCAGAAGATTGATGAATAAATTTGAGGAATCATCTCTGGGTTTTTAACTGAGTCATTTAACTGCCTTCTAAAGCCACTAATAAACACAAAAGAAAAGTTTCTGTCCATTCGACCACGGCGCCATAAGTATCGCCTGTATGTCCACCGAGTCGAGCGTTGAACCAAGCCCCAATCAAAATCGCGATCGCACCACCGCCGAAAGCCATTCCGACAGCAACTAACCAACGACTTGGGTTGAGCATAATTTGTAAACCACTCAAACTTAACAACAGTAGAATTCCTGGAATAAAGTCAAAAGGGGTATACGTTAAATCTTTGTGAAAAGCACCTTTTCCGACGGCTTTGAGATAGGGATAACGAGCGATCGCCACTAATTGTCCCCATCGTCCCCAACCGGCTACCGCCATTAATGCTAGAGTGCGATATTCATCTAAATCACTCAGAGCGACTGTTTTTAATAACATAATTGCAATGGCAACCATGACTCCAAAGGCTCCGGTGAGACTATCAGCCATCACTTCGAGTCGGCGGTTAGGATCAGTCACGGCTAATCCATCGGCTGTATCCATCGCCCCGTCAAGGTGCAATCCCCCTGTAATGGCGACACCCCCCAAGACAACCAGAGCCGAACGCAGCAAGGATGGAAACCCAAGCAGGTTTAACCCCGTATCCATGAGTCCTAACAGCGCTCCAATCATCAAGCCAATTAGAGGGGCGAGTCGAGCAATACCGCGAAATTCTAGCGTCCAGGAGAGCGGTACGGGTAAGCAGGTATAGAAGGCGATCGCAGCGGCGAAGGCGGCGGTCTGTTGTCGCCAAAATTTTTGGATAGACTGAATGAGTCTGTCATTTGCCATAACATTACGGTCAGCTCGATTTCTTTACTTTACCTGAAATTTTTCCTTTGTCTGTTATTGAGGTGTGAGGTGGCGACAAGCAATTTTTTAATAGAGGGGATGAATATTTTCTAAGCTATGCCACAATTGAAATAATAACTCTCTTATCGCTTGCTCTAGTTCGGAAATTTTCAGATTTTCCTCTTTCCAAAGGGTGCCAATTCGATCAATTTTGTGAAATTTCGTCCTGTCATTCTCATTATTGAGCAAAGTGTTGCGATCAGCGCAGCAAAAGCAGAGTGATCAAACTCATGTATGAGATCACTTCGTCTAAGCTTTGCTAGAATTGGAGCGTTAACCTTAGTGTGATCACAAATAATGCTAAGTTAATCAACGCTTATCTAAAGTTTTGTATAGATTTTCTGTATATGCTTTAGGTAAAGGTATTTAAGTGGAAGGGATCAGTATTTTTTGGGGACTGAAGAAAAAATCAATTCAGTCTGAAGTGATACAGAACTTCCAAAACAAATGACTAACAAAAGTAGTCGTCTTGAACTGCAACTTCAAATTGGTAGCTTTTATCTCAAGTTCGGATATACTTAAGTGTGGGGAAAATGAAGTGTTCAATTTCTTTCCACAACATTACGAATTGGACTAGATAGAGTTACCACCAAAGGAACTTATTACATCAGAGGCTTTTGCTCCATGAGTTACGATCAATTAGATTGCAGGGTGTCTGCTCCGTGTATCATTGATACAGGCATAGTTGTTAACAAGCGTGATATGCAAAAACTGCTTGTTGATCTGGCGCGTGTTCGTTATCTTCATATCCAAGACGGACAGGTGTGCAACGAGGCTGAAGGCTATGTCGTAGAAGTGTTTGCCTCGGAGCAGCAAGCAACCCTAGTGGCAAATCATGCCCTCTACTTGAATGTTAATAGTTTTGATTATCTCGAACTGAAACAATCTCCCGAGAAAGAAACCTATTTCGATCTCATTCAAGAGGGACGTTTACTCCGCTTGATTCCCATTTCTAACCCACTAGAAGAACACGCCAGTCGCAAATTCAATGCAGCGGCTCTTGATGCGGTTATGGATCAAGTCTTGTCAGGAAATTGGGATAGTCAGCTTGATGAGGATTGCCCTTTTTAGAGACAATGAGGAGTAAGACATTTAGAAGGAAACTGGAATCACTTCTAAGTGCTAGTCCCTCATCTGTTAATTCATGTCAGAACCCAATTCATTTGATATTCAGGCTCGCTGTTCTCAATCCTCAGCGCGAGCGGGTATTTTCTGGACACCTCACGGACAGGTAGAAACACCACGATTCATGCCAGTCGGAACGTTAGCTAATGTTAAAACGCTGACTCCGGCTCACTTAGAAGCCGCAGGCGCTCAAATGGTGCTGTCTAACACCTATCATCTGCATCTGCAACCGGGTGAGAAAATTGTTGCCAGCGCAGGGGGGTTGCATCGGTTTATGGCATGGAAGGGGCCGATTTTAACCGATTCTGGTGGATTTCAAGTTTTTAGTCTCAGTGAAATTCGCACCATCAACGATGAGGGGGTGATCTTTCGTTCGCCTCACGATGGTCTAATGATTCATTTCACGCCAGAACGCTCTATTCAAATTCAAAATGAATTGGGGGCGGATGTGATCATGGCGTTTGATGAATGTCCTCCCTCCCCCGCCAGTCGAGAACAGGTGTTAGCAGCGACAGAACGGACTTATCGTTGGTTAGAACGCTGTATAACCGCTCATCAACGCTCGGATCAAGCTTTATTTGGCATTGTTCAGGGGGGCGTTTATCCTGAGTTGCGACAAGAAGCCGCCCAACAACTGACGAAACTCGATCTCCCCGGTTACGCAATTGGGGGCGTGAGTGTGGGAGAACCCGCCGAACTGATTGAAAAAATTGTTAAGGTGACAACGCCTTTTCTTCCCCCCGAAAAACCCCGTTATTTAATGGGCGTGGGAACTTATCGGGAAATGGCACAAGCGATCGCCTCTGGTATAGACTTATTTGATTGTGTGATACCCACTCGTTTGGCGCGTCACGGGGCGGCGTTGGTTAAAGGAGAACGTTGGAATCTGAAAAATTCTCCATTTCGAGAAGATTTTCAACCCCTTGACGAAACTTGTCCGTGCTACACTTGTCAAAATTTTAGTCGCGCTTACCTTAGTCATTTAGTCAGAGCTAAAGAACTTTTGGCTTATACGCTGCTTTCCATTCATAATGTTACTGAGTTAATTCGCTTTACTCAACGCATTCGAGATGCTATTTTTCGCGATCGCTTTTCTGAAGAATTTGCCGAATGGTTAATACCTTCTCAATCTGGTAAAACTTTAGAAGAAGTAGGTTTTTCAGATCAAGATGAACCGTGATTTATTAGACCTATGACTCAAATACAAGTTTCTCCTACTCTAAAAACTCCTCCTCTCGAAAGCGGTGATTCTCTGACTCGCCCAGAATTTGAACGGCGTTATCAAGCGATGTCAGAGATTAAGAAAGCGGAATTAATAGAAGGAGTGGTTTATATGGCTTCACCTTTACGTTATCGTAATCATGGAGTACCTCATGCTCAAATTATGGGTTGGCTACTCACCTATGTCGCAAATACCCCTGGTGTGGGTATTGCAGATAATACAACAGTTCGACTCGATGCGGATAACGAACCCCAACCCGATGCACTCCTAAGAATTGAAGTTGGGGGACAGTCCATCATTAGTGAAGATGACTATGTAGAAGGTGCGCCGGAATTAATCGTAGAAATCGCAGCCAGTAGCGCATCAATTGACTTGCATGATAAACTCAAAGTGTACCGTCGCAATCAAGTTCAAGAGTATTTAGTTTGGCGAGTTTATGACGGTGAATTTGATTGGTATCGTTTAACTGAGGGAGAATACAAACTTCTAAATGTTAATGCTGACGGGGTTTTGTGTAGTCAAGTTTTTCCGGGATTGTGGTTAGATGTTTCAGCGTTGTTAGCGGGGAATCTAGCGCAAGTGTTGGCCGTTTGTCAACAGGGGTTAACAACAGTTGAACATCAGCAGTTTGTTGAACAGTTATCTAATTAATCTTGACTTTATTTTAGTCTGCATAATAGTCTACTGCTTTTGACTGAAACAACAATAATTCAACTCCATAATATTCATTAGTTAGTTCTAACGTTTTTTGAGGATGAATCGATTTTCTAACAAAATCTGTGGGAATGGATAGAGTTGTCGTGAAAATGTTTAAAAAAGGATGATTTTGTTTGATCTGTGGTTTGTATTGGATAAAATAGAGTTGTATCAATACCCGGAATCTTGAAAAGTCTGAAGACAGAAATCCTGTTCAGCAATCAGAGTATCCTGGTATTGTGCGATCGCTAAGATTCAGAAAAATGTCAACTGTTGGATCATCTATACAATTTCTGGATAAATAGCTGATCTACGGCTAAAACCTGGTAAATTAAATCAAGCAATCTCTAAATCTCTTAATCGAACTCAATGCGTGTTGAATCTTGCTGTCAAGCGTTGCTGAAGTCAATTCTACCAGAAATCGATCCAGATCGAGAAGGAATTTGTTTTGATATTGGCGTTGGAACATTTGCATTTTACTGTGAACTATTTTCACAATTAAATTTCTCCACCGTTGCAGTTGAACCTTTACCTGTAGCCAAGCTTTATAAACTTTGTAAACAATATCCGATCACCCTAATCGAAAGTTGTTTATCCGATCAAAATGGAACTCAAACACTTTACAAGGGAAAATTTGGCAATCTGATGAATTCCAATTTTAGTTCTCTTTCCCCAAGTTGGTTTGGTTCTTCCGCGTCAAAACGACAAGTTCAAACCCTAGATTTATTGAAGCTATTAGAAACTATAAATACTCAAAAAATTACTTGCTTTAAACTCGATATAGAAGGTTGGGAATCAGTTATTATCAAGCAATTTTTCAACTTACCCGAACCTCTACTTCCCAAAGTCGTCATGTTTGAATACGGAGGAGGAAGTCGTCGCGGGAGTGGTGAAAAAGGGTGGTCTACTCCGTTTTTAGAGGGTACAATGAGTAGTCTACACACTTTACAGCAATGTGGCTATGGTTTTAGTATAATGATTGATTATGCTGCAAATACCCAACCTAAAATTTTTGACTTGCGATCGCTATCTCTCGATGAAAACACCCTCTTTTATCCTGACGCCGTATACGGAAATATTATTAGTTTTTACAACTGTGTCTACTCAGAAACAGCCGTGAATAAAATTTGTGAATCCTATACCAAGAGTATCATTAACTGGTTAGTGGGGAAATTTATTCCCACTTAATCTCAGAATTTATCTGAATAAAACATCATCAACTGTGAACATTTCACGGTCAATTCCGAATAACTCGATCAATTCTTCCCCGGTTTGTGCTATAGTTAAAATGAGAGAATGTGGGCGCCGGGAGATGCCTAATTGTTCCCACTGCAAGCCGCCATCGAGAACGATCAGATCCTTACCTTCCTCAAAATCTAGCAACACATCTAAGCCTCGACCCTCTGATACAAAAAAGCGATCGTTTCCTTCTCCACCCGACAAGGTATCCTCGCCTTCCTCTCCCACCAACCAGTCATCCCCATCCCCTCCTGAAAGGCGATCGTTTCCTTCCCCTCCATCTAGCGTGTCATCCCCGAGATCTCCAAAAATTTCATCATCTCCGGCGTTTCCATCTAGCCAGTCATTTCCGTCACCACCAAACAGGATATCATGATCGCGATTACCTGAGAGTGTATCATCCCCCGCATTTCCCCACAGGTGATCATTTCCCGCATTTCCCTCGATCCAGTCTTCTGCGAGATTTCCTTCAATAAAATCATGATCTATTCCACCTTGCAGAGTATCTTGACCTTTTCCGCCATAAAGAGTATCATTTCCTTGGTTTCCTGATATATAATCTGCCTCGCTATTTCCGTTTACCCAGTCATTCCCGTCATCAGCAAAAAGGCGATCGCTTCCCTCCCCTCCATATAAACGATCTTCTCCATTTTCGCCACAAATGTAATCCTCTCCTTGATCTCCAAACCCTTGATCTTGACCTGAACCCATCTGGAGAGTATCATTTCCCTGTCCACCGTGAAGCGTATCGTCTCCCTCGTCTCCACTGAGGAAGTCATTATTTTTATTGGCGATCACAATATCGTTACCTTCACCCGCAAATAGGGTATCTTCCCCGAAAAAGCCAAAAATTTGGTTATCTGCGGATGTTCCGATCACACGATCTGAAGCATTTGTCGAAACGGCGATCGCTTCTTCTTGTAATTCTAATTCTACATCAAATTTTAGATCTAAAGGTCGGCTAGGGGGTTTAATAGGAGGAATGTAAGCAGTCAGATCAAAGATATCTGATGAACCTGGAACCTCAAAAATATTAGACGGTTGGGGTTCAATAGTCGGTTCAATAGTCGGTTCAAAACCCGAAGTTGGAGTTGGAGTTGGAGTCGGAGTTGGAGTCGGAGTCGCTTCAATAGTCGGTTCAAAACCCGAAGTTGGAGTCGGAGTTGGAGTCGGAGTCGCTTCAATAGTCGGTTCAAAACCCGAAGTTGGAGTTGGAGTTGGAGTCGGAGTTGCTTCAATAGTCGGTTCAAAACCCGAAGTTGGAGTTGGAGTTGGAGTCGGAGTGGGTTCAATAGTCGGTTCAAAACCCGAAGTTGGAGTTGGAGTTGGAGTCGGAGTGGGTTCAATAGTCGGTTCAAAACCCGAAGTTGGAGTTGGAGTTGGAGTCGGAGTTGGAGTCGGAGTGGGTTGAGAAAGAACTGTGAGAGTAAAAGTATCAGAAACAAGACTATTAGTTTTATCGCTAGCAGTAACTTTTATTAGCAATTTTTCCAGATCTTCCCGACGAGGAACCCCAGTAAACAAACCCGTAGTGTTGTTAAAATTAAGCCAAACCGGAAGTGTAGAACCCTCCTCCAAAGTCGCATCAAAACTCAGAACATCATCCGGATCGAAATCTTGGAAATTATTGGCGATATTGAGACTAAAATTGTGATTTTCTTCGATAGTCTGATCCGCGATCGCTTCTAAAAGTTCGGGAGGATCGTTAACCCCATTAACCGTTATCGTTACCGTAGCGGGAGACGAAGTATTATCAAAATTATCGGTAACAGTATAAGTGAGGTTATCGGTTCCCGAAAAGTTGGGGTTGGGTGTATAAACAATTTCTCCAGTTGTTGTCTTAACACTCGCATTTCCAAACTGGGGAAGTTCGACTAACGTTAGGGTTCCGGTTTGAATACTATCATTTTCTAAAACAGCAATATCAACAGACTCATCTTCTTCTGCGATCGCCGTGTCATTATTGGCGACTGTCACCTCATCACTAATAATGGTAATAGTTGCTGTATCTGGTGAACCCAATGTTAGTTTGGGGTTGGGGTTTGTGAGTGCAAAATTAACCGTTTCATCTGCTTCTATTTCTCGATCATCTATAATAGGAACCCCGATGGCTTTTTGGGTTTCTCCAGGATTGAAATTAAGAACTCCGCGAGTGCGTGTATAGTCAACTTCTGCGGTTGCTGTTCCTCCCAATGTTGTATAGTCTATACTGACAGGAATACTTACAACTTGATCAAGATTAACGATAATTTCAACTACATCCTCGCTTTCATTAACAGTATAATCAACCTGTTCCAAGCTAACCGTTGCGGTTTGATTATCCGCGAGAATAAGTTCGGCTTCGCTGACTGTTCCCAAAGTCGCATTTGTGGAATTATAAAGTTGGAGGTTTACCGTTTCATCCGCTTCTATAATATCATCGTTTTGAACAAAAATTGTAAAACTTTGTTCGGTTTCTCCGGGGTTAAACGTTAGGCTTCCTGTGCTTTCTGTGTAGTCTGTTCCTGCGGTTGCTGTTCCGTTTGCGGTTGAATAACTCACTGTAATAGCTGAACTCGAAGGGTTACTGAGACTGACATTAATAGTTACCGTTTCCGTAATTTCATCAACCGTGTAACTCTTTGTTTCAAAATTAATAATAGGAAGCTGATCATCATTTGCGATCGCAACAGTTAGAGGAGAATTAGCTAAAGTGATTGTTTCCAGTGAGTTGAGACTAAGTTCTAGAGTTTCATCCGGTTCAAAAGTCTCATCTCCTAAAATATCTACCGTTAGGGTTTTAGTCGTTTCTTCGACATCAAAGCTAATATTTCCGCTGGTATTTGTAAGCGTTCCCTCAAGCTGAATATTGTGATAATCTATTTCAGGAGTAGCTGTCCCTTCAATGTTATAGTTAATCTCACTCGGTTGACTGATATCCCCAGTTCGAGTAATCGTATAAGTAACCGTTTGACTGCTATTATTTCCTTCTGTTACTTCTGTATTATCAACCGATAAACTATAACTAATCTCGTTATCTGCAATATTAACCTCAACATTCTCAACCCCAATATTATCGTAATTTCCATCATCGCTAGTAACAGTATGAGTTAAGGTTTGGCTGTGGTTTCCTTCAATAACAGTATCATCTATTGCTGTAATACTAACCGTTTGGGGAATATTCCAGTTTGTCTCATTCAAAATAATAGGAGAAACCGCTTCAACTTGACTTCCCGTCTCCACAGCAATAGTCACAGGTTGAGTCGGTTGAGTCGCGAGTTGGAGGGTGTAAGTGGTTGTTTCTCCTTCGCTAATATCGAGGGTGTTCTGAGTTACAATAACTTGAGGAGTATTCTTATCAAGAAGTGTTGTAGTTACGGTTTTAGTTTCCGTCTCTGTTCCATTTATAATGCTATTTACACTAAGTTCTACCGTTTCATTTCCTTCTGCGAGATTATCTATCTTTCCGGTTAATGTAATGCTGTTTTCAGTCTCTCCTGCTGGAATTAATATAGAGGTATTATTAATAGTGTAGTCTGTTCCTAAAGTTGCTGTTCCTCCAAAGCTTAAATTAACTGTTACATCTTGACTGGAAACAGTATCTAAACTTGCGGTAAGAGTCGTTGTGTCTGCGGTTTCTAAAAACGAGGAATTATTCAAACTCAGACTAACATTCGGAGAAGGATCAATATCGACAAGCGTAACCGTATGAGTTGAACTTTCCCCAACTGTAGCGTTTGTTGGGTTGTCTAAGTTTAAGATAATACTTTCATCAACTTCATCGAGGTTATCTTGACTCAAGTTCAACGAAATAACCCCTTGAGAATTCCCCGCAGGAATTATAATCGAACTAGAATTAATAGTGTAGTCGCTATCTTTTATCGCTGTTCCCCCAACTGAAAACGGAACGGTAATATCAACCCCCGCGACAGCAGAAAGTTGAATAATAGCTGTTATAACTTCCCCTTCTTCACCGCTAGAGTTGGCGGTTGTAAAATTAACCATCGGCGCCGTATCATCATTTAAAATAGTTCCCTTTCCAGTTCCTTTTTCTATTCCCGCGTGGGAGGGGTTGCTGAGAACTAAATTAAAGCTTTCGTCGGTTTCAAATAAACTATCTCCTGTGATACTAACGTTAACCGTTTTAGTTGTATCTCCGGGTTCAAACGTTAGACTTCCGGTGTTAATAATATAGTCATTTCCTGCGGTTGCGGTATCGTCTGCGGTGGTGTAGTCAACTGTAACCGTTTGACTCGTGGGGTGAGAAAGACTAACCGTAAAAGTAGCATCTAAACTTCCGCTATCTGTTTCTAAACTATTAACATCGTTAACTGAGAGGTTCGGAATTGCACCGAGAGAATTAGCTGATTTGGGTGTACCATAGATTAAGTTATCGTTGGCATCAATTCCGTTAATTGTTAGTCCGTCATTGGTTCGCCAGTTGCTATCATCTCCGGGTAGAGTGGGATCGATCCGTTCCATTGTAAATTTAGGAGAATTTTCTCCCGCTACCCAACCCCCACCATCCCCATTAACACGATCAATAATATTCCCATCTGGAGATTTTAAAGTTAGCGTTTCTCCCTGATTATTTAACCCTCCTTTATAGATAAAGTCAGCCTTAATATTTTTCAGGGGAATATCATCGGTTCGCTCTAATAATAAATAACCTTTGGGTTCGATAATAACTCCATTAGGAATTGTCGTATTAATGGGAACACCACCAGTTCCTTGTAAACTCCAACCACTCAAGTTAATGCTTGTCTCACCGGGGTTATAAAGTTCTATCCATTCATCATTAGCATTACTAGGTGTTCCCATCCAAGCAATTTCATTGATGACAACACTCAGAGGGAAAAATATTGCCTCAAAAGCACCAATATCGGGTAAACTATCTCTAGATATTCCCCGTTGATCGGTTATTGTTGCGGTAGAATTATCGGCTGAATTAATAGCCAAACTTCCCGATACCAAAGCATGGGTTGGAGTTGAACCCCCGTTATTAGCAAGAGTAGAATTGAGTCCAACTTCTGCAAAAGTTCCGGTTAAGTTATTCGTTTGAGTAGTCGTTCCAATAACTATGTTATCTGTATTCCCCGCTAAAATACTATTGCTGAGAAGTTTAATCGTATTTTGATTATCAATTGCTTTCCCCTGATTTCCGGCAATTGTGCTATGATTAATCTGATCAATTAACCCACCATTAACAATTCCCGAAACTTGGTTATTGCTAATTGTGCTATTTTCAATAGTTAGGGTTCCCGTAGTATTTATAATAGCACTCGGATACTTACCATCCGCGATCGCACTGTGATTACTAACGGTACTTTCTGTTAAGCTTAAAATCCCATCATTGCGAATTGCACTCCCATTTTTAGCAATATTTCCCTCAAACCAACTGTTGCTAATGGTAACGGTTCCATTGGTTGTATTTAGAATTCCACCACCGCCACTAACATTGCTACTAATACTTTTAGCAATATTGTTAACAATGCTACTATTTATAATAGCTAAAGTTCCGTCATTACGAATTCCTCCCCCATCATCGTTTGAAACATTATTGCGAATAATCGTTTGATTTAGGGTAAGATTTTCTTTGTTATAAATTCCGCCACCGTCATCATTTTCTGCTACTCCGTCTTGAATGGTTAATCCTTGTAGGGTGACATTAATTTTGGTATTGGTGTTATCATCAACTAGAAAAACCCGGAAACTGTTGTTGTTCCCACTAACAATAATATTCGTTCCCAAACCGTCAATTGTCAGATCACTGCTAATATTCAGTTGTGAACCGTTCAGGGTTATGGTAGAATTAGTTAAACTGGCATCAAATATAATTGTATCCGCCCCTAATCCGGTATCTCCGAGATCGGTTGTTGTATTGTTATTCGCAGCGATAATGGCTTCGCGTAGGGTAACTAAACCATCACTCGGTGTGGTATTGTCAGCGTTACTGTTTACCCGAATACTCGCAAATACTCCGGGATAAGTCTGTTTAAAACTCTCAGAAAAAATCTGGGAAAAGGTTTGTTTTTCTGTCTTCCAATCAAAATCCCAATTTCCCCCCAACTCTGCATTTCCCACTCGCTGGGAAGATGCAATAATCTCTATTCCTAGAATATCACTGAGTTGTTTGAGAAAGTTCTGACCTTGTTTACCCGCAGCAAGTTCACATCCGTATAAAACTAAAACACTTCCTTGTAGACAAGATGGCGGAAACCAAGACTTGAGTATAGAGGTGTACCGAGGGAGACTGTCAGAATTTAGCTGGATATTCCCCAACTTTAAGCATCCAGGTGAACCATGACTGATCAGGTGAACAGATGCAAAGGGAGGATGTTGATTCAGGATTTCTGCTATTTCGATAATACCATTGCGATCGCGATCTAGCAATACAATTTTGGTTCCCGGACTGATACCTGTAATCAGATCGGTAGGGTTGTTTATGGTAAAATCAATTAGGGCAAGAGCAGAGTTAGAGTAGATTTTGGAATAAGTAAATGCACCCGAGGAATGAGAATTTCCTCGATCTAAGATTAAGTTTTTAGACATTTTTGACAGAGGAAGTTGATTCTAGAAAAAATGAGTTTTTAACTTTCTTTTGTGGATTGTCTCTATTGTTGTCTGTTTTGCCCTTGATTTTCTAAGTTAGATTTAATAAACAATAAACCTCATTAATGTATTTTATTGTTTTTTAGGTTGTCTTTTTAGGCTAAAATAGATAACAATACAACAATTTTTTTTGATAAAACCAATGACTAATCTTGAAAAGGTTGGATGACAAAATTAATTTCCAAACTGAATCTATAATACCATCAAGTTTACCAGAAATTCAAGTTGAAACGTTGTGATTTTAGTCATTGTCGATGATCCGCAACCCCACCTAAAACTTGATTTCAACTCCTCTCAAGTGCGATAACGAATGGTATATCAACGAAAAAATAAAGGTTGTCTAATCTATTCACTTTTTCTAATCTAGTTTTTTCTTCGGAGGAACATATCGCAAACGAGCCAAAAAAGAAGGACGTTTAAGCTGAGTTACCACTTTTTCTAACGATAGAATCCGCACTTTATTATTATATAAAACATTCACTTGATAAACCTTATTATTGGTAATATCAAGACCCGTTAACCAACCACTTTTCGCATGATAAACTCCCGTATCGATGCCTAACCATCCTTGTCCTCGAACTAAAGACCCCGGTTCTATCCCATCAAAAGTAAAAGTAATCGTATGACCAACAATAATTAATTTATCGCTAAAATAGGGTTTAGGAATATTATGAAACTCTCGTCTAATCCAGCAAAATTCGGCTTCAGTTTGCTGAGACAGGGATAAATACGGGTGAATTCCTGCATGAACTAACCAGACATCTCCTAAGTCTAAAAACATCGGAAGTGATCGCATCCACTCTAGATGTTCTCGCGGCATAATACCTGCTTTTTGATAACTAGAAATCGTTGCATATCCGCCACTATAAAGCCAAGCCTGCCAAGCTTGAGTATTTTTGCCGACTTCCGGTAGGGCATTTAACATCAATTGTTCGTGGTTTCCCATCAAGCAATGATAGGGACTATTTTTAACAAATTCAACAACTTCAGCACTTTTCGGGCCACGATCCATTAAATCTCCGAGAAAATAGACCTGATCGTCAGACCCTGGAGCAAATTGTTCAAGCAGGGTGATCATACCGTCATAATGACCATGTACATCACCAATGATCAGGCGTCGGTTCGACATTTTCTTTCACCGGGGTTGCTCAATGATCGATCAGATCAGGCTTTATCGACTGAGAGCATTGAGAAAGCTTTGCAGTCCCGCCAGAAAGCCTTGTTTTTTCGGCTGTGGTCTTGAGGACTGGGTTGAGTCTCCCTCACTGGAGCTATTTCCTGCTAAAATTTGATCGAGTTGATCTCCGACTGGCTTTGTTTGTTCTTGAGCCAGGAGTGTGTATTCTCCGTCAATTTCTTGCCAAACTTCCCAGAGAGAAGGATAACAGCGATAGAGGGCGGCATCACCTTCTAGGGGTCTGAGATAATAGCAGGATTCAATCGTATTAATAAACCGATCACGCAAGGCGCGAGCAGCATAGCCTATTCCTATAATAGCAACATCTTCTAGACGGGGATTGAGTAAAATCGTGGCGCGATCGCCTGCTAACTGAGATAATTTTTCCACCTGTTCGACTTCCACCGGAGTTGGAGAAACCACTAAGAAACGTCCATCATCGTCTTCAACCCGGCTATCTATCGGAGATCGACTACTGCCAAGATCACTGATTTTAAAGGGGATTTCGCCCCAATCTCGACGGGCTAATGCAGCAGCACCCGCATCAGGAAAAAAGACTTTGAGGACAGTTCCAGATTCTTCAATAGCGGGAATAAATTGTTGAGCAATGGATTGGGCTTGAAGTTCGATTTCGGGGAAAACTAACTCCACTTGCACAAGTTTGTAACCGTCATCGAGTGCGGCTTGAGTGGCTTGAGTGGCTTGTTCGACAGCTTCTTCTATGCTTTTAGGTAATTGCGTCATAAACGATTAATCTTTTTCAATAAATTGGTCAAAACTCTAATTTCTGTCAGTATTATATCGTAATTTAAGAGGTTAACTTTATCCGAATTAAAAAAATAATGACGATAAATTTATTAAGATTGATCCCCCCTTATACTGAATCAAAGCCTCAGATACTTGGGGGATCTCAACCGCATTAAACACTCACAACCACAGATAAGGGTTGCAGTCTTTGTAGAATTTGTTTTAACACAAATGCTGTCCAATCAATATCAACTTGATCGGTGTCTCGTCCTAACGTCAGGCGAATTCCACCCAAAGCGGTTTTTTCGTCATATCCCATCGCCAATAAAATTGGACTTGGACTCAGTTTACCACTATGACAAGCCGAACCTGCACTAATGCCAATTCCGGCGAGATTCATTTGTCTAACTAGGGTTTTTCCGGTAATGGGTGATGAACTTTCTCCGGTTTGTGGCTGGAAACAAAAACTGACATGATGAGGGAGTCGGTGAATCCGATCACCTGTGGGAATTAACTCCGGAACATCTGCCAATCCATCAAACAAGCGATCGCGTAACTGAATTAACCGAGGGGTTTCTGTTACCATATCTTTGATCGCCAGTTCTGCGGCCATTCCAAACCCGGCAATGACTGGAATCGCTTGAGTTCCTGAACGAAACTTCATTTCTTGACCGCCCCCAGTTAACAAAGGTTGCAACTCGACGCCAGGTTTTGCATAAAGGGCGCCGCATCCTTGAGGGCCATAAAATTTGTGACTCGACAGCGACAACAGATCAATCGGTAAGGTTTCAACATTGATGGGGATTCGTCCAGCGACTTGTACAGCATCAACATGAAATAATATCCCCTGAGAACGGGCGATTTTACCTAATGCTTCAATGGGTTGTAAGGTGCCGATTTCACTTTGTCCATAAATGACCGAGACTAAGACAGTATTGGGTTGAATAGCCGCTTGCAAGTCTAACGGATGAACTCGCCCTAAACTATCAACCGGAAGACGGGTGACTTCCCATCCCCATTGTTCTAGTAAATTTGCAGGTTCTGCGATCGCCGAATGTTCGACACTGGAAATAATCAGATGTTGGGGAGTAGAATAACATCGAGCTACGCCCATGATTGCCATATTATCGGCTTCAGTACCTCCAGAGGTAAAAATAATTGACTCGGGCGGGGCGTTGATCAGGTGAGCAACTTGGCTTCTAGATCGTTCTAAGACGGTCGCCGCCCTTTGACCCCATTCATGTAAGCTCGAAGAATTCCCCCATTGTTGGGTGAGAACGGCTTGCATGGCTGCGATCGCTTCTCGACGGGTGGGAGTGGTTGCACTATAGTCTAAATAAATTTGCATGGGTTTATTGGCTGGTTTAAGGTGTTAATCAGAAGATTCCAATCAAAGCTTCAAGATTAGCGAACTTTTTTAGGGAACAGAAAAGTCTGTTTGTTCGTCTACTATGATTGTGAGTTCAGACTCCGGGCTTGCAAACGTTGTAATCTTCGTGAGAGAGGATTTTCTGCGGGACAACAAAATTACCGTGATCATGGCATAGCATACGATAGTTGCGAGTCACTGGAATACTGATAATCAGCCGATTATGTCGCAGTCGCTTCCCTCCAAAGTCACGATAAGTTTTCTGATCGCTGAGTCCAGCAAGAATAGCCCGCGCTTTGATGACCACATAGTCGGGTAAGCCTCTGAGATCGATAATATCTTGCTCGAAGGATGCTTCCCATTCTTGCTTTTTATTTCGTTTCTCTGCTAGTTGTTGATCTTCTTGCTGTTCTACCATCTGTTTTTGTTTACAGCGATGGCAGATTTTTCCATATCCTTTGTGGCCACACGGAAATGTTCTCTTTCTTCTAGGCATAACACTAATGTGAGGGTTCTGACCCAGGTCGTTCGAACAAAATAGGAAGTCCTACAGCCCTTGTAAAAAGGTTGCGGGTAGTTATGCAAAAATCATTCTGCACAAATTCAAATTAAGCTCTATTTAATAGATTACCTGCCTTGAGAGACATCCCCAAGCGGATAGGTTTGAAAAAGTTACTCTCGTTAGTTGTAGTATTAAAAGTGTAAAAGATGAACGGGTTTGAGAAGATAGGAGAAATATTAAGATTATCAAACTCAACCTAGCCCGTCAAAAGCTGACCTTTCCTGCAAGGCCGGACAGAATAAATCTTCATCAGAGAATTTATCAATGTCAATAACTATCTATCTTTAGATCGTTGACGCCTCGCTAAAATAATTATTATCAATCCTCACTCACCTGATTAACCCGTGCATTTACTCAAAAAAAAACGGCTTCTAATTAGTTTAGCGATTCTGTTGGCTTTACTTTTTTTAGGTCGTTTATTGCTGGATAAAAAACCATCTCAATCGACACTTCAACCGCTGCGAGAGACTTTACCCCAAGAACCCCTAATTCAAGCTTATTTTAATCAGTCTCAAGCTTCTGTTTATACTGAACCCTACCGCCAACAAACTCGCTTCGGAGACGATCTCGAACAAATTATCATAGATAGCATTAAAACGGCAAATTCTAGCGTTGATGTGGCGGTTCAAGAATTGCGTTTACCGAAAATTGCCGAAGTTCTTGCTAACCGACATCAAGCGGGGGTTAAAGTTAGAATAATTCTCGAAAATAGTTACAGTCGTCCTTGGAGTTTTTTAAGCGAAAATGAAGTCGCTCAACTCTCCCAACAAGAACGCGATCGCTATTTAGAAGCAGTTCAATTAATTGATATTAATCAAGATGGTCAACTCTCGACAGAAGAAATCAATCAACGAGATGCTTTAGTGATTCTGAATAATACTAAAATTCCTCTGATTGATGATACCGCAGATGGTTCAAAAGGTAGCGGTTTAATGCACCATAAATTTGTGATTGTTGACGGGAAAACGGTAATTGTGACTTCGGCTAATTTTACCCTCAGTGGAACTCACGGCGACTTAGATGAACCGGAAAGTCGGGGAAATGCCAATAATTTATTAAAAATAGAAAGTTCACAACTCGCCCGTTTATTTACTCAAGAATTTAACCTCATGTGGGGAGATGGCCCCGGAGGTGAACCGGATAGTCTATTTGGGACGAAAAAACCTGATCGAAGGGTTGAGAATATTACTGTCGGAAATACACCCGTTTTCGTTCAATTTGCACCCACTACTCGCAGTCAAACTTGGGAAAATAGTGTTAATGGTTTGATTGCTAAAACCTTAACTCAAGCCCAGGAATCAATCGATTTTGCGTTGTTTGTTTTTTCTGATCAAAGGTTAGTTGATGTTATGGAAACAACGGTTCAACGTTCAATAACTTTACAAGGAATTATTGATCCAGGTTTTGCCTATCGTAATTATAGCGAAATGTTGGATATGATGGGAGTTGCGGCGGTGAGTAACTGCAAATATGAAGCCAAAAATCGTCCCTGGAAACAACCTATTTCTACCGTTGGCGTTCCCAATTTATCCCCCGGTGATAAGTTACATCATAAGTTTGGAATTGTTGATAATCAAGTTGTAATTTCGGGTTCTCAAAACTGGACGGAAGCGGCGAATACAACCAACGACGAAACCTTAATTGTGATTAAAAATTCCGCCGTCGCCGCCCATTTTAACCGGGAATTTAACCGACTTTACAACACCGCAACCTTGGGACTTCCTGGGGGAATTTTAGCCAAATTTAAACGGGATATAGAAGCTTGTCAAGGAAACATTGAAACCGTTTCAAAACCCCCCCGTTGGAGTTTGGGATACAAAGTTAACTTAAATACCGCCACTTTAGAAGAATTAGAAACCCTACCCGGAGTCGGCCCAAAATTAGCCCAACGCATCATTCAAACCCGCCAACAACAACCCTTTACCTCTTTAGAAGATTTACAACGGGTGTCAGGAATAGGCCCGAAAATGACCGAAAATTTGCGGGATAAGGTAACATGGTAGTGTTCGGCGCATAGTTTTGAAATTCGGTTTAAATTATTAGTTGAGGTTGATTCACTCAAATCATGGAAAGTACCGCAAATAAACAATTTCAAATTACTCAAATGACGGCGATTAATGTCGCAAAAACTGTAACAATTTTCTTTTTAATTGGATGCGCTATCCTGTTAGGAATTCGGGATATGCGTCAGGTGATTTATCTGTGTTTGCACATTGGTTATTGCGTTTGGTGGTTGGTTGAACAGTGGTTTTATCCCAAACGCCGAGAAGTATTATTTAGTGAACCTGTGGGAATTGGCGGGTTTACTTTATCGTTGTTATTTATTGGGTTTATTTACGCCCTTCCCGGTTATTTAGCCTTTGTTAATCCCGAACCTATTTCATTTTTAACCGTTGGAATTGGTTTACCTCTGTTCTTTTTTGGCAGTTTAATTAATGCCAGTGCGGACGTACAAAAATTAACCGCAAAAGAGTTCGGTGCGGGTTTGGTTAAAGATAATATTTGGCGTCTTTCTCGCAATATTAACTACTTCGGAGATTTGATGAGATATCTCAGTTTTGCTGTGGTTGCGGGTTCACTCTGGGCTTACATTGTACCGGGGTTGGTAACGGCTCTTTATCTACTAAGAATCAATCAAAAAGACCTCAGCATGAGCGAAAAATATCCCGAATATCAGGAATACAAACTCAAAACTCGGCGACTAATTCCATTTATCTGGTAAGTTTGATTTTCAGTTAAAATTGAACGGGTGAGGAGAAAAATTTATAGAATCCTCATCCGTTTTTTTGTTATAATTAACATCATTACCGAGTCCGTTGAAAGTTATGGCGATCGCAACTCCCAAACGTTTTACAGTAGAAGAATATCACCGCTTAACCGAATTGGGTTTTTTTACCGAAGATGATCGGGTTGAACTTATTGGCGGAGAATTGTTTGATATGGCAGCAAAAGGGGTATTACACGAAACTTGTTTAAGAAAATTATTACGGGAACTGAGTCAATTAATCACAACTCAAGCTACCCTACAATGTCAATCTCCGATTATTTTATCACAAAACAGCGAACCCGAACCGGATTTTACAATTGTCATAAATCGTGAAGATGATTATTTAAGTTCTCATCCGACTTCCGAGGATATTTTACTTTTAATTGAGATATCCGACTCGTCTTTAGAGTACGATCAAGAAGTTAAACTGAGGGCTTATGCTGAACATAATATAAAAGAGTATTGGATTTTTAACCTAATTGATTATCAACTGGAATGTTACGGCGAACCCTACCAAAAATTAGATCGAACCTTCGGTTATCGAAGAAAATTAATCGTTTTACCGAATGAAACGGTTATATTGCCTTGTTTTCCTGAGTTTTCTTTAGAGTTATCAAAAGTATTTCCGCCCCGGTTTAACTCTTAAATTAGAAATAAATTTCAACACAAGGAGGATCTACAATAACACTTGGTTCTCTTACTTACTTGATGATTCCCATCCTCTTAGGGGGCCAAGATATTTTAGTTGCTTTACCAGTGATATTATCACGGGGAACTAAAATGTGAGGATCGTAGCCATAGCCTCCTAATGAACGGTAACGATTGTTTCCGAAAACAAGGTAAGTATCATCTGGAATTACTTGTGAACCCCATTGATCGTCTGGTTCGGCTGCAATGTAATTCTCATTGAAAGGCTTGTCATTGATGTAAACTAAGCCGTCCCGTACTTCTACTTTTTCATTGGGTAATCCAATAATCCGTTTAATCAAAACATCTGTCGAGTTCAACTTTTTATGGTTCATTTCATCGGTGGTGCGGAACACAACAATATCGCCCCGTTTGGGATCGGAAAAATGGTAACTAATTTTTTCTTCGACGACACAATCACGGATTTGCAGTTCGGGTGGCACTGACTTGTGATCATATTGTGTTATGCAATGTGTATCAAAAATAAATTCTCTTAAAGAAAATCTAACAATATTACTACATAAATCAAGAACCAACAAAATCAAGCAAATCCCCAAAATGAAACGCCGATACTTTTCGCGATGAGTTGGAGTTGAAAGATAAGCATGATAGGAAAACAAACAAACAGCAAGCAAACGTATAGCAACCTGCAAATATGAATAAAATTCTGCCGATGAAAATAAAGCATCCGCCCCATTCATCAAGATTAAGAACAGAATAACGAACCCCCATTGTTCTTGCCCGTTTCTAGCTACATAGATATGGCCAAAGCCGGGGACAATTCTGGTGAGAAATACGGCTTTCCAGGGATCTTTACCATCCTTTCGGAGACTTTCAAACTCAAGACTGTTAGCCTTTTTTGTACAACGATAAGCATCAAATAGATTAAAAATATAAAGTAGATACTCTCCGAATTCCAACAGAGTTCCAAGCCGAACGCTCCCCGTAGGACTTAAAATCAACCATTTACCAAATCCAAACAAAATCAGCGCGATAAAAATTAGGAGCAATCCCCTTGAGGTTTTGCCTGCATAGATTTGACCAAACCCGGGGAATACAGTTGATAGGCTGACAGCTAGCCAAGGTTCTTTACCCGTAATAGATTGTTGACTTTTCATGGTCTAAAGCTTGTTAATATTTGCTATTTAACACCAAGTAGATGGGTCAAGTCACTAAATCGATCACTCATCTGATTGTAGTTGGCTCCTATTTGAGCTAGATTTGGTATGATTGCACCTCTCTATAGTTAGACAACCTATCGATTAGCTAATGCACTCCACGAAATGCACCCATTGGGAGTAATCTGGAAATGATGACAAATTGCTCTCTACAGGAAATTAGAAACGATGCGACTCTCGAAAATGTTATTTGTAACGTTACGCGAAGATCCGGCAGAAGCAGAAATACCCAGTCATAAACTCTTGGTTCGTGCGGGTTATATCCGTCGCATCGGAAGCGGAATATATGCCTATCTTCCGTTGATGTGGCGGGTATTGCAAAAAGTTTCCCAAATTGTCCGCGAAGAAATGAACGCCACCGGCGCCGAAGAATGTTTACTTCCTCAAGTTCAACCCGCGGAATTGTGGCAAGAGTCGGGTCGATGGGATACTTATACAAAAGCAGAAGGGATTATGTTTGCTTTACGCGATCGCCGTAACCGTGATTTAGCATTAGGCCCAACGCACGAAGAAGTGATCACCACCATTGCCAAAGAAATGATCCGTTCTTATCAACAACTTCCCCTACATTTATATCAAATTCAAACTAAATTCCGAGATGAAATTCGCCCTCGTTTTGGGTTAATGAGGGGACGAGAATTTATTATGAAAGATGGCTATTCGTTCCATACTGATGAAGACAGTTTGAAAGAAACTTACAAGGATATGGATAAAGCTTATCGGAATATCTTACGACGTTCTGGGTTAGCTTTTCGGGCGGTAGAAGCCGATTCTGGGGCGATAGGTGGATCGGGTTCGCAAGAGTTTATGGTGTTAGCTGAAGCGGGAGAAGATGAAGTTCTCTACACCGAAGATGGCAAATATGCGGCGAATGTTGAAAAGGCGGTTTCTTTGCCTGCTGACGCCGAACCTTCGACCTTTAAAGCCTATGAAAAACGAGAAACACCGAATACAGCAACGATAGAAACGGTTTGTAAGTTTCTGAAATGTTCGCCAACACAATTGGTCAAAAATGTTCTTTATCAGGCAGTTTATGATACTGGAATGACGGTATTAGTATTGGTAAATATTCGGGGCGATCAAGATGTTAATGAGGTGAAATTGCAAAATGAGTTGACAAAATTGGCGGGGGAATATCAGGCAAAAGCGTTAATTTCGTTAACCGTTCCTGATGAAGAAGCGCAACAAAAATGGGCGGCTAAACCGTTGCCTTTGGGTTATATTGCCCCGGATTTATCAGATGAATATATTACCGGAAGTAAGTCGGTTAATTCTAAGTTTTTGCGAATGGTTGATCGAACGGCTGTAGACTTGGAAAATTTTGTTACTGGGGCGAATGAGTCGGGATATCATGTAGTTGGGGCGAACTGGAAAAAAGAGTTTGATTTGCCTAAAATTGTAGTTGATGTAAGAACAGCAAAAGTTGGTGATCGCGCCGTTCACGACGCCAATCAAGTATTAGAAACAGCAAGAGGGATTGAAGTCGGTCATATCTTTCAACTCGGAACAAAATATTCTCAAATAATGGGGGCGACTTGTACCAATGAAAAAGGCGAAGAAATTCCGTTGGTGATGGGATGTTATGGGGTAGGAGTATCGCGTTTAGCGCAGTCAGCCGTTGAACAATCTTATGATAAAGACGGGATAATTTGGCCGGTGGCGATCGCTCCTTATCATGCCATTGTTACGATTCCTAACATTAACGACACTCAGCAGCTAGAAACAGCAGAAAACTTGTATACTCAACTCAATCAAGTCGGAATTGAAACGTTACTCGACGATCGCAATGAACGGGCCGGAGTGAAGTTCAAAGACGCAGATTTGATCGGAATTCCTTATCGGATTGTTACCGGGCGATCGCTCAAGTCCGGCAAAGTAGAAATTGTTGAACGGGCGACCCACAACTCCCAAGAAGTGGCTTTAGAAGATGTCGTTTCATATCTTCAGAAATCAATTGCCGCAGCAGTAGACAGTAAACAGTGACCAGGGGAGATAGGGAGATGGGGAGATGGGGAGATGGGGAGATCGGGAGATCGGGAGATCGGGAGATCGCCTATTACCTGTTATCTGTTACCTTTTGCCATATGAGCTGTTACCTGTTGCCTTTTGCCTCTTGCCTATTCCCTTTTGACTATTGCCATTTTTGTTCCCGATACATGGTATTATCGGTGATGGCTTGCAGAGCGCAGCCAATAACCCAAGTTTGAGTTTGTGAGTTTTGTGATCTTGTCTGATTCCATAGTTGAAACCACACCCCCCGTAGAGAATAGTTCCGACTCAGGCGTGCTAGATCCTGAACCGGATGCCTCGATGCAGGAGTATTATCAGCTCCAGCAGGACCTACTAATCGTGACGGTAATTTTGACAGGCGTTATTTTTGTGACGGTCTGCTGCTTTTATCCGCTCAAGATTGCTCTAAATTATTTATTAGGAGCGGTTGTAAGTGTGGTTTACTTAAGAATGTTAGCAAAAGACGTTGAGAAACTGGGTAGACAGCAACAACGTCTGAGCAAAGCTCGGTTAGCTATCTTCATTGGATTGATCGTTGTTGCAACTCAATGGAATAGTCTGTCGATTCTGCCCATCTTTTTGGGATTTCTGACGTACAAAGCTGCGCTCATTCTGTATGTGCTGAAAACAGCACTGATGCCTGAGAGTTAGTCAGTTTCAGGCAAAATCAGACTTGGGGCCTGTACAAGTATGGGGAAGCCTTTTGAATGCAAATGCTTGAATTTTTCAACGCTATTAACTGTTTTCCCCTCGCCAGTTTGGAAGTTGGTCAGCACTTCTACTGGGAGCTGGGCAATCTAAGAGTACACGGACAGATTTTCCTAACCTCTTGGTTTGTGATAGCGGTGCTAATGCTGGGAGCTATTTTAGCAACAACCAACGTTCAGCGTATTCCCAGTGGAATGCAGAATTTCATGGAATTTGTCCTGGAATTTGTTCGCAACCTGGCTAAAGACCAAATCGGGGAAAAAGAATATCGCCCCTGGGTACCGTTTGTTGGTACATTATTTTTGTTCATCTTTGTGTCGAACTGGTCAGGGGCATTAGTTCCTTGGAAGCTGATTGAGCTACCGGCCGGAGAACTTACCGCACCGACAAGCGACATCAACACAACGATAGCCTTGGCATTGTTGACATCCGGCGCGTATTTTTACGCAGGTATGAGTAAAAAAGGCGTTGTCGGCTACTTCGCTGACTATGCCAAGCCCGTACCGTTTCTCGCCCCCTTCCGGGTGATCGAAGATTTTACCAAGCCTCTTTCTCTAAGCTTCCGTCTGTTCGGTAACGTGTTGGCGGATGAATTAGTAGTAGCGGTATTGGTATTTCTGGTTCCTCTATTTGTTCCCCTGCCGTTGATGGTACTGGGTTTATTCCTGGGTTCCATTCAGGCTCTCATTTTTGCCACTCTAGCAGCCAACTATATTGGAGAAGCTCTAGAAGGGCATGGTGAAGAACATCACTAAGCTCGAAAACTGAGTTGACCTCAAAATTCTCAGCCGGGATGAATACTGCTGAGAGTTAAAACGAGGATGTAGATTTGTAGTCTTGAATTGTCAATTTCGTCGTTTAGATAAGGAAATCATTATGGATCCGTTAATTGCTGCTGCTTCCGTGATTGCTGCTGCTCTAGCTGTAGGTTTAGGTGCAATTGGGCCTGGTATTGGTCAAGGAAATGCAGCGGGTCAAGCTGTAGAAGGGATTGCTCGTCAACCCGAAGCTGAAGGTAAAATTCGCGGAACTTTGCTATTGAGCTTGGCATTTATGGAAGCTCTGACCATTTATGGTCTTGTCGTTTCTCTAGTGTTGCTTTTTGCTAACCCCTTCGCGTAAAAAGTTTGGAGTTTAGGTTTTAGATAGCCGGGATATTCCTCACCCAAAAAGTCTGAAATCTAAACTCTACAACCAGACAGCATGGGAACCCTAGACACAATAACTAATGATGCACTGGACGATTCTATTCGCGGTTGAAGAAACGGCCAAAGAGGGAGGACTATTTGATCTCAATGCAACCTTGCCTCTCATGGCGGTACAATTTTTGCTCCTTGCAGTCATTTTAAATGCGATTTTTTACAAGCCACTCGGAAAAGCAATTGATGAGCGTGCCGAGTATATTCGAGAAAATAGACTGCAAGCTCAAGAACGGTTAGCCAAAGCGGAAAAGTTAGCTCAACAATACGAGCAAGAACTGGCAGAAACCCGCAAGCAATCTCAAAACGTGATTGTAACTGCTCAAGCTGATGCTCGCAAAATTGCATCAGAAAAAATGGCTGAAGCTCTACAAGAAGCCCAAAAGCTAAGAGAAAAAGCTGTTCAGGAAATTGAGACCGAAAAGCAGCAAGCTTTACAAACTTTAGAGCAACAGGTTGAACCACTCAGTCGGCAAATTCTAGAAAAGCTATTAGGGCCTGAATTGGTGAGATAATCCCCAATAATTTTAGGTCAAACTGTTAGCAGCGCAGTTATGAGAAGAACATCATGGAGACGGTAGTATTACTAGCTACAGAGGCAGCCTCTGAAGGCGAGTTTGGATTCAACTTCGATATTTTAGACAGCAACCTGATTAACCTTGCCATTTTGATTGGAGTTCTAATCTACTTTGGACGAGGTTTTTTAGGCAAAATCCTGAGTGAAAGACGAGCGAGTATCGAGCAGGCGATCACAGATGCAGAGCAACGTCAAAAGCAAGCGGCAGAGACTCTGGCGCAGCAACAACAAAAGTTGACTCAAGCTCAAGCTGAAGCTGAACGCATTCGAGCCGAAGCCCAAGAACGAGCCAAAGCACTCAAAGCTCAGATCGAAGCTCAGGCAATTGAAGATGTTGAACGCATGAAAGCTGCGGCAAGTCAAGAAATGGATGGAGAACGAGACCGGGCGATCGCGAGTTTACGCGCTCAAGCCGTAGCAATGGCTCTAGAGCGCTCAGAAGTCCGACTCAAAGAACAACTTGACCATTCTGCTCAAGAACAATTAATTGATCGCAGTTTGGCGTTATTGTGAGGTAGTTAATGAGTGCAATTGTTGGAGAAATTGTAGAGCCTTACGCACAGGCTTTAATGTCAGTCGCCAAGTCGAATAACCTCACCAACGAAATCGGAGACAATATCCGCAGTTTGTTGGAATTGATGGAAAATTCAGAACAATTAAGAAAGTTCTTGGCAAATCCTGTCATCAAACCGGATGACAAAAAAGCAGTGATTGGACAAATTTTCCGTGAGGAAATGAATCCTTACCTGCGAAACTTTACTCTGTTACTGGTTGATCGAGGACGGATTTCCTTTCTCGAACCCATCGTCAAGCAGTATCTCGCTTTACTGCGTCAATTCAATAAAACGGTGTTGGCTGAAGTGACTTCGACAGTGGAGTTGAATGAAGGTCAAAGAAACCACCTTTCTGAGAAAGTCAAAGGGATGACTGGCGCAGATCATGTCGAAATCACCACCAAAATCGACCCCGCATTGATCGGGGGTGTGATTATCAAAGTTGGCTCTCGGGTGGTTGATGCCAGTCTACGTGGGCAATTGCGTCGAATTGGTATTCGCCTGAATGCTTAAAACATCAGTTAGGTGAGTTGGGATCTCAGCCTCGCTTGAGACAGACTCAACTCCCAACAGTCAGAACACGGTAATTCTAAGCTTGAACGCATCAGGTTGAGATTTTTGAATGTCCGTGCTTCTACCCATCAACAACAGAAATCTTGCAGATCGGTTGATTTAAGGAGTAAACCGTTAATGCGACAAATCAGATTGATCAATTTAAGGATTATCAGTGTTGTCAAACATTAACTCAAGAGACCCTAAACTCACCCCTCTGTTTACCCAATCAGTGATCACTTAAAATAACGAGAACTATGGTATCAATCAGACCCGACGAAATTAGCAGCATCATTCAACAGCAGATTCAACAGTACGACCAAGATGTAAAAGTCTCCAACGTGGGTACAGTTCTGCAAGTCGGTGATGGTATTGCTCGGATCTACGGCTTAGATCAAGCCATGTCTTCAGAACTGCTAGAGTTCCAAGATGGTACAATCGGCATCGCCCTCAACCTCGAAGAAGACAACGTGGGTGCAGTATTGATGGGAGATGGCCATAAAATTGAGGAAGGCTCCTCCGTAACCGCAACCGGAAGAATTGCTCAAATTCCGGTCGGTGAGGGAATGCTTGGCCGGATTGTGGATGCGTTAGGTCGTCCCATTGATGGTAAAGGTGAAATCCAATCCTCAGAAGATCGTCTACTGGAATCTCCCGCTCCTGGAATTATTGACCGTCGCTCCGTGTGCGAACCGATGCAAACCGGAATTACCGCGATTGATGCGATGATTCCGATTGGTAGAGGTCAGCGAGAACTGATTATTGGTGACCGACAAACCGGTAAAACTGCGATCGCGATTGATACGATCATCAATCAAAAGAGCGAAGATGTGATTTGCGTCTACGTGGCTGTGGGTCAAAAAGCCTCTACAGTCGCCCAGGTCGCCGGAACCCTGGCAGAGAAGGGCGCAATGGACTACACCGTAATCGTAGCTGCCAACGCTAGTGAACCTGCTACATTACAATACCTCGCTCCTTATGCGGGAGCTTCCATCGCCGAATACTTCATGTATAAGGGTAAGGCAACTCTCGTCATCTATGATGACTTGTCCAAGCAAGCCCAAGCCTACCGTCAAATGTCGCTACTGCTGCGTCGTCCTCCCGGTCGGGAAGCTTATCCTGGAGATGTTTTCTATCTTCACTCTCGTCTGTTAGAACGAGCCGCGAAGTTGAATGATGAACTCGGTGGCGGGAGTATGACGGCTTTACCGATTATTGAAACCCAAGCCAGTGACGTTTCGGCTTACATCCCCACAAACGTTATTTCGATTACGGATGGTCAGATCTTCCTGTCGGCTGACTTGTTCAACTCCGGTTTGCGTCCGGCGGTAAACGCGGGGATTTCTGTATCCCGTGTGGGTTCTGCGGCTCAAACCAAAGCCATTAAAAAGGTTGCAGGTAAGGTGAAGCTAGAGTTGGCTCAGTATGCTGAGTTGGCTGCCTTTTCTCAGTTTGCTTCTGACTTGGATGAAGCAACCCGTAAACAGTTGTCTCGGGGTGAACGCCTACGCGAACTCCTAAAACAACCCCAAAACTCGCCTCTGCAATTGTTTGAACAGGTGGCGATTATTTACACGGGAATTAACGGTTATCTTGATGAAATTCCGGTGGACAAAGTGGTTGCTTTTGCTGCGGGATTACGGGATTACCTGAAAAATAGCAAGCCCAAGTATGGCGAAATCATCCAAACCGAAAAAGTCCTAACTGAAGAAGCAGAAAATCTCCTCAAAGAAGGAATTAACGAATTTAAGCAAACCTTCCTCGTTTCTGCCTAGTCAGGTTTTGTGGCCAGTGAAAAATCGGGCATTTAGCTTTGATCAAATCTCACTGGTCACTGTTAACAAATAACTGATAACTGACCCCACTATGTCAAACTTAAAAGCGATTCGCGATCGCATTGCTTCAGTCAAAAATACAAAAAAAATTACCGAGGCGATGCGTTTAGTTGCCTCTGCTAAAGTTCGTCGCGCTCAAGAACAAGTCTTAGCAACCCGTCCTTTTGCCGATAAATTAGCCGGGATTCTTTATGCCCTACAATCCCGTCTAAAATTTGAAAATATTGATTCTCCCCTACTCGAACAACGGGAAGTCAAAAAAGTCGGATTACTGGTGATTTCCGGTAATCGGGGTTTGTGCGGTACTTACAACGGTAATATTATCAAACGGGCGGAAAGTCGCGCTAAAGAATTGACCGCAGAAGGGGTTGATTATACTTATATCCTGGTTGGACGAAAAGCGATTCAGTATTTTCAACGCCGGAATGTCCCGATTCAAAGAACGGCTGAAAACCCCGAAAAAACACCTCCTGGCGAGAAAGTTGCCGATGCGGCAGAAGAAGTTCTCTCCTTATTTTTATCGGGAGAAGTGGATCGGGTAGAATTAATTTACACGAAGTTTGTTTCGTTGATTAGTTCTAAACCTGTCGTTCAAACCCTTCTTCCCCTCAATTTTCAAGGTTTGGAAGTTAAAGACGATGAAGTCTTCCGACTGACAACAAGCGGGGGTCAACTTGATGTTACTCGTGAAAAAGTAGCAGTAACCCCAACAATCATCCCCCGTGATATGATTTTTGAACAAGATCCAGTACAGATTCTGGATGCTTTGTTACCGCTTTATTTAACCAACCAACTGTTACGGGCGTGGCAAGAATCAACAGCGAGTGAGTTAGCTGCCCGGATGACGGCGATGAGTAATGCTAGTGAGAACGCCGGAGAGTTGATGAAAAGCTTGACGTTATCCTACAACAAAGCTCGACAAGCCGCAATTACTCAAGAAATTTTGGAAGTTGTTGGGGGCGCGGAAGCACTTCAGGGTTAAACGACATCGCCCACAATTGGCGATACACCATCAGGGTTGTGAAGTTCACAGCCCTTTTTTCATTGAATAATTTGTCCGACTGCGAGTAAATCCTTACCCGAGATTTTCTAAAGATCCAGAAGATAGAATTTTAGTGGCGATCGCAAGGGGATATGATAGTGAACTACTCACACTGACCGCCGCGGTACAGTGTAAGCTTCTGATTTCTCAGCCCGATGCCCTTTCACCGTCGCGGTTATCTGGTCTTAAACAGGCTCCCTCAGCAGAGACGGGGTTCCCTCCGCCAAAATGTATTATTCTGATGCCTTCATTTCTTATGTTGAGTGCGGCGTTACTGTCACAATCGTGGTGAGTTTTACAGTTAAGA
>NZ_AUZM01000052.1 GCF_000478195.2 Lyngbya aestuarii BL J | reverse complement strand
TATCAGAATAGCTTCGTCTGCCAACTGCTAGAACTAAATAATCGTACAATAAAGGATCGCCATCTTGCAATAGAATTTGATGTTCTTGTAAATCAATCCCTTTTACAGTTCCTTGATGAAATTGAATATCTGTATCCATCAATAACTTTTGAAAGGAGGGAGCTACTTCCCAGGTTTGGAGTTCTCCGGTGATTAATTCATAGAGAAATGGAGTAAATAGAAAGCGATCTTTTTGATCAATTAGAACAATTTCCGGCTTTTTCCCTTTAGACCAAGATAGACGATCTAAGTACAAAGCTGTATATAATCCAGCAAAGCCACCACCGAGAATACAAATTCGGCTTGAAGTTCTGTACCCAGATTTGACAACTTGCAGCATATATATGTTTCCTATGAGGAGAGGATACGGGTCATAACCGGGAAAAAAGTTATGAAGAATTAGCGAGATGGACGCTATCCAAGCGACAATGATAACTGATCTGAGTTTTTTTCAGAGATTGATTTTAAAACTTGAATTAACCGGATGAAACAATACAATTTAATTTATATTGTTGACAGGAGTTAATAACAGGTGTTTATGTAAAGTTATCCAGAGATTTATGTAAAACTTTTGTAAAATCTATCTTGATTGCTTTGGGAATCTAGCTCAGATTGGTATAAATACATCGCATTGGCAACAATTGACGGAGACACCGGGATTTGAGATTTATGTTTGGTTAAGTTTTCTGAGAGAGATATAGTGCTACTCACTAAGGTTAGGACATTTGTAAAGGCTGAAAACCTTTGATAATCGAACTTTTGCCTAAGATTGCAAAGTTGCTCCACGCAGGCGTGACCCCAAGACCCTCCGGGTTCGGCAGTCACTCTCTTACGAAGTTCCTACAACGGGGGGAACCCCCGCAACGGACTTCGCGCTCCACGCAGGCGTGACCCCAAGACCGCGCTGCACTCACCGCACTTTGCGCTTTTGCCTTTTGTAAGATTGCCGGAGCGTAGCGCTATAGCAGCGAAAATCCGTTAAGCTTACCCCTGAATCTGGATGCTTTAATCTATAGACTAAGATATTGTGTCGATAGCTAAATAAGCTGGGTTTGGCGGAAATCTGAATCCCTAGATTTTAGAGATGAACTCTAGGTTTTCAATTCGGATCAAAAACTCAACTTAATCCTCTCATCAGTAGATTGTCCATTAATCTATTTGTTCGGAATAAGAAGTGATCCCATTTCTCCGCCTGAAACCTTGTGGCTTCAGCCCTTTCTATCTTCCCCCAAATTTATTGCAGCTTCTGCACTCAGGTGTGCTATAATGAAATACTAGCAACCAGCGGACGTGGCGGAATTGGTAGACGCGCTAGATTTAGGTTCTAGTATCGTAAGATGTGAAGGTTCAAGTCCTTTCGTCCGCATTCTGCCTAACGGCATAAATAGCAGGCGTTTCAAACCTTCGCTAGCTTACAGCTAGTTACCTTGTCGCTCGTTTGTCGCTCAAGAACTTCATTCTAACAGGAAACTGAGGGACAGTCTAGCAAGGTTGAGAACCTTCCTGCTAATAATACCTCTACTGTTCAAGTTTTTCAAGAACAAATTGGTGATCTGGGTGAACTTTTGAAAGAATTACAACCGACTCAGAAAACCTCTCCCATTGTTATCAATTCTCAACCTTTAGAAGATGAAACAGATAATACTGCGATCGCACAAGAACTTTGTAACCAAATCTATCAAACCGTTTTTCCTAACGATGAAAATATACCAGAAGTGAACAATCATGCTCAACTCAAGCGATTAATTCCCAAACTGAAAAAACACTTAAATACTCAACACATCGCTTTAATTCTTTACCAATGCGAACCTAATACAGATCTGATCTCTTTCTGTCGAAAACTAGCTAATGATTTACACATTGCTTTTATTACGACTCAAAACATTGAAGCTCCTTTAGCAAGTTTTCCTGATCAACCTAATCTAATTAGTATACTACAAAACTGGTTAAGTGAACGATAAAACCAAATTAAAATTAAAGTTTTTTAGAGATTCTTCACGCTTTTTCAGAATGACAGATTATAAAGAATTTATTCTTGGGAGAATCTAACATCCCGCATCCCCAACAACGGGAATTTCTACGGTTTCCCCTGCTTGTTCAATTTGTAGGGTTCCTTGGGGAATTGCAACCGATTCTATTTCTCCTTTTTCCCCCAGTTCCACATCAACTTTTACCTCAATTTCTCCATCTTCACTAATAAACATTTGTGAGTTTTTTTGTCCGTAAAAATCTTCTCCCGTTGCTTCGGTTCGATTTAATTTAACCCATTCACCGTTAATTTTCATCAGAGTTGAATTCGCTTCAGTTCCATTAAAAAAGAGTGTGGTTTCAGGAGGGTTACTTCCAGCTTTCCAGAGACTCATTCCACAACCTCCACCACCATTATCGAATAACTCATCCATCGTAAACCCTTCAACTTGGGGAACAGTCGCAACTTCTGTTACAGGTGTGACATTAGAAGAATTCGTTTCAGTTTGACTGGTTTGAGAGGTGATGGTTTCCCCAGAGTTATTACTCACAGAAGATTGGGGAGTACAAGCAGATATACTCGCAAAGAATAACAACGCCAAGCTACATTTGAGGATAGTTTTCATGGTGCTTTTCTCCCAGATTTAAAATAAAACTGCCTATTGATAAGGTTAATTCGGCAGTTTATGAGTCTGACTCTATTTTAAATAAATTGTTTCTGAAAAATTAGAAGAATTGGGAAAATCACACCGATGAACCTAGAAATGAATCACAAACCCTAATCCTAATAGCAACCCACTCCAAAAATGCAGGGAAACCGCAATATATTTACAATTACTAATTAACTCCGGTTGATCGTGATTTAAACCAACGTGACGACAGAGTTTAATCGCAGCAGGTAAACCCACAAAACTCAATAACGTCCAAATTGGAAACGTTCCTAACACAACGCCGATGGCTGTAATTGCAAATATTATACCACCAAAAATAGGCAAAAGTTGGGCGGATCTTTTTGTTCCTAAACGCACAATTGGGGAATATTTTCCCGCAGCTAAATCATCTTCTACTTGATGAAAATGGGAACAAAATAATATTAAAGTCGTCGAAATTCCGAGAATAACAGAAGCCGCAAAACTCACACTTGACCAACTCTGAGTTTGACTATAATAAGCCGCAGAAACCGCCAACGGCCCAAAGGCAAAAAAGCAGAGAAATTCGCCCAAACCTTGATAACCCAAACGAAAAGGAGGCCCCTGATAAGCATATCCCAGGAAACAACAACCCAAAATTAAACCAATGACTGTAAAATCTTTTTGCCACCAACAAATCAATAATATTTCCAGAATTCCAACCGTTAAACACAGTAAACCAATAGCAAAAACTAAGTTCTTTTTTTGGGTTAAATTCACTAAAGAATGGGCTTTATTTTTATCAATTCCAGTTTCCGAGTCAAATACATCATTATGAATATTTTCCCAGGCTAAGATTAAAATTGCCGCACTAACAAACGTGGTAAAAATTCCCCAATTGATCGATTGTTGTTCAAACCAAGCAATTGCTGTCCCCAACCAGATAGGCATAATTGCCACGCTATACATTGGGGGTTTAATCGCGGCTAACCACAGTTTATTTTGATGAGTGTCTGTAATTAGTTTTGTTGTCATAATCAAGGTTTTAGTTGCTTAATTTTAGTTTAGCGGTTGACTGCTTTTGTTGAAATCCGGGTTTGTATTCCCGTTAAAACTGTGAGTCTAAAATTACCCGAAGGAACGATAGTAATTCCCCGTCTCACCGGCTTAACAACATGAGCTTGATTGAAAGCTAACTGATAGTTTAACAAAATTGTTGCTAAAATCAGCTTCATTTCAAACAGGGAAAGTGCCATTCCAATACAGCTACGACTTCCGCCTCCAAAGGGTAAATATTCATAAGGTGAAAATTTCTGCTTTAGGAAGCGATTCGGGTTAAACTGTTTGGAGTTGGGATAAACTTGATCCCGATGATGTGCTAAATGAATGCAAGGTACTAATATTGTACCGGGTTGAAACTGATAATTCTCAATTTTGATACTTTCTTTAACAACTCTCGGCTGAGAGATTAAGGCAATCGGATAAATGCGTAATGTTTCTTGACAAACAGCATTGAGATAAGGCAGTTGGACAATATCCATCGGATCGGGATTTTCTCCCAAACTGTTTAATTCTTCTACTAATTGATCGAGAATTTTTGGATAACGATGAATCCAATAAAATGTCCAAGCTAAAGCCGATGCTGTGGTATCATGCCCTAAGAGTAATAACGTAATGAGTTGATCTCTGAGTTCTTGATTAGTTAAGCCTTTTCCAGCTTCATCTCTAGCCGAAATGAGTAGTGAAAGAACATCTTCCCCGAGTAGTTTTGTCCGACGTTCGGCTATTTCAGCGTAAATTAAATCATCTATTTGTTGTCGTTGTTGGATGAATTTTCCCCAAGGACTCCAGTTGCCTAGATTTTGTTGTAAAGGCGGTAAGAAAAACTGAATTGAGTTGAGGGGTTGATTGACGCTTTCTAAATAGGGTTCAATTAGATTTTTGAGTTGAAAATAACGGCGATTTTCTTTCAGTCCTAAAACGACTTGCAAAATGACTTCTAGGGCAATTTCTGAGGTATAATCTCGAATTGAAATAAAATTACCTGGAAACCAATTTTGAGTTGCTTTTAGGGTTAAATTACAAATGGTTTGACCGTAGGCGAGAAGTTGTTTACCATGCAGAGGAGGCATCAATAATTGACGCAGACGTTGATGACGTTTTCCATCTTGCATAATTAAGGATTGAGATCCCGTTAACGGTTGAAAGACGTGTGTAATTTTTCCAAGTTCAAATTTATCCGCATCGGTGTTAAAAATCGCTTCAATGGCTTTAGGATTGCTAAAAAAGACAATTGGAGGTGAGTTAAAACCCAGTACCCGTAACGTAAAACAGTCTCCAAATTTGTTCGCACACCGTTCTAAAAATTGGGTAGGTTGGGCGATAATTTTTAAAGTTTGGAGTAACGCAGGTAGCCTGGGGCCATCAGGCAATCTCATAGATTTGTTTGTAGAGAATCCAGTACAAAGCGGTAGAAACGTTCTAGAGAACAGTCTCTAACCCCTATTTGATTAGGATAGCATTTCAGTTGACCCCTGCAACTTTACAAAAAATTACAGATATAATAACAGCAGAGATTGACAACTCTTGTGAGAAGCTAACTCTGCTGAACATCGATTCACTTTTTCTGTCAATTTTTATGGGTATGATTATTGGTGTGATTCGTCAATTTTGCGAACCACAATCATCCCCCGAGAGCGGGTAGAAGAAGAATCTTTATCAACACAAGCTTTATACATTCGTTCGGCGGGGCATTTCCAAAAGCGAGTATACTTTTTGGGGTTGGTATCGGCAATTGTGATTTCCTGTGTATTAGGATCATAATCGGCTACCAAGGAGAAATGACCACCCCCTAGATTGAAATTATCGTGAGCAATGCTGACACTAAAATTTAAGATATGAATGTCCTTGTCATCCGAGACGGCTTTTTCAACTTCTTGAATAAAGTTGTCGTAAGTCATGTTTCGTTTGTCGAAATGCTCTAGTTTCACAGACAGGGGTAAATGAGCATTGTCAACGTAGGTGAGAAAGGCATCGTAAGTTTCCGCCAACGTCATCCCATCATCTAGAACAGTCGCAATGGGTAATCGAGTGACATAAAAAATATCATCAACCGAGGTGGAATGTCCGAGTGCGGTTAATGCGTATGCGACCGCCGTTATATTACAACAGTTGATCGGTTGTTGAAAAGCCAAAAGGCTAATATTGTCGAGATCTTTAGTGACCATAAGGGTTATCCTAATTGAATCGATTCCCGGAATTTTGAGGAATCCAGCAATATCCTATCAAGAAAAGTTCTTTCTTTAGCGATGAAGGTTCAAGATATTGGCGAACAAGGTCTATTAGCAATTGTCAAGCGTTTTTGTCCCCAAGAAGTAGTCGGGGATGATGCGGCGATACTTACCCCAAAATCAGATCAATCTTTGGTCATTACTACAGATATGTTAGTTGATGAGGTGCATTTTAGCGATCGCACCACAACCGCAAGTGATGTGGGTTGGCGGGCGACTGCGGCGAATTTATCGGATATTGCGGCGATGGGGGCGTTTCCGGTGGGAATTACGGTGGCTTTGGGGTTGACTCCTGAGACTTCTGTGGAATGGGTTGAGGAATTTTATCAGGGAATTTCTCAATGTTTAGAACCCTTTAATACCCCGATAGTCGGAGGAGATATCTGTCAGTCACGGGTGCGTTGTGTTTCTATTACCGCTTTTGGACAGGTTAATCCTCAGTTTGCCATTCGGCGGAATACAGCCCAAGCAGGAAATGCGATTGTTGTCACCGGAGTACATGGAGATTCGCGGGCGGGGTTAGAAGTATTGCTGAAGCCAGAGTTTGGACAATCTTTAAGCCAGATGCAACGTTCATCCCTGATTGAAGCTCATCAACGACCCTTACCCAGACTCGATGCGATCGCTATTTTACAAGAAATTCTCCCGGATGAAATCATAGTTGCGGGAATGGATAGTAGTGATGGTTTAGCCGATGCGGTTGTACAAATCTGTCAAGCGAGTCAAGTGGGGGCGAGAATAGAACGCCATCAAATTCCGCTGTCAGAAGCTTTACAACAGCTTGTTTCTCCCTCTCAAGCCCTAAACTGGGCGCTGTATGGGGGCGAAGACTTTCAGTTGGTGTTGTGTCTTCCGATGCCCTTGGCTGAACAGTTCGTGCAGAAATTGGGAACGGGGGCAGCAGTTGTCGGAATAACAACCACTAACCCCCAAATTCTTTTAGTTGATCAGACGCAACCTCAGACGGAAACCCCCCTTGTTCTTAACAAAGGATTTAAACATTTTTGAATGTTCTATGGGTTGAGAACATTAATTTTCAATTAAAAAACTCAATCGTCAAGCCAAGAACCGGGAAAATGGAATAGGAACAAGTAAAATTTATCCTTGCTCACTCAAATCGAGTCTTCAAGTTCCTCATCCCTAATTCCTAATTCCTCATCCCACGTTCTTTCTAGGCTGCCGGCCAATGTTTTGCAACTAACTCAGCCAGGTCTACAACCCGTTGGCTATAGCCCCACTCGTTGTCATACCAAGCAATGACCTTTACCATGTCACCACCCATAACCATCGTCAAACTAGCATCGACGATAGAGGAAGCATCTCGTCCGCGATAATCACTGGAAACCAGAGGGAGATCGCTATATTCGAGAATACCTTTCATAGGGCCTTCGGCAGCTTCTTGTAAAGATCGATTGACTTCTTCGGTAAATGTTTTCTTCTCGACTTGAACCACCAAGTCTACAACAGAAACATTTGGAGTCGGTACACGCATTGCAATACCGTTGAGTTTACCCTTCATTTCAGGAATAACCAACGCCACCGCTTTAGCAGCCCCCGTAGAAGTCGGTACGATGTTGATCGCCGCTGCCCGCGCCCGCCGTAAATCCCGGTGACTCGCATCTAAAATGCGTTGATCTCCAGTGTAGCTGTGGGTCGTTGTCATCGTCCCTTTGATAATACCAAAGTGTTCGTGTAGCACCTTGGTAAAAGGAGCGAGACAGTTCGTGGTACAACTGGCGTTACTGACAACATTGTAGTCATCGTGCTTGTAGGCATTGTCGTTAACCCCCATCACGAAAGTCCCAATCTTTCCGCCTTTACCTGGGGCTGTAATCAACACCTTCTTAGCCCCCGCTTGTAAGTGCTTAGAAGCACCTTCTTCGGTGACAAACACACCAGTCGATTCGATAATCAAATCAACACCCCAATCAGCCCAGGGTAGATTGAGGGGATTGCGATCAGAGACACACTTAACTGTTTTACCGTTGATAGTCAGCGAGTTTTCATCGGCTTTAATATCAACATCTTTGAGAGTCCCCAGCATCGAATCATACTTCAACAAGTGAGCATTTGTCTTCGGGTCTGAGGTATCATTGATGGCGACCAGATCCAGATTGCTATTCTCGCGAGTCAATAAGCAACGCACAAAGTTGCGTCCGATCCGTCCAAAACCATTGATTGCGACTTTAATCACCTTGTTCCTCCTAACAATGGCATTGCCCAACTCAGGCACGAGCCTTTTATGATTTAGGTTTCTAATGACCCCAATCATACCGTAAAGGCTGATCCATTCTTACGTTTAGCTTTCCAAACTTCGGATTAAAATCTGATCACTCGAAACCGACAGAACACTCTAACCCCCTATAGGAGAGAGTTTGACCGGAAAAAACCCCGCTCAATTCAAGACCTCAGACCCCTGAAACAGATTCTTCACTCAATTGTCCCATTGCCGTCCCCTCTAAATTTGATCCAGAGAAATCCGGTATTTGCTTAGAGACAAAGGATATAGTATACAACTACTACAGCATTTCGCCCCCTATACGTGAAGGATGGCGTAGAATGCTTCTTGAGAAATATTTACCGAACTGTATCGGGAAAAAACAATTCTTGATATGATATCGCCTGTTATTGGCGTGGTGTGGTGTGGTTAAGGAGCTAAAATGCCTAGTTCTGTTGATTTCAGTGGCAGACCCTTTCATTTCATCGGGATTGGTGGAATCGGAATGTCTGCTCTCGCCTATATTCTAGCAAAGCGCAACCTGCCAATTTATGGCTCGGACTTACAAACGACCCATATTACCCGGCGTTTGCAAGCCTTGGGCGTCCATATTTTTTGGAGTCAAGAAGCCAGCAATTTTGAGGCTTTTCCAACTCAAATCGATTCAAACAGCACCCCGAAAAACTTAAACTTGGGGCAGACTAACGGCTCAAAGCCAGCCGTCGAGGTATCATCTGAAGCAGTTGGGGCGAATGGTGTAGGGATGCCATCATCGATGCCATTACCCCAAGTCGTCTGTTCAACAGCGATTCATCCCGAAAACCCAGAGTACAAAGCGGCTCAAACTTTAGGTTGTCCGATCTTTCATCGTTCTGACATTCTAGCCGCCCTGATCGGCGAATACCAAAGTATTGCGGTGGCGGGAACTCACGGGAAAACAACCACCAGTAGCCTAATTGCCTATATGATGCTGGAAGCGGGCCTCGATCCAACGATTTTAGTTGGTGGAGAAGTCAATGCTTGGGAAGGCAACGCCCGTGTCGGTCAGAGTCCCTATCTCGTGGCTGAAGCGGATGAATCTGATGGCTCTTTGGTCAAGTTTGCCCCCGCGATTGGAATTATCACCAACATCGAACTTGATCACCCCGATCATTATCAAACCCTCGATCAAGTCATTTCTACCTTTGAAACCTTTACCGAGCATTGTCAAACCTTGATTGGCTGTATTGACTGTGCCACGGTTCGAGAGCGGATTCAACCTCAAATTAGCTATAGCTTAGACCCCAACTCGGGAGCCGATTACACTGTAGATGCAGTCGAGTATGGCTCCGAGGGATCTCTGGCTCTAGTGTGGGAACGGGGTCAACTGTTGGGTCAGTTACACGTTAAGTTACTGGGTCAACACAACCTCCAAAATGCTCTCGCTGCTGTCGCCGTTGGCCGACTTGTGGGATTGGAGTTTTCGGCAATCGCGATCGCCATCTCTACCTTTGAAGGGGCAAAACGACGCTTTGAACATCGCGGTAGCAGCAATGACATCCTATTTATTGATGACTATGCTCATCATCCCAGTGAGATCCGAGCCACTTTAGGCGCCGCTCGCCTTCGTAAAGGCTCTGGCCCCTCAACAAATATCCCTGTTCAAAGGGTTGTGGCGATCTTTCAACCTCATCGTTATAGCCGGACTCAAACTTTCTTGTCAGAATTCTCCCAGTGCTTTGCGGAGGCTGATCTGGTGGTACTGACGGACATTTATAGTGCAGGTGAAGCGAACACCGGTCAAATCAATGGACAACAATTAGCCGATTCCATTGGAACCTATCACCCTCAAGTTTACTACCGACAATCGTTGGAGTCTGTCAAAACCCTATTGAGTGAAATTCTCGCTCCCGGTGATTTAGCTCTCTTTTTAGGGGCAGGCAACCTCAATAAAATTATCCCCGAGGTGATCGCATTCTATCAAAATCACCCATTACCTCAGATTGAGCAGCAGCCCCAATCGGCTCGCTCGATGGGGTCAATAAGCTCGTAATGGTGCTGTTGTTTCGATTAAGAATAAGCATTTTGTTGTATTTGTTATGGTTATGACGCTTTCCTACGACTCTCCAGGTCAGCTTGATCAACAGTCGAGTTCCGGAGCAAGTGGCCCATCCGCTCCTCGCTCCATTTCCTTGCTAGGAAAAGACTGTTTGATTCAATCAAAAGTTTCCTTAGCTTCTCATACGTCCTACCGTGTGGGTGGCCCGGCTGAATGGTATGTTGCCCCCAAAAATCTTGATGAAATGCAAGCGAGTTTAGCATGGGCAGCCGAACAAGGACTTTCAGCAACTTTACTGGGAGGAGGATCAAATCTTTTAATCAGTGATCAGGGTTTATCAGGATTAGTCATCGGTACCCGTGGCTTGCGCCACACCCACTTTGATTTAGCCACTGGACAACTTCATGTCGCCGCCGGAGAATCCTTGCCTCGCTTGGCTTGGAAAGCGGCTCGCTTGGGATGGCAAGGCTTAGAATGGGCGGTCGGTATTCCCGGCACTGTTGGCGGCGCTGTGGTGATGAATGCGGGCGCTCATGGGAGCAGTACGGCCGAGATTTTGGTTCAAGCTGAAGTGCTTTCTCGCTTTGGAAAACTAGAGGTTTTGACTCCTAAAGACTTGGCTTATCGCTATCGGACTTCTAATTTACAAAATAGTGATCGCGTTGTCCTACAAGCAACTTTCGCGTTACAACCCGGAGCAGACCCCGCTCTGGTTTTAGCTGATACCACTGATCAACTGCGACACCGCCGAAGTTCTCAGCCTTACCATCTGCCCAGTTGTGGCAGTGTCTTTCGCAATCCTGGCCCAAAACCCGCAGGTTGGCTAATTGAACAAGCGGGTTTAAAAGGATACCAAATTGGCGGCGCTCAAGTGGCTGAACGTCATGCCAATTTTATTGTCAATTGTGGCGGCGCAACCGCGACTGAGATTTTCCAACTCATTCGCTATGTCCAAGAACAAGTTGAACAGCGTTGGTCTTTCCTACTCGAACCCGAAGTGAGGATTATCGGGGAGTTTCAACACTCTTAAAAGCCAGTTGACAATTCTAGCTTCACTCTATCGACCCGATTACACGCTCAACTGATGTCTTCCCCAGGGAATTCGCCAGTCGTTGCGGGAAAAATACGATAAAATTGACAAGCATTGCAGACAGCCTCTGAAGCTCGATCATAGGGGGTACTCCCCAATTCACTTTTGCAAGACTATCGATCCTCAATCACTAGAAATGACTTTGAAAGTCAACTTGAGAATAGACGAAAAATAGCACTTGCAAACGGAATTTCGGGTTGATCGTGTGCGTGAAAGTACAAAAAACTCTAAACCGCTAAATTTGAACTCAAAACGGATGGGGTTTTGATGTTTTCGATGAAACTTGGCTCTATAATGTCATTCGGAGGAAAAAATATCCCTAACCTGATCTAAAGCTAGATCTCGCTCTTCACTCTTGCAGTTTTCTTTAGAATTAGAGAAAATGCTAAAGTGTTAGACTTAAGATTTTCTGAGAACATTTAAGTACAACTTGGAAGCGTCCTGGGCGCTAAAGAATTAAATTATGACAAAGCAAGGACAAGGATTTGGCTTCGGCATGGGCAAAATGAAAGAACTCGCCGAGGCTTTCAAAAAAGCTCAACAGGTTCAAGAAGGAGCGAAAAAGCTTCAAGAAGAGTTGGATCAGTTAGAAATTGAAGGCGCAGCAGCAGGTGGCTTAGTGAAAGTTTACCTAAGTGGCAACCAAGAACCCCGTCGGGTCGAAATTTCGCCTGATGTTATGGGTGAAGGGGCAGAAGTGGTGTCGGCGATGGTTTTAGAAGCAACACAAGCCGCCTATGAAAATTCCACTGCGACCATGCGACAACGGATGGAAGAATTAACAGGGGGACTTAACTTGCCCGGAATGTAATTTCTCAAGGGTCGCTCAAAATCAATGCCTTATCAGTTACTATTTGTCTGTCTAGGGAACATTTGCCGCTCTCCCTCGGCAGAAAATATTATGAATCACCAGATTGAACTCGCTGATCTCAGTCATGACATTCTCTGTGATTCAGCCGGGACTTCTAGTTATCACATCGGAAGTCCCCCCGATGCTCGTATGACAAAAGCCGCTTCATTACGAGGGATCTTGCTCAAAGGTCAAGCCCGTCAGTTTAGACGAGAGGACTTTGAGAAGTTTGATTTGATTTTGGCGATGGATTACGACAACTATGAATCTATTGTTCGCCTTGATTCGGATCGTCAATATCAAGACAAAGTGAAGCTGATGTGTGAGTTCTGTCGCCATCACAATGTCAAAGAAGTTCCCGATCCCTATTATGGTGGCCCGGAGGGGTTCAATCAGGTGATTGATATTCTACTCGATGCCTGTGAAGGCCTGCTTGAATACGTGCAGAAACAACCCCAGTTTAAAGCGGTTTAGCCCAGGCTAACGAATTTTGGGGAATACTGTTTTCACTAAGTGAAAGCTGTTCTGTACGCTGTCAAAAGCCAAACTTCCGAAAATCTCCGATGAACCCGTGAGAACTCAACTCTATGTCACATAGTCTCACTCCTTCTCCACCAACGGGACATTCGTCAGCAGAGGAAGAAGACTCAAACTTCGACTATTTCTACGACGAACCCGGAACTTTACCTGGAACACTAGACCTTGAACCTGATGACCCAGCACCGGAAATTGTCTTAACTGACTATAATCTCGCCAAAACAAATCGAGTCAAACTCAATCAACCTCAAGACTGTATTCCCTACTTGAAATCGGAAACGGTGAGTTGGTTGGATATTCAAGGACTAGGAAATACAGAAACGTGGCGACAGATGTCGCAGATTTTTCAATTTCATCCTTTGGCTTTAGAAGACGTGGTTAATATTCCCCAACGTCCGAAAGTCGTCTATTATGAAAATCCTGACCAAATTGTAATTGTCGCCTGGATGGTCTTACTCAAACCTGACTCAAAGACGCTGCATCGAGAGCAGGTGAGTTTGATTTTAGGGGAGAATTACCTGATTACGGTTCAAGAAGAAACCCGATACGACTGTTTACAACCTGTACGCGATCGGATTCGCAATAATCACGGGAGCATTCGTAAGCATGGAGCCGATTATTTGGCCTATGCGATTTTAGATGCCATTATTGATGGCTTTTTTCCAGTCATTGAATATTACAGCGATCACCTCGAAGAACTCGAAGATGAAATACTATTTAGACCCAGTAATCATACCCTGTGGAAAATCTATGAAGTCAAGCAAGAAATGTTGGTTTTGCGGCGGGCAATTTGGTCGCAACGAGACGCCATTAATATCTTAGTTCGTGATCGTACACGCTTGATTAGCAAACGAGTTCGAGTGTATCTACGAGACTGCTATGATCACACTATTAATATTCGAGATATGCTCGAAACCAATCGTGAGCTTTCTTCCGATCTGATCAACATTTATATGTCCACAATGGGCAATAAAATGAATGAGATTATGAAAATTCTCACGGTCATTTCGACTATTTTTATTCCCCTGACGTTCATTGCGGGAGTCTATGGGATGAACTTCGATCCCTCAGCGTCTCCCTGGAATATGCCCGAGTTAGAGTGGTATTGGGGTTATCCCGTTTGTTTGGCTGTGATGCTGATCGTCGGAGTCAGTCTATTTCTGTTCTTTCAGCGAAGGGGTTGGTTTGAAGACTTTTCGGGCTTAAAACAGAACCCAGACGTTAAAGAAGGCAAAAGACCGGAGCCAGAAGGCAATTTACCGTAACCCGTAACCCTTAACCCGTTTTTTCGCGACTCCCTGCCAAATAAGCTATTCCCGACTGATGCACCTAACATCTTGCCAAACCTCACTTTGATATGTGATAGTTTGGGAGATTAAAGACCATTATCAAACGTCAAAGAAACAGATTCTGATCAGAAAAACGGATTAAGCTATCTGTAGGCAGTCTAAATCCATGGGTTTTATCGTTAAGTTAATCTGTTATCGACGCTCACTATCTGTTTTAAATCGTTGCTCTCCATGATGTACAAAAACAAATCATCCCTCTGGTTGACACTGGGAGCGGCTGCTCTTCTGATTGCAGGGGGAGTCGCGACCTATTACTTTGTACTTTCGAGAAAAGCCCTCGAAAATGTTCCGATTGGGGCAAACATCGTGCCGACTGATGCAATGATGGCGGTTTCGTTCTCTACCGAACCCAAACAATGGGAAAAACTGCGCGAATATGGCACCGCCGAGTCCAAAGCCGCCCTCAACAAAACTATCCAAGACTGGCGCGATCGCTTATTTACCGATAGCGGTTTTGACTACCAAGCAGACATTCAACCTTGGGTTGGAGATGAAGTCATGGTGGCCTGGTTGCCTCATCAAACCATTACGTCTGGAACGCTACCGAAACCGGACTCGCCCCCTTCTTCTCCAACAGAACCCGCAATGGTGATGGTTTTTCCGATTGCCAATCCTCAAAAAGCACAGGAAGTTCTGGCCCAACCCAAATTGTTGACAGAAGGAGATATCAGCGAACGATCCTATCGGGGAATTGAAATTATTGAAACTCAAGGCTTACCGACTCAAAATTACTCGATCGCGGTTTTGGGTGAAAAGTTTTTGTTGGTTACGACTGATGCTAACGCCACCGATCGCACAATTGATACTTTCCGAGGCGAGGCTTCAATTGCGAAAACCCCAGGTTATGCCAACGCGCTTGAAAAAGTTCAAACCTCAAGAGCTTTTGCGGAAGTTTATCTCAATATTCCGGTAGCGGCTAGTGTGGCTTCTTTTACCTCCGCCCAACCCATTCCTCCCGAAAATCTAGAAAAATTACAGCAGCATCAAGGGTTTGTCAGTAGTGTTGTTTTAGAATCGGGTGGCATTAATTTCAAAGGTCTTTCTTGGTATAAACCTAGTAGTCAAAAAACGCTCACCGTTGAAAATCAATCTCAGGAAATGCTAGAACGAATTCCTACAAATGCAATGATGGTTATGGCAGGAGGAAATTTACAACAACTGTGGCAAGACTACAGCAAAGATGCTGCTTCTAATCCGATTGCTCCTTTTAATCCAGAAGCTCTCAGTTCTAGTTTAAAACAGGCGACACAGATGGATTTGGAAAAGGACTTTTTGAGTTGGATGGATGGAGAATTTTCTCTGGCGTTGATTCCGGCAGTTCCGAATAAACAAACCCCCCAAAAGTTTTCGGCGGGATTGGCTTTGATGGTGGAAACGAGAGATCGCCAAGCCGCAGAAACGGCTTTAGAAAAGTTGGATGCGGCGATGAAGTCTAAAGATTTTCAGATCCAACCGGCCCAACTCCAAGGTCAACCTGTTGTCAAGTGGACTTCTCCGTATGGGGGTTTTAGTGTGATTCGAGGTTGGTTAGACGAAGATGTGTTATTTGCAACTTTGGGCGCACCGATTGCCAATCAAATTTTACCAGAACCCGAGAATGGGATTCCTTCAGATTCTTTATTTAGAGAAACAGTACCCACCGAATTAAGTCCGAATAATGGCAGTTTCTTTATTGATATCGAACAAGTTTTTGATCGCCGTAATTTGTCTTTACCTCAGCTTCCACCTGCACAAGCGGTTTGGGTAAATGCGATACAAGCGATTGGGGTAAACGCCGCAGTAGTTAGCGATCGCAGCACTCGTTATGATATTTTTGTCAACATTAAAGAGAATACTCTACCGAGTGTCACCCCATCCCCAGAAGAAACTCCTCCTCCTGAAAGTCAGGAAAGTTCACCCTAAATGATTTGCTTTGGAATCAGTTTTCGTATTTTTACCGAATCACTAACTAAATTGCTAGAACGGGGTTAACCTCTCAAATTAATTCATTCTTAGCGATGAAATGATCTCCCTAAACTTTAACTCAAAAGACTCACGATGCACAAAATACCCGTTACCGTTGTTACTGGATTTCTCGGCGCTGGAAAAACAACTCTACTCCGTCATCTCCTCCAAAATAATCAAGGACGCCGAATTGCTGTTTTAGTCAATGAATTTGGAGAAGTGGGAATTGATGGAGAACTGTTGCGTTCTTGTCAAGTTTGTGAAGAAGATGAATCCCCTGAAAATAATATTGTAGAACTCACCAATGGTTGTTTATGCTGCACCGTTCAAGAAGAATTTTATCCCACGATGCAAGAACTTCTTAAACGTCGCGATCGCATTGATTGTATACTGGTAGAAACCTCTGGATTAGCTTTACCTAAACCTTTGGTTCAAGCCTTTCGTTGGCCGGAAATTCGCAATAGTGCCACAGTTGATGGTGTTCTCACCGTTGTCGATGCTCAAGCTTTAGCAGCAGGAACTTTAGTGGGAGATTTGGAGGCTTTAGAAGCTCAACGTCAAGCTGATCCGAATTTAGAACATGAAACCCCAATTGAAGAATTATTTGAAGATCAATTGGCTTGTGCGGATCTGGTTTTATTAACAAAAACGGACTTAATTGATCAAGCTTCATTAATAAAAGTGCGAGAATGGTTAAGCCGAGAACTTCCCCCTGGTGTGAAGGTTGTTGCTTGTCAACAAGGGGATGTGGAAACGAATCTTTTGCTCGGGTTTAATGCAGCAGTAGAAGATCATTTAGAAAGTCGTCCGAGTCATCATGACCACGAAGAAGAACACGAACATGATGATGATATTAATTCGGTACAGCTGATCGTTGATCAAGCCTTTGAACCGACCGCTTTAATTGAAAAATTAAAAGAATTAGTACAACACCAAGAAATTTATCGAATTAAAGGCTTTGTTGATGTTCCGAATAAACCGATGCGAATGGTCTTGCAAGGGGTAGGAAATCGGTTTGATTCGTTTTATGATCGGTTGTGGCTCAGTGATGAACCTCGTCAAACTCGCTTAGTTTTTATTGGGCGAGAACTGAACTCTACTCAAGTCGAACAGGCGATTTTGAATTAATTATTGGGTTGAGAGTTTTAACAATAACGAAAAGATTGAGATCAGTTGGGTTGAGTTGATTGTTCGACCCGATATAATTTTAATTTTTTGCTCATCTGAATACCCGTATATTTGGGAGTTATGTATTCTACAAACTGGGGTTTAATCACATTCTCAGAGTAGTCACGGGAAGCGGTAATGCTTAAGTAAGGAACAGCTAATGCGGTGAGACTGCTACTATAGATTAAAAATAAAAATCCGAGTAAAATCAAAGCTGAAGGGAATAGAGAATGACGTTGAATACAGTGCAAAGTTAAGATACCGATAACAATCGTTTCTAATCCTACGGCAATCAAATCAACTAAATTCATTTCGATTTCTCCTGTATTAATGGGCAAATAGAAGAAAGCAGCAAGAATAGAAATTAAACCCTGATCAGTTTCTAGATTCCTTGTCTACTTTCCTCTATTGCATCAGTCCTTTAGCTCATGACTGCCATCGTTGTCGGCATGGGAGCTTGAACATTTTTACCTAAGCGAGTTCGATATAAAGTTGCGATTAATTCTTCATGCTTCCGAAGATTTTCTTCGATTTCTTCTAATACAAATGCCGTTGCCGGATCTGTAACTTGAACGCACAAATGAGAAGAATCAATAATACCTGTTTGGATGTCGCCTAAAGCACGCCGCATCAGATCTTGATCACTGCTACTAGACTGCAACCAACCTTGCAATGTGGCAAAGGCTTCACTTCCCATTGCTTGCCAAGTCACTTGTTCCCCAAAGTCGCGCAGACGGGCTTCTAATAGTTCAATGTGGCGTTGTTTTGTACCGATGGCTTCCCGTAATAAAATCACAAAGTCGGGGTCAGAAACTTGCTTGCTGTACTCTTGAAAAGCGGCGAGGGTATAACGTTCCCCGACGATCGCGGTATTGAGTACATTGACAATATCATTTTTGCTCGATCCTTTCCAGGCTTCACCCAATGTCCACCATTCAAAAGCCTGAGTAGTCGGGTCGGGTAATGTTGTACCTTCTATAGCCAAATTGAGATAGCTGAGTAGGGTGACTGTAAACATCGGTAAGTCACTGGGTTGTCGAGCGGTAATTAAGTTGCTATCGACGACAACAGGTTCATTGACGTAGGTTGCGCCTGCATTTTGGATGTCCTTGCGAATGGCTTTAAAACCTGTTGCTTGTTTACCTCGTAAGACATCCGCATCAATTAAGACTTGGGGGCCATGACAAATCGCAGCAATAGGTAAACCCTGCGCCATACCATCAATCACCAATGTGACTGCATGAGGGTTGCGACGAACTTTATCGGGTGCGGCACCGCCAGGGATGAAAATCGCATCAAAGTCTTCTGAACGAACTTCTGCGGCTGTTGCGTCGGGTTTAGCGGAGACTTTACCCTGCTTTCCTTCGTATTCGTCGTTCATACGAGAACCGACTATTACGATGTTTGCACCTGCTTTTTGTAATGCGGTATAAGGAACTTGAAATTCCGAGTCCTCAAAACCACTTTCGAGTAAAATTGCAACTCGTTTTGAACTTGATCCATTTGATAGTGAAGTCATTTTAAGTTTTCCTAACTAACTAATACAACAATCGTTATGATGGTGAATAAACAAAAGTAGTAATGGTGATACCTTGTTTAGTATAGGAAATTAAGCTGACATGATTCCTCTACCCCGAGAGGGAATTGTTGAGAGGAGAGGGGAAGATTAAAAACCCGGCTTCGTTCAGAAACCGAGTCTTTGGGTTAGTTTTTGGGGTCAAGTTGGTGATTTTATCGCGCATCTAGAACGAGCGGTTATAAGTAGGATTGACTTGGCGATCGCCAACTGTTCCCGGTATTCCAAACAGATGTAAATCTCGAACTTTGTAATCGTTTAATAAAGCTTCTGCATTACGAATTTCTTGATCAGTCCCTTCCATTAAGACTAAATAATCACCGTGTTCATGGACGCGAGAATTGTAATATTGGGCTTTATCTTCGGGTAAACCCCAACCAATTAAAGCACCCACTAAGCCACCACCAACAGCACCGATACCGCCACCAATCAGGGTATTTGCTAATATTAAACCTAATTCTGCAACGGGTCCAACTCCCGGAATTGCTAATACTCCCAAACTTCCCACTAAACCAATTAATCCGCCTGCGGTGGTTCCGGCGACAGCACCTGCACTGGCACCACCTTTAACTTGATCATCTGTTGTCTGTTCCACATTCGCCTCTGCAATATTACCGTCATTCTCATGGCGAGTTACAACAGAAACCTTATTCATATCAAAGCCAATATCTCTGAGGCGATGTAAAGCTGCTTCAGCATCTCGGCGATTAGAAAATAATCCAACTGCTCTCGTTGTTTCACCTGTATACATAATATTTCCTCTCTTATCTATAATCAGAGTAGCGGTTAGTAATTAAGTATTGATTCAATCTTTGGGTTGATTTACTCTATTTTTATTTCGATTGAAAGAGTCTAAAATTATACGCTGATATTTTTGTCTATCACAAGGAATAGCTTCTCTTTGATGTTTGAGCTTTTGAGCGGAGCGACAATCTCTATCAAAAGGAATAAAATTTTATCTCGAATGTTAGATGTATAGTTTAATCTTTTCATTTAAAATATAATATTAGGCTAATTTATTCTCTCACTGTATCAAGCAAAAATTAATGTTAGACTGGATTACTCAAGGTATTGCGGATTGGGGGTATATGGGAATCGTCCTCCTCATGTTATTAGAAAATATTATTCCTCCGATTCCCTCAGAAGTGATCATGCCCCTGGCTGGCTTTACCATAGCCGAAGGTAAACTTAGCTTTATTGGTGTAATTTTATCAGGTGTAGTGGGTTCAATTTTAGGCGCATTACCCTGGTACTATTTAGGTAAGAATTGGGGAGAAAAGAAATTGAGAAAATGGATTGAGTGGCGAGGTCAGTGGTTAACTCTTTCTGTAGAAGATCTTGAACGTTCTCAAGAATGGTTTAATCGCTATGGAAATTGGGTTGTCCTTTTAGGTCGAGTCATTCCCGGAATTCGCACTTATATTTCCATCCCTGCTGGATTAGAAAATATGCAATTATTTTCTTTTTTAGTTTACTCAACTGTGGGAACAACGCTTTGGATTAGCTTTTTAACTATTATTGGTTATTGGCTTGGAGATAACTACACCTTAGTTAAGCAATTTCTGAGTCCAATTTCTACTCTGGTTATTGTAATTTTATTAATTACCTTTTGCATCTGGTTTTATACACGCAAAAAACGATAGATCTGCCACCAGAGAAGTGAAAGAATACTCATAAAATACGCAGATGTGGATGAAGCAAAAACCGGGCATCGTGAGATTCAGGAATCTCTCGCCTCAAGGCGGAGAGGATGTCAAGCAAGCGATTCGCTACTTCCGTGATGTCTGAGTCAACAAGTCTGTACGCAGGACTCCAAAAATATCTGTGAAGTGGTTTGCCCACAAGGAAGTTGATCACCATGTTGCAGGGGAAACTAACCAACAAGCACAGGAGTTGACAGCAAAAGAACCTCAACATGAACATCACTTACAGGAGTCTATGTTGGAACGTAGCACTGAACAAGTTGAGCATTCTTAATCTGTTCAGCCGATCTGATGATATCCTATCTATAATAGACATTCAGTACCAAGTTAATTTGATTTTGGTACGATTTTTTATGTTTTTTATGAAGATTCAATCCGATTGAAAAAGAGATGATGATTAGGGCTTCATTTTCTGATTCAGAAAAAGTCAAGCTCACGTTAGGATTGATGTATGATTAACTGGGATGTTATTCAAATATGCCTCTCTTTCAATCGGTTTTTGAAATCACAACTTTAGGATACCTATCCTTATCTGAACCCTCTATTTATTCTAGCTTATATCAGAGTAATTTTCAACCCCTGAGAACAGCGAATATTTTGAGTTATGACTCTAGAGAAACAGACTTAAAACCTCAACTCTATAAATTTGCATCATTTGCCCAATATTATCCTTCAGAATCGATAGAACCCGAACCGGAACCCGAACCGATTAAAATTTTCGTTCGTCAAATTGAGGTAACAGGAAGTACAGTTTTTGATGCCGAAGATTTTGATCCGATTGTTAAATCTTTTGAAGGTCGAGAACTCACCCTCGAAGAATTACGACAAGTCGCCGATGAAATTACTCAACTCTATATTAATCGAGGATATATTACTTCTATTGCCAGACCTGTTTCTCAAACCATAGAAAATGGTGTGATCGAAATTCGAGTGACAGAAGGTCGGTTATCTAATATTGAAATCGAAGGAACAAAACGGTTAAATTCGAGTTATATTCGCAGTCGAATTGAGTTGGGTGCCAATGTTCCCTTAAATGTTCAGAAATTAGAGGATCAATTACGGTTACTGAGAATCAATCCTTTATTTAATAACGTTGAAGCCAGTTTACGTCCCGGGGGAGAAGTCGGAGAAAGTATTTTAATCGTCCGAGTTGAGGAGTCTAGACGGTTTTATGGAGGTATCAATATTGATAATTATTCGCCTCCGAGTGTTGGTGGTGAACGAACAGGAATTAGTTTAGGATTTCAGAATATTACTGGACTTGGGGATGAAGTTTCGGCTTCCTATTCTCGTTCAACAACAGGGGGAACAGATGTTTATGATTTTGCTTATCGAGTTCCGATTAATGCTAAAGATGGCACAATTTTATTGCGAGTTTCTCCAAACCGAAATCGAGTCACGCAAGATCCTTTTGAGGAATTGGATATTCGTGGAACTCAAGCCCGTTATGAATTCGCCTATCGTCAACCGATAATTAGAAATCCCCGAGAAGAATTAGCATTATCATTAAGTTTTGCACTTCAAAATGGTCAGACTTTTGTGTTTGAAGATGTACCGCGACCCTTTGTAATTGGCCCTGATGAAGATGGAAATAGCCGAACTCGGGTAATAAAATTGGGTCAAGATTATCTCAAACGAGACTCAGAAGGATCTTGGTCTTTGCGATCGCAATTTAATTTTGGGATTGATGTTTTTGATGCAACCGTGAATGATTCTCCGATTCCAGATAGTCGGTTTTTTAGTTGGTTAGGACAGGTACAACGAGTTCAACTGGTTGATCAAAATAACTTGATTATTGTTCGAGGTGATCTGCAACTTTCGGCGGATAGTTTACTTCCGGCTGAACAGTTTGTGATTGGGGGTGGAAAATCGGTTCGAGGGTATCGACAAAATTTGCGGACTGGGGATAATGGATTTCGTTTTTCGATAGAAGATCGGATTACAGTAAAACGAAATTCTGCGGGTGATCCGATCATACAAATTTCACCCTTTTTTGAGATGGGTTCAGTTTGGAATCAAGTTGATAACCCCAATAAATTACCTCGTCAAACTTTTTTAGTGAGTACAGGTTTTGGGTTTTTATGGGACCCCTTTTTTGGGTTAGATGGACTGAGTTTAAGACTGGATTATGGTTTTCCGTTAGTGGATTTTCGAGATCGAGGTGATAATATTCAAGATGATGGAATTTATTTTAGTATCAATTATCGATTTTAAAGCTAAACTTAGAGTAAGAATGAGTTGAAACCGAATAAACGCATAAAAAAAGGCGTGTAAACACCTCTATATTAAATAAAAACTTAGATTAAATTCTGGGGAATTTTGAGTACGATCCTACTACTTTTATTTTTCTGTTCCTGCGCTTAACTGAACTCGTTTGATTGAACCCTCGACATAAATCGCATCCTGCATATTGACTGCATTAGTTGGGTTACTACAATAAACAATCAATTTCCAGTTATAGCTTTGATTAACTTCTAATTCGCTTAGATTTGATGGTAAATTGATCTGAACCTCCGGAGATAATTGATTCGCCACAAGCTGAGTTTCATAAATCATTTCTCTCTCGGCATTATCTTCCATTAAAACAAATTCAACCGAGTGAATTTTTGTCGATTCAAACGGAATATCAAACTGAAAAGTGGGATGTCCTTCTGGGGTTTCTTGAGGAATATAAGCCAATAAATCTTGTGAATTAATTCCCGATGTACAACTCCCTCTACTGGCTTGTCCAGTTTGAACGCTAGGCTGACCTCTATCGGTATAACTGGTTTTAGACTTGTCAGCTTTAGTCATTGGTTTGATCTGATCACGAGGAGAAGATTCTGCTAAAGCTAAAGTGTTAGAACTCAGTAACATTCCTATACAAAGAAAGGCGGATATCAGGTGTCGATGCTGGAATTTTTGAGAATTCATGGTTGGACTCCAAATCAAAGTCTTCTGTTTGGATAACGAAATCTTGAGTGTGGTCGAGAACTTTAGGTCTGAGTGTTCTTTAGGGGGTTTAAGAGTTCTTTCTAGGAATATGTACCCGATCAGGAGAATGGTAACATAATGTAATAGAGGGTTAAAGTTTTGTCAACAAATCAACTTTAATTTTAAGTGTTAATTTGCCAATTCAGTCAACTCGCTTTACTCCTATAATTTTTAATAGGTTGGAGTTGTTGAGTTTATGCAGTCACAGGAAAGAACCTAAGCCAGATGATCCTAAACTTAGACTGTGTAGCGATATCTTGAGAATTCAACAATATTTATTTTAAATAAAAAACCTGATTGTGGGATTTGAAAGCGGATTTTGGGGTCAATCTGTCTTTCTATTTGTTAGAAAAATACGAGTGTTGTCGTCAAAATGAGTGACTTGACAAATCAATGAACTCTATCAACTATAAATTGAACCTCAGTTATACATTGAAGACTGAGAAGCTGTTTTTTTACTCAACCCTCAAATTTGAATTTTTGTAAAAAAAGTGCATAAGCCTAGAAATTTCAGTCTATGAAGCATATAGGATAACTTGGACTAAAGATTATGAAACTGGGTGAAATTTTATTAAAGAAGAAGCTGATTTCTTCGACTCAACTCGAACAAGCCCTGAACCTTCAGTGTTTGTATTCCGAAAAATTGGGTGAATTGCTGATCAATAAAGGTTGGCTTCAGTCCCACGACCTCGATCAAGCTTTGCGTGAACAACATTGGCGACAACAGGGTTTTTGGGTGATCGATTAATTTTGAGGTTTGAATAGTCGGCGAATTATAATAATCAGGGTAACAGTGGAAATAAAAGCGATCGCAGAGGGAACTAAAGGTATCCAACCGCCAGAAATCCACAAAATAACGAAGCAGCTACTATACAGAAAAATAAAACTTCCCGTAATTGTAAATATCAATTTCTTCGGTGAGTTTAACTTCCAAACTTCAAGCGCCGCCAAACCGGACCAAGCTAAAATCCAAAGCAATTCTATCCATTCAGGCCACCACCAAATTAAAGGGCGTTTATCCTTAACTGCACTAACAATTTGACTGACCATGTGGGCCTGAATAACCACACCGGGAATATCGGGAAAATCCCCTTGACTATAGGGTGTGCGATGGAAATCTTTAAAGGTTTTATCCGTCGTTCCGATCAAAACAATTCGGTCTTTCACTAATTCAGGAGTGAGCCGATTTTCTACTAAAACCTCTGCTAAAGTTAATTGGGGTGCTATCTGCTTTCCTGCGCGATAATTAATCAAAAATTGATATCCTCTAGCATCAATTGAGCGATATCCACCAGAATTTCGTTCTACAGGCTGAAAAATCGCCTCTCCAATTTTGACATTTCCTGATTGGGTGATTTCATCAGTTATTCCTTCATCGGCTAAATAACGCAAAGCTAAACGAAAATTTAAAGAAGTATCCACTTGACATAAAGAATATTGAGGAGAAGCTTGACCAATCAATTGACGTCGGACAATATTATCGGGATCAATTGCTGTATTACTAAATCCTACTCGTTCTCGTAAATTGTCTTTAGGGATTTCTTGAGGAGGTGAAATTCCTGGATTATTGGCATCTTCCCCAATTTTACAGACTCCGATCAGCCGTTCTAAATTTTGCCAATAGTTAATCAATGTTTTATACTCAGATTCAGTCTGCATTTCTCGATAAATATCTAACCCAATTACACGGGGTTCATATTGCATTAACTTCTCAATTAACTGTTCTAAAGCCCGATTAGAAAGTGAGGTTGCTTGACGTTCTTTTGGGGGTTGACTTTGTACATCTGCTCCGGTAATTGTAATTAATAATAGCCGCGAATCCATTCCCTCATCAGGACGCGATCGCATGAATTGATCGAAGGCTTTTAGTTCAAAGGGTTGTAAAATCCCTAAAAAACGGATGGTTATTACCAATAAACTCGCCATAAAACTTGCGCCTGTCAATAAAATAGTCGGAGATAGATTAACTTTGGGTTGGATTTTTTCCGGTTTAATTCCATCTTGCAATTGTCGCCAATTCGGGGCTATGGTTGAGGGATTTTGACAGATTACAGGCAACCAACAAGCACAGGGAAATTGAGTCTCTAAACCTTCTAACTTTTCTCGGGCTTCTCGCACCGCAATATAAAAAGATTTCCCACTAGCAAATGTTGGTAAAAAGTGAGTTAAAAAGGCTTGGGCAACCCCATCGGGAACTGATTCTCGCATCACAATTAATTGGGGAATTTGTAAATCCGCCAGTTGACGGGCTAATCCTAAACCGTCACAAGAGTTGAAAATAGCGAGTTGTAATCCTTGTCTAATTGCTGCTTTCAGTGCATTTTTTAGCTGTTCAATTGAAATTGATTCGTGAGGATTTATTTCTAGTTTACCCGTTGTATCTCCAGCTTGAGAAAAGCTATGTCCGGCAAAAAAGAGAACATCCCATCCCTGTTCATCCCACAGCCAACGATCTAATTCTGGGCGCTGAGGTTCGACTAAAAACACCGTTTCAGTTTGTGGAAGTTGTTGTAAAACTTGGCGATCTGTTTGAACATCAATCCCCTGACTATTTCCTAAAATTGCTAAGAGTCGAACTTTCTTTTTTCGAGAACGAGGTTTAGGAACGGGCGGTTGAAATTGTTGAATACTTAATGCTAATTCTGCATCGGGATAGTCAAGAAAAAAGTTCCATAAATGCCACGGAAAACGACGGAGTTGTGTATCTTCTGTTTGAAGAATGATCCGAATTTGTTCTTCAGGAGAGAGATAGGTTCGCATCTGGCGTTCAATTCGACCAAATGAACCTGAGTTCAACCATTGATTTAAACTTGTTCTTAACTGCTGACAAATTTCCTTAAATTCTGCTTCCGAAACTTGAGTAATTTCCTCATCTTCAAACTCAATTTCTGATTGTCGCCATCCACAAGCGTCATACATCATCGGATATAATAAACGCCATTTTTGATAAAGTTCTAAAAGTTCTAAACCGGGGGGTAAACTTCCTGTCCATTGAGTTTTGAGGCTGCGATTCTGTTCCCACAACTGAGCAACAACCGTTGAAAAACCACTTTCACAGCTTTCTTCACTAAAGTTAATAACAACAGATTGATTCACGTTTTTTCTAGTGTTTTAATTCTAAATTATTGATTCTATTTCTGGATTTAACTTGTAAGGTAACTGAGGGTTATCGTTAATTTAAGTGACTTGACGACTCACGACATAATTCGCCAAGATCATTTTAGACTCGCAAAATCAGGTTATTTCTAGGTTAGCAGGTGAATAGAACTTATACCCCTATGATTACGTTTGATGTCACAAAACTATGCACATCTCCTCAAAGCAGGTTACTTTACCTGAGACAATAAAATACAAAGATACCCAGAAAGTTGATCTTCGTGGTGAGTTTTTCTGGCTGTCAGTTATGGATGAAGATTTCGTGTTAATAATTAATCGTTTTATATTTTTTAGTGCATCATCTGCCAACATTCTGATGCAATTGCCCAATCTTCTTCGGTGTGAATTACGAATACTTTGACTTGAGAATCTTCTGTTGCAATGTCGGTATCAATGGGAGATTTTGCATCTTTTTCGACATCAATTTTCAAGCCTAAAAATTCAAATCCTGCACAGGCTGCTTCTCGCACGGGGGCGGAATGTTCTCCAATTCCTGCTGAAAACACCAGTGCATCTAAGCGGGTAATATTTCCTAACATTGAACCAATAGAAGTTTTTAGGTGATGAATAAACATCTCAAAAGCAAGCTTTGCCCGATCATCCCCTTTTTCTATCTGTTCTAGTACATAACGCATATCGCTTGATTTTCCAGTAATGCCTTTTATACCCGATTCTTTATTCAATAATTGATCTAATTGCTCGGCATTAAACCCCTGATTTCGCATCAAATAAATTAAAATGGCTGGATCAATTGAACCGCTACGAGTTCCCATCATTAATCCTTCTAACGGAGTAAATCCCATTGTGGTATCTACACTGATTCCATCTCGAATTGCAGCTAAAGAACAACCATTGCCTAAATGACAAGTAATAAGCTGTAGAGACTCTAAAGGTTTATCTAACAATTGTGCAGCCCGTTGGGCGCAATATTTGTGACTGGTTCCATGAAATCCATAACGACGAATTCCCTGTTCAAACCATTCATAGGGAATGGGATAAACGGCAGAAGATCGGGGCATTTTACTATGAAAAGCCGTGTCAAACACTGCCACTTGCGGAACATCTGCTAACACCCGTTCAATCGCTTCTATTCCTTCTAAATGTGCCGGATTATGATTGGGGGCGAGGGTAATTAAACGCTCAATTTCGGCTTTAACTTCAGAAGTAATGCGGGTGGCTTCACAATAGTCTGAACCGCCATGTACAACCCGATGACCTACAACATCAATTTCCGACAATTGATCGATAACTTGAGTTTCCCCTTGAGTCAAAGTTTCCAACACTTTAGAAATTCCTTCAACCCGTTGATTGGGGTCTAACTTGATTTCCTGTTTAGTATTATTAGCCTTGACTTTCAAGGTGCCGAAATCATTCGATGCTGTCCAATCAATACTGGCTTCCCAGATCGGTTCAGGATGTTGCTGAGGAAGTATATTTCCCTCAATATTATATAAACTACTTTTTTGAGAACTAGAACCTGCATTAAGTACGAGGATTTTCATGGTTCTGTTGAATGATGGATCTTATAAATTTCATCGTCCAACTCCAGATCAACAACAACTCCTTTTGCGTGTAACAATCGATTGGCTGCGGATAGAGAATCACTTAAAGTTCCCATATAAGCGGCTTGTTCACCCAATTGTTGTAATTTTTCTCTGAGTTGTTCAAGTTTACGTTCATCTTCGACCGTTTCCATTGAACTCAAAACTCTACCTTTCTCGATTTCATAATAATCTAAGAAATCTCTGAAATAAGTATGTAACTTAGCAACTAATAGAGAAGGAGAATAGCTATCAACATTAAGTTGGGGTTTACTGTCTACCATTGATTTGGACGCTCAATAAAAGGTTCGCGCCTAATACTATAACAGACCTAATCGAGTAGGGGAAGCTAAATCAGTTTGCAGTAAGCAGTCACCATTCACCAGTGAAAATAGTTATCAGATATTATCTCACTAGCAAACCTGTCCCCTGTTCACTGACATTACCCTCCGACCACTGAACGCAGATCGGGATCTAAATGAGAACGATCCGCTAAACAGTGCATTAATGGCCCGTGTGCTGCCATTTCAATGATGCTAACTCCCCCAACAGGCAGGGCGAGGCGATCGCGAAAACGGCCAACATCAATTCCCAATGCGCGACACAACATAATGCGAATGGTGGCTTTGTGAGCAACAACCAAAACATTCCCAGTGGAGTGCTGGGCTTCTATTTCTTGAATGACGACAGAAGATCGTCGAGACACATCAATTCCCTTTTCGCCGCCAGTCGGTGCATTCCAACCCGGATCGGTTAACCAACGAACATAGTCATCGTGATATTTTTCGTTAACGGTTTCTGGACGTTCACCTTCCCATTTACCATAGTATAATTCTTTGAGTCCGTCTCGTAGTTCCATCTTTAAACCGATAGCATCACACAAGGGTTTTGCCGTTGCGATTGTGCGTTTCATGGGACTAACATAGGCAGCAGTCCAGGGTAAATTACGATAAGCCTCAGCAAACTGTTGTGCCATGATTTCACCTTCCGGCGTGAGTTCGGGGTTGAGTTCGCCACAGTAACCGCCTGTTTTACTATGAACGGTTTCCCCATGTCGCCAAAAATAGAGCTTTAAAGTCATAAAAATATTATGGATGCTGAAATTGATCTAGACAACCGCGATCAGTTTAACAATACGCTTAAAGATAGCAAGATTTAGAGAATTAATTTTTAAAATAATATTAAATTGAGGTTAAACATTAATAATCTCTTGCTACAACATAAAGAAAATTGAAAAACCTTGCGATTTGTTACAACTTGAACTTTAATTGATCTTGATAAGGCGATCAAAGTCTAAATACCAGTTGAATCAATCAACAACCTTAGTGCTGGTGCTGTGGGATATCTAACTTTTAACTGATGATCTACAAATAGCAATTTGAAAGAATGAGATCCTACGACGCCTAAGTTTCCTCGATAAGTAAAACCCATCTAAACAGATAAACAACTCAAGGAATAAGGACATTATGGTAACAGCACCAAACATCCCTACAGAAATCACCAATCCACTCAACGATGATGAGTTGCGAAAGACCCAGGCTTACTGGAATGCTTGTCATTACATAGCATTGGGCATGATCTATCTGATGGAGAATCCTCTGCTGAAGGAACCTCTCAGACCCGAACATACCAAACCGCGTTTATTGGGTCACTGGGGAGCCAGTACCGCTCTGAGCTTCATCTATATCCATCTCAACCGCCTGATCAAAAAATACGATCTCGATGTGATTTTAATGGCAGGCCCCGGTCATGGTGCGCCCGGAATATTAGCCCCCGCCTACCTAGAAGGAACCTATTCTGAGGTCTATCCCGACAAGAGTGAAGACGAAGAAGGGCTGCAAAAATTCTTCAAGCAGTTTTCCTTCCCCGGCCACATTGGAAGCCACTGCACCCCAGAAACACCCGGTTCCATTCACGAAGGCGGAGAGCTAGGCTATAGCCTTTCCCATGCTTACGGCGCTGCTTTTGATAACCCTGACTTAATTGTCACTGCTGTTGTCGGAGATGGAGAAGCCGAAACCGGGCCACTGGCAACCGCTTGGCACTCCAACAAATTCCTCAACCCTGTTCGTGATGGTGCCGTTCTCCCTATCCTCAACCTGAACGGATACAAAATCGCTAACCCGACTATTTTGGCTCGGATTTCCGCTGAAGAACTCGAAAGCCTGTTTGTCGGTTATGGTTACACGCCCTACGTGGTTGAACACGTTGATGGAGATGATGCCAGTATCACCCATCAAAAAATGGCCGCCACCATGGAACATTGCGTTAATCAAATTCGTTCCATCCAAGAAGAAGCTCGTCGTACCGGAGAAGCCAAACGCCCTCGTTGGCCGATGATTATTCTCCGCACTCCCAAAGGTTGGACAGCCCCCAAAGAAATTGATGGTCATAAAGTCGAAGGCTTCTGGCGGGCGCACCAAGTTCCCATGTCCGATGTCGGCAAAAATAAAGAACATCTGCGGGTTCTAGAAGATTGGTTACTCAGCTACAAACCCGATCAACTGTTCGATGAAAACGGCAAATTGAAATCTGAACTCAAAGAACTCGCACCCACTGGACAGCGCCGAATTAGTGCGAACCTTCACGCCAATGGCGGGATGTTGCGGAAAGACCTAAAAATGCCAGATTTCCGGAAATATGGCGTAGAAGTGCGTGATCCCGGACGGTCAGAAGCGGGAAACACCGGAATTTTAGGTGAATTCCTCCGGGATGTCATGCGGAACAACATGACCAATTTCCGAGTCTTTGGCCCCGATGAAACGGCTTCCAACCGTCTACAAGCCATCTACGAAGTCAGTAAAAAAACCTGGTTGGCAGACTTCAAAGAAGAAGATCTCGATGGGAGCCAACTCTCTCCCGATGGTCGCGTCATGGAGATGTTGAGTGAACATACCCTCATCGGTTGGCTAGAAGGCTATATCCTCACCGGACGTCATGGCTTCTTCCATACCTACGAAGCCTTTGCTCATGTGATCGACTCCATGTTCAACCAACACGCCAAATGGTTGGATATTTCCAAAGAAGTGCCTTGGCGAGCGCCGATTTCTTCGTGGAATATTTTGTTATCTTCGACGGTTTGGCGTCAAGACCATAACGGCTTCTCTCACCAAGATCCGGGTTTTGTTGATCTCGTTACCAATAAGAGTGCCAGTGTGACTCGGATTTACTTCCCACCCGATGTCAACTGTTTACTCTCAGTTGCAAATCACTGTCTCCGCAGTAAAGATTATGTCAACGTGATTGTGGCTGACAAACAAAAGCACCTGCAATACCTCAACATGGAGGATGCTGTCAAACACTGCACGAAAGGAATTGGGATTTGGGATTGGGCCAGTAACGATGATCGAGGCGTAGAACCCGATATTCCCGATGTTGTCATGGCCAGTTGTGGAGATATCACCACCCGCGAAGCCTTAGCCGCAACTGCCATTATGCGCGAGGAGTTTCCTGAACTGCGTATCCGCTTTGTTAACGTTGTGGATCTGTTCAAACTTCAGTCGGAGTCAGAACACCCTCACGGCTTATCTGACCGGGATTTTGACACTCTGTTTACTCCCGACAAACCCGTGATCTTTAACTTCCACGGCTATCCCTGGTTAATTCACAAATTGGCTTATCGTCGCACCAACCAAGAACGAATTCATGTTCGCGGTTACAAAGAAAAAGGGAACATCAACACTCCCATGGAACTGGCGATTAAAAACCAAATTGACCGCTTTAACCTGGTAATTGACGTGATTGATCGCGTTCCCAAACTGGGTTCTGCTGCGGCTCACGTGAAAGAACGAATGAAAAACGCCATTATCGAAAACCTCAACTACGCTTTTGAAAACGGTAAAGACAAGGAAGATGTCGATAACTGGAAGTGGCCTTATTAATTTAGGAAACAGGGAATAGGCAAGAGCTCATATGGCAAAAGCGCTTGCCTTGCGGCGGGCGCGGAATAGTCGCTCTGGAAGTTCGCAATCTTAGCAAAGTTTGCAATCTTAGGCAATAGGCAATAGGCAATAGGGAATAGGGAACAGGGAAAATTCATAATTCATAATTCATAATTCATCACTCCCCACCTCCCCACTTCCCCACCTCCCCACCTCACCACCTCCCCACCTCTCCACTTCCCCACCTCCCCACCTCCCCACCTCCCAACTCCTGACTTCTGTTGTTTCCAGCCTCATTATTGGGGTTGGAAACCTTAAAATTGCCTTGATGAACCGGAGTATTGAGAGTTGGCTGCCCTAAAATAAAGCTTCTGACCTGAAAAATTGCACGTTCTCAGTTGACATAGAGGAAACAATACAATTATGGATACCACCATTCAAACCGTTCACGGTCGAGAAATTTTAGACTCTCGCGGAAACCCGACTGTAGAAGTTGATGTTACCCTGGCTGATGGCAGCAAAGGCCGAGCAGGTGTACCGTCTGGGGCTTCGACAGGCATTCGAGAAGCGATTGAATTGCGTGATGGTGACAAACAACGTTATGGCGGTAAAGGGGTTCTCAAGGCGGTTGAGAATGTTAATACCACTATCGCCGACGCCCTCAAAGGCATGGATGGAGCCGATCAAGCTGCTATTGATAATAAAATGCTCGAACTCGATGGTACCGAGAATAAATCCACACTGGGCGCCAATGCGATTTTAGGGGTCTCAATGGCCGTTGCACGGGCGGCAGCGATCGCGAAAGGACAACCCCTTTATCAATATTTGGGCGGCGCAGATGCTCACCTATTACCCGCTCCTTGCTTCAATATTATTAACGGGGGCGCTCATGCTGATAACAGCGTAGACTTTCAAGAATATATGATCGTCCCGGTTGGTGCGCCGACTTTCCGCGAATCTTTACGCATGGGGGCGGAAGTTTATCACGCACTCAAGTCAATTCTCAAGCAAAAAGGCTATAACAGCAACGTTGGAGATGAAGGCGGTTTTGCCCCAAATTTAAAAGCGAATATCGAAGCGATTGAAGTCATTTTAGCAGGGATTGAAAAAGCAGGACTCAAACCTGGCGATGATGTAGCGATCGCTCTCGATCCGGCAACCAGTGAATTGTATCAAGATGATGGTAGTTATTTATTCTACAAATCGGATAATAGCAAGAAAAGTTCCACCGAAATGATCGAAATCTGGGAAAGTTGGATGAATCAATTTCCGATTGTTTCCATTGAAGATGGTTTGGGTGAACAAGACTGGGAAGGTTGGCAACAAATGACGACAAAACTCGGCAGTCGGGTACAGCTTGTCGGTGATGATGCCTTTGTTACGAACCCCGCGATTATTAAAAAAGCGATCGCCGATGGTGTGGGAAATAGTACCCTGGTGAAAGTGAATCAAATTGGTTCTGTTACCGAAACTTTAGCCGCAATTAGTGACTCTCGCGCTGCGGGTTATACCTTTATGGTCAGTCATCGTTCTGGGGAAACACCGGATGATTTTATCGCTGATTTATCAGTTGCTACGGCTTCAGGACAAATCAAAACAGGCGCTCCTTGTCGCGGTGAACGTTTAGCAAAATATAACCAACTGCTTCGCATCGAAGAAGAACTCGGAAGCAAAGCTAAATATGCTGGAAAAACAGCTTTTTCTCGTCCGGTAACTGCCTAATTTTTCAGGATTTTTCTAAGGCTTAAAGTTGTAGGATGGGCAATGCTCATCCTCTATTTTTAAGGAGAATTCCTCTGAGGTTGAGAAACCTAGTTTCTCTGAAAATCTCTGCCAACCAACCAAACCTATTTCAGAAACCCAGTTTCTTAGCTTTTTGAAAGTGATGAGTTCCGGGGTGGGATGTTCGCAGTTCGTCAGCAAGAGGTTGTGGTAACATAAAAAAATGATTTCAAGGTCGTTTTATGTCAAATCCCGAATTATTGGCGCAACTGCGACAGTTATCTCGTTCTGAAAAGTTCCAAATCATACAGTTTTTAACGGCTGAATTGGCGAAAGAAGAAGGAATTAGCATCGGTAATGAAGCCGCAGAAATTATTGGTGCAGTGCATACATCTCATGGTGCAGCCGAACAACTCATGCAGTTACTAGAAACCGAACAGAAGCATCCTCAAAATGTTGAACGCTAGGCGATATCCTTTTCAGACTAAACGAGATGAGTCTGGTATTTTAGCCAATGTTCCGTATCTGCCTTTCACCCTCAGTTATCAAAATCGTTCCCTTTTGGGAAGATCAGCAATTTTCTGTAAATTTAGCGGGTAATTTAGCAAGCGCTGAAGCAAAAGGATTATTGGTTTTAGCCACAGTAGGAGAGTTTAATCCAGTGCAGTTAGCTTTTGCTTGGACGAGGCTCAATAATATTCCAATTCTTTTAGGACGAACTAACTTTTTTTCTGAGTTTGATGTTTGTTTCTATGGGTCACAATTAGCGTTTGAAGTCTGTCCTAAGTCAAGGGAGAGTGGAGATGATTAAGTTAAGAGTCAGAAACTGAGTTTATTCATTGAATCTTGGGTCAGACGCAAAGGTTATCACACTAAACCCAGTTGCTTAAATCTCCTCTAACCAAGTTATGATCGCCGATAACAGGTTGGGTTGGTTGGGCGGAAAGCCTTTTAACGGGGTTTTTAGGGGTTCGTCGGTGAGGAAGGCGATCGCGATGGTGTTGGTCAGTTTGTGGCAAAATGCGGTTAATTCTGGGGTGGGGTGTTCGCAGTTGGTCAGGAGAAGGGCTTGGGGTTGATTGAGTTTGAGTTGAAGTTGGTTGAGGTGGCGGCGGAGTTGGGCGGCGTTGGAAACTTCGGGATACTGTTGGTTGGGAAGGGCTTGTTTCCAAATTAATTCGCAGAGGGTTTGAGCGATTTCGCCCGTGTCGGTTTCGGTTTCTAATATCTCGGCATCGAGGCAATAAATCGGCCGATTTTGCAGTTGAATACAAAGGTCTGTAACTAGATTTTCTAAGCTTTTAACCGTTGCATTTTCGCCCACTGGGGTATTATCTTCTACTTCTGGATGAGTCATTTGAACAGGATGATGCCATGCTTGATAAAATTGGGGATAGGGTAGGTTTTCGGCACAGTTCCAGATGACTTTGTAGGTTTCATAGAATCGGTCAAAGTTGTTTTGGTAAATTTCATCGCTGAGGCAGTCTTTTAAGGCGGAGACGACACCTGCATATTGTTGGCTTGTGGCGAGGATTTTCCCTAAACTCACTACCGCCAACCACCTCCGGATAGATTCATTCTTAGTGGTGGCGATAACCTTGACTAACCCCGCGATCGCCACTGGGTTGCCTTGTCCAATTTCCCATAAACTCCCTGTCGCCTGCCCCCGGGTCCATTCATCCTCTGTAGTGGCGATAACATTGACCAACGCTGCGATCGCCTCGGGGTTGCCTTGTCCGATTTTCCCTAAACTCTCTATCGCCCGCCTCCGGGTCCATTCATCCTCTGTAGTGGCGATAACATTGACCAACCCCGCGATCGCTTCAGGATTTCCTGGATCGATTTCCCCTAAACTCTCTATCGCCCGCCTCCGGGTCCATTCATCCTCTGTAGTGGCGATAACATTGACCAACGCTGCGATCGCCTCGGGGTTGCCTTGTCCGATTTTCCCTAAACTCTCTATCGCCCGCCTCCGGGTCCATTCATCCTCTGTAGTGTCGATAACATTGACCAACCCCGCGATCGCCTCGGGGTTGCCTTGTCCGATTTTCCCTAAACTCTCTATCGCCCGCCTCCGGGTCCATTCATCCTCTGTAGTGTCGATAACATTGACCAACCCCGCGATCGCTTCAGGATTTCCTGGATCGATTTCCCCTAAACTCTCTATCGCCTGCCTCCGGGTAAAGTCAGACTCAGTAGTGGCGATAACATTGACCAACCCCGCGATCGCCTTGAGGTTGCCTTGTCCGATTTTCTCTAAACTCTCTACCGCCTCATTCCGGGTCCATTCATCCTCAGTATTGGCGATCACTTTGACCAACGCTGCGATCGCCTCTGGGTTGCCGGGGTCGATTTTCCATAAACACTCTGCCATCTCCCTCCGGGTATTTTCATCTGGACAATGTTCCAGAATGTTAATTAGTTCGGAAATAGCCATTTGTCGAATGGTTTCCGGTATTGTCTCCCTCGCCCCTTCTTCGATTGGGTTTAAAAAGGTTTGCCATTCCTGCTTTTCAATATTGAAATAACCAAATCCCCACTTTACCACCTGCCGAACAATCTCAGACGCCAGGGAACAAGCTTTAAATTCATTAATCGCAGCAGCAGCTAGAAAATAGGCTTGATATTCATAAAATCCTCTATCTACTTTCTCAAAATTCCACTCTCCACAGCCATCCTCAAACTCAACTAACTTCTGAATAAACTCCTCTTTTCGATCATCCCCAACATCCTCACGCCCCAACCACAACAAAATTACCTGCTTCCACTGCGACTCAAAAATGCGATATTTCTTTCCCTCAACTGGAAAATTAACATGATCTTTGGGTAAAAAATAATCCCAATTCTCCACCGTCAACGCCGCAAAATACTCCTCAAACGTCGGATGATAAAACGCATAAACCGGTTCATCGGGGTTTTCTGCGGCGACGCCCACCCGGTTCAACCATCCCAACTCCAACGCCAAATGGTGTAATTCTGTATCCGGTTCTCCCAACACCTGACAAACAAAACCATGAGTCAGACGAAAGCGAGATTTTTCCCCCTCTATCGCCCTTAACGCCAACTCTCCCAACCCTTGATTGAGTCGTTTTCGCTGTTGGGAAGTTGTCGGAAATTCATCCCGTTTCCAGATGTATAAATCTTCCACAAATCGCCCATACAATTCGGCTTGAGTTTCCGGTAAATTTCCCCGACGTCGTTGCCAAGTTCGACACAATAACGCTAACCGCAGGGGATTTTTAATTAAATCTCGAATTCGGCTTTGATTCGGTTCTTCCAGTTGTCGCTTCAATTCAACAGCCAAACTCTCCCCATTCTCCCCATTCTCTCCATTCTCCCCCCTTAAAAAGGGGGGCTGGGGGGGATCAAACCAATTCTCAATAAATAAATGAACTTGTTCGGGATAACTAAATTCGAGAGTTCGATAGGTATCAAAGGCGTCTAAGGCGTTTTTCTCCCCATCCCAAACATTCAGCCGACAGGTGAGAATTACCTTCGCAGAAGCCAGCCAGCCGTTAATTTGAGAGGCGATATCCTTAAGAACGTTTTGCGATCGCCCCGACATTTCATCCGCCCCATCCAACAGCAACCAGACTTTTTTCTCCTCAAATAACTGTTTGAGTGCTTCCATATCTTCCGGGGTAACTTGTATTAACTCCAAAACCTCTTTTAGCCAATTGTTCAGCAAATAGTCCTCTAAAGTTTTCTCGCCCAAACTCGCCAAAGACACCCAAACCGGAATCAAATCAGTCCGATCTAACACCCACTGTTCAAGTTCTTGCAACAGCGTAGTTTTTCCCGCCCCCGGTTCTCCAATTACCGCCAACCGTTTCCCTTGACAGTTGCTTTTCCCCTGTTGAATCACCTCCTCAAAAAACCGTTTTTGGGCGTAAGTTTGGGTCACTTCATAGGTTTCTGGGGCGTACATTTGCGAACCTTTTTCTGGGAAAAGTTCATCGGTTCGCCGTTCCCGTTTCTTGCGTTCCACCAAACCCAAAGGAACATAAAGCTGTTCTCTGCTGTGGTTAATGCCATCTTTAAACGTTAGGGAATTGGTTGTAATTTTTTGGCGCTGTGTTGCTTGTTTTTGACAAATTTCGTGCCAGTTAATTGGTTTATTTTTTGAATTTTTATGACGCTTGACTTCACCCGTTACAATCTGCCATTCTTCTAGAGCGACAATATCTTCAGGTTTTAGTCCTAATACTTCAATTATTTTTATGACGCTCTCGGGTTGGACTGGTTTTTTTTTGGTAATAAAGTTGTTAACTGAAGCTTCACTAATACCCGCATTACCATATTTTTTATATGTCTCATCCGAAATTGTTTGATTTGTCAAGCCTTTTTCTTTCCGAGCATCCTTAAGTTTCTGGATACCTTCAGGAGTTGCTGCAATACTTCGAGGTTTGCGGGATGGGGTCATTTTCAGTCACTCTTACTCACCCTTATCCCCATGATATCCCTTTCTTAGCCAATTCTGCGCCCCCCTAGCCCCCCAATTTTGGGGGAAACTGGAGTTCAAAGTCCTCCATTACTCAAAGCCCCCAATGTTGGGGGTTTGGGGGCAGGGGATTTAGGGGGCTGTGCCTTTTCATCGGAGAGGGTAAGAAAGGGTAACTTTACAATCTTACCCAAACATCCTCCTGACAAATCCCTGAAACCTCTGCGATGCTTGGGTTGTCGAATTAAAAACCCAATCATGGAACAGATTAAAGATATCCTCGCCAACCTAACCTTCAACTCTCCCAGTAATGGAACGTTGCATCCGATGGTACAAAATGCGATCGCCAAGTCAAAAATACCCGTTAATACTTTGGGCTGTTCGGTTGTTTTTCATGTTCCGGCTTCTAAGTTTTCAGACGCCAAACCCCACATTCATCAACTGATTGAACCCTTTGGCGGTTTTAACGCTTCTTTATCTGATGGAAATTGGTTTGATGACCGAAATAATTGCTGGTGTCCCGAACCGATTATTTTAGTGAAATCTTACGCAACGTTGGATGTTTTACAGCAACATTTAACCGCCACTTTGCAGCAGTCTTATTTGATGGGAAAAGCTTTGGGCGAAAGTGCGATCGCAGTGGAAATTATCACCAATAACGTGATGTTGATGATTCCAACTGATTAATTAACTTCGCTGCCACTCTTCCAAACGTTTACGGGCGAATTTTTGTCCGATAAAGATACTCAAAAAATTAGTGAATTCTATACCCCAAAAGAGGTTATTATGATGGTATGCCCTTACAAAGAAATGAAAAATTTACAATCTCTACCCTGCGCCCGGGAAGAACGGGGAGATTGGATATATTGTAACTTTTGCGGTCAAAAAACTCGAAAAGAAATACTTCTCGATCCGATTGATCGGTTGATTAGTTTTTTGGTATTTATGTTGATTGTTGTATTGATGGCAAATTCTCTCGGATCAGGTACAAATTCCACCGAACCGATCAACACCAATTGGGATCGCGTGGATACCCTGTAAAATTCAGACATTCACCCTAGAAACTCGGTTTGCGATCGCAGTGTGGACGTCCGCCTCAGAAATCGGGTTTCTAAAACTCAACCCGGAGATACTAGACCAAAACCCCACATCTGCCTAGAATTCGGAGACAGTTTGATAAACTAACCGTGTTATAGAAAATAGGAGTATTTTAACCATGACCATTTTGCTAGCTGGAGACATTGGCGGCACCAAAACCATTCTCCGCCTTGTTAAAGCCGAACCCAGCGAGTCTCTAAAACCCTTGCCTTTACTCACAACCCTATACGAAGACAGTTACTCCTCTCAAGCCTATAGTGACCTCATTCCCATCGTTATCGAGTTTTTGGACAGTGCTGAAAAAAGCTTGGGCCAAAAATACAGTCCCGAAAAAGGCTGTTTTGGAATTGCCGGGCCAGTTGTTAATAATACCTGCAATCTTACCAATCTAAGCTGGTTTCTCGATGCCAATACCCTCGAACAAGAATTAAATCTCTCTAGAGTTAAACTAATTAATGATTTTGCTGCCATTGGTTATGGGGTTGTGGGTTTAACTGAAGACGACTTACACACCCTACAAGCAGGCGAACCCGATGCCACTGCACCGATTGGGGTGATTGGGGCGGGTACTGGACTTGGAGAAGGCTTTGTGATTCCCACCGTTAACGGTTATTCTGTGTTTTCAACCGAAGGCGGACACGTTGATTTTGCTCCCCGTTCTGAACTTGAATTTCAACTGTTAAGCTATGTGCGAGAACTCCAAAATATCACCCGAGTTTCAGCCGAACGGATTATTTCCGGGATGGGAATTGCTGCGATTTATCAGTTTCTGCGCGATCACAATTCTTCTTTAGAAACACCACAGATGACTGAAGTTTTTAAGAAATGGAAACAAGAAATCGGTCACACGGAAAAAACGATTGATCTGGGGGCTGAGGTGTCTAAAGCCGCTGCAATGGGAGAAGATTATCTCTGCGAACAAACGATGCAAATGTTTGTTGATGCCTATGGAACTGAAGCCGGAAATTTAGCGTTAAAACTATTGCCCTATGGCGGGCTTTATATTGCTGGAGGAATTGCCGCAAAAAATTTAGCACTGATGGAAAAAGGCATTTTTATGAAAGCTTTTACTTCCAAAGGTCGGATTAGTCCCCTCATGGAAAAAGTCCCCGTTTATATTGTTCTCAACCCTAAAGTGGGGTTAATTGGTGCGGCTTTATGTGCGGCTCAATTAACCTGATTTTTGACCTCTACAGCTTTTGAATAAGGCGGCTAATGGCTGCCTTTAACTTCAATTTTTTAAATGAAAAACAGCCAGATGTATCTGACCTAAATCTATGACTCCCCAACCCGAAAATCTTGTTCCGTCAAATCCTAACACAACCTTTGTAATTTTAATTGCAGGGGTTGCTGCTTTAGGGGGTTTTTTATTTGGCTTTGATACGGCGGTGATTAATGGTGCTGTTATTGCGCTATAAAACTTCTTTAATGCCACATCCTTAGAAATTGGGTTAAAGGATTATAACTTGAACAAATGTAAAATATTTCCAAAGAGTTGAGGGGGCAACTGGATCGGAGATAGACTGTTAATTGACTAGAGGTTTAGACTTCAATTACACAATTGTACGGAGTAAGCATCTATCGAGAGAAATAAATTTGAAACAGAACCTCTATAATTCTCGGATTTAAAGCGACAATAATTTCAGAGAGAGGAGCAATTGATACTGTAATGATGATCTATTTATGCTAACAAACAAGGTTAAACGTCTCAAATCTCAGAATCTAACGTTTTCTTAACCACATCTGTCAAGGGTTGATAGTATCATCAGATTGTGCTTTGAAAAATAGACTTCACAGGAGCGAAATATGGCGAAAACGTTGCTAGAGCAGTTACGTGAAGTGACCGTTGTTGTTGCAGATACAGGAGACATCAAAGCGATAGAACTCTTTAAGCCGCGAGATGCGACCACAAACCCATCTCTGATAACGGCTGCGGCTCAGATGAGTGAATATCAGGAAATTGTCGATGATACACTCAAAAAGGCACGTCAAGAGCTAGGTACAGAAGCTGCCCCGTCAGATGTAGCAACTCTGGCGTTTAAGCGACTGGCGGTAGCCTTCGGACTGAAGATTTTAGAAATTATTCCCGGACGAGTCTCAACCGAAGTCGATGCACGGTTATCCTACGATACAGATGCGACCATTGCTCAAGGCCGTGAACTGATTGCCCAATACGAAGCCGCCGGAATTTCCCGCGATCGCATTTTAATTAAAATCGCTTCAACTTGGGAAGGAATTAGAGCCGCAGAAGTTCTCGAAAAAGAGGGAATTCACTGCAATTTAACCCTCTTGTTTGGTCTTCATCAAGCGATCGCCTGTGCCGAAGGGGGAATAACGCTGATTTCTCCTTTTGTCGGTCGGATTTTAGACTGGTACAAAAAAGAAACCGGACGAGAATCCTATCCCGCAGCAGAAGACCCCGGTGTAGTGTCCGTGACGACGATTTATAACTACTACAAGAAGTTTGGTTATGAAACCGAAGTCATGGGTGCAAGTTTCCGGAGTCTGGGCGAAATTACAGAGTTAGCCGGATGTGATTTGCTGACCATTTCTCCCAAACTTTTAGAGGAGTTGAGTGCAACAAGTGCCGACCTTCCTCGCAAACTCGATCCGGAAAAAGTCGAGGACATGGAGATAGAAAAAATCTCGATAGACAAGGAAACCTTTGACCGGATGCACAGCGAAGATCGGATGGCAGCCGAAAAGTTAGAAGAAGGGATTAAAGGCTTTTCTAAAGCGTTAGAAGCCTTAGAACAACTGTTAGCCGAGCGACTGACTCGGATTGAAAATGAAAGCCCCGTTTCTCAGGCGGCGGCTGAACTTTTCCGCATCTACGATCTCGATGGCGATGGCTTTATTACCCGGGAAGAATGGGCGGGAACAGATGCCGTTTTTGATGCCCTCGATGAAAACAAAGACGGTCAAATCACACCCGCAGAAATGGCAGCAGGTTTGGGAGCAGCTTTTAGGTTAGCTTCTTAAAACCTTACTTAATTAGAGTAGCAATCCTGATGATTTCTTGAGGTCAGGAAATTCTGTTTTGATGATCAAACGCGATCGGTAATTTGTACACAGGAAGAATCTAAAGAGTTAGCAGTCTTTAAAATACCATTCCTGAAAGCAACCGATCGCTTTGTTTGTGTGTAGATATCCATTCAGGCTTTTAGACTAATTCTCTTAACCGCTAAAAACTGCCAAAACAAACCATGAACCAAAATCTACCCAACGGAAACCAAATTCAAATTGAAGATGATCGCACCGGAGTTGATGTTGAAACCCTCAAACGAGCATTTTCCGACAACCTCTTTTATATTCTGGGAAAATTTTCTGAAATTGCCACCAAAAATGATTTTTACATGGCGTTAGCTTATACAATTCGCGATCGCTTATTACGACGGTGGTTAAGCTCCCAACAAACCTATCTCAAACAAGATGTTAAAATCGTCTGTTATTTCTCCGCAGAATATCTCGTTGGCCCCCATTTAGGCAAAAATTTAATTAATTTAGACATTGTTGATCAAGTTCGTCAAGCTGTAGAAGAATGTGGATTAAATTTAGATGATTTAATCGAACAAGAAGAAGAACCAGGTTTAGGAAATGGCGGTTTAGGACGACTCGCCGCCTGTTATATGGATTCATTAGCCACTCTTGATATTCCTGCCATTGGTTATGGAATTCGCTATGAATTTGGCATTTTTGATCAGGAAATTTGCGAAGGTTGGCAAGTTGAAATCACCGATAAATGGTTGCGTTATGGTAATCCTTGGGAAATTCCTCGGACTGAAGCTACAGTAGAAATTGGATTAGGGGGTTATACAGAATATTATTATGATGAAAACAATCGTTATCGGGTGCGTTGGATTCCGGATCGCATTATCAAAGGGGTTCCCTACGATACTCCAATTTTAGGTTACAAAACCAATACCGCCAATACGCTGCGTCTCTGGAAAGCAGAAGCCCCAGAATCTTTTAATTTCCAAGCTTTTAATGTTGGAGATTACTACGGTGCTGTTAACCAAAAAACCTACTCCGAAAATATTACTAAAGTTCTCTATCCCAACGATGAACCGATGCAAGGAAAGCAACTGCGTTTAGAACAGCAGTTCTTTTTTGTCTCCTGTTCCTTACAAGATATGATTCGCATTCATCTACTCCAAGAAAATAGTTTAGACAACTTTGGAGAAAAATTTGCCGCTCAACTCAATGATACTCATCCTTCTGTTGGTGTCGCGGAATTAATGCGATTGTTGATCGATGTGCATGATTATGAATGGGAACCCGCTTGGGAAATTACTCAAAAAACCTTTGCTTATACTAACCATACTTTATTACCAGAAGCTCTAGAAAAATGGTCTTTGAGTTTATTTGGTTCTCTACTTCCTCGTCATTTAGAAATTATCTACGAAATTAATCGTCGATTCTTGGATGAGATTCGCACTCGCTATCCTAATGATCCCGGTAAATTATCTGACTTTTCTTTAATTGATGATCGGGGTGAAAAATACGTTCGCATGGCGCATTTAGCCTGTGTGGGTTCTCATGCGATTAATGGGGTTGCTCAATTACATACAGAGTTACTGCAAAAAAATATATTGCGAGGGTTTTATGAACTTTGGCCGCAGAAATTTAGTGCCAAAACCAATGGTATTACTCCCCGTCGCTGGATGATTTTATCGAATCCTGAATTAACCGAGTTAATTACTTCAAAAATTGGAGATCGTTGGATGACTCATTTGGATGAACTGCGAAAGTTAGAACCTTTTGCTGATCATCCTAGCTTCCGAGAAGCTTGGCGAAAGATGAAGCAACAGGTTAAAAGTCGGTTAGCTGATCGTATTGAAAAACGCTGTGGGATAACGGTTGATCCCAACAATTCAATGTTTGATATTCAGGTGAAGCGGATTCATGAATACAAACGTCAACATTTGAATGTTCTCCACATTATCACGCTTTATAACCGCATTAAGAACAATCCCAATCTCGATGTTGTTCCCCGCACATTTATTTTTGGGGGAAAAGCGGCACCGAGTTATTTCATGGCAAAGTTGATTATTAAACTGATTAATTCGGTTGGGGAAGTGGTTAATAATGATTCGGATGTCCGGGGACGTTTGAAAGTGGTGTTTATCCCCGACTATAATGTGACAAACTCTCAACCTGTTTATCCAGCGGCGGATTTATCCGAACAAATTTCAACTGCCGGGAAAGAAGCTTCGGGTACGGGAAATATGAAGTTTTCTCTTAACGGATCTTTAACCATTGGAACCCTTGATGGGGCGAATGTAGAAATTCGTCAAGAAGTTGGGGAAGATAACTTTTTCCTATTTGGTTTGAAAACGGATGAAGTCTCCCAAATGAAGTCTGAAGGCTATAATCCTTGGGAGTTTTACAGTTCTAATCCGGCGTTGCGAGAAGTTATTGATCAAATTTCATCTGGTTATTTTTCTCCCGAAGATTCCAACCTGTTCAAACCTCTGGTAGACTCACTGTTATATCACGATGAATATATGTTGCTGGCCGATTATCAGTCTTATATTGACTGTCAAGATCGGGTCAGTGAAGCTTATCGCGATTGGGACAATTGGACAAGGATGTCGATTCTCAATACTGCTCGTATGGGTAAGTTTTCCAGCGATCGCGCTATTCGAGAATATTGTCAAGATATTTGGAATGTCCAAGCGGTTCCCGTGAAACTAGAGGACTATATTCAAGCTAAAGCGAGTTTCAAAGTTGATCCCAATCAATTGTTGACAACTGGCTCTTAAGTGGGGTTTCAGCTTACAGTTGAAGGCAGATTCAAAGTTATTTTATGAGCGGCTTGACTGCCTTCTTCTGACAAGATTTAATCACAAAAATTACAAATTATTTAGGACTTTAAAATGATGCTAGAACCCTTACAAACGGTGATGATTTTCAAAAAGAACTGTGAACCTAATACAGTTTCAGCCGGAGAGGTGATCTTTAAACAAGGTGAACCCGGTCATTTAATGTACGGTATTATTGAAGGGGAAGTGCAGTTTATTATTGATGGAAAACAAGCCGAAACCCTTAAAGCGGGAGATGTGTTTGGAGAGGGGGCAATTGTTAATCCGGATCATACTCGACGTTCAACGGCTACGGCGAAAACGGATTGTGTCCTAGCAATTTTAGATAAAGAACGTTTTATGTTTGCAGTGCAACAAACTCCGATGTTTGCTTTAGAAGTGATGAGAAGTTATTCAGATCGGGTGAATGCTTTGAGACATTTGATTTAATTTTTTAATTGAAAACTGGAGTTTAGACGAATAAGAATTGAAAACTCAGTCGATTTCAAGGAACAACCCGTTTGAGGTCAGTGAATCTAAACTCCAGTCCTATCAGATTCAGAAAAATTTTTTTTGAATTAATCAACGGTTTTAGCGTCTCGAAATTTGCCGATTATCCGACAATAATTTAACGCCGATTCTAGCCCTATTGCACGGTAATTTTCCAAAGGGCGCGATTGTAGTAATTGGCATCCGCTCCTACGACTGTAGGACTTTCAAAACCGGATGATGCTTTCCAGCCTCCCTCGGCTCCTCGATCTCCTTTAATCGGTTCTCCATCTGAGAACAGATACCGCTTGGTTTCTTGATTTTCGATGATAAAATTATCACCACTTTTGTAGATAATCCACAGGGCACGATTGTAGTAATTGGCATCGGCTCCTACGACTGTAGGACTTTCAAAACCGGATGATGCTTTCCAGCCTCCCTCGGCTCCTCGATCTCCTTTAATGGGTTCTCCATCTGAGAACAAATACCGCTTGGTTTCTTGATTTTCGATGATAAAATTATCACCTTGTTGATGGATAATCCACAGGGCGCGATTGTAGTAATTGGCATCGGCTCCTACGATTTTAGGACTTTCAAAACCGGATGAT
>NZ_AUZM01000051.1 GCF_000478195.2 Lyngbya aestuarii BL J | reverse complement strand
AGCAACTTGCAAAAACCGTGATCTTGGATGCACCCCAAACTCGCTCAGAACCGGAAACAGTCGAACTAGATGCAGTCAGCAATTTACAAGAATTAGAGTTAATTAACCATCCGAGTTATCAAGATCATACCGGAAGTAATGCTCGGCGGCGGCGGCGGCGGCGAATTGGAGATTTGGATTCTTTGGTTCGCGAAGATGAACCCAGTCGTAATAATTTGCGCTTAACCCCAACCAGTGGATACACCGAAAATCGCTCTGAAATTCAATTATCAGAGGGATTATCTTCTAGAAGTGGATTAGCCGAACGCAGTCGCACAGCTAAATCAGATACTCTCAAACCCACAACCGAACCGCCAGAAGTGGTTTCTGTTGAAATGACTACCGATGAACAGCAAATGTACGCGATGATGGGTATTTCCCCGCTGATGCTTTCGAGTAAAACTCCAAAAAATTCTAGAAATGTGATCGTGACGGTCTGTTTACCCGGAGAAGACCCCCCCTCACCCAAAGATCTGTTAGAGGAAAATGAAGAAGAATTAATTGAGGTCAGTCCACCGAGTCCACCTATACCTGCACCTGCCCCAGTGGAGTTAACCCTGAAGTTAGATTCTCCGACAGAGGTAAGCCAAGAGTCTATCGAGGAGTCTATCGAAGAGTCTCCTGTTGAAGAAGAATTTTCCCCTACTCCCTCTTTAGCGATTTCAGAGGATGCAGACGAAGGGATGGATTTAGAGGATGATTCTGAAGAAGAAGAAGAGTCTTCCCCAAAACGTCGTCGCCGTCGCCGTTCTTCTGCAACCACCGAGTAGGGTGTCTTGGTTCGGAAACTGGGCAACTGAAGTTCTCATAAATCACAGGATTCTATGCCTCAATTGATTGCTGGTATTGATGAAGTTGGGCGGGGAGCTTTATTTGGCCCAGTTGTAGCGGGGGCTGTAATTTTATCAGATGAAGCCATTACAGCCTTAACTGCGGCAGGTGTGCGAGATAGCAAACAGTTACGGCCTCTAATGAGGAAGCGATTGGCGCAAGAGATTCGGGCGATGGCGTTGTCTTGTCAAGTGGCGGTAGCCTCCGTACAAGAAATTGATCGGCTTAATATTCTCCAGGCGAGCTTATTAGCGATGAAGCGGTCAATCTTGAAGTTAAAACCGCCTCCCGACTTATGTTTGATTGATGGGAATCAACCGATTCGGGATTTATTGATTCCCCAACAAACGGTGATTAAAGGGGATCAGACTTCAACCGTAATCGCCGCTGCGAGTATTGTCGCGAAGGTGTGGCGAGATGAATTAATTGTGCGTTTAGCGGACAAATATCGGGAGTATGATCTCAGTAATAACAAGGGATATGGAACAAAAAAACACCGACAAGCCTTACAACGTTATGGCCCGAGTCGTCAACATCGACTTTCATTTACTCCCTGTCAACTCTCACTTCCTCTCGATTTAACTTGATCCTAATCCTAATCAGATGGTTTGACCTTCACCCGAGAGAACAGACTCAGGCTGATTGACTGAAGTTTCATTTTGTTCAGAAGCCCATTGACGATAATCACACAGCAGGTTGTGCATCAATCTTTGTTTAATCGTCATCAGAACACTTTTGAGTAAGCCATTCCCGGTTTTTTCTAAAATCGATAGCGGTGTGAATTTTAAGGCTGGGGGTAATTCCACCTGAACTTCTAAGTTGGCTTGACCTGTCAGGTGAGTTGTACCTTCTTTCTGGCTTGGGGATAAACGTCCGACTAATTTTAGAGAAAAGCGTTGATTAATATATTCAACTCCGCGAATCTCACAGCCTACTGATTTTAAGCCAATTGTTCCGTCTGCTAAAGCCCAAACTTTTAGGTCTACTGTCGGCTGAATCGTCAGCATCAGAAACGACAAAGGGCGCATTTTGAGCCGAAAAGTATCTTTGCTGAGTTGTTCTAACCGACTCGGATCGGCTAAAGCATTCATTAAACGTCTGGGTTGACGCAAATAATGTTGAATAGGAATCTGCTGTTGCGTTACTGCCATTTCAACAGACTGAGTTGCGTTAAATTTAGCTACCATAGAACCCTTAAAATTGAAAACTTTGTAAGCTTATTTTAATTAATTTTAACAATTTGTGACGTGATCCGGATCAAAAGAAAAAGACCATTCAACAATCAAAGCATATAAATCCTCAATACGGTCAGTTAATTGTCTCATCATATGGGTAGAAATAATCAGTCAAAAGTAAAGAATTATAACGTCTTCTCTCAACTGATGACCAACATCTGGAGAAAATAGAAATAATTTCTACCTTTTGGAGGAATCTCTGATCGTCAGACTTGATCAATTCAAATTGTCGTTCGACAAGGAAAGGAGAAAAATGGAGTGAAGACTTTTTCGTGAGCTAATGTCTGTTTTTCCAATTACAGATTAAGCTGACAATCGAAAACTCAAGTGAATTCGTTTCCTAACTATTTTTTGTTATCAAATTGATCAAAATGCAATTTTCTATCGCCCATTTAGGCCCTGCGGGAACCTATGCAGAAGCCGCAGCTACAGCCTACGTTAGATATTTAGTTGAGACTAAAGGCTTAAAATCTTCACTTTATCCCTATCCCAGCATTGCTCAAACCCTGTGGGCGGTGGCAAGGGGAGAAGTCGATTTAGGAGTGGTACCTGTAGAAAACTCCATTGAAGGTAGTGTCAGCATGACTTTAGATACACTCTGGCAAATCGATACACTCCAAATTCAGCAAGCTTTAGTGTTACCCATCTCTCATGCTTTGATTTCTCTGGCAAAAAATCCACAAGAGATTGAAGTCGTTTATTCCCATCCTCAAGCCCTCGCTCAATGTCAGGAGTGGTTAAATCAAAACCTTCCCCAAGTCCGACAAATTGCCACAAATTCCACCACAGAAGCCCTACAACATTTAGATCAGGAGACAACCGCTGGAGCCATTGCATCAGAACGAGCCGCAAGTTTATATCAGTTACCGATTTTAGCTCATCCGATTAATGATTATCCGGATAATTGTACTCGCTTTTGGGTGGTGAGTTTACAACCGTCACCCGGAGGGAATCATACGTCTTTAGCCTTTAGTGTGCTGGAAAATAAGCCAGGTATTTTAGTTAAACCGTTACAGGTCTTTGCAGAACAAGGGATTAATATGAGTCGGATTGAGTCTCGTCCCACAAAGCGATTACTCGGAGATTATTTATTTTTTATTGATCTGGAAGCTAATACTTGTGATCAATCCGTAAAATTGGCTTTAGCTGAATTAGCAACTTATACAAAAACGCTCAAAATTTTTGGCAGCTATTCGATAGTGAATCGTTAATTAAAGTGAAGTGGGATTGATTTTGATGAGAGTCGAAAATCAGGAAGGTCTGGGTATGAGCTTGTAGTTCTTTTTATCTAGACCGGAGTAGAGACTGAGCGGATGAATATAAGTAGAGTTGTACATATTTTTCTCGTCGGATTTTAGAGATGTATTCTTCGTTTCAAGGCATTCCGAATTTACCCGATTTAACCCATCCGAATGAGTTAATTAATTTTGGATCGAACATCGTTCAATTTTCTTGGAAATTGGCGCTATTAGTTTTAGCGTTTGGCTTGGTGATGGCGATGATTACTTGGTCGAATTCTCGTCAAGCTGAACCCTCTGTCGCCGCTATTCTTCAAGGAGAGTTAGAACGCTATGTTTTGGTGATTCAAAAGTTACCTCATCTGGGTTTGATTTTAGTGATTTTGGTGGGGGGATTTTTTCTGTGTTCGACCCTCGCAAATCGATATCATCACTGGGAACAACAAAAAGTGGCTCAAGTGGTGACGACGGTTTCAGGTGAACGGCTTGAACAAGCAGCACCTCAAGTGCGTTATCAACTTGAAGAAACTTATACTCGCTATCGCTGGGTTGATAATCAACAAATTGAGGAAGAAGCAACCCGGAAAGTGGATCGGTTTTTGGCGATCGCCGGTTCACAAATTCAACTCAGAATCGATCAAGCAACTGATCCGGCGACTCGTCAATGGTTGTATAGTGTGGACTTTGAAGCCGAATATCAGGTCATCAACCGACTCAGTGATATTCAGCAGTTTTTCTTTGAAGTTCGTCCCCCTTTCGGATATAAGATCCTCCAAAATTTTCAAGTCGAAAAAGAGGAAAAACCATTGGTATCGGTTAATCCAGGGGACTATGGGTTTCCGTTTCGTTTAGCGCCTGGAGAAACAACTCGGTTTCGGGTAACGTATCAAGCCCAAGGTGCGCCTCGTTGGGTGTATGAACCAATGGGACAACTTCTGTCTAATTTTCGGTTAACCGTAAACGCCAATTTTCCCAATGCTGATTTTTCGGGCGCTCTCCCGACAGTGACGCAGGAAGGAGAACGACAGCGAGAGTTAACTTGGATTTTTGAGGGAAATGTTTCGGTGCGTAATCCGTTAGGTGTTTTTACCGCTACTGATCCGGTGACGAATACAGGAATTTTACCGCGTTTGCTGTTGTTAGCTCCGGCAATCTTTTTGTGGTGGATTCTGTTGTTGAATTTGTCATTACCCTTGAGTTTGAGAGATATTGCGATCGCAGCGAGTATTTTCTTTGCTTGTTTACTGACTCTGACCTACAGCAGTCGTTTAATCGATGCTAAACTGGCTTTTGCGCTGATTTGTCCGATTTTAATCGTTTTGGTCTGGGGACTCGGAAAACATCGTCAAGCGTCTCTGGCGGCTATAATCTGCACAATTGCGGGAGTGGCTTTACCCATATTTGGTTTATTGATTCCCTACAGCGGTTTAACTCTAAGTTTAGCAGGACTGCTATCCGGTAGTTGGTTAGCAGTCCAAAGTTGGTACAAGCTCGGCAATTGTGAAGTCTCACAAAATTAACAAGTTTTCAGGAGTTCACTTAGTTGGGATCGACAGGATTTTCAAAGGTATCTTTGAGAACGGTTTTAGCCGCTAAGTGACTACGAGTTGAACTCAAGATTTCTGCTTCCCGTTCTAAACGAACTGCGGTATCTTGCATTTCTAAAAGAGCTTGTTGCTCTGCGGGTACACCATAGAGGTTACTCGCCACCCAGTAAGACAGTTCTGTTGGTAAACTGGGAATATCTTCTGGGAGCTTGATGCTTTGATCCATCAGCTTACTAGAGAGGCGAACGACGTCTCGCAGCAAGCCTTCAACTTCCGTTGCTAAAGGTTTAAGATCGTGTTGGGGGGGGACATCTTCTATCCATTCAACCAACCCAACTAGATAGGGTTTTTCTCGAACAGCTTCTAAGACACGAAATCGTTGCTGTCCCAGGGTGATCATTTTGATGCGATCATCGGGTAAACGCTGATGCTGAATGATTTCAGCACAACACCCGACAGAAGCGACTTTACCTTGAGTTGGATCAAACATCACAACCCCAAAGCGACTATCGCTTTCGAGGATGGTGTTGATCATAATCCGATAACGAAACTCAAAAATATGCAACGGCAGAGGTATGGCGGGAAATAGAACCACTTCTGGAAGTGGAAACAGGGGAAGTTCTCGAACTGCTATTGAGGAAGATGATGCCATTGTCCGTTTATGGTGTGCGCTTCTTTTATTTTACTTTAACGGATTTCTTTGCCCTGTTCCTCCGTGATGGCTATATTTTCGAGCAGCATACTACAAAATTGATGGATTCAGCCTAAAGCTTGACTTCAATATCCACACCCGCAGGTAAATCCAATTTCATCAACGCATCAATGGTTTTAGAGGAAGGCTGATAGATATCAATGATGCGGCGATGAGTACGAGTTTCAAAATGTTCTCGCGAATCTTTATCAACGTGAGGAGAACGAAGAACACAATAAATGCGTCGTTTTGTGGGTAAAGGAATAGGGCCGATTGCGGTTGCCCCTGTACGGTTAGCTGTATCGACAATTTTTTCACAAGATGTATCCAGCAGACGACGATCAAATGCTTTGAGACGGATACGAATTTTTTGCTGTTGAATAGTAGCCATTGGGTTTTGAGTTTTCCAGGTTCGGTTTAAGTTTTTAGCGACTTCTGTTTTCAAGATGTTACCCAAAACGGGTAAAATACTCATCCCTAGAACATTTGAGTATTCTGACCACACAAAGCTCTGACTTGTTAACAAGCATGACAGTTTTATTGTCTGCTTTTGAAGTCAGAAATAGTGATCAGAATCGTTTTCTTCTGGTCTAATTCATCGGTTTAAAACGGTTTAAGTTAACAACCGATCAACTTCCAAATTGAAGAAAATCATTCCATTTTAATATTTTCACAATATCAGGTAGAACTTCACGGGAGTAAACAGCCCGCCTGAGTTACCACTGTACGAATTAACGCAATTGGTTAAAGACGAGCTGTTTTCTTTGATCAGTGTTTATAGGCCGTGCCTACTTCACAATTTTCGACACAACTCCCGCACCGATAGTCCGTCCTCCTTCACGAATTGCAAAGCGCATTCCCTGCTCAATTGCAATTGGAGTAATTAGAGTCACGTTCATTTTAATCCGGTCTCCCGGCATAACCATTTCTACATTGGAACCATCATCAGCAGTGTAGCTGTCGATTGTACCCGTTACATCCGTGGTTCGTACATAGAACTGAGGACGATAGCCAGAAAAGAAGGGTGTATGACGACCACCTTCTTCTTTTTTGAGAACATACACCTCAGACTCAAATTGAGTGTGAGGGGTAATACTACCCGGTTTGGCTAGTACCATACCCCGAGCGATATCGGCTTTTTGCAGACCCCGCAGCAACAATCCAACGTTGTCTCCAGCCATTCCTTCGTCTAGGATTTTCTGGAACATTTCTACACCCGTTACAGTTGTGCTACGAGTATCTCTGATACCGACCAGCTCAACGGTTTCACCCACCTTGACTTTACCCCGTTCAATCCGGCCCGTTGCCACAGTACCCCGACCGGTGATGGAGAAGACATCTTCTACCGCCATCAAGAAAGGCTTATCAACCGCACGTTCGGGGGTGGGGATGTATTCATCGACGTTATCCATGAGTTTGAGGACTTTATCAACCCACTCATCATCTCCCTTCTTAATAGCAGGGTTGGAAGTTAAGGCTTCTACAGCTTTGAGAGCCGAACCAGAAACAATGGGGATATCATCGCCCGGAAAATCATAGGAACTCAGCAATTCCCGCACTTCCAATTCAACCAGTTCGAGTAACTCTTCGTCATCAACTTGGTCTTGCTTATTGAGGAAAACCACAAGACTCGGAACACCCACCTGCCGAGCGAGTAGAATATGTTCCCGAGTTTGAGGCATGGGGCCATCGGCTGCCGAAACCACCAAGATCGCTCCATCCATTTGAGCTGCTCCCGTGATCATGTTTTTCACGTAGTCTGCGTGTCCGGGGCAATCTACGTGAGCATAGTGACGATTTTCTGTTTCGTACTCAACGTGAGCGGTATTGATGGTAATTCCCCGAGCTTTTTCTTCAGGAGCCGCATCAATATCTTCATATTTACGGGCTTTAGCTCCGCCTGCGGCTGCCAGTGTCATGGTGATAGCAGCAGTCAGAGTGGTTTTACCATGGTCAACGTGACCAATTGTACCAATGTTAACGTGGGGTTTGTTCCGTTCAAATTTTGCGCGTGCCATATCCTACTTGATCTTTGATTCGAGATGTTAGATGTTGAATAATTGAGGCTAAAACCTGATCACTCTAGATTGAGTCTGAGGGAGCAGAAGGCGACAAGGAGTTAATCTGTATTTGATCTTCTCACCTGCACTTCTTGCCCCCTTTCAACTATTATTCCCCTTTACTCTTGGCAATAATAGTTTCAGCCACACTGCGAGGAACTTCCTCATAATGGCTAAATTCCATTGAGAATATTCCTCGTCCTTGGGTATTTGACCGAATATCAGTCGCATAACCAAACATTTCCGCTAAAGGAACTTTTGCCGTTACCTTCGCCAGACCTTGTGACTGATCCGTTTCCTGAGCCTCGATCTGGCCCCGACGGGAGTTGAGATCGCCGATGACAGTACCGATAAAATCATCTGGGACTTCTACTTCGACCTTCATCATTGGCTCAAGCAGCACAGGTGAGGCTTTCTGAACTCCTTGTTTGATTGCCATCGAACCCGCAATCTTAAAAGCCATTTCAGAGGAGTCTACATCGTGATAGGAACCATCGACTAAAGTCGCTTTGACATCAATCAATGGATATCCGGCAATTACACCCGATTCACAGGCTTCTTTCATCCCTTCTGCTGCCGGGTTAACATATTCTTTCGGAACAGAACCCCCGACAATTTTGGAGATAAATTCAAAGCCGCTTCCCTGTTCGCCCGGTTCGAGTTCAATTACGACATGGCCGTATTGACCTTTACCTCCACTCTGACGGATAAACTTACCTTCAGTTTTAACGGCTTTGCGAATGGTTTCCCGATAGGCGACCTGGGGTGCGCCCACGTTCGCTTCGACCTTAAACTCCCGTAACATCCGGTCTACTAGAATCTCTAAGTGGAGTTCTCCCATCCCCGCAATTACGGTTTGGTTGGTCTCCGGATCGATAGACACTCGGAAAGTGGGATCTTCCTCTGACAGAGATTGCAGAGCCTTGGAGAGTTTCTCCATATCCTGTTTGGTTTTGGGTTCGACCGCCACCGAAATTACAGGTTCTGGAATATACAAAGATTCCAAAATAATTGGAGAGCTATCATCACATAGCGTATCTCCAGTCAGGGTATCTTTGAGACCTAAAGCGGCTCCCAAGTCTCCTGCTCGCAGTTCATCAACTTCAATGCGATCATCTGCTTTCAACACAATCAGACGAGAAATACGTTCTTTCTTGTCTTTAGTTGAGTTGTAAACATAGCTTCCTTTCTGAAGAACTCCAGAGTAGACCCGCACAAAGGTCAAACGACCATAGGGATCAGCCATGATCTTGAAAGCGAGTGCAGAGAAGGGGGCTTCGTCATCGGCCGGACGTTCTTCTTCTTCTCCACTCGGAAGTGTCCCTTTAATCGCTGGTACTTCGGTCGGAGCAGGTAGGTAATCGACTACACAATCCAACAACCGTTGTACGCCTCTGTTTTTAAAGGCAGAACCGCACAAGACTGGGACAATGGTTCCGGCAATGGTTGCCTTACGAATTGCAGCGCGAATTTCTTCCTCTGTCGGGAGTTCGCCACCTTCTAGGGCACCTAGGTACTTTTCCATCATGGCTTCATCACATTCAGCCAAAGATTCCAGCATTTTTTCGCGATACTCCTCGACGAGATCTTTGACCTCATCGGGAATTTCATCACTTTCCTGGATATCTGTACCTAAGTCATTGGTGTAGATGTATGTTTTCATTGACACCAAGTCTACAAGTCCCCGGAAGTCACTTTCACTACCAATCGGAACTTGAATCGGAACGGCGTTGGCTCTCAAGCGATCACGAACTTGTTCGTAAACCTTGAAAAAGTTAGAGCCTGTGCGATCCATTTTGTTCACGAATGCAATCCGAGGAACTTTGTAGCGTTCTGCTTGTCGCCAAACGGTTTCGGATTGGGGCTGAACACCACCGACAGAGCAAAAGACGGCAATTACTCCATCTAACACTCGCATTGAACGTTCGACTTCAATCGTGAAATCAACGTGACCTGGAGTGTCAATGATGTTGATGCGATGATCTCTCCAACTGGTAGTGATAGCGGCAGCCGTGATCGTAATACCACGCTCCCGCTCTTGAGCCATCCAGTCTGTTACCGCATTACCATCGTGGACTTCACCCATTTTATGAACCACACCTGAATAAAATAAAATCCGTTCAGTTGTGGTTGTCTTGCCCGCATCGATGTGGGCTGCAATACCAATATTACGTACTCTCTCAAGCGGGATAGTACGTGCCACAGCTACCTCCTTTTTAAGCCTTCATTAAGATTCTATCTGTTTGCGGAAATCACTGCTATCCCCACCTCATTCATTTTAGTACCGATAATGGGCAAAGGCTTTGTTTGCATCTGCCATACGGTGGGTTTCTTCGCGTTTACGAACAGCACTTCCGGTTTCGTTGGCAGCATCCATTAGCTCGTTAGCCAGTTTCATTGCCATTGTCCGACCCGCTCGTTGTCTGGAATAATTGATTAACCAACGCAACGCCAGGGTGGTTCCCCGTTCTGAGCGAACTTCCATCGGTACTTGGTAAGTTGCACCCCCTACCCGTCTAGCTTTAACTTCCACTAACGGAGTCACGTTTCGTACTGCTTTTTCAAACAGTTCTAACGGTTCAGACCCGGTTCGTTCTTCGATAATTTTCATCGCATCATAAATAACTCGGTAGGCTAGAGATTTTTTCCCATGCCTCATAATGCGACGAACCATCATACTCACTAGGCGGCTATTATACACCGAGTCTGGGGGAACAGGACGTTTTTGAACTACTCTACGACGAGACATACCTAATTTTTACCCTAATTGCTTTTGATTATTAATCATTTCATCCAAGATCGGTCATTTGATGACTTAACTTCATACTTTTACTTAGGACGTTTAGCCCCATACTTAGATCGTCCTTGGCGACGGTCTTTGACTCCGGCTGTATCTAGAGTCCCTCGGATAATGTGATATCGGACTCCCGGTAAGTCTTTAACCCGACCTCCACGAATCATCACAACTGAGTGTTCCTGTAAGTTATGACCAATTCCGGGGATGTAAGCCGTGACTTCAAAGCCGGAAGTTAATCGTACCCGGGCGACTTTACGCAGTGCTGAATTGGGTTTTTTGGGTGTGGTTGTATAGACTCTTGTACAAACGCCTCGGCGCTGCGGACAACTCTTAAGCGCTGGCGATTTTGTCTTTTTCAGTGCTTTTTCTCGTGCAGATCGAATAAGTTGCTGTATAGTGGGCATGAGTTATCACATATTTCCTCAAATCGGCATTTTCTGGTTTTAGAGTCTTTGTCTGAATCAACTTCCGTTGAAAGTTTTCCCTCTCTACTCTTGGAGAAGGATGGGCAAGCTGAACCTCACGAGTTACGGCTTTAGGCTTGATTCACCGTTGCGTAGAACACTAACCGCAGTTAGTCATTCCCCGTTATCTACTGAGTCTACCGACTTCAACTCTCATCACTGAGAGCTTGATTTGAGATCTCTAACTCTACGAGGACACCAATTTTCCGGCGATGCGGATCAATTGGGGATACCTTCAAAATTCTGTCTATCGGGTGAATTTGAGTGAAAGTTTCCTGAATAACTCTAGATGAACTGACACTTTATCCCTTCACAACATAAGCTGCTTAGGCTGGGCTTTTCCAATGACTGGAGGCTTTTTGATGTCAGTCGTCTGGCGTGGACAGGACAATCTCTTGGAATTTCACCTTTTTTGGACTTGACGCTCTTTAAAGATTCACGCTCCTGCTCAATTGAGCAGAGAATCCCTTGACCCTCTTGGCAACAGGATACTAGACTGAATTCTTTAATTATTTTGATACCCAAATTGTTACTATAGGTAATAAAACTATAATTTGTCAAGTGTGGTTTAAAAAAATATTGTTAAGATCTCTCAAACTCTCGCCTGAAATGAATGACTACAACCACAGGTTTGAGCAGCATGAGGATTATTGAAGCGAAATCCTCCCCCCATCAAATCCTCTGAGTAGTCCAAAGTCAAACCTTCAAGTTGACTCAAACTTTGGGTATCAATCACAACCTGAATCTCACCACACTTGTAAACCACATCATCGGGTTGTAAGACTTGATCAAACGTCATTTGATAATACAAACCACAACATCCACCGGGCTGCACCCGCACGCGAAATAAAGCATTGGCACTCTTTTGCTTTGACTTTAGACGAAACACTTCACGAGTTGCCGCTGGAGTGACTTGTATCATAACGACTAGAACAGTAAATCAGTAGCTCACAATTCCAGACTACTACTAGAGATCAGAAAAGGAAAGGTGTCTGACCCCATATCCCCAATTTCTAATCCCTAGTAATCCAAAATGATATTATCCTATTTTTTTTATTTCGTTTGAGCTCGAGCGCGAGAATAATCATCTTGAAAACGAACGATATCATCCTCTCCCAAATATTCTCCGTTTTGAACTTCGATCAAGATCAACGGAATCACGCCAGGATTTTCTAAGCGGTGAGAAGTACACTGAGGAACATAAGTCGATTGATTGGCAAATAGCACTTCTTCGTGATCTCCACAAGTCACCTTAGCAGTTCCAGAAACGACAATCCAGTGTTCACTACGATGGTGGTGCATTTGTAGACTGAGGCGATGTCCAGGATTAACTTCAATCCGTTTAATCTTATAACCCGGGCCTTCTTCTAAAGTCGTAAAAGATCCCCAAGGACGTAACTCTGTAGACGCAACACCTTGAGAAGAAGTCTTAAGTTGAGTGGCAGTTTGAGGCTTTTCTTGAATAGCTACCATAATAATCTGTCCTCGAAGAATAGTTTGTTGATAGAAGGATTTTAGTAAATGCACCGATCAGGCATTATGCTCTAAACTTTTGGGGAGATTGAGAATTCTCAACACCGACATCGAGCTTGAGCTTGCCATCAACGGGTTGCTTCTTTTCGGGGTTAGCTGAACATCAACTGGCTGAAGCTAACAAGTTGATCCCCAGAAGCAATTCGGCTAGAAAATAAGTTCTCTAAACCTGCTGCCTCTTAAACGCTATGAACCAACATAACAAATTGATCTAGGCAATTGTCATCCCTGATTCTACGGAATTTGGAGAATCTTTACGCAATCTTTACTTAAGTACAGTTCAGTTTACAAAAACTTCAAAGCAATTTCGGCTCAGATTTCAGGCGGCCCAAACACTCCTAACCCGTTGTGAATCGGGGCTGCCGTTTGGGGAGGACGATCAATCAACTCACCCCCAAGATATAAACTGGTAGAACTCCCCCCATCCAGATTTAAAGCCTCAACAGCCCCAAGTTTTTGGAGAATTTGAGCCAGTTCAGTTAAATTCGGCCCTGATCCCAGAGGGCGATTGTGAACAGCAACCAAAAGAAGTTTGTTGTCTGGGGTTCGACCGACTGCACTACGAATCGCCTGTTGGGTGCTAAACGCCTCACTAAAGCGTTCTGAAGGCGCATCTAATACAATTTCACCGGATTTTAACAATAACGGCCCTGCGGCTAAAATTTGCGGGTAAGTTTCCCATATTGGCGGTTCAGTTTGACTCTCAATTTTCACTTCTGTTCCGACTGGGAGTTGAGTCACTTTTTCCGTATTATTCCGGACAACCAAGAGAGAATCATCACCCGAAATGGGTACCGGAAGCTTGACAGGTCTTTCTCGAAATAGATGCTCAATAATGCGATGATTACGGGTAATCATTGCCCATTCACGATCAAGAACTGGAACATAAGTTGAAGCCCAGTCGGAGGTATAACGAGAAATTCCGGCTTCGACATATCCACTGTTGAGATGTTGAATCGGAAAACGATCTCCAGTCGCCGTGATTAAGGTTTCAAAACGAGTCAAGCGGTCGAGATCAATCTCACCTTGATCTGTCCAACCGATCGCACCTCGATTTAGAATGGGACTCGATAGCCAACGTCCCTGGCGACGAATAGCTCCCAGGGGAAACAGAGTATTACGATTAAAGAACCCTCCGTTAATCGCGGCTAGGGCTTGCGATCGCGCAGCAGTTTTCAATAAAGGTGCCAATCCCACACGGGAAGTATTGCGGCTGAGAATAGGGTCTAGGGAAAGTTGAGGCTGAGTGAGATCGATTTCCAGCCAGAAGACCGGAAAATGTTGATTAGGCAGCGATGAAGCAGTGGGTTGAGAATTAGGGATTTCGATATATTGCTGTCGCCAACGTAATCCCGGCATCCAGAGGATATTCCGTTCCCCTAAAAAATCAGGTCGAATTTCGATGTTCAGACGATTAGGATGACTTAAAGTTGAGACAACCGGACGCCAACCGACAGGAACATTAAACTTGAGCGTGGTTTGGTGGCGATCGCTCTCCTGTTCGAGTCCACCCAGAGGGTTATCCCAGAGAGAAGAAAAGGGGGCGATCGCAGCCGGATCAAGTTGAGCCGCTAAACGGATCGTCCAGGGGATTAACGCCGGGATAGAGGGCGAATTAGGGTCATCTGGGAGAGGTTTTGGAGTAATGGTTGCAGGTTGAGGCGCGATCTGAGGATGTTCCCACAGGACTCGCTGATCCAATTCAATTTGTAATATTCGGTAAGCCCGAAGCAGTTCTGGAGAAATCGGTAAATCAGCGGGAGGGGAAAGAGGGCGTTGTTGAATGGCTTTAATCGTCGCTGGAGGCGTGACAATTTTCAGGCGTGTTCCGACAATAGACAAATCCCATTGTCCCTTTTGAGCGATCGCGGTAACATCTAGATATCGATTCGGTGAGTGATGAAAAGCGAATAAAGTCAGAGGGGAGGAGTTTGTTGAAGAAAACCACTCGACAGGTTGTTGAGTGCTATCATCTGTGTCCAGTAGGTCTAAGCCTAAAAGCCTCATTAATCCCAGATCCCGAATTCCAACTCGTAGCGGTTCAGCTTCTGTGCTTTGCCATTGAACCCAAGCCAAATCAGCTTCTTGGTTGTTCAGTTCAATCAAGGAACCCTGTCGAATAATTTTGAGCGGCGATTGAGAAGCTCGTGAAGAAGAATTCTCAACGCTAAATAGCACAGATAGAGCAGTACAGATAGCAATGTACTGAGTCAAACGGCCGAAGGATGGGAACATAGGAATAAAGTTCAGTTTGGCTTAAAGGTTAAATTTTTGAGAAGTCTGACCTTCAAACACCACAGACCTCTAAAGTCATAACAGACACCAACTCAGAGGTTAGAGTCGATGCTCACTCTACATTATGCTTTTTGGTATCCTAGTGACTACACAATCATGATGGCTTAAAGCATTGATGCGGCTTGTCGAGCGCGTGTTCTAGGTTACATAATTCATCAAGGTTGATCGGTTTAGATAATCTTGGATTACGTCTTTTTTTTCTGTACCGATGAGCTACTCCCGTGGCAATATCGCCTTTCAAAGAGGAATATTCTAAGGTGAAAGAAATTAAACCCGCAATTTCCAGCTCAACTCTGAGTCTATACCAACTGCAATTGACACTTAAATAGATATCTTTTTAGTGACTGCGCTGTTGGAAATTTTGCCAGTTTTTCTTTATCCTAAATTACTTACAATTTCTATCAATCTTCCGGTGTCGAGACTGCGATCGCAAGTTTAGCGCAGGTATCGTCGTCGGAAAAAACGGATCAACTGGTTACGGAGCAATAAGTCTATCAAGGCGTTGAGGTGTCGGGTTTGACTGAAATAGTTCCTCAACCCATCTGTAAAACTTTCATCTGTAGCCATTTTTGGCGCAGCAAGCGATTCCAAAGTTAGTTTAATCGACATTTGCGAAATGGATCATATCAACACAAGCGAGAATCAAAATCAACCGATGACCGGGGGGGAAATGCCGGAAACCTCTGCAATCAAAGGTTTTTCAAGTCACAGATTACTCCGCCGTAAAACGACGGAGCCTGCTGTGACCGTTGGTCAGGGTACACAGAATTCAACCCGTTTAGGGACTCCCTACGGGGGTCAACGATGGCTTGTTGAAGAACGAGATGCCTGTGGAGTCGGTTTTATTGCCAATCCATCGGGTGTAGCCAGCCATGACATTATCGAAAAAGCTTTACCTGCACTCACCTGTTTAGAACATCGAGGCGGATGTAGTGCTGACTATGACTCTGGAGACGGTGCAGGGTTAATGAGTGCTATTCCCTGGGAATTGTTACAACAGTCTCCCGAACTTTCTAGCCTTCAGGAGTTATCCCTGGAACAATTGCATCAAGCTTATGGGGTAGCTATGGTGTTTTTACCCCCTGATGAACAACAAGCCGCTACAACTCGGCAAGTGATCGAGGAGGTATTAGCCGCAGAAAATTTGACGCATCTGGGATGGCGCAAAGTTCCCGTTAATCCCGATGTTTTAGGGCCACAAGCCCGAGAAAATCAGCCTTTGATCGAACAGGTGGTGGTTTCCTCAAAAACCGATCAAACCGGAGATGCTCTTGAACGACAACTCTATCTAGCGCGACGTTCGGTTGGTGATGCTTTAGAAGCCAAAGGGTTTGTTTGGGGACAAAATGTCTATATTTGTTCCTTCTCCTGTCGCACAATTGTCTATAAAGGCATGGTGCGTTCAGCAGTGTTGGGAGAGTTTTATCTCGACTTAAAAAATCCGGCTTATAAGAGTGCCTTTGCGGTTTATCATCGACGGTTCAGCACGAATACGATGCCCCGATGGCCTCTGGCTCAACCGATGCGCTTATTGGGTCATAACGGCGAAATTAATACCCTTCTGGGTAATATTAACTGGATGCGGGCAGCCGAAGGTAAGCTAGCCTCCGACACTTGGGGAGAACGTCTAGAAACGTTAAAACCGTTTGTAGATGCTACCAATAGCGACTCGGCTAACCTCGATAACGTCATGGAGTTATTGGTGCGAACGGGACGAACTCCCCTAGAAACCTTGATGATCATGGTGCCGGAAGCCTACAAAAATCAACCCGATCTGCAATCGCGTCCAGAAATTGTCGATTTTTACGAATATTACAGCGGTTTACAAGAACCGTGGGATGGGCCGGCATTGCTGGTGTTTAGCGATGGTAAACAAATTGGCGCCACTCTTGATCGTAATGGTTTGCGTCCGGCGCGTTATTGCATTACCAAAGATAATCTCGTGATTGTCGCCTCTGAAGCAGGTGTTGTTGATATTCCCGAATCTGAGATCGTTGAAAAAGGCCGTTTAGGGCCAGGGCAAATGTTAGCGGTTGACCTCGAAAGTCACGAAGTTCTTAAAAACTGGGAAATCAAAGAACGGATTGCCCGTCGTCAACCTTATCACGAGTGGCTGGAGAACTATCGCGTTAACCTAGAACCTCAACCCTTCGAGGATGAGACTTCTAACCTCGAGACACAAACCCAGTTACGCCTACAAACGGCTTTTGGCTATGGTTCAGAAGATCTGGACATGGTGATCGCGGATATGGCAAGTTTGGGGAAAGAACCGACTTTTTGTATGGGGGATGATATTCCCTTGGCGGTGCTTTCAGATAAACCTCATTTGCTCTACGATTACTTCAAACAACGGTTTGCTCAAGTCACCAACCCCCCGATTGATCCGTTGCGAGAATGGATCGTGATGTCGTTGAATATGCAACTCGGCGGACGGGGAAATTTACTCGATCCACAGCCCGAAAATGCCCGGATGCTGAAAATAGAGTCTCCGGTTCTCAATGAAGCTGAACTCGAAGCACTCTGTCAAAGTGGGTTTGAAACGATTAAACTTTCAACTTTATATCCCGTTTCTACCGGGCCAGATGGACTCGAACAAGCCATTAAGCAACTCTGCGATCGGGCTGAAGATGAAGTTCGCCAAGGCAAAAAAATTGTCATTTTAAGCGATTCTTCTGGGGAGACGCATCGCGATCGCAATCTGAGTGCAGAATTGACTTATATTCCGCCTCTACTTGCTGTCGGTGCAGTTCACCATCATTTGATTACAACGGGGTTACGCTGTAGTGCTTCTTTAGTGGTTGAGACTGCTCAATGTTGGAGTACCCATCATTTTGCCTGTTTAATTGGTTACGGGGCTTCTGCGGTTTGTCCCTATTTGGCTTTTGCCAGTGTACGCGGGTGGTGGTCTAGTCCCAAGACTCAAAAGGCAATTGAACAAGGGAAATTGTCTCTGAGTTTAAGCGATGCTCAGAAAAATTATCGCAAAGCAGTTGAAGGCGGTTTGTTAAAGATTCTCTCCAAAATGGGAATTTCGCTGCTGTCTTCCTATCAGGGCGCTCAAATTTTTGAAGCGATTGGCATTAGTGGTGATTTATTGGAATTGGGCTTTAAAGGTACGACTTCTCGGATTGGGGGGTTAACGGTTAAAGAACTCAGTCAAGAAATTTACCAATTTCAGGTCAAAGCTTTCCCAGAAATTGAACAGAAAAAACTGGAAAATTACGGTTTTGTAAACTTCTTCAAACGGGGTGAATATCATAGCAATAACCCTGAATTGGCGAAGGTTTTACATCAGGCTGTCAGGAGTGTTAATGGTAATCAAAATGGTTCGGATGTACCGGGATATGACCATTATCAAACCTATCAGAAATATCTAGAAGGTCGCCCGATTTCGGCTTTACGAGATTTGCTTGATTTTCAAAGCGATCACGAATCCATTCCTCTTGATGAGGTTGAATCTGTCGTCGAAATTGTTAAACGCTTTTGTACAGGTGGGATGTCATTGGGGGCGTTGTCGCCGGAAGCCCACGAAACGTTAGCGATCGCCATGAACCGACTCGGTGGAAAATCCAACTCGGGTGAAGGAGGAGAAGATCCAGCCCGGTTTAAAGCCTTTGAGGATGTTGATGACCAGGGTAATTCGGCCACCCGTCCCTATTTAAAAGGCTTACGCAATGGAGATAGCGCCAGTTCCGCGATTAAACAAGTCGCCTCGGGGCGGTTTGGGGTGACGCCTGAATACTTGATGAATGCCCACTCGATTGAGATTAAAATTGCCCAAGGTGCAAAACCCGGAGAAGGCGGACAGTTACCGGGTAAAAAGGTGAGTGCATACATTGCTATGCTACGGCGATCTAAGGCAGGTGTAACGCTGATTTCACCGCCTCCTCACCATGATATTTATTCGATTGAGGATTTAGCCCAACTGATTTTTGACCTTCATCAGATTAACCCCCAAGCGTTGGTTTCGGTGAAGTTAGTGGCAGAAATTGGCATCGGTACGATTGCCGCCGGGGTAGCAAAGGCAAATGCTGATTATATTCAGATTTCTGGTCACGATGGCGGTACTGGGGCCAGTCCCTTGTCTTCGATTAAACACGCCGGTACACCTTGGGAATTGGGATTGACTGAAGTTCATCGGGTGTTGATGGAAAATAAACTTCGCGATCGCGTGCGGCTACGGGTGGATGGCGGCTTGAAGTCCGGCTGGGATGTGGTCATGGGGGCGTTGATGGGGGCTGAAGAATTCGGCTTTGGTACCATTGCGATGATTGCAGAAGGCTGTATTATGGCGCGGATTTGTCATACGAACAGTTGTCCGGTGGGTGTGACGACTCAACGGGAAGATTTACGCAAACGTTTCCCCGGTACGCCGGATCATGTGGTGAATTTCTTCTACTTGATTGCGGAGGAAGTACGGCAGTTGTTGGCGCGTTTGGGCTATCGTTCGCTAACCGATATTATGGGGCGTTCTGATCTACTGAAGATGCGCGAAGGGGTGCAACTGACTAAGACAAGCGCGATTAATCTCGATTGTTTGATCAATTTACCCGATACCCGAAGTGATCGGGATTGGTTGAACCATGAGGGAGTTCACAGTAACGGGCCTGTCTTGGATGATGTGTTACTTGAAGATGCGGATATTGCGGCTGCGATTCGTAACCAGGGGACGGTTAATAAAACGGTTCGACTGGTGAATACAGACCGAACAGTTGGGGCGCGAATTGCTGGAAAAATTGCCGCGATGTACGGTAATACCGGATTTTCAGGGCAAATTAGCCTCAACTTCACAGGTTCAGCAGGTCAGAGTTTTGGGGCGTTCAATTTACCGGGAATGACGCTAACCTTGACTGGGGAAGCGAATGATTACGTCGGGAAAGGAATGCACGGCGGAGAGTTGATTATCAAGCCCTCCCCAGAAGCGAGTTATGATCCGTCGGAAAACGTGATTATTGGTAATACCTGTTTGTACGGGGCAACCGGAGGAACCCTGTATGCTTTGGGTCAAGCGGGCGAACGGTTTGCGGTGCGGAACTCGATGGGACGGGCGGTAATAGAAGGCGCTGGCGATCACTGTTGTGAATATATGACAGGTGGTGTTGTCGTTGTTTTAGGTGCTGTTGGTCGTAACGTGGCGGCAGGTCAAACCGGAGGTATTGGCTATTTCCTCGATGAAAATAACCAGTTCCCAGAACGGTTAAATGGGGAAATTGTCAAGATTCAGCGCGTTTGTACTCCGGCCGGCGAAAAGCAGTTAAAGGAATTGATCGAGCAACACGCGGAACGCACAGGTAGCCAAAAAGCACAGACAATTTTAGCGAATTGGTCTGAGTATTTGCCAAAGTTCTGGCAAGTGGTACCGCCTTCGGAGGAAAATACTCCTGAAGCGAGTGCAGAAGGGTCTACAGAAAAGGTTGCGGTTACTGCTTCTTAGCAAACTGTTTCTGTTAATAAATTAATCAATTAAGGGTGCATAGAATTGCGCCCTTTTCTATTGAGATCTAAGTTAATGGAACTTCTAGTTATAGGAGTTTATTAAAACTTTATAAAACACTTAGAGGATTTTTACATAACCCTCTTTTGATCCAAACAACGCTACCCTCAAAACCGGAGAGAATGTGTAGCCAAGATTTAGATCTTTTATCTGAGATGATAATTTATTCCCGATTCGCTCACAATAAGTGACTTTAATTAGAAACCGGGTTTCTTGCGCTGAGAGTGCGTAAGTCCTGATTCAGTCTTACTCCTTTCCCTCGCTCCCACTTTCGGAAATGAGACTGAAAAAGGTGACACCCATCAAGATCTTATGATACATTTGAAATGTACTTTTGTTAACCAGGGTCGGGGTGTCCAGGTATCGGCTTAGATGCTAGTTTGGGTAAGATTATATCCTAAAAGTAGTAACTCTACAGCAGAGCAAGTACCATTTCACAAAAGTGAATCGTTATTTAGTGAGCTGCTAGTTAGATATAAAGTAATAGGGATTACTTGAGTTTTCTAATAGTTAGTCTCTGAATTTCTTGTACAAAATTATATCCGAGCTTAATCGCATGATCCCACGACCGAAAAATCTACATGATCATGTATATTCTGCAATCAATATTTGTAGGAATATCTTAATAAGAATTTCAATAACTGGTTGAGGAAAATACTTATGATTAAGGTTAAACTGCTAAAATTATTCAGCTATACTGTCATTGGTAGCTTATTTATTCTAACAACAAATCTTCTTTTTGGTGTTCAACTCAAAGCCACATCAGCTAACTTAATTAGAATCGATCAATTTGGCTATAGACCTGAAGATCATAAAGTTGCAGTTATTGTTGATCCGCAGTTGGGTTTTAACGAGCAAGTTTCTTTCTTACCCGGACAAACCTATGAAGTTCGAGATGCGAAAACAGATCGAACCGTATATTCTGGAGAAATTCAACTTTGGGCTGATGGAAAAATAGATTCTCAATCGGGAGATAAAGCCTGGTGGTTTGACTTTTCTGAAGTTAAAAATCAGGGTGATTACTATATTTATGATTCTCATAATAATGAGCGTTCTTTTCCCTTTGAAATTCGGGATGATGTTTATCGTAAAGTTTTGGTGACTGCAACTCGGATGTTTTTCTATCAGCGCAGTGGATTTGCTAAAGAACCACCCTATGCCGATCCAAAATGGCAGGATGGAGCAGCTTTTTTAGGAGATCAACAAGATAGTTCGGCTCGGTATTTATATGATAAGGAAAACCCCAATTTAGAAAAAGATATGCGGGGGGGTTGGTTCGATGCGGGTGATATGAATAAGTACGTTACATTTGCCAATCAACCGATTCATCAGCTTTTAACTGCATACACGCAGAACCCATCCATTTGGACTGATGATTTCAATATTCCCGAGTCAAAAAATGGCATTCCTGACTTAATCGATGAGATCAAATTTGAACTCGATTGGTTGAAAAGAATGCAAGATAATGATGGCGGAGTTTTTATTAAAATTGGCAATATCGATCATAATGCTGCTGAAAAACCAAGTCTAGATCGGCGTCCTCGATATTACGGGCCGAAATGTTCTTCTGCAACGATTGCAACCGCCAGTATGTTTGCTCATGCTGCATTCGTTTTGCAGCAGTTTCCTGCTTTAAAAGCTGAGGCTAATGACTTAAATAACAGATCAATAGAGGCTTGGAAATGGTACGAAAGTAACCCGAAGAAAACCGATTGTGACTCCCAGGAAATTAAGTCGGGAGATGCCGATAGAAGTTTGGAAGAACAAACAGCAAGCTCGGTTGTTGCTGCCGTTTATTTATTTGCCCTTAATAAAGAACAGAAATACACCGATTATATTCAAGAACATTTGAGTTCAACGCAACCCTTTTTAGATGATACTTGGTCTCGGTATCGACCTCACGAGGGTGATGCACTGTTGTTTTATGCTCAACTTTCTCAAGCTAATCAAGGGATTCGAGAGCAAATTTTGAGCCGATTTAAAGAGATAGTTGCTTCTAATTCTAATTCCTATGGCTTCAATGAAAATCTTGATCCTTACCGTTCTTATATGCCTGATGCCCAGTATCATTGGGGAAGTAATCGAATTAAAGCAAACTATGGCAACACGAACTACGATGTGGTTTTTTTAAAGATAGATTCTGAGCATCAAGATCGTTACAAAATCAGGGCGCTGGATCATTTACATTATTTGCATGGAGTTAATCCATTAGGTATGGTTTATCTCAGCAATATGTACGAGAATGGAGCCGAATATTCAGCGAATGAAATGTATCACGAATGGTTTGGAAAAGGAGTTTATGATAATGCACTGACTTCAAAATTTGGCCCGGCTCCAGGATATCTGACAGGAGGCGCAAACAAAGACTACACTGGTTCAATCGAAAAAGTTAAAATTCAACCTCCCATGAAAGCTTATATTGATACAAACGATGTCTATCCAGTGAACTCTTGGGAAATTACCGAACCTGCTATTTATTATCAAAGTTCATATCTGAAGCTGCTTTCAAACTTTATTTCTAATTGAGAAAGTTTGCCCTATTCAAAATAAACAAAACTTTTATGGAAAAATTCCTCAAATATTTTGAACCGAGCTTTGCTGTTTTGGCAATCATTCACTATTCTGCTAACTGGCTTCCCCTAATTTTATCGGGAGGAGCGAGCGAGGGAGATGGAACCGATATCAACTCGTTTGATTTTACCTTAAATGTTCTTCTTTTTCTGCTGACTTATGTAATTTCTGCAAGCCTATTATTACTACGATGGAAAAAGTTTCTTATTTTTGCTAGAAGAGGGGCATTTATATGGGTGATGATTTTGATTGCATTGGCTTCCTATTTTTGGTCTGATTTTCCCGCCAGAACCCTCAAAAGCTGTATTGGGTTAATTGGAAGCACACTTTTCGGCGTTTATTTGGCGAGTCGTTATACCCTGAAAGAGCAACTGAAGCTATTGGCTTGGGCCTATGGAATTATAGCCGTATTGAGTGTTCTTTTTGCTATTGGTTTACCCAGATATGGTGTCGAACAGGCTGTTCATGCGGGGGCTTGGCGAGGAATATACAACCATAAGAATCTATTGGGAAGGGGGATGACAATTGGGGGGGTTATCTTGACGTTATCCCCGGGTCTTTTTGAAAAGAAAGATCGGTGGATTTGTCGAATGGTTTTGGGCATTATTTGTATTCTTTTGGTGATGGCTAAATCATCAAGCTCACTGATTAATTTTACGGTTTTAATGATGAGCCTGACAGCTTATCGTATTCTTCGATTTCGCTATCTGCTTTTAATTCCCGCATTTCTAGCAACTATTACCTTAGCTTATACTGCTGTATATATTTATACTGAAAATGCGGAACAATTACTGGGATTAATTGGCAAAGATCCATCTTTGACAGGTCGTACTGATATCTGGGCTTGGGCGAGAGAAATGATTGATAAACGTCCCTGGCTTGGATATGGTTATACCGCATTTTGGCAGGGATTAGACGGTGGATCTGCTTATATCATTCGAGCGGCAAGATGGCCGGTTCCTTATTCCCATAATGGGATACTTGATTTGTGGTTAGATATCGGTTTGTTAGGTGTGATTGTTTACTGTATTGGCTTTGGAATTAACTTACTAAGAGCAATTTTTATAGCTCGATTTAGTACGGGCCTAGAGAGAATTTGGCCTTTAATATTTTTGACCTATCTAATTCTTACAAATACAACGGAAGGAGGAATTATTTCTCAAAACAATATATTTTGGGTTTTGTATACTACTTTATCAATTTCAATAATGATGCCTATAGAGCAGAAAACCAAACCGCAACTATCATCAAAAATATTACCCAACTCATGCACTAATCGTTAATATATTTCTCTCAAAAAAATTATTATTTCCGTAAATATGGCTAACTATTTTAGCTATATTGAATAAGTATCAAGCCATCTAATCTTTAGAGACAACAAAGGTTCAAAAGCTTCTTGATGCAGCCAGATTATAATTTAGTGTTATTGTCATAACCTCTCGAAAGCTAGTAATCTTGATGAAACTATGTAATATGGTTTTTGAAAATTCAATCGATGTCAAATTCTATTGACTTTTAAATCCTTATAAATTATCATATAATTAAGCGTTAAATGATTAAAGCTAAAAGCTATGAAAGCAATTCTCAATAAAATTTTCTCAAATGAATGTTAAAAAATACAATTGTGTATTCCGATCTATAGTTTCTTATGAATCCATTATTTCTGTTTTAAATTTATCTAAAACTATTACTTATGATGTTTTTGTCTATAACTAAACGACTCTCCCCTAGTTTAAGATGATAACGCGAGCTTATAATCGGTTTCAGATAAGGTCTTTCAATATTAGTCAACATAAATCCCAATATTTTTAGATATGATAGTACAACCAAAATTTTGCATAATTACTCCCAGTTACACTCCTGACTTTGAAAGATGTCGATTGCTTTGTCACAGTATTGATAAGTTCATTTTTCCTGTTGTTCAACACTACATTATTGTTGATCAAAAAGATCTTAAGTTGTTCAAGCAACTTGAAAGTTCTACAAGGGAAATTATTACCAAAGAATCTATACTACCTTGGTGGATTAAGAGATTACCGATATTCACTCAAAAAAATATCTGGCTGAGTCTTAAAACAGTTCCGCTTAGAGGTTGGCTAATTCAGCAGCTTACCAAGATGGCAATTGCTCAATACATTCAAGAAGATGTTCTCATCTTTATTGATTCCGATGTTGCTTTTGTTCGTCCTTTTGATCTTCAAAAGAGTTTAGTTCAGGGCGAAAAAATCCGCTTTTTTCAAGAACTTAATTCAATTCCTCAAGACTTGGGTCAATTTTATCAATGGTTTCAAACGATTAGTCAGTTATTACAAGTTCCAATGACTAACTTTCCCGCTCATAATTATGTTTGTCAGATTGTGACTTGGAAGCGTGATAATGTTTTTAAACTGTATGAAACGCTTGAAAAGCATTCTAATCGTCACTGGATAGAAACTTTTTGTAACTGCTGGAATATTTCTGAATATGTTCTTTATGGTGTTTTTGTTGATCAAGTTCTAGGAGATCAATCAGGACATTTTTATGATCAAGCTCAAATTTGTCACCATTATTGGCGAGAAGAATTTTTATCCAGTGAAGATCTAAAAAGGTTTATTCTTGAGATTGAACCTTATCAGGTTGCTGTGATGATATCAGCAAAAGCTAATATTTCTATAAGCCAATATGAAAATCTGTTTCAGTTAATTCCGCAAATCTAGGATAATTTAAATTAAGTTTTTACTAATTTTATCTAGACAATAGAAGGTTGCATAATTTTTGTTGTAGTAACAATCAATAACACTGGATTGGTTTAAAACTTTTCATAGAAAATCCAGTCATATTGTAAACATATTAACTTGATATAAAAAACTGAAGTTGAGAGCTTGATTTTCACCCATTTTTTGAATTTATGTTATTTAAGAATTGAGTGAAGATGGGAAAGAAAACTTTCAATTACAGGATACCCAAATAGAGATTCTAGCAAAGCACGATCTGGGACTTTGAGTTGCTCCTCCGATAGACAAGTTAAAATCTCATGAGCAAAAGAAGGAGCATCAGATGCAACTCGGAAATACTGACTTGCTTCTTCGGGTAAACCTGACAATCCTTTTGGCCGAGAAACAATAGGATTACCAATTGCTAGCATATCAATTGATTTAATACTAACACCACTCCCTGTAGCAATGGGGTCAATTAGAACTCGACCAGACTGATAAATTATCTCTGCGGAAGGTGGATTAATTTTAAAATCTAAGTCTTTACTATTTTTTAAAATCGTTTTGATTTGAGAATTAGGATTTGAACCTGCGATCAAAACTCGAATGCTGGGCAATCGTTCTTTCAAAATTGGAAAAACTTCTTCAATAAACCATATTATACCTGCGACATTATTTTCGGAATGAAGATTTCCTAGAAAGACTACATCATAAGATTTTAATTCTTGAATATTTTGATCAACATCAAGATTAACTACTCCTGTTTTTTGCTTAGGCTGTTGATTAAATTCTATTAAAGGAGGTAAAAAATAGCCATTTTTAAATCCTTGTTCTTGCCAAAACTTTAAATCTTTATTGGATATATCATAAAAAGCTAAACTTTGTTTGAGGAGAGATTTTTCATAATTTTCTAACTGATTTAAAGACAAAAATCTTAGTAATTTACTATATCCTTTTGCACTTTCAAAATAATAGCGATAATGTAAGTATTCTATATTGTGTGATCGAATAATCATCGGTATTTTTAAAGCTTTGCTTAATCGAGAAGCCACCCAACCACCATGAATCTGATCGCATAAAATTACATCAGGCTGGAAATGATTAACAGAGCTTAGAAGTGTTTTCCATTTTTTTCCTCGAACTATTCTGGAGGTCACTTCTAAAGGATATAAAGATAAATCAATAACTCTACGAATATAACCCCCTAAAGTCTGCTTATAAGTAATTGGATAAAACTCTTTAACATACTGATTAATGATATCAAAACTCTCCGTATCTGGAACCTCATGACACCAGCAGATTAGTTGTATCTCTACTCCCATCTTAGCTAACATCTTTAACCGACGCCAAATATCAATTCGTCCCCCATGGACTGCGGGATAGGGAATTTCCATAGCAACAATAGTGAGTTTCATGCTTTTAGATAATTTTGTAAAAAATTGCTTTTTTATAATAGCATATTTTGAGTTTTCTTTTCAATACATAAAACCAGTTAATATTATATCTAAGTTTGGAGCCAGAAAATCATGGAATATGATGAGCTAATTAATTAATGATTTACATAGGGAGGTTATTAATGGCATCACAAAAGCCTATAAAAATTGATAATAATTGCTTCAGTACCAACTTAGTCTGCTAAAATTGAAGGGAATAACTTAAGCACCACCTTAAGAATTTGTCTACACCTAGTCTAGTTTTTTAAATTAGACACTTTTATCTTGTAAGTTTGTTTTTAGGATCTGTGATTTATGAATGCTTTAACCAAACCACAGCTTTATCTTGTTGGAGCACCAAAAGCGGGTACATCTGCCCTTGCTGATTTCCTTGATCAGCATCCACAAATTAGTATGTATAAGCTCAAAGAGTCAAATTTTCACTGCCATGATTTAGATATATCTAATAAACCGAAAACAGAACAACAATACCTTTCAATGTTTTCTGTAACTCCTGAAACAAAACTGTTAGCTGATGGGTCTATTTTATCTCTTTATTCACGGAAAGCGGCGGCTTCAATTGCTGATTACGTTTCTAAACCTCTAATTCTAATCATTTTAAGAAATCCTGTTGATGCTATGTATGCCTGGTACTCACAAATGGTATTTGTGGGGAATGAACCCCTTAGAACTTTTCAGGAAGCAATTAATGCAGAGTCAGAAAGAAAGCAAGGTAGATTAATTCCAACATACGGAACAGTAAAATCTTGTCCTCAGCTACTTTTTTATCGAGATATTATGCGTTATGCCGAACAGATCGAGCGTTATCTTTCAATTTTTGCTCGAGATCAAATTCTCATTTTTACTTTTGATGAGTTGAAAGCTGATTCGATGTCGGTCTATTCAAAGATATTGAACTTTCTTGAGCTTGACCCATTCATACCAAAAATTCAGAAAGTTAATGTAAATAAAATTCGACGAATGCCTTGGCTTCATCATTTCATCAAGAAAACATTTGCCAAACCTGCTAATACTATACTCCCACCGAAGCTTCGTTCTGATTTAATTGAACTTATAGACACAATTAATTCTCGTGAAACTAATCGCTCAGAGCTTAACCAAGAGTTACGAGAAGTTCTGAAGTCCGAATGTATTACAGATATCATAAAACTAGAAAAAATAATTGACAAAGATTTAAGTCATTGGTATTGCTAATTATTAATGCTTTTTCAATTTTCAAGCACCCTCCTTTGGAGGGTTGATCACTTCTTGTTTAGAGAAGAAAATGACTAAAAGCCACAAACCAAGCGTTTGGAAAGTGATTGAAGCAATGGTTGCCCAAGCAGCTCCTTTCCAAGAATAAAGTGGAATTAACCAAAAATTAAGCAGTACATTAAGTAAAGCAGCGAAGACTTGAATAAAACTTCGCCATTTGTGCAATCCAGCTCCGGTTAATGTATCTGCTGCTAGGTACTGAAAGCCAAACAATAAATGAAAGGGAGCCATCCAACGCAGAACCGCAGCAGACTCCCTGTATTCTTCTCCTAATATTAAGGTAACAACAGGAGCAAATACTAGATAACCAATTGTGGCAATAACTCCATAACCACTAATGACAGGAAGTAGCCGTTTTGCCAATCCTAAGCTACCTTTAATTCCTGTAGCTCCTTCTTTAAAGAAACGAGCATAAGCAGCACTTGAAATGGCAAAAAAGGGAAAATATCCAACATCAATAAACCGATAAGCAGCAGCATAGGTTCCAGTTGCTTCTAGAGTTGATAAACTAGCTAGCATTAACTTATCCGCATGAGCATTCACGGTGGTTGCTGAGGAACTGAGTGAGAAAAAGAATCCAGGAGTAAGATTAGAGAGCAAGCATTTAATATCTAATGTGGGTAAACCGAGCATTCGACAAACTAGCAAAAAGGAAAGCATTGCAGAAGTTGCTGTTCCAAGCAAGTATAAACATCCCCAGATAAAAATAGTAGGTTGTTTAAAAAAGCTAACTAGAATTAGTGCAGCTAAAAGTTTACTAAAGTTATGAAAAACTTTGATCTGAGCAGCTTTACTGGTCAAGTTTCTTGAGACTAAAGCTCCTGATGCAGTTAACCAAACTCTTAAGAAAAAAAGATCACTAAAACAAACTAAAAATACTAATATAGGGGCAATAGTCTGGTGAAAAATTAGAGGAGAAACGAATACAGCGATAGTGGATAAAATTAAGCTAGTAACAAAAATTATTAAGATCGAGTTCCCCCAATATTTCCTAAAAACAGTCGGATCTCTGGACACATTTTGAACTAAGATATCACCACTTCCCAAACCTGAAAATGGAGTCGCAATAAAAGCTAATGCTAAAACTCCAGAAAAAATCCCATACTGCTCAAGACCTAAAGCACGAGCTACTATCATAAAGTAAGCCATTTGTAAAAATAGCCCAATAATTTGAGCTATCATCATCCATGCAGTATCTTTGAACAAAGATTTCTGAAGCAAACTATTGATTTTTAATTTTAAATACTTCATTTTAAGTATTGATTAATGGTAGTATACCTTAGCTGTTTTAATTTTAATCAATTTGACTTTTGTATGAATGAGAGAAATACTTGTAAAAACTATTACAAGTCTTAGAATTTTATATTCTTATATTCGCATAAAATTAAATTTTTGTCGAGGACTTTGGATAAATCTGAGCTTTCACTTTTTTTGTTGGAAAGTAACGTTTTGCATGGTAGAAATACTGGGAAGATTCATTTTTACTAATGGCATTGACGGCTAAACCTAACACCCGTTGACCTGATCGTTCAAGCATTTCTTTGGCTGATTTTGCACTGGCTCGGTCTAGAACTCTGGGACGGGCAACGAGTAGGATACCACTCGCTATTTGACTTAACGTTAAAGCATCAGCCGCGAGAATCAATGGTGGTGTGTCTATAATCACAAAATCATAATTCTCGGAAAAGTTGCGAATTAGAGAAGTCATCCGCTTAGAATCAAGGAGAGCTAAAGGATTCGGGGGAGTGACTCCGGATGGAATAATATCTAATCGTTCAATTCCCTGGCAAATTCCGCTTTGCAATTCAGCTTGACCCACTAAAATATCACTTAATCCAACTGCATTTGTTAATCCCCAAAGGTGATGTTGAGAAGGCTGACGCATATCTGCATCAATGAGCATTACCCGATATCCCAATTGAGCGAGTGTTGCAGCTAAATTCGCGGAAACTGTAGATTTCCCCTCTTTAGGAACGGAGCTAGTGACCACAATTGTTTTAATTCGTTTGTCAGAACTGAGAAACTTGAGATTAGCTTGTAGCATCCGGTAAATCTCACTAATAAAGGAGTCCGATGCTTCGATAACCGGAATATCGGGAGTTGCTTTTTCTCCTTGAAAATAGCTAGATAACCGCTTATTCTTAAACATTGGAATAATACCGAGTAACGTATATCCGAATATTTTTTTAGTTTCTTCAACACTACGGATGTATTTATCTCCCATTTCTAACAGTAAAACCGATGTTGTTGCTGCAACCAATCCGAGCATAATTCCTAAAGCAAGCAGTTGAATTTTAGCTGTACTGCCTTCTTCAGGAACCATCGCTTCTTCTATAATTCTGGTATTATTTGTGCTTTTATTTTCTGCAACTTGTACTTCTTCAAGATTTTTCAGTAATGTTTCATAGGTAACTTGTGCAATCTGAACTTTTCGTTGGAGTTCTTGTTGTTCCTGTTCTAGTTGAGGAAGATTTTGCGATCGCTGTTCATAGTTTCTACGAGAAGTATATAGAGACTCTAGCTGACGAGTTAATTCGACGCGCTGAATCTCATTGGCAATAAATCTTTCAAGCTGATTATTTTTCTGACCTTGTGGAACTTGTAATAGACCTTCTGGAACAACGGCTTGACTTCCTAATGTTTGTTCAACTTGCTCTTGTAAAGCTGCATTGAGAGAATCTCGTTTTTGGTTCAAAGCAATAATTCTCGGATTTTGATCTTTAAAACGTTTTCTTTCATTCACCAATTCAGACTCGACATTCTCAAGCTCTGTGAGAATCCCAATTAGCACTGGAGATTGACTTAGCGTGTTAATTGCAATCGCTTCTTCTAAGTCGAATCCGGCTTGAGTTTGTAGGGATTCTGCTAGAGCATTAACTCCACTGAGTTCTGATTCTAAAACTGTAATTTTTCGATTTAATTCGGCTAGTTCAGTAACGGCAGTTCTAAATTCTGCATCTAAATCTAAAACTTGATTTTTCTCTTTAAAACTGCGTAAAGCTTGTTCGGCTCGAAAGACTTCTTCTTGTACCTTTGGAAGCTGCTGAGAGATAAATTCTCGGGCTTCTATTGCATCTTCCTGGTTCATATCAACATTGGTTTGCATATAAACCTCCATTAAAGTATTAATTATATCTGCTGCTTCTTTAGGGTCTTTACTTTCATAGGATAGAGAAACAATATCTGTGCCACCGATAATCTTCACCTCCAGACTCTTTCTAATACTTTCAGCTTCCCGTAATTTTCCTTCTGAATCTACTAAATTTAACTGATTGATGACCTGATTTAATAAACGATTAGAATAGATAATTTCGATCTGAGTGCTGAGAGGAGTTTGATCGGCGAGTAAAGCCTTTAACTCTCCTAATCCCTCACCGATACCCGCTAGAGAGGACGTTCTATCAACTTTAAATAAAAGCTTTCCACTAGCTGCATAAGTTGGCTCTAGATATTTAGTCCCATAAACCGATAAACCAACACACAGAGCAAAAACACCAATCACAACGAGCCAATATCGTTGAACCGTTTTAAAATATTTGCCAATATCTAAATCAATTGATTCTCTATCTTCCATAAAATCCTCCTAAACCTGATAAAAAAATATTTTTCAAAAGTTATCTACTCCAGAATTGGATTACATTTAACACCGATGAAATCCCGATAATTCCGCCAAATGGTTCCAACGCATCTTCTAGGGAATCACCAAACCTAGCACCACCTGATCGACTAATAATAATGACATCATCTCGCTTTAAAATGGGATTTGTTGTTTCATTAATTCCGGCTTCTAAGTTAACCGCTATATTTCGTCGAGAAACAGTTCCATTGGGATTTAAACGAATCAGCTCAACGGTTTCTTTATTCGCTCGGCGTTGATCAAATCCTCCAGCCGCTAAGATCGCTTGATTGAGTGTAGTATCCGGTGGAACATCAACAGCACCAGGACGGATCACTTCACCCACCACATTAACTTGAATAGTTTGGGGAGAAAAGCTTGCTCTGGCTAAAGAAGTCACTTCTGTGGGATCAATTTCACCAGCTTGAGGAATTGTAATCGAGTCTCCAGCTTGTAGTGCTACATCTTGAGTCACATCTCCCTCAGTTAAAAGTTCCCACAAATTAATCATCATTACCTCTTCTTTTCCATCATTTGTAAGTCGGCGAAGTTTGATTTCACGAATATTGGCTAACGGGGTAATTCCACCCGCACTACTGATAGCTTGAGTAATTGTTGGAAGCTGCGAACTGACTCCGGAGACTCCGCCGACCTGATGAGTACCGGGATTAAACACTTCACCTACAATAATGACAGAAAATGGCTCAATTTCTTTAGAAGCAAAACTAGCAGAAGTAAGTTGACGAATTGCTATCGGGTCAAAAGTTGCGGCTTTGGGAACAAAAATTGTATCTCCGTCTCGTAGAATTAGATCTTGATTAATATTCCCTTGTTCTAGTAAATCTTTTAAATTCACCGTAATTAACTGTTGAATGGGGTTAATTCGGCGAATCTGTATTTCGCTAATATCAGCTAACTGGGTCACTCCTCCTGCTTGCTGAAGAAGCTGTGTGACTTTATAAAACTGAAATTGTCGGGTTTGAGAGTTAGGAACTAAAAGGGGTATAACATAAGTTCCTGGACGAACCACTTCACCTGCAACCACAACAGATAGAGGACGAGGAGACAGAAGACTAACTGTAGCAAAAGGTTGCTGAACAAAGGGAGTGTATTCTGTTGTGATTAAATTGGTGAGTTGAGAAACAGTTAAGCCATCAACATTTAGGCGTCCAATTATAGGCATATTCACGCTACCATCGTTGAGGATGAGATATTCTCCACTATATTCTGGAACATCAAGAATATCGACACGCAAAAGGTCTCCTGGGCCGAGGGTATAAGCGTCTGTATTTGCTGAATTTGTCGGTCTTGAGGAGTGAGAAGGAACCTGATTTGGTAACTGGGGTTGAGCCAGAGCAACGTTAAGCCATGATAGACAGATTAAACCGGGTACACATTTAGTCAACACGTTGATCAAATGGAATTTGACACTCGAAGATTGAGGAAGCCTATGGAAATCAAGCATAGATAATTTGGAAGTAGCTTGGCTGAGTCAAAACTAAGCTTGGAAGCACCCTAAACTCACTAAGTTCTCTAGCCAGAGACCTGAAAACAGGCTTTCTTACCCAGTCTGACATTTTTGATCGCGATTGTCTCCTATATTGTATCTATACCCCTTTAACTGATGTAGTCCAAGTGTTTTCACTTCAGATGAGGGAAACATTGCCTGAGAATAATCTATTTCTATCACAGAATTTCTTGAGATGGAAATGGGGTTAGAGGGCTAGACTAATCTCGACATAGGATTTTTACAAAAATACTGAGGATTTTGTACTTAGACTTCAGATGAGCTAGCCGATGGCTACTTTGATCCGAAGACCTTACAAAATATTTACAGAGATTGTCTTGAACTTTATATAACCCGGTGTTTTTATTAAGTTGTTGAATGTATACTACACTGTAGATTGTTTGCAATTTCATGTGTTTGTATTGCAACAGATGTGATCAATTTTGCTCATTCATTGACTCAATGATTGAACTTCGATCAGCGATAGAACGGGTTGAAAGCAAAAATGTAGCGAGGTTAACAGAAAAAAACATTAACCGCCTGGAAATTCCCCTAAAAGCGATACAGAAACCACTGGGAAAGCCTGAAGGAACAAAAACTCTGTCATTGAGACTTGACTCATTCCCCAATAACTGACAACAGACAACAGACAAATTAAGATTGAATTATTGATGTCTAAAAACTCACGACGCATGATACCTGTTATTCTCGCTGGTGGTAAAGGTGAACGGTTTTGGCCGTTGAGTCGCAAAGATCGTCCCAAACAGTTTTTAAGCTTAGATGGCAGTGGTCAGAGTCTCTTACAAACGACTGCTAATCGCTTGCTTTCTCTTGCTGGAGATTGGGATGGGCTGTGGGTAGTGACTTCGACAATGCTTGCTGATGGGGTTCACAAACAACTTCCCCAATTACCTCAATCCAATATTTTAGCCGAACCTGAAGGCCGAGATACTGCCCCGGCGGTCGCCTGGACAACAATAGAAATTGCCCGGCGTCATGGAGAAGATGCTGTGATTGGGTTTTTTCCGGCTGATCATTGGATTGGTGAACCGGAGATTTTTGAGAAGACTTTAAAAGCTGCAAAACAGTTAGCCGCAACTCAAGATGTGATTGTAACTTTGGGCGTAAAACCTGCTTATCCAGCGACAGGTTATGGATATATTGAACAAGGTGAAAAGTGGGGTGTCTTTGATGATTTTCCGGCTTATAAAGTTGTCCGATTTACAGAAAAACCAGATCTGCCAACCGCTGAAAAGTTCCTTTCAACGGGTAAATTTAGCTGGAATGGTGGAATTTTTGTCTTTCGGGCGGGAGTGATGTTGCAGGAATTACGAACTTATGTTCCTGATTTAGTCAAAGTATTGGAAGAAAAAGGCGCAGAGGCTTATTCAGAATTATCAAAAATTAGCATTGATTATGCGTTGATGGAAAAGACCCAAAAAACTTGTGTTTTCCCGGTCGAATTTGCTTGGGATGATCTCGGTGATTGGAATGCTTTAGGACGGTTACATGAAAGCAAAGATTCTAATGTTGAATTAGCCCATCATCTGGGAATGGATACGAAAGATTCTATTCTCTTTAGTCAGAATGAAGACGAAATTATTGTCACTTTGGGTGTTGAAGATTTGTTAGTCGTGCGGGAAGGAAATGTCACGTTAGTTGCTAAAAAAGAACGCACTCAAGAAATCAAGCAACTGTTAAAGAAGTTATCTGAAGATCCAAGTTTGCAAGAGTTTTTATAAGTAGATAAAACTTGAAAATTAATAACCGAATCAGAGTGCATCTCATGATGTTAAAATTATGATTTTGTTGAAATTGAGTAAAAAGGCATTAACTCTACACAATTTCATCCGGATCAACTCCTAACTCTCGCAGCCGTTGAGCAAGTTTTTCGGCACGTTCTTGGGCTACAACAACTTGTTCTTCTGCATTCGGAATTAATTCCCCTTCTAGGGTCATCCAACGCAACCAAGAACGGTCTAGGACTTCATAACTCCCCTGCCAAATTCCTAAGCTTAATTCATACTCGGTATTGGCAAACGTCCCTCTGTTAATTCCGCTCGTTGATAGCGCGCGCCCACTAAATGAAACGCTTGCATTTCGTTAGTATAGCGGCTAAAAACAACATAATAAGGAACGCGCAAAATTTGTTCATAAACCTCCCATTTTGTTGGCGGCTTACTCGGTTCACTTTTCGTTTGATCTAAATCTTCATCTTCCGTTCCCGGTGATCATAATTCCACCACAATTAACAGACTGCTTTGTTTTTGCCAAATCACATAACTTAACCGTAAATCTCGATCCAGTCGGGAGGCTTGTACCACAAAGGATGAGTCAGATCATACCTCCAATTCAATCTCATTCAACACTTATAAATAGTTCTGTTCTTCTTCGACATATTGAGGAAGTTCTTGAAAATTGGGTAATTTAACCGTTTCTTTCTCTGTCTCTTTAACATTTACAGGTAATGTTAAAGGCTGACGTGTTTCTTCTATCCAACAACTCGCTAACGGCAAAGTTTGTTCTAAATCATCTAAGGGTCGAGGAATCACCATCACAGCATTTAATTCCCCAATCCGTTCAGCTTCTAGCATTCCCGCCTCGACCGCCACTGCCACATCCGCCACTGAACCGCGAATAATCGCCGTACATAAAGCCCCCCCAATCATTTCATAGGAAGCCAAATAAACCTCTGCCGCTTTCAACATCGCATCACAAGCCCCGACCATCGCCGGAAAACCGCGTGTCTCCACTAAACCCACCGCTTGGTTACTCAAACGACTGTGACCGCCACTGCTGGCCAATTGAGATAAACGCGCACTAATCGGTAAAACATATTCTAAATTGGGAAGGGGTCGGGCAATCACCAAAGACGAAACAAACTGGTTAAACTGTTTAGCGGTATCCGTTCCCGTCTCTACAGCCAACCGAACATCAGCAATTCGACCGCGTACAATTGCTGTACAGTAACCACTACCAATTTTTTCATAACCAACGAGATGAACACCTGCTGACTTCAGCATCATGTCAGCCGTCCCCACAATCGCGGGAAAGCTGAGAGTTTCAACCAGACCCAAAGCCATATCCTGGTATTCGGGTCGCTTCATCTGTTGAGGGGAAGTAAATTTTTGCAGGTGTGCATCCATGAATCGCGATTTTTGGAGTTTGGACTAGAGATTTCAGTTTAAGGGAGTTGGGCAAAGGGGTATAGGCGCACAGAGACACTTCACAACAATGCTAAAAATTTTGATTGTTTTGTTTGTTCTCCCCTTCACCCGATTAGCGTGCGTGCTATTCTCCGACTCTGCCAAACCCACAGCCCGATGGTCAATTTCCGACCTCTCTCTATATTACTAATTTTTAGGAAGAGCGATCAGTTGGCTTGGAGTTATTGAGAGATCGACGATGGGGAAGTAGTGTGTTTAACAACTGATTGAGATGAACTTGTCCATACACAATGCTTGCAGTCGGGTTGGGGGATTTCTCTAAAGAAGTCGCCGCAGTCGAGTTTGAAACTGACGAGGGTTCCGGCGAGACTTCTGAAGATTTCCCGGACTGTGAATTGTTCAGGTGATCCGTTGAAGACGTGTGAACTTCACCCGGATCACTTTTCTCAGTTGAGGACGTGTGAACTTCACCCGGATCACTTTTCTCCTCCTCGGAAGAAGAAGAAAGGGTCACAGAACGAGATTCATCCCCAATAATTGTCCCTGCGGGTACAACCTGTTTGGCGGCGATCGCCGGATTAAGAAGCGTTGCTTCTGCTCCGATACAAGCTTTTGCCCCAATTGTGCCATGACCCACCACTAAAACCCCTGCACCAATATTTGCTCCGGCTTCAACTTCAATCTTGCCCTGGGAAGCATGAATAATTGCTCCCATCCCGATACAAACCCCAGTGGCAATCACAATTTGACTGTCTGGATCAGCTTGGAGGATCACTCCCATTGCGATCGCAACACTGGGGTCAATTGTGACATCGCCACTCACGAAAGCAGAGGCATTGTTCAGGGGTTGCGGTGGCGACCTATACATTAAGTGTGAACCTCTAGAAATATCAGCAGCCAGTTGAGTTAGTTGGGTTTTTGGATAATTTCTTCCATCACCCGACGCTTGGCTTTGGGATCAATGCCAATTAAGCGTACATACTCACCGCTATGCTCTTGCATACAGGCTTCTAAAGCTGCGATCACCTCCGCATCACGATTGGACTCAATGGGAGCGCAACTCCGCCAAGAGCTAGTCCGGAAGCGGCGTTTATCGGCGTGTTCAGTTCCGATTTTGTGACCTTGAGCCAGTAAGCTGCGAATCGAGGCAATTGTCTCTGAACTGAGGCTACTGCTATTTGCGGAACGAGCAGAATTCGTTGGGCTATTATAGGCAGCGACCCGAGAAGCAGCGACCCGAGAAGTCGGTGTAACGGTTGATTTGGGGGTCGTAGACTGAGCAGGCTTGCCATCAGGACGTTGAATGATTTCTTCGACAACCCGACGCTTGGCTTTGGGATCAATCCCAATTAAGCGTACATATTCTCCTGAATGTTCGTTGACAAAGGCTTCGACTTGTGATACTACTTCGGGGAGGCGAGTCGATTCAATTGCCGGGCCACTGTGCCAAGAACTGGTACGGAAACGACGCTTATCAGCATTTTCTAGACCAATCTTGCAGCCTTGAGACAAGAGTTGACTGATTTGTTCACTCAAGCTAGGAGTCACACTGCTATTGACCACTGGACTAATATGAGAGCTTCGAGCCGAAGCAGAAGGTGCAGAGACAGAGACTTTCCCGTTAGAGGATTTTTGAACCGGGCCATCAGGACGTTGAATAATTTCTTCTAAAACCCGACGCTTGGCTTGAGGATCAATTCCCAACAGGCGAACATATTCCCCTTGGTGTTCCTGGAGACAGGCTTCGAGAGCTGCGATCACTTCGTTGAAGTTTTTGGAGTCAATGGGAGCGCAACTCCGCCAAGAGCTAGTCCGGAAGCGACGCTTATCAGCGTGTTCACTGCCAATTTTATAGCCCTGAGCTAATAGCTGTTTGACCTGTTCCATCGTCGAAGAATCGAGGCTACCGCCATGACTAGAGGAGGAATAGGAGCGATTACGGCCACCGCCATTATTACCCATAGTATTGGCTTCATTGCGAAGGGGAGTAATACAAGCTGTATTTTCTGAGCATTGATAACCCGCTTTCAGAGATTGATTCACACCGATGACGTGAGTCGAAAATTTCAAGTCAGCGTCGTTGACATCCGGTAAGCGGTCAGCTTGTTGTTGGTTGGTAATAATTGCACCGGAAGGCACATATTTACCGGGGGGAATTTCCACATCCTGAATCAAAGCGTGCATCATGATAATGCAACCATCTCCAACTCGGGCGTTAAATACCGTTGAGCGAAAGCCGATGAAACAATTACTTCCCACATACGCTGGGCCATGAATCAACGACAGATGGGTGATTGAGGTATTTTTACCAATCCAAACGGAGTAGGATTGACCATCATCTCCTTTGACGCGACCTTCTTCTAAGCCGTGAATGACTACGCCATCTTGGATATTAGTATTTTCACCAATCGCAAATGGAAACCCTTCGTCAGCACGGATAGAGGTTCCTGGTGCAACCAATACATTGGCTCCAATTCGCACATCTCCGATGATGTTAGAAAAGGAGTGAACGTAGGCTGTAGAATCGATTTTCGGCTCGGCTAAGTTTTTTGACCAAGGTGTTGGAGGAGCCGCTAGACTACGGACTACCATAATTGAATTTCTCCTAACCAATCTTTAATTAGTTTTCTGTTGTTTACTGTGAAATCGATCAGAAAATTTAGCTCAGAGGGTGAGACTAACGTTCCTGATCTTTTTTGCTGTAGAGCGAACGATTTCCCGCTGTAATGGTATCTATAATTGCTACTACAGCCGCGTCACTCGGACGAGTTTCACTTCCGGGAATTTGACGAGCTGCACTTCCCCGTGTGACAAGAACCCACTCATTAAAGCCCGCCCCAACGAAATCGAGTGCTACTTCATATTCCGGGAGGGTTTCTCCGGCTTCATCAATGAATTGCAAGAGTAGAAATTTTGAGCCTCTCAAACTTGGCTCTTTTTGGGTACTCACAACAGTGCCAATAACTCTGGCAATTTTCATGGGGCTTTAGTGGGGAATGTGCTATTTTGTTGGCGTTTCAATGATCAGCTCGTCAGCCGTGAAGGGTTTAGAGTTCAGCAATAATGCCATTAAATCAGATTTGGACTGGCACGGGTGCAAGACCTTAATAGGCTAAATGGAAAACACAGCAGAATCGACGATCAAACTCTTTGTTTACCAGAATAATCTTTTGTGGGTCTTGATCCCTATCTGTTTTTTCTAAAACGGACTGGTCTCTAGGGACGGTTGAGTGAGCGAATTCCACTGACACTTTCACGGAACTGTTCTACGGCTTCAGTGTAACGAATCGGTAGAACGTATTCTAAGTTTTCATGGGGACGGGCAATAATATGAGTGGAGAGAACCTGACCCCCTTTAACTCGATTTTTTATAGATTCTTGAGCCGCTCCGACGGAAGCTTGCACTTCTGAAACATCTCCTCGCACAATTACCGTTACTCGTCCACTCCCGATTTTCTCATATCCGACGAGAGTAACCCGAGCTGCTTTTACCATAGCATCGGCTGCTTCTACCACAGCCGGAAACCCTAAGGTTTCAATCATACCAACTGCAATGGCCATAGTCTAACTCCTGATCTAACAATTCAATGAACATACTTTGATGTCGTACAAGACTGACTCACTAACCTGTTCCCGGAGAGGAATTTCACAACAACATGACTTGCTGCTAGCGTCCTTGCTGGTGAATCTTGTACGACGACGGATGAGTGAAGCGAGTCCAGATGATTCTGAACTGCATAGTTGTTTTAGTAAGCCCGGAACTGTTCTACAGCATCGGTATAACGGATGGGCAGAACGTATTCCAAGTTTTCGTGGGGACGAGCAATAATATGGGTCGATGAGACTTCACCCCCATTGACACGCTTAACAGCCTCAATTCCTGCCGCGACGGAGGCTTGAACTTCAGATACATCGCCTCGAACAATTACGGTGACGCGACCACTTCCGATTTTTTCATATCCGACTAAGGTGACTCGGGCGGCTTTCACCATTGAGTCGGCTGCTTCTACAACGGCCGGAAAACCTATGGTTTCAATCATCCCAACAGCGATTGACATCGTTTAACTCCTAATGAACACAAAAGCAGAACAAGCTGCGTATTTTTTTAGACCAATCGGTAGAATTACGACTAGAGTCGTCATCTGTACGCTTCTAGAAGGGTTCTTACCTTTCTCCCTGATTAATAGAATAGGAGAATTGTGTCGCCCTTGACAATATAATTCTCTATTATTCTTGCTGATGGACTTAATTAAAATTATTAATGCGTAATAAAAATTAATATTGTCTTAAAAAAGTTTGGTTTTAGTAAACTTTCAGGCTTCTATGACCCTGACTCCCTCCCACCTCTCCAGAATTCTGAGTGTTCTGCAAATCAAACCCTAGATCCAGTTAAACTCAGTACGGTTCTGTTTATCTGGCTTGTTGATCAGATCAACTCCGACTTCTGGCTTTGATCCTGTTGATTTCTGTTTGAGTCACAGATTACTCCGCCCTTTTACGACGGAGACGGCACAGACCATTGGTGAAAATCGAGAACGACTCTCCAGAAGTTTTGTTGAAATGATCAAGATATTTCGTTACAAACTCTATATTACTTTACAAAAAAAATGATTCATTGTGAACTCAGATCAAACCCGTGTATTGTCAGAAAAGAGTTCCTTATGGTAGATCTATAAAAATCCAAAAGCTGTTTATATACTTATTATTTTTTAACACTTTTTAACTTTTAGAGAAAAGCAGTAAAAATACCTAATCTTAGCAAAGTCGATTGTGAGCAAATACCCAGTTCAACGGACATTCCAAACAATCCCCTTGCTGAAGTGAGTTGCACATTTGTTGATCAACCCAAAGGAATGCAGAAACTTTGGGGACGTAAAATCTCAGACTTAGCGTTTGGTGAGTTGATTGAAATTCTAGAATGGGTTGCTACTAAGAAAAGTAAATTAATTATTTTTATTGACCCGTGGTATCCATCTAGCAAGACTTGTTTTGCCTGCGGTCACATTCTAGAAAAGTTAGATCTAGCAATCAGAGAGTGGCGTTGCCCGTCTTGTTTAAGTATTAATGGACGGGACGAAAACGCCTCTTTAAATATCAAAAAAGTTTGGGGATCAACTCTTAAATTAGGTAGTGTTAGACCGGATTTTCCGGCAACTATTGTTTGAACTTAGAATCCCCCACTTTTTAACCGGGGGAGTATGTCAAAGGAGATCTATTTTATGGCGTTTTAACCTTTTTATTGCTGGATATGGGGTTAGTGGCAGCCCGTCGTATTCAAGACTTGAAAAAAAGCGGATCATTTTTCATTAGATTTTAAATTTTAATGCCCGTTTTTAACGCCATTCTGGTAATTTTAATCGCAGCTATAATCGGAATGTCAAAAGGCAACGCTTTATTATTTGCGGTGTTGTGTGCAAGTGCCTCTTATATTGCCGTTCCTGGGGCCATGCGAATGTCCGTTCCTGAAGCAAATCCTAGTTTATATATTTGAATGGCACTCTTGATGAGATAGCCGATCAAGAAGATCGACTCACGACTGAAATTAAAGTCAAGATTTTCCCGACTCTGTTCTTGAATACAGACTACTCCAATCGACGTAAATTTAAACGAGAGTATAGACGAATACCCCAAGTAATGCGAGAATCATTAAATTAAATAATCAGCATTAAAAAAGCTTATTCTAGGAGCCATTTCCGGAAACATTATCAATGACTCAGTTCCTTCTACAAACGAGTTGGTGTATACCATTCTATGGATTAATCGGGGCGATATTGACCCTACCTTGGGCAATGGGGCTAGTCCGACGTACAGGGCCAAGACCGGCTGCCTATATTAATTTATTGATGACAGTCTTAGCCTTCATTCACGGTTCACTGCTGTTTAGAATCACTTGGAATCATCTTCCCTTACATCTGACTTATTCTTGGTTAACCGCCCCGGGCTTAGATATCTCCTTTGTTGTTGAAATCTCCCCCTTGAGTGTAGGCGCGATGGAATTAGTGGCAGGATTGAGTTTAATCGCTCAATTCTATGCTTTAGGGTATATGGAAAAAGACTGGGCGATCGCTCGGTTTTATGCCTTACTGGGTTTCTTTGAAGCCGCCATCAGTGGTATCGCTCTGAGTGACTCCCTATTCCTCACCTATGGGTTGCTCGAAATGCTAACCCTCTCAACCTACTTGCTGGTGGGGTTCTGGTACGCTCAACCCTTGGTGGTGACAGCCGCCCGCGATGCCTTTCTCACCAAGCGAGTTGGGGATGTGTTGCTGTTGATGGGGGTGGTTGCGGTTTCCGCTTTGTCGGGTAGTTTAACCTTTTCCGACTTAGAATTTTGGGCAGAAACCGCTCAGTTACAACCGCTTACCGCAACTTTACTGGGTTTAGCGTTAATTGCCGGGCCAATCGGGAAATGCGCTCAATTTCCCTTGCATTTATGGCTAGATAAAGCGATGGAAGGCCCTAACCCGGCGTCAATTTTGCGAAACTCCATTGTAGTTTCAGGCGGTGCTTTTGTCTTAATTAAACTGCAACCAGTTTTAGCTCTTTCTCCCATTACAGATGGTGCCTTGATCGCATTGGGAACAGCAACTGCGATCGGGGCGAGTTTAGTGGCGATCGCTCAAATTGACATTAAACGGGCTTTTTCCCACACAACCAGCGCTTATTTAGGCTTAGTATTCATCGCGGTTGGCTTGCACCAAGTCGATGTTGCCTTATTACTGCTGCTGACTCATGCCCTCGCCAAAGCCCTGCTGTTTATGAGTGTCGGGGCGATTATTCTCACCACTAGCACCCAGGATATGACCGAAATGGGGGGGTTATGGTCACGGATGCCTGCAACAACAACGGCTTTCCTCGTGGGGGCAAGTGGCATGGTTGCGGTGCTGCCTTTGGGAATGTTTTGGACGATGCGGCGTTGGTTAGATGGATTTTGGGAAGTACCTTGGTGGTTAGTTCTAATTTTGTTGCTGGTTAATGGTTTAACGGCTTTGAATTTAACTCGAGTGTTTGGTTTAGTCTTTGCTGGAAAACCCCAACCCAAAACTCGTCGTACACCGGAAGTTCCCTGGCCGATGGCCTTACCGATGGTGTCGATGACGATTGTCACTTTGTTGGTTCCTCTGATGTTGCAACAATGGCAATTATTATTAAGTTGGTCATCCCCTTCACTGGACACTTCAGCCTCAAGTTTCAACGCATTCATTCATCAAGCGGCTGTTCCTTTGTTATTAATCTCAGGTGTAATTGGGGTGGCAATTGGAGCCGCACTTTACTTATATGGGGTCACGAAAAGACCAGTTCAACTCCCCTGGAAATCGGTACAAGAACTGCTCGCCTATGACTTCTATATTGATCGACTTTACGGTTTAACAGTGGTGTTGTTAGTGAGTCGGATTTCGGCGATTAGTGCTTGGATTGATCGCTATATTATTGATGGGATTGTGAACATTTTAGGGTTGGCGACTTTAGGCAGTGGTGAAGGTTTAAAATACAGTATTTCGGGTCAATCTCAAATTTATGTCCTGACTATCACTATCGGAGTCGGTTTGCTGGTTATTTTAATGTTGTGGCAATTTTAGACTGGGTTTACTGTTTGATTTAAGCACTAACGAATAAACGTCTATCTTTGCCTTCTATCTTTTGCTTTCTTTAACACCCGAATCCTCAACAAAATATTATCAAGATTCCATGCTAAGTGTTTTTATTTGGATACCCCTTCTCGGCGCTACAATTATTGGATTTTGGCCAGAATTAACTGCTAAACAAGCTCGTCAAGTCGCCTCTTTAGTTGCTGGAAGTTTGTTTATTTGGTCATTGGTTTTAGCCCGTCTATTTAACCCCGATCTTCCCGACTTACAAATGAGTGAGTTTATTCCCTGGATTGAAACTTTGGGATTAAACTATTATTTAGGCTTAGATGGTTTGTCATTGCCTCTAATCATTCTTAGTGGCTTGTTAACTACAATTGCCATTTGGAGTACAGAAGCTAATATTAGTCGGCATCGACTGTACTATATCTTAATTCTGTTTATTGCTTCGGGAATTGCGGGAACATTTTTGGCTCAAAACCTCCTGCTCTTTTTGCTATTTTATGAACTCGAACTTATCCCGCTTTATCTATTAATTGCAATTTGGGGAGGGGAAAAACGGGGTTATGCTGCCACTAAATTTTTAATTTATACTGCGATTTCAGGGATTTTAATCTTAGCTTCTTTCTTGGGAATTGTGTTCCTGACTTCTGCCCCTAATTTTGATTTAGCCATACTGAGTTCAGGATCTTTAGGAATTGCCGCTTTACCGCTAAAAACGCAATTAATTTTATTAACTGGAATTGTGATCGGGTTTGGAATTAAAATTCCTTTAGTTCCGTTTCATACTTGGCTACCCGATGCCCACGTGGAAGCCTCTACACCGATTTCTGTCTTATTAGCCGGAATTTTACTCAAGCTCGGAACTTATGGTTTATTGCGGTTTGGAGTAGGATTATTTCCTGATGCTTGGAATATCGTTGCTCCTTGGATGGCAAGTTGGGCGGTTGTGAGTGTATTGTATGGGGCTTTCTGCGCCATTTCTCAAACTGATATGAAGAAAATGGTGGCTTATAGTTCGATTGCTCATATGGGTTATATTCTCCTCGCATTTGCTGCGGCGACGTCGTTGAGTTTACTCGGATCTGTGATGCAAATGGTGAGTCATGGTTTGATTTCGGGGTTGCTTTTTTTATTAGTGGGAGTGGTTTATAAAAAATCAGGAAGTCGGGATTTGAATGTGTTGCGTGGACTTCTCAATCCTGAACGGGGTTTGCCTTTAATTGGCAGTTTAATGATATTAGCAGTAATGGCGAGTTCAGGAATTCCGGGTTTAGTTGGATTTATTTCTGAATTTATTGTGTTTCGCGGTAGTATTGCCGTTTTTCCAGTACAAACTTTATTGTGCATGATTGGAACGGGTTTAACTTCCGTGTATTTCCTAATTCTGATTAACCGGGGGTTTTTTGGACGTTTATCTGATTGGGTGGTGAATTTACCGCCAGTTCAATGGCGCGATCGAATTCCTGCTATTGCTTTGGCAATTATTATCACAATTTTGGGGATTCAACCGAGTTTGATGATTAACTTAAGTGAAAGTACAACAACGGCTTTAGTGAGTCTTTCGGCGACGGTTGCTAAGGCTTCCCAAACCAATCAATTTAAAATATTAAAATAGAGGACTGGATTCAAAAGTTTTGAGGTTCAGCCCTCTAAAAGCTTGTCATCATAACGACAAACAATTAACAACGAACAAACAACGGAAAACCAGCTTATGACCAGTACCACATCTCAACCTATTTCACATCCCCTCGAAGAATACATCCAACGACTGCAAACAGGTGATGCCCTTCTGTCTGACTACCCGGAAAATGTAGTCGAAGTTGTTGGTATTCTTAAAAGTTATGGTGTGGTTTTAGATGCGTACTCTCGTAATCTAATTTACATTGCCAACCATCAATTCTTGGTATTCTTTCCCTTTTTTAAATATTTCAATGGAGAATTTACGCTGTCAAAATTGCTACAACATTGGGGACATGATCGGATTAACTACGAATATGCAGAATATTGCATGAAAGCGATGCTGTGGCATGGGGGCGGTGGGCTAGATGCTTACTTAGATTCTCCCGAATTTCAACAGCGTGCAAACCAAGCTATTCAAGGGAGATTTAAGAATAATCTGTTAATTTTAGGACTCAATAAACTCTTTCCTGATTTTCTCACAGAACACATTCGTCAACTGTGTTATTACAGTGCGTTAGGTCAATTTTGGCGAGTGATGAGTGATATGTTTATCGAACTTTCTGATCGTTATGATCGCGGAGAAATTCAATCGATTCCCCAAGTTGTTGAGCATATTTTAAAGGGTTTA
>NZ_AUZM01000050.1 GCF_000478195.2 Lyngbya aestuarii BL J | reverse complement strand
TAATCTGGCTAACATTTAGAGGCGGCTTTTCTACCAATCCAAATTCAGCCGCAGTGGGTTGATGTTGGGGAGGATTGAGTAACCAACGACGATGAGATTCTAACTTTTTGATTTGGGCGTAACCATAACCCGAATAGGTTTGTTTGATGCGTTTAGAAAGAAATAATTGTCGATGTTGCTGCAATATTTTTCCTACTTCTGTCAGGTGAACATAGTCTTTAAACCAGAATAATTCTAAAATATTGGGATTATTATCAATCGCTAATTTTAAGAACTTTCTGAGTTCATAGATACAGGTATCTTTGGCTAAATAAGGAAACGTTTGAGATGGGGTTGTATCCCAGCCTTTATCCTGTTGTTCGATGTGACTTAATCCCAAATAATAGGGTTTTGTCGCAATAAAAATGCCGCGATAGTCATAGTCAGAGGTAGCTGTTTCTAACCCATAACCTCGTGAACCTGTTAAGGCAATTAAAACCGTTCTATTTTCAATGTCTTCACGATTCATTAATTAGTTAAACGAACAACTTCTGCTGATCGTTCCTCACTTGTATAAAACTGTATTATGTTTGTAGTATATCACAAGAATAACGAACCTGCAACTATTCCACATCCACCAATGTAGGGGTTATTGTGTAGAAATCTATGTTTTTGAGGCAGAAACCTGAATCAACCCACCCCACTTGTCTCAGGTTAATTTTTTCGGGTTAAAACAATTCCCGCTAAAATCAGGAAACCTCCGATCAAAAAAAAGCTTATATCGTATATAATAAAGTTGGGAACTTGGCGAATATGATGCAATCTCAAGATCGCATGAAAAACAACACTATCAAATAAATTAAATCCTCCCCAACCTATTAGATTCCAGCCAATAAATGCGCGAGTTGACAGTGAAAAACTGGGATTTTGCTTAATACTTTTCCACAACAAACCTAAACCCGCTACAGTAATTGTAAACATTCCAGCATTAAAAACACCATCCGCAACAGTATTTGTTTCTAATCCGGCGAGGGTATTTGTGGGGACGAGATTGGCGATCATGTGGTGCCATTGCCACAACTGATGCAATACAATTCCATCGATAAACCCGCCCAAACCAAAGCCGAGTAAAAAACTTGCAAAAATTAACATTTTACTTTCGGAAGTAGTCGAGTCTAAGTTTTGCTTGCTTGTTTCATTTGTCATTATTTTATAACTCCTTGTCGCCTAATTTCAGTGAGATTCGGATGAATTAATGATTGTTTGAATGTTTAGAAATATAAGTGATTAAAAACTCCTTCATTTGCGGAAATGTATTGCAATCAAAACCCATTTCTTTACCCTGTTCTAGGATGGTATCTGCCGATATATTTTCTTTAATCGCAATATACATTAACCCCATTGCACCCGAACGCAATCCACTTTTACAATGGAGTAAGACAGGTTTCGGAAGGTAATCAATTTGTTGTATAATTTTATCGGCAAGTTCCTCTGTAATCCCATTAGGTTTGACGGGAAGATTAACATATTCTAATCCGGCTGCTTCTGCTTGTTTCTCCTCATCACTGAGGAAACCTTCTTCTTGAGGAGATCGAAAGTTTAGCACGGATTTAAACCCGGCTTGTGCTGCTTGTTGCAATTGGGTCGGTGTAACTTGATTAGTCGCAATTGAGAGTTGCTCATTAATTTTTTTAAGATTTTCCATGACTGTACTTATCCTTTGTGACTTAATCCCCTAAATATAATACTCCCCCGGAGTTAACCCGAGGGAATCTTCTTTCTACGATTCGACTTTCAATATATCGAGCGTTCAAAGTTAAAGTGTGTGCTAGTTCTTTTAGTTAGAAGACTCAGAACCCCGTAGACGTTCTAACTCGAGTCGCAAAGCGGCAATTTGAGCGGTGAGTTCTTGAAGGTCTTCAGCCGAGTCAGGTTCAGAAACCGAGACTGGGGTTGTAGTCATAGACGATGAAGACGTTGAAGTTGTCGTCTCAGTAGCACCAGAATTGCTTTGTTGCTCTAAGATTGTATCAACAAACTTGCGAGCTTCTTCCTCGGTTTGTTCTCCTTTTTCAGCCCACTCCTGGGCAAGCTGACTCCATTGAGACTGAATTTTTTCTAGATTCTCATTTCGCTTGTGCGAATCTTGTAGCATTTCAATCATAGAGGAGGTTGCGCCGAGTGTGACGCGGAACCCTTGGTGTAAAATTTGAGTTAAGTTATCGGCATTCATGAGAATCAGAACATGAGTGGATAAAAAACTGACCGTCTCGTTAGAAATCAGTCAAGTTGGGTGAACATCTTAACACTAGGTCGCTCATTTGAGCTATAAACTCATTATCTTTTTAGCAGACCTGCTCGATATACTGATTGACATCTTCAATAATCCGAGTCAATTCAGCTTCACTGTTCACCTTAATACGGTCATCTCGGACTGTAATCAGTAACTTCGCAGCAAACGGACTCGGCCAAATATTGGGATTACAAAATACTTCTAAAAATACATCTCCCGTATGTTGATATTCCATTGATTTTTGTGGGGTGGGCTTCCCCGTTGTACCGGAAGTAGACTTCATCGCAACCGCTTTGAGTTGCTGCATCAACTCATCAAGGGCTGCTTTTAAGCCCAGAGCCGCTTCTGGAGTAAAACTAACGGAAACTGAGCCTTGAATTAAATTTAACGTCAGGGGAGCAATGGGCATAAACACAGAATCGAACACTTTTCACAATTGCCCTCTGATTTTACCTGTCCGGCTCCACCTGAAATTTTCACCTCTGGGTTCTCTAGGAAGCCTGAACGCTTACTATCAGGCTATTATCAGCCTCAACTGGGGATACAAAACTTAACGTCTAATAGCGAATCTGCAAAGTAACGGAGGCTTGAACTTGCTGTTCTCCCCCAATAACAGGCGTGTCTGCTTGTTCGGCGACCATATTCGCCTGACGCATCATCAGCGGGCGAGGCGGTGGTGCGCTGGCGTTATTAACTTGAATACCGACAATTTCCCGTTTGGTTAAATTCAGCGTATCGAGAACGGCATCGGCTTGACGTTGGGCTTCTTGAGTCGCCTGTTTCAATGCTTGTTGTTGAGCCGCTTCTATGGCATTATCGGCCGCAACAAAGCTAATCCGATCAATACGGGTTGCTCCGGCTTTGACTGCATCATCCATCAAACTTCCAACTTTGTCGGTGGGCATACGGAAACTAACGGTATTGGTTGCTGAGTATCCCGTTAACTGTTGTTGGTCGTTGCGATAACTATAGTTTGGGTTGAGACGAATTCCGGTGGTTTCTAGTTTCTCAACATTACGCGATCGCAATAACTCTACCACGGCTGAGGTGCGTTTGGCGGCAAATTGTTGAACTTGATCGGCTGTTTTTCCCTGCACTTCTACACCCAGTTGAACTTGAGTTAGAGACGTCGGAATATTAACAGTACCTTGACCACTAACAGTTAATGTTCTCATTTGTTGTTCTTGGGCAATAACGGGCGGGGTTTGGGAAAAATTGACTAAACCAACAAGGCCTATACCCAGTGATAAAGCGGTAAATAGACCCCAGGAAGAAGAAGATAGACGAGCAACGGACATAGTAGGTTTTCTCTCAATCAAATTATCAAGTGAGGTGAGTGGCAAATCTCAGTCTCTGCATCACTCATCTGTTTCAGTTTGCCCTCATTGAGTTCAGGATCTTTCATCAACTCAATGCTGTTTAAAGTTTGGGCAATTTCTTCATAAATAGACGGAAAAAGAACCTGAAAAGATTCCGAATTGTGACAGTTTTTACAGTGACCCGTATAGGGAAAATTTATGAATTGTCCGTACCACTGACCTTACCCAAAGTTAAATGTGGCAATCACCTCTTGGTCTTCCATATACCATTGGCTTTCGTGAACGTATTTAGCACAATTAATATTGAGTTCGCCATAGTCTTCTTTTTCAGAGGTTTGAACGAATGCTTTGAGTTCCTGAAAATAAACTTCACCCACGGGATCAAGAATTCGTCCGAGGGAGATATGTCCGAGATTAGATTGTTGGGGAGAAGCCCAAGGGATTTGTTGAGATAATTGTTCTCGTAGTTGATCAAATTTGACCTATCCTTTGACAATTATGGTGCCATCGGGTGTGATTAAAAATCCCCGATAAGACATTTTAAAAGGTTGAACATTATTTAAGATGGCTTGTATAATTTCTGGGGTTTGAGTCAATAACGTGGGTTCTATTTCTGACTGGGGTCGTTTGATAATAAACAGTTCCCAGTGATAGTTTTGTGGCTGAACTTGATAAAATCGAGTAGAATTAGGAAGCAACTGAATAATTTGATTAAACAAAGATTGAAATTTTGTTGTTAGCGACGGGGGAAGGGGAAGCCCGACTAAGGTTGTCCAAACTTCAAACCGCTTAGGAACAATTCTTCGGTCATTGAAGTCAAAGAGATTGCGAGACGTTTCTAAAAACTCTAAGGGAAAATCATCAAGGTCTAGAAATCGTTGTTTAAGAGTTTGATAGCGTTGATTCAGTTTCATTGTTTAATGTGGCTTTGAAATGATTGGCATCCACTGATTCAATTTTGATAGTATTGTAACTCGTGTATTCCCATTTTAGATGTCTTTTTTTTTAAATTATTTAAACATGACAGAATCTTCTTTATCCTTAGATAGTCGGCGTCGTTCCCGAATTGTTGTTTCTACAAATAACCCCAATGAACCTCGCTCACTTATTCAACCCGGAACAGGTTTTGATGGAGTTGTCGCATGGGGAATGAATGGAGAGATTGACTGTACCGGATCATTGCTCTACACAGGTCGTCATATTCTCACTGTTGCTCACTGTTTTAACAATATTGATGATACACCCAATCTTAATCCTAATAAGAGCGATTATACCGTATTTTTTGATTTACCCACAGGTCGAATTTCTATCCCCGCTAAACAAATTTTTGTTCATCCCAATTGGCGTTCAGACTATGACAATAACTCGGATATTGCTATTATTGAACTCTCTAAAACTGCGCCAATAGAAGCAGATCGTTATCAAATTTATACTCAGTTTAATGAAGTGGGTCAAGTCTTTGAAAAAGTTGGATATGGGACAAGTGGAACCGGATGGACAGGAGAAAATTTTAATGATGTCAATCTAATTAAGCGCAAAGGAAAAAATCGCTATGATGCTTTTAGTGATATTTTTAATGATGATCCTCAAAGTAATATTGTACTCGGATCTCAACTCGCTTATGACTTTGATAATGGTTCGTTTTTCAATGATGCTTTTGGGGTAGAATATGGTATTGTAGACTTAGGATTAGGTGTCGAAGAAGTTGGAATTAGTGGCGGAGATTCAGGCGCACCCGCTTTTATTGATGGAAAAATAGCAGGAATAAGCTCTTTTGGTCAAAGTCCATTTGATCCGACAGTTGACGTTACCGATGAAAATGATACCAGTTTCGGAGAGTTTTTTAGTGATACCCGAGTCTCAATTTATTCAACTTGGATAGAGGAAACGATCGCGTTATCAAATAGTGAAGAAGATTTGATTCAGGGAAGTCAGGAAAGTGATCTTTTAAATGGAAACCAGGGAAATGATCAACTCGAGGGTTTCAGTGGAGAAGATACGTTATTTGGGGGGCGAGATCATGATACCATTAATGGTGGGAATGGCGATGATTTGATTTATGGAAATCGGGGAAATGATAGCCTAGAAGGGGGAAGTGGAAATGATAACTTGTTTGGTGGTCAAGAGGATGATATCCTCAGTGGAGGTGAGGGTCAAGATACGTTGAGTGGAGATAGAGGACAGGATATTTTAACAGGAGGAAATGGTGAAGATTTGTTTATTTTATCCACCTCAACCGCAGTCAGTGGTCTAGCTGAAGTCGATATTATTACTGATTTTAACTCTGGCGATCGCATTGGACTCACAGCCGGATTAACAGCAGAAAACTTAAGTTTAGAATTCTTGGAATTCGCCGGAAATTCAGGTATTTTAATCCGTAATACTTTAGAAAATACAGTCTTAGGATTTGTCCAGAATACCCCCGAAGAAATACTTGTGGATGCTTGGATCTCAATCTAAAATCTCAATTAAGTCTTGATCGGCTTCTACAAATAAGAACACCAATCACTCCAACTTCCCGCATAGAGTTTTCCCTGATGAATTCCAGCCATTTCTAAAGACCATAAATTCACACAAGCAGTTACCCCCGAACCACAATAAACCATAATTTCTTCTGCATCTTTAATTTGAGTCCAACGTTGAGCTTGTTCGTCTATTTTAGCATATCCATCCGGGTCAGAAACCTCTTTCCAAGGATAGTTAACAGCGCCCGGAATATGTCCAGCAATCGGATCAATGGGTTCAGTTTTTCCCAAATACCGATCCGGATCACGAGAATCAATTAAAGCAACTTGAGGCTGATCTTTTCTCGCTTTCACGGTGTCGATATCAACCACTAATTCTGAATTAATTTTCGGGTTAAACTGACCCGATTTAGGAGTGGGTAGAGTATTATTAACGGGATAACCTTGATCTTTCCACTGACCAAATCCTCCGTCTAAAATAGCGACCTTTTCATGTCCCATGTATCGCAATAACCACCACAAACGAGCCGCAAACGCAAAGCGAGAATCATCATAAGCAACCACAAAGGTATCAGAATGAATTCCCATTTCGCTAAAAGTTTGAGCTAATTTGGAGAAATTGGGAAGGGGATGACGACCGCCATGTTGAGCAACAGGACTGGAAAGATCTCGGTTTAGATCAAGATAGTATGCTCCGGGAATATGACTTTCTTGATACTGGCGTTGTCCGAGTTCGGAATCAGCTAATGAAAAGCGACAGTCAACAACAACAATATTAGGATTATCAAGTTGATTGGCTAACCCAGAAGCAGAAACGACTAAAGCATTATCCGTCATATTTTGGTCTCAATTCTGAAGAAAATTAAGGTTCTCAGTTCAGAAACTCCTGATTCGACTTTAATGAGAGTCTAAAATTGCTTTTTCAAATTCCATACGTTGTTTAGCACTGTAGAGGAAATAACCATTCATCATCGCTGAAGCGAGAAGACGACCCAACTGTTGACGATTTGTATTGATATTAACATCAAAATGGTCGGAGGGTAAACCGCCTAAAAGTTGAGCAAGACGATGTTCCATAATTTGAGCAACTTCAGGATCGGGTTGAGAAAGGTGAGAGATAGTTTCTGGGTTCATCGACTGAAGGTATTGTAACAGTTGATTTCCGTCTGATGAAGCGTCTTTGAAAAAATCAGGAACTCGATTCGATACATTTTTATCGTGCATTTTAAATCCTTTTTTGTATTCTGTAAAATTTTAGGCTGACTTGCTTTCTACTCTAGCCACTGATCCTATCCTGTTCTAGTGAGTAAAACCGAACCAAATGGGGGGATGTTTCGACTTTTATCTTTCGTCTTGATTTGATGCTGATGGACGTTGAATAAATTGTTTTAAAATAGTTTGCGGAGAACGATCCCAAGTATCTTCGTGGCGATAGATGAGGGCGTGTTCGGTGAGCTTGTAAGCAGAAGAACCGTTAAAAAATATTTGCGGTTTCCACGGAAGTCGTAGGGTTCCCCGTACTGTCCAGTCAGCGGAAATCAGATCCACTGCGGTTTGTTGAACTCGGTGTAAATCAAAGTAAATTTCACTAAAAAATAAGCGAGCATGAAATCGGAGTGTCCAAAAGATAATTCTGTAGTTAAATTTCCATTTAAATGTATTCACGGGGTCGGTAAAGTAAATATTTGAGGTATAGATATTGTAGGAAATATCTTTTTCAAATAAGGTAGGGAGGTCATTTTTTAGGGTTGTGATCACCGTTTCTATTTGAGCTTGATATTGTTCGGGTGTTAGTTGGGGTGAGGTTGCCGTCATAATTTGCGCTTGCCAAAACAATCCAAAAATAAGCTGTAAAAATAGGGTAACATTTTACTTGAATTTTGGAAAGATTGGGAAATATTGAGTAGACAATTCCCCCTTGAAAACTCAAAAAGGAGGGAATTGTAAGACTTGTTGATTTTTAATCGATTCTACTGATTGTTACATTTAACTCGTTGCTTTTCGATATCCTTATTTCGAGGAATTTCGGAGAGATCAACTCCGGGTTGATAAATGGTTCTAGCATCCCAAAGTTTTGCACCCTCTAAGTTCGCTCCTGCTAAGTTGGTTGTATCATCTATAATGGCTCCACTCAGGTCAGTTTTACTCAAATCAGCACCACTTAAATCGGCTCCACTGAGGTTCGCATCAACAAAGTTTGCGTAGGGAAATTCAGCATTTTCCAGTTGGGATCGGGTGAGATCCGCACAGGTAAAATAAGCGCCTTCAAAATAACCATCACTGAGATTGGCTTCAGTTAAATCTGCTTGGCGGAGTTGAGCATTAACGCGCCGGGTATTACTAAGATCTGCACCTCGGAGATTACATCCTTGACAAGAACTGGCTTGTCCTTTGAGAAAAACGTCAGGATCGTTGGTATTAAACTGAGCGAAACTCGGAGCAATCGCCACCAGGGGAATAAGTAACCCCAGTATTCCTAGTAGTTTAGACTTCATTTAATGTTCCTCCTATTCCTCGGATCAGTTGGTTCTGATACTTCGAGATTTTAACATATTTATTTTGTCGATAGAGAAGCCTAAAAAGTTTCTGAACATGAGAGTATTCTTAAGTTTTAGAAGTTAGTTGATCTCCGTAGTCCGCCCGTTTTATCCTCGAATCAAAGTATCAATTTTTGTAAATAAAATGCACTGTATTCTTATCCCAATCAAACTGAACTCGGGTGATGAATCTATCTGGAGATAGATGTCAACTGATTTCCAAATAGATCCACCTGAAAATTATCACCGCTTTTAATTCGCTTTAATTGTCGTAAACCCGAGCTTCAGCAGCATCTGGATTTTCTTCACAAAAAGCCTCAAAAGCTGTCTTCTCAATCCGTTCTGCTTTTTGGTGCGCTGCTTCTGCTTGTAATTCTTCGACAATATCCCAAGCCGCAGCACATTCTTTTGAAGTTGCGCCTTTTTCTGCACAGGTGGCGCGAGCGTCTTTAATAGCTTCTTGGATACGTTCTTCGAGGAGAATACTTTTCGGTTTTTCGACAAAATCGCCTTTTTTGAGGATGTCATCAATTGAAATCATCCCCATCAACGTTTCTTGAATAACAGGTGCTAAATGAATGTGAGTCTGAGCAAACAACCGAGCAACATATTCTACACCCAAATCAGGGTTAACAACGATGCAGGGTTTGGTCATAATTTCATAAACTCGCATTTGTTTGGGATCTTTACCGAAAGCGGCAACTTTGTAAATGATGTCCGTTTCGGTGACAATACCATAAGCATCCTGTTCGTGACGACGTTCGACAATTAAAGCACGGACTCCGCAATCGTTTATTTTCTTAACCGCTTCAGCAACAGTAGCTGAACCCCGAATGGTGACAACATCAGTCGTCATAATATCTTTGGCTTTGAGCATCATGGCTCTTTCTCCATTAATTCACTGCAAATTCTAGCTTGCCTTGTTATGGGATCAAAAGAAAGGATTGTTAAATTAATTCTAAGCTGTTAAAATATAAGATTTAAAATCTTTAATCTTTTGGGGACAGTCAAAGATTACTCCGCCGTAAAACGACGGAGCCTGCATTGACCGTTGGTGAGGATGACAATTAGCACTTATATGGCACACAAACTCCATTGAGAATAGAGAAAGGCAACCCAACTCACTGAAGGTCTGAAAAGTCAGTTCGATTGCTCTTTAATTCCTCATCAATTCTCAACAAAAGTCAAATAAAATCAATCATAATTGTGAGTTCACAAATCCGAGAATCTGTAGACATCAAATCAACCTTTTCTGGAGTGATTCACTGGGCTGCATTCAAGTCAATCCGTTGATATTGATAGGATTGATCTTCAGCGCCCCAAATCTGATTTCCCTTTTGATCATATCCGCGATCAAAAGTCTCCATACTTTGAGCATCTAAAGTAATCCGATTTGTGATCGTGACTGCACCTTTATAATTGGCAGGACATCCTTCGGGTTGAGTTTGACCAATATATTGAGAACCCGCAGGTTGGAGAAAAACACTACAGCGATAATCTCCAATGTCCTCAATTGTAACCAGACGTTCCGACTCAGGCTGACTACAAAAATTCACCAAAGCCCTGAGGTTAGGAGGAACAAAAGTCGCCGACTCCACCTTTTGGCCATCAGCACTCGGAGAAATCTGTAAAAAACGCTGGCGATAGGGTTTTTGGGGATTACTCGTCATCGCCTGTTCTTGATACAGAAAAATAGCAGGAGATCGCTGGGTAATTTCATCGGCATCAGCAACTTTGACGACACAGGTTGTCATCCGAACACTCGGCGCCCCGGTCACCGCTTGGGCTTGGGCGCTGGTTTCCATCACACCTGTGAGATAAGAGACAACCTCTAGGACTTGACGGGGAGTTGAGTTGAGGATCAAGCCACATCCAAATAAACTAGCAGTAGTGATCAACGTGACGATCGCATAGCCTGTTTTCAGGGGATAACTCACCTGCACCTCCATTGCATAAATTCCAACACCGTTGTTTCTACTATTTGCAACTACTTTAATAAATTTGTCAACATGATCAGGTCAGCCTAATTTTCAGTTAGACCGGAATAGATTTTCAGTTTACCGTTGCAAAATACTATGCCAACTTACACCGGAATTTCAAGTGAAGCGTTTCGCCATCCTCTCGATCGACAAGCAGAAGAAGCCCTCCGCAGCGTTCCAGGGTTTGATCTGATTGCCAGTAAGTTTGTAGAATTTGTCTACGAACGGCCTCAGTACGTTTATCTGATGGGGAATAGTATTCAAGTCGGGCCACGTCAATACGCCAGTATCTATCATCTTTTTCGTGAATGTATTCGAGATCTCGATGTCTTGAATGAACCCGTTTTATTCGTGGCACAAAACCCCCAAGTTAACAGCTATTCTCTGGGACAGGAACGCCCCTATATTGTTCTGAATACAGGTTTATTAGATGTTGTTGATCAAGCCCAATTACGGGCGGTTTTAGCCCATGAACTCGGTCATATCAAATGTGGTCATCCGATTTTAAATCAAATGGCGATTTGGGCGATGGGTGTCGCTTCCACCATTGGAGAAATGACGATGGGGCTTGGAAATTTAGTCAGCAGTGGATTGATTTATGCCTTTTATGAATGGCGACGTAAAGCGGAACTTTCGGCGGATCGGGCGGCGTTGTTGGTTACAGATGATTTGAAATGTGTTATGCACTCAATGATGACGATGGCGGGGGTGAGTGGAAAATACGCTTCCCAATGTTCTCTTGATGAGTTTATTCGCCAGTCTGAACAGTATCACAATCTCGATAGCGATGGCTTGAATCAAGTGTATAAATTTTTGCTGTATAACGGGGGTCAAGGAATGATGCTGACTCATCCTTTCCCGGTGGAACGAATTCAATATTTACGGGAGTGGGCGACTTCTGAAGAATATCGACAAATTCGTTTAGGAAATTATAAACAAAGGGTTTCCGAAGGTGCGGTTGAAGTCGAAGTTGAGGAGTCGAATGATGAAGTCGAGGCGTTACAGCGTCAAATTGAGGAGTTACAGCGAGAAATCAATCAAGTTAAATCGAGTCAAGGAGAAAGCTAAACGGTAAAGGATGAGGAGGTAGCCGAAAATCATTCCTGCGTCCTCCTCGCTTTTTTTTGGATGTTTCACAATTTCCGGAATTGACTAACTCGGAAATGAAGGATAATGTTAAGGTAAAGGATTAAAATCGGGAAAAACTCTAACATGATAGGCACTTTTGATCGGAAAAAAAATAATTCTGGCGGATTTAAACCCAACTGGGGCGATTTTTTGGGTAAAGGCGCAATTGTCTTAGCGATTTTGGCGGGTACTATGTATCTGACTAATCCTTCACGAGAAGAATATTTGAATTATGCTTCCGGTAGATTAGTGACAGAAGCTCAGGAAAAATGGTGTACAAAGTCTAATATACCTGAGTTTTTGAATGGAATTTCCGAATCATTAGTTGATACTTGTCAATCGCTTGTGACGAATAGACGAGAATGGATTCAGGAGAATATTAATCAAGGAACTGACCGTCATAATGCAGTATTGTTCAGCATTTATACGACGGATTTTGATTTTGTAGATAAGCGCTATCGCACGATCGCAGTTTTTGGTAATTTTCTGAGTTTTTATTCAGAAGATCTACAACAAATCGAAAACACAGAAAACACAGAAAACACAGAAAACACAGAAAACGTTAAGCCTATTTCTAAGTAACTCAGTTCATTTCTGTGGTCTGTGAAGTTTTTCTTTTTCTTCACCGTTAGACGGTATTTTTTTGTTTTTTGAGTATAATTGCTTGTTTTCCTCTCTATAAAACCCATCGATAGACACAAAATTATGGGTATAAATTCTATAAATATTGACTTTAAAAATCTAGTTTATCTTTAAAAAATAAGGATGGATTAATAATAACTTAATCCACCCTAAAAACTTGAATTGAACTGAAATTTAACCGAAATAATTGGGTTCTGAACCTGGATGCCATTTAATATTACAGCCCATACTGGCTACTTGATCCAGACTCACCGCTTGATCGCCTAAAACCGCATCCAACGCCGCCCGTAAATCTTTCCCTGTAACTGGTTTTCCATTACTCGGACGACTCTCATCGAGTTGACCCCGATAAACTAATTGGCGATCGCCATCAAATACAAAAAAGTCAGGTGTACAAGCGGCTGTATATCTCTTGGCAACTTCCTGAGTTTCGTCATAGCAGTAAGGAAAATTAAAGCCTAATTCCTGCGCCATTTCTTTGAGTTGATCGGGTGCATCACCCGGATGAGTTTGAACAGAATTAGAACTAATTGCTACAATACCAACTCCTTTGGGAACATAGTCTTTGCCAATTTTTGCGAGTTCATTTTGAACGTGTTTGACAAAGGGACAATGACGACAAATAAACATCACTAACAACGCTTTTTTGTCCGCAAACGTCTCTAAAGAGATCGTTTCCCCTGTGGTGACATCCGGGAGTTGAAAATCCGGTGCCGGGGTTGATAGCGCTAACATCGTAGAAGCCGTTAAAGACATTGTTAAACTTTCCTTAATTACAATCAACAACAAACAGACTTATTGCTATTATCAGGTATCGAGGGGAGATCTTTCAAACTAATCCTTGATTCAACCCACAAAATGCTGATTAAGTTGGAGGGGTTGCCAAGCGGATTGCTAGACTAGAGTTTGCCTTACTTCAGTTGATATCACCATTCATGCACAGGCTGTTAACAGGTTCACTTCGGGTTGAATATCTGACCTTGGCAATAGCCAATCTTCCCGCTTCATTAGACGGAATTCGACTGGTTCAGTTGAGTGATTTGCATTATGATGGGATGAGACTGTCAGATCGTTTATTAGCAGAGGCGATCGCAGAAACAAATCACGCCAAACCTGATTTAATTTTTTTGACAGGGGATTATGTCACCGATGACCCCAAACCCATTCATCGCTTAGTTTGGCATCTGAAACTATTGCGAAGTCAAGCTGGAATTTATGCGGTATTAGGAAACCATGATTATCATTATCCCGACTCCCAAGGGATGATTACTGAAGCATTCACAAAAATTGGCATTCAAGTTTTATCCAATCAAGTTGTTTATCCGTTAGGATATCAGTTAGCAGTTATTGGATTACCGGATATTTATTCAGGTCAATTTAACCCCGAATCAGTGATGGATTTAGTTGACCAAATGACACCCCGAATTGTTTTATCTCATAGCCCAGATACTGCCGAATTGCTCAAAAAATGGCGAATTGATTTACAATTATCAGGTCATACGCATGGGGGTCAAATTGTGCTTCCGGGAATCGGGCCTTTACCGGGTTGGATGCAAGAAGTTCAGCGTCAACTTCCCCAGTCTCTAAAATTTTTAGTGCCGTTAAAATCGGGCTGTAAAAAGGTCTTTAAACATTGGGAATGGGCTTCTGGTTTGCATTCTGTTGGGGCAAATTTTTTATATGTTAATCGAGGGTTAGGAACTTACCCACCCGGACGATTTAATTGTCCGCCTGAAGTCACAGTTATTACTTTAAAAAGCTCTTAGTTGTTGGGTTTCAGCCCTTATTTTCTGCGCTAAAGCGCAACTACAAACTATCAGTTAAATTCGGTCAATTTGAAAATTACTTAAACCAATGGAAGAACTACTTACTCTTAAAGAACTCCTACATCAAGGCAATATAACAGAGGCTCTGTTAATTGTAGAAGAATTAGAAGAAATGAGCAAATCAGATAAACTGAATAAAATATTTAGTTATGGTATTATTTTGCTCCTGCACCTGATTAAGCAATCTGCTGAAAGCCGCACCACGAGGTCTTGGAATCTTTCAATTCGCAATTGTGTCAAGCAAATTCAACGCACTAATTCTCGCCAGAAAGCAAAGGGAACTTATATGACTGAAGAAGAATTAGCAGCAACCCTAGAGGATGCTTATGATTTAGCATTGGAAAAAGCCGCGATAGAAGCTTTTGAAGGAAAATATGAAGCTGAAGAATTAAGTCAATTCGTCCAACGAGAGGAGATTATAAAAAAGGCAATGAATTTAATCTGGGAACGATAAATATAGGACTTGCATAACTGATTGCGAGTCTTTATTCCCGGCTATGTGGTAAGATTAGAATTAGGATTTATAATTAGCAAGAGATTTTTAGAGAATGTTGGCGATCGTGCATTGTTCTAGTTTCCCAAGAATGGCGAGTTAAATTAGGTCAATTATAGCGATGAAAAGAACAGATGAAGTTTGGAAAACAGCCCAACTCGCCCAAACGTTTTTAGAAGGGGTTCGGGGTGCAATTCCTCTGGCGAGTGAACAGTTAGAGATGATGTTGCGAATTATTCAAAGGGCGAAGTCTCAAGTGAATACAGTCTTAGATTTAGGCTGTGGCGATGGGATACTCGGACGAACAATATTAACTCAGTATCCTCATGCAAAAGTTGTATTTTTAGACTTCTCAGAAGCGATGATTTCTGCGGTCAAAGATAAGCTGCAAACACCCGAAAATAACATTGAGTTTGTCTTAGAAGATTTTGGTCAAACAAGTTGGGTTAATTCCGTTCAAAATTTCGGTAAATTTGATGTAATTGTTTCGGGTTTTGCTATTCATCATCAACCGGATGATCGAAAACAGGAAGTGTATCAAGAGATTTATAACCTATTAACTCCTAGAGGTATTTTTCTAAATTTAGAACACGTTAAATCTACTTCTAATTTTGGTGAATTGGTTTTTAATGAAATGTTTATAGATTCGCTGGTAAATTATCATCATCAACGGGTAAATCATCAATCAAGAGAAGAAATTGCCCAACAGTATTATAACAGACCCGATAAAGAAGCGAATATTCTAGCACCCGTTGAACTGCAATGTCAGTGGTTAACAGAGATGGGCTTTCTTGATGTTGATTGCTTTATGAAAGTGTTAGAATTAGCGTTATTTGGGGGAATAAAACCTCAAAACTGAGTCAGTTAATCTCAAGTTTTTCTATTCTCCAAATCGATATCCTTTTCGGTAAACGGTATGAATCAGTTGTCGTTCTTTGGGATCTTCAATTTTGCGTCGGAGGAGTCGAATTTGAGCCGCTAAAACGTTACTACTAGGTTGATCTGAATCTACCCATAAATGTTGATAAATTTGTTGATGAGTGAGTAACTGACCGGAATGACGCATAAAATATTCCAGCAGTTTACATTCTTTTTCCGACAATTCAATCATACGTCCGTTTCGATAAGCCAGTTGATTTTCAATATCTAATTCTAGATCAAAAATTTGCAGCCGAGAATTCGCCGTTGGAGATTCTAATGTGGGTGGACGCCGTAATAAAGCCCGCACCCGTGCTAATAATTCTCGCAGTTCAAAGGGTTTAACTAAATAATCATCAGCCCCGGCATCAAGTCCTTTTACACGGTCATTTAAAGTGTCTTTTGCTGTTAGAAATAAAATGGGGATTTGATTGTTTTTTGATCGCAATTTTTGACACATTTCAATTCCAGATTGATGCGGTAACATCCAATCCAAAATCAATAAATCATAGTGATGTTGAATGGCTAAATTGTACCCGGTTCCCCCCTCATCGGCTACATCAACCGCATACCCTTCTCGGGTTAAAGCCCGACTCAAGGGTAGGGTGAGTTCAACTTCATCATCGACGAGAAGAATACGCATATTTCTGATTCGTAATTTGTTGTTAACTCCAACTCAAAATTAATCGTGTGAATGGGAAAGTCGATCCAAATATTCTAACTCAACTGCTGCTGCATCTATCCATGTATTAATCGCAGGTAAAGACCAGATAGCATCCATATAAGCTTGTTCAACTGAACCTAACTTGACACCATAGGTAATAAATCGAGAAACGACTGGAGCAAACATCGCATCAGCAATACTAAATTCCCCAAACAGAAGATCACCATTTCCCCCATATTTTTGACGACATTCTCGCCAAATTGTAGAGACACGATCAACATCAGCCTGCACGTCTGGCTTCATTCCCTCACCAGGATAGCGACCCCGACAATCCATTGGCATTTGAGAGCGTAAATTGAAAAAGTTAGCGTGCATTTCGTGACTGACTGAACGTGCAATTGCTTTTGCTTTTCGATCTTCTGGCCACAAATAAGGAGCGAAATTCTCGGCAATATATTCACAAATGGCTAAAGATTCCCAAATCGTTAAATCATCATCAAGCAAGACTGGAACTTGTCCGGATGGAGAATATTGACGAACCTGTTGGTAAAAGGTAGGTGTACTTAGGGGAATGCGAATTTCCGCAAATTCTAGTCCGGCTTGTTTCATCGTCAGCCAAGCCCGCAACGACCAAGAAGAATAATTTTTGTTGCCGATAACCAGAGTAAGTTTACTCATAATCTGGTAAATATTATAGATGTGGTTGTAAATTGTTATCCGTCATTTTTGATGTAACCCTAAATTGTTAACAACACAGATATTCAGTTTTGATACCTCTATCTCTGAAGTCTGGAAAAACAGCCATTGATAACTTTTCGATGATTCCTAAACGAATATGATTACCGTAGCACTTCCCAAAGGCGCCCTATTAGAAGATAGTATTCAGCTTTTACAAGAAGTTGGATTAGATTTTAGCGCATTTCTCGATTCTAGTAACCGACAATTACAAATTGATGACCCCACACATACCGCTAAAGGTTTACTGGTCAGGGCGCAGGATGTTCCCGTCTATGTCGAATATGGTCAAGCTCAGTTGGGAATTGTCGGCTATGATGTGTTGCGGGAGAAAAAATCGCAAGTGGCTTGTTTAGTTGACCTCAAATTTGGAAAGTGTCGGATGTCGGTTGCTGTCAAACAATCGAGTCCTTTTCGCAGTCCAGTTGAGTTACCGCTTCATAGTCGAGTTGCTTCTAAGTTTGTTCATTGTGCGAGTGAATATTTTGAGAGTTTAGATCTTCCTGTAGAGATTATACCGCTTTCGGGTTCAGTCGAACTTGGGCCGATTACGGGAATGTCGGAAGCTATTGTTGATTTAGTTTCTACAGGTCGGACGTTAAAGCAAAATGGTTTAATTGAAATAGAGGTTTTGTTTGAAAGTACCGCTCAGTTAATTGTTCATCCGTTGAGTTATCGGGTCAATACAGGGGGATTAAAAACGGTGGTTGAAAAAGTGCGATCAAAAATATTAGCACTTGTGTAATATGATTCTATAAATGTTGTCAAAATGACTGTTCAAGACGACCGTCGCGAAAATGAATTAATTCATATTTTTGAGTTAAGAAAACCTGATCTACCGACTCGAAGCGGTGTTGATGCGGTTTTAGATTGGAATCACCAACAAATTCCTTAGCTTCGGTGACAACCGTTCGAGATTTTGGTCCCGAACATATTCGCGCATTGGGAAGATAAACAGTGGTTATTTGGTTTTTATAGCTCAGACGGTCGTCAATTGCAATATTGTTTGTATGCTTCTCCAAAAATGAGACTTGAGCAATATTTAATTAAAAGAGGTTTAAACTCGAAGTGCTCAAAGAGGAATGAACTACAAAATTTGTTCAAGATGGAGAATAAAACCCTGTAGAACTTCTTCGCCTGATAAGGTTTGCGGAGCGTCTAACACCTGAATATATTGATTTTGGCGATAAATTTCAACTTGACGAGATTGGGGATTAATTAACCAACCTAGACGAGTTCCATTCTCAATATATTCTTTCATCTTATCTTGTAGAATTTGTAAACGGTCACTCGCCGAACGTAATTCAATCACAAAATCGGGACACAGAGGAATAAATTGTTTTCGTTGTGTAGTCGTTAAAGTATTCCAACGTTCTAAGGTTATCCAAGACACATCAGGAGAACGATCTGCACTGTTGGGAAGTTTAAAACCCGTAGAAGAATCAAACACTTTACCTAATTTATGTTCTTGATTCCACAGCCAAAGTTGAGCAGTTAATCCAGCATTATAGTTTCCTGTTTCTCCTCCTGTGGGTGACATAATCACTAAGTCTCCATTGGCATTTCGTTCAAATTTCAGATCACGGTTATTCTGACAAAGTTGAAAGAATTGTTCGTCTGTTAGAGCAATTGATTCTAGGTTCAGAGTGAAGTTTTTCATGAGAGTGAATCAACTCAACGCTATTTATTAGTATAAATCAAACCAGAAGTGAGTGTCTATTAAGTCGTGCTAAAAATTTATATTTTTGGGTTCAGAGAAGTGGGATAAAAGGTTCTACCGAATGTAGACTATAAAACCAATTCCTGATTTTATCTTATCATCAATTATCACTAAAAATCAACCAGAAATCTATAACTTTAACCAACATCTGTCCGTTTACTGAGAAATTTTCAGCTAAAAATGCTACATTAAGAACGTTTAACCTGTTCGACTATTAGCAAAAATCAGATATTTTTTGAATGACTAGCCTATTTCCACAAAGCAAAACTCGCAAAAATCAACCCGGTCGGGAGACAGACTGGCGACTCATAGCCCGTCTAGGAGGATACGCCAAACGGAGTAAAGGAATCCTCGTCCTTTCCATGATACTGTTAGTTCCCCTCTCTATCTCGGGCGCGATTCAACCTCTTCTCATCGGACAGACAATTTCACTAATTCGAGGTGAACCGACTTACGAATTTCTCGATGCAATGTCGCAGTCTGAGGGATTAAATTTTCTGGCTTGGTTGTTGTTAATCACGATTATTCTACGTTTCATTTTACAAGCGGTACAAGGGTTTTTAGTACAGAAAGTTGGGCAAAAAATAACTGCTGATATTCGCAATGATTTATTCCATCATGTCACCTCATTAGCTGTGCGATTTTTTGACCGTACACCTGTCGGAAAATTAATCACTCGTCTCACCAGTGATATTGATGCGTTAGGGGACGTTTTCTCCACAGGTGCAATAGGGATTATTAGTGATTTATTTTCGATTGGGGTAATCGCAGTTACGATGTTTACTCTACAATGGAAACTGGCTTTAATCCTGGTTTTCTCTATTTTTCCCGTAACAGCCGTCATTATTTACTTTCAACAACAATATCGTGTCGCCAACTACAAAGCCCGAGAAGAACTCTCTAATTTAAACTCAAAGTTACAAGAAAACCTCACCGGAATTAACGTCGTTCAGCTTTTCCGTCGGGAACCCTTTAATGCTGATTTGTTTCGTTCCAACAACAATCGCTATATCAAAGCCGTTGATAAAACTATTTTTTATGACTCAGCCGTATCTGCAACATTAGAATGGATTGCCCTCGTTGCAATTGGTGCTGTTTTGTGGTTTGGTGGACAGCAAGTTGTGGGAGGAACTCTCAGCTTTGGTGCGCTTTCTTCTTTTATTCTTTTTGCCCAACGTTTGTTTGACCCGTTGCGACAATTTGCAGATAAATTTACAGCTATTCAAGCCGGGTTAACTGCGATTGAACGAATTAATAATCTTCTGAGTGAATCTGTAGAAATTCGTGACCCTGAAGACCATCATCGTCAATATTTTAGCACCCAGAAAACCAAAGTTACAGGTAAAATTAAATTTGAAAATGTCAATTTTGCTTATAAACAAGACGAATACGTTTTAAAAAATTTGAATTTTACCATTCACCCGGGAGAAAAAATCGCCTTAGTCGGGCCAACTGGTGCGGGAAAAAGTTCAGTTATTCGTTTATTGTGTCGCTTGTATGAACCGAATAAAGGACGAATTTTAGTGGATGGAATCGATATTCGAGATTTACCTCAAGCCGAACTTCGCCGTCATATTGGAGTGATTTTACAAGATGGTTTTATCTTTGCTGGAGATGTCAAAAGTAATATTTCTTTGGGTGAAACCTACAGCATGGATGAAATAAGAATCGCGGCAGAAAAAACTAATATTGCTTCTTTTATTGAGAAATTACCCCAAGGTTATGACACAGAACTTCGAGAGCGAGGAACCAATCTTTCTAGTGGTCAAAAACAGTTACTCGCCTTTGCGAGAGTCGCCATTCGTAACCCGAAAATATTGGTTCTTGATGAAGCTACAGCTAATTTAGATGTGATGACAGAAGCGTTAATTCAAGAAGCCTTAGAACGACTTTTAGAAAACCGCACCGCTATTATTATCGCTCACCGTCTGTCAACGATTAGAAATGTAGACAAAATTTTGGTGTTAAAACAGGGTGAAATCATCGAGTTTGGCAGTCACGAAGAATTAATTGAACGTCAGGGGGTTTATGCTCGTTTGTACCAGTTGCAAATGTTAGGAAGTTAAGACTAGACTTGCTATAATTTGCCCAATCTATGATAATAGTAGAGTAGAATTAAAAGATCTATGAAAGGACTTTGGCTCGAAAATCAGCAGCTTCAATTTAGAGATAATCTTCCCGTTCCTGAACCCCCAAAAGATGAGGTGAGAGTACGGGTTTTAAGAGCAGGAATTTGCAATACAGACTTAGAATTAATTCGCGGCTACTACCCATACAAAGGAATTTTAGGTCACGAATTTGTAGGAATTATTGAACAAGGGCCTGAAGAATTCATCAATCAACGAGTCGTGGGTGAAATTAACGCCAGTTGTGGAGACTGTTGGTTTTGTCGCACCGGACAACCAACCCACTGTGAAAACCGCACGGTTTTAGGGATTGTTAACCGCAATGGTGCCTTTGCTGATTATCTCACCTTACCGTTAAAAAACCTACATTTAGTGCCTGAAAATGTTGCTACAGACGCGGCAACTTTTACCGAACCCGTAGCCGCAGCGTTGGAAATTCAGCAACAAATTTCGATTCAACCCAATCAAAAAGTTTTAGTGGTTGGAGATGGCAAACTCGGTCAATTAATCGCCCAAACGTTAGCGTTAACAGGTTGTGATTTATTAGCTATTGGTCGCCATCGGGAGAAGTTAGAAAACTTAGAAAAACGAGGAATAAAAACGGGGTTTTCAGATGCAGTTAAGCCAAAAACTTTCGATATTGCCGTTGAATGTACGGGCAACCCCAGCGGTTTTGAACTCGCTCATCAAGCCTTACGTCCTCGGGGAATTTTGGTATTAAAAAGTACCTACGCCGGAAAGTTAACTTTTGATGCGTCCGCGTTAGTTGTCGATGAAATTACTTTGATAGGTTCCCGTTGCGGCCCCTTTGCTCCAGCGTTAGAATTATTAGCTGAAAATAAAATTGATGTAGAGTCACTAATTCAAGCGCGTTATCCGCTGAGTGAAGGTTTAGAAGCGTTCAACCATGCTCAACAAAAAGGCGTGATGAAGATATTATTAGAGATGAGTTAATCTTGCATTTCATTCTCAATCGAACTTTGAATGGGTAAAGTGATTAGAAATTCTGTTCCTTCATGTTCTGAAGAATAAACTTGAATTTTGCCCTGATGTTTTTCAATGATTTTGTAAGAGATAGCCAAACCCAATCCGGTTCCTTTTCCAACAGGCTTTGTTGTAAAAAAGGGATCGAATAGTTTCCCTAAAATCTCGGCTGGAATTCCGCCCCCATTATCAGAAATTCTAATCATGACTTGCTCCTCTTGACTTTCGGTGAGAATCATAATTTTTTTGTCAAGTTGATTTTCTCGCTCTAACAGTGCATCAATTGCATTGCTGAGAATATTCATAAAAACTTGATTAATTTGAGCCGGATGACAAGCAACTTCCGGAATTTTACCATAGTTTTTAACGAGATCAATTTGAGAATTTAAACGATGATTTAAGAGTAACAATGTACTTTCTAATCCTTCATGTAAATCACAAGCTTTGACTTGGGCTTCATCCAAACGGGAGAAATTTCGCAAAGAGAGAACAATTTCACAAATTCGATCTGTTCCCATTCGCATAGATTGTAATATCTTAGGAAAATCTTCACGAATAAAGTCTAGATCACTGTCTTCAATTAAATTTGTAACTTCCGGTGGAATTTGTGAACTATGTTTTTGAAAAAGTGTAACCACAGTTAAAAGTTCTTCTGCATAAGATTCAATGTGATTAAGATTCCCATGAATAAAGCTGATTGGATTATTAATTTCATGGGCAATTCCTGCAACCATTTGACCTAAACTTGACATTTTTTCCGTTTGAATGAGTTTAGTTTGAGTATCATTTAATTCGCGTATATAGTGTTCAATCCATTCAATTAATTGATTAAAAGAAATTGCTAATATACCCACCTCATCTGTACTGGTCACAGGAACTCGTAAATCAAAATCTTCTGTACCTGTTACTGTTTGTGCAACTTCAGTGACTTTTTGAATCGGACGAGCAATTGTTCGACCTGTATAAAAAGCTAAAATTGTTGCAATTATAATTGAAAGTAATAAACTGGCTAAAATCACAAAAGTTCTAAATTTATCTGCTTTCACTAAGGCTTGTTCGGCTTGGTCAATTTGTTGCTCTGAAGATTCAATTAAAGTTTTTAGTTCATCAGAATAACGACTAAATTTAACCGCAGGAGGACTATTTGAAAACCGATTAATTTGTCGTTCTGTTCGAGAAAAATCTGCTGTTTCCCACTTGTCTTTCGCCAATAAATTTAAAATGATTCGCTGACGTTGAGCATAATCATCAACCACCTGTTCATACACTTCTAGAAAAGGCTGCATAGGAGTGATTTGATCTGAAACTGTTGTGGCTTGGAGTTGAGTCAGTAAGGTTTTCATTTGTTCAATTCGACGATCAAAATCGGTTTCTGCTTGACGAAATAAAGGTTCATCTCTTAAGACTGGAATAAATTCTTTTTCCGGTCTAAATTCAACAGATAAAAGTTGCAATTTGCCTAACAGTGAACCTTGAGTTCGAGCAATTTTTAGTTGTTCTTTTGCAGTTTGATGATAGTGATTTCCTAACCCCAAACCTACTAAGACCCCTAATACAGCAATTCCTAGAGAAATACCATATCCCCAGTAAATTTTGTGAACAATGCTAGTTTGTTTTAATTGACAAAAAAAAGATTGATTGTGACTGGTGTTAGATTTGGTGAGATTATCCATAGAGTTTAACAAATTTTTTATAAGGTAATGACATAAATTTTTTGAAAAAATCTAGTCAACTGAAACTTCAAAAAAGATTCAACTTTATTTTAAATAGTTCAACCTCTCACCTGTTCAATTGTGGTCTAATTATCAAGATGAAGTAACAGATAACTACAATTATAAGACGACAGCATTTATGTCAAGCAGAAAGAGGATTTGCATTCGGGCTGAAAGACTGTCTATTTATTTAATTCTCTATTATAATCTCTATTCGAGCCAAAGTTGAGAAAGTTAAAAATTATGTGAACAATCAGGAAATGAAGAACATCTTTGTACTTGCTCTGTGTCGTTTTATCCTAGACAACTCATTTTAACTTTTGTTGTGTATTTATGCCCGTTCAGAATTTCGATCATTCTTACAGTTTAGGCTCAAAAGAAATCCCTCTAACCCCGAATGAGGATGGACAACTTTACCTTTGGATATCATGCCAAGTTTTTGAGCGAGCTGAAGACTGGCTATATTGTTCGGTGCCGAATAAGCTCTAATTTCTGAAATCCATTCATTTGCTTTAAGTACATCTAATAATGCTTTTGTCGCTTCGTAAGCGTAGCCTTGTCTGCGATACTGAGAATTAATGCTATAATAAATTTCAACAGAATTTGCCTGATCCGGTGCAAACCCACAAGAACCCACATATTCATTGGAATGATTGAGCGCAATTGCATAAGCATGAATGATCTGATCTGATTCATAGCTAGAACACACAAAATTGAAAAGTTCAGTTGCACCTTCTAGGGTTTTTTGGGAATCTTCAAATGCTAAATATTCAGTAGACTTTGGATCAAGCATAAACGCTAAGTAGCCCGCTAAGTCCTGAGAAATAAACGGTCTAATCAGTAAACGAGAAGTTTGAATCGGTAATTGTATAGAAAGATTTTGAAATTGCATGATCATTTCAAAAGGAGTTTATCAAAATCATTGTGAAGCGTGTCAAGAATTTTTTAGAGAGAGCAGAACAGCCAAATCTGACCGGACATTAACATTGAATTCAAAAAGACTTTTAAAGAATGATTTTATAATTAATTCAATCGTGAGTGAGCTTAATAAAAAAAGGTGAGGAGCTGATCAAAACTAGAAAAAATCTCTAAAAACGTTGCCAAAAATGATTCGGCTTGAGTTGAAATTTTAGTTCAAGAATACTGAACCCGTTCCTGTAATATTTAAAGATCGGGTGTCGAAAAAGAAATTACCCGTTGGTTGAAAACGAACCTCTAACACGCCTGGTTCCACGGCTTTCGGAACCACCAGCAACAATCCACCATCCTGACGCCGATAAGTCAAATTTAACGGAATCGGTAATCCTTGTAATTCCACCTGAGAACTTCCCTCTAAAGTTCGTTCTCCTGTTCCCTCGATCACTTGATAAGCAATTGTTGCATCTGTGGTATTCACAAGCTTAACAGTCACCGATTGACGACCATTCAGGGACATCATCGCACTGGGTTCAGGAAAACGAGGGGGAGGTTCAGAACTTTGGGGTTCTTCTTGCTGTTCATCTCGCAGAGGTTGAGCCGGAGTGGTTGTCGGTGCCGCAGGAGTCGCTTCTTCGGCCTCCATTTCTTCCTCCTCCTCCTCCTCCGGTTCAACTACCGCAGGTTTTCCTTGTGGTCGGGGTGGCCCCCCGGCTTGAGCGATCGCCGTGAACCCGATCAAAAGACTGCAACACAACAAACCCCAAAATCGGACGGAACTTTGAGACAATAAATTGAATCGAATCATCTAGATCTACTCTCCTCGTGGTTGAAATCCACAAATATTAGATGAGATGTTATCTAGTGTACTGGACACTGCTTCAACCGAGAGGAACGAATTCATTTTTTGAGTTGTTTCTACTGAGCCTCCTGAGAAGCTATCCTGGGAAAAGAAAACCAATCAATAGACCTATTAGACTCTTATCCTGGTTATGAAACTTTTAAAACTCCCCCGCATTTTGGCTTTGGCATTGACGGTTATTTTAGCTTCTGTCGTTGCGATCGCGCAGACGGTGCTAGGTTTACAGTATACTCCTCGTTTAGTCGCTCAACTGATTGGCACTTCTCACTCAACCTCTGTCAAACACCAAAACTCAACCCCATCTGTGAGTCTAAACCAAATGTCGGCTGAGTTGAGTCAATACGCAATAAATTCAACCTCTTTCAACAATAACCCCTTAATCGCTCAAACTGACTCTCATCAATCCGAAAATCCTTACTCGGGTTGTAACTGTCCTCAATGTCAGGGGGTTAGCGTTTAGTTCCTCTTGACATAAATTTTGTGATCAAATCGGGAGAGAGTGGAAATCCCCTTCATTCTACTTTCTCCCTTTTGCTGATTTTTCCGATTTTTCCCCATCAATACAAGGCAGAAGTCAAAAGTCAGAAGTGTTTTCGACTTTCCCGATCTCCCTTGAGGATCGAAAAGGATTAACACCGATCACAAACTGCCAAAGATATCGCTTTTTATTTGGCAAACTATAACGGCTAATTCCTCGAAATATTCCCACTCACCACCTTAGAAAATTCTGTGGGAGTTAGAGACTTTAGCACACTCAACGTATAGGGTGCTTCCCCAATTTCTTGACCATAAGCCGCTTGCAGATAGGGTTTGTATTCTAAATCTTCAGTCACATAGGTTCCGAAAAACGCCACACTCAAAGCATTCATATAGTTGCGTGTGACTTCAACTCCTGGCGATAATAATCCGCCCATTCCAGGAATTTCACTGACGTTTGATTGATTGACATCAAAAAAGTGACTATCGCCGCGTTTGATCACTAAATAACGATTAGATGTTGTTAACCAAGTAAAGGTTTGAATTTGTTCTATCACAGCAGGTGCTAATAAATCACCACTACTGGCCCCCATCATCACCGGAATCGAAATTTGACTTAATCCTAATTGACCTAAAACCCCACTATTAACTGGGTTAAGAACAACAACTGCTTTGACACGCGGATCGCGGAATTGATACTCACTTTGAGGCAATTCTAAGGCACGACATTGCAAAAACATCGAAGGGTTAACAATTTTATTTTCGAGTGTACAATCGGCTTGTAATTTCTCAAAATCAATGGTTGCTCCTGCTAACGCCAGGGCTGTGTATCCCCCAAAAGAATGACCCCAAACCCCAACTTGTTCTAAGTTTAACTGATTTTTGAGTTCTTTTTTGTTTAACCGTTCTAGGTGATTGAGCAAGTAGGAAATATCGTGAGGGCGATCAATAAATTGATTCACTTCAAAGATATCGTTTCTCTCACCTGCGAGTAGTTGTTGTAGCGCTTGATAATCACTACCCGGATGTTGAGGAACGGCAACTGCAAACCCATAAGAAGCGAGATGTCTTGCTAAGTCTTCAAAGCGAGAACGTTCAGAAGCTAAACCATGAGAAATAACAATAACTGGAGTTGATTTTTCGGTTGCGATATTTTCTGCAACCTGATTGGGGAGATAAAGATCCGCCTCAAATTGACGATTTCTCTGCCAATCAAATAAAGATAATGTTTGTTTGGAAACCTCAATTGATCCGCGTTGGCGTAAGTCAGGCATCTGATTAAAATCAACCCAACTAGAAGCCGTGACTTCAGATAAAGCCAATTGTTCTAAAGAGGTAATCACGGTATCTGTTTGACGAACTAAAGAAACCACTCGCACCATTGTATCGAGGGCTTCTTCGAGATCGAGATGAATACTTTCTGCGGGGAATTGGCGCAAAATCTCAATAATATTGAAGCCTTCCGGATCGGTAGCGGTTGCTGCAATTATTGCATCATAAATCGCCTCTGAACCGTTTTCTCCAGACTCACTTTGAATCAAACCCCCCAGGTATTCTAGAAAAGAAGCCACCATCGGAGATTTTAAGAGTTGGGCTGTCGCTTTGGTATCAAAAGAGTAACGAGTTCGTAATAATTCTCTGACTTGTCGTTGTTCACTCGGGGTGAACCAATTGAGATAGGTTTCTAGAGGTTGATTATCTGGGAGTAAACCAGTTTCAGCATAATTTTCTAAGGTGTTGAGGGAAATCTCTAAATTCATTTTCCCGACTGGAAACACAATCGTTTCAGCAGCTTTTACAGGTACAGGTAAGGCAACCAATACAGCAGGCACAATACTTAAGGCGAGAGATTTTAACCAACCCATAGTTTTAAGCTCTTATTTGAGTCTGATAGCTTATATCTTTAATCTTAATTGATTGACTCGTAGAAAATTGTGAACTATAACGTTTGGTTTATCTTTCAATAATAAATATTTAATAATGGTATCTAAAGTCACTATTTGAGTCGGATTTAAAGCTCTATTTTTCTCCGAATAGGTTTAAATAACTATTTCAAATTGTAAGTTTTTACTTTTGATAAAATCGTAACTGAAATGATCGACAATATTTGTATTACTTAATTCTAAATTGTAGAAATCTATCTGTTCATCGTCAAAATACGGCCCGGCGTGCCAAGTTCCGACTTCTAGCTTAATAAAACAGTTGCCAGGGATACGGAATGCCTTGAGTTTGTTGACATCGGGTTCATTGCCCTCTGAAGGGGGTGCAACCGCCATTAACCACTCTTTTCCTTCTAATGACCCTAAACATTGAGTACATTCAATATGACGGGTAATTTTGTTAAATTGGCGACCTCTTTTGTGGAGCCGCATGATGTAAAATCGAGGTACACCATTTTTGAGATTCAGTTGAGCATCGGTTTCATCGTAGGTTTTGCCATCTGTTGATGCTGAAATAACTTGTCCGTAGGGTTTAAATATTTCTGGGGTAATCCATTCAGCAGTGAGTTGTTGAACGGTAATTGATTCACTCATTAATTTTCCTCTAACATTTAATTGGATTGATCAGAACTCGATTGATATTCAAAACCGTTTTCTTCTGCGTAACGGTTTAAAAATCGCATGACTCGTTCAAAGATATTTTCCGATTCTACTTCAAACGTACATTCAACTTTGGAAAGTTCATCATCTCCGACATAGAAAAATTTTACTCCGGTTGGGGTAACTTTAATGTCACCTTCTTCATCCCGCAACCATAAATTTTTGATTTCTTTGCGATAAGCCCGCAGTTGTTCGACGGCTTGTAAACGCTCAAAGGTTAACACCACAATTTTTTTATCGGAGTTCCGCACTTTGCGAAGACTGACTCCACTGATTTCTTCGTCGAGTCCTTCTATAAATTGGATGGATGTAGACACATCTAATCACCAGCATAGACTTACTACTTTTATTTTATCAAAGTTTCCCAGAGAGATTCAATAGCTAAAGTGATAAGTTTTAATAAGTTCTGTCTCACCGAGATTGAACAATAAAACCCCTTTTTTATAATTCTAAAGAGTCAAGCTATTGACGTATTGTTTGATCGCGGGTTGCAGGCTTAAAGCCGGAGATTTTTCGAGTAAATTCCGTTTTCTCAGGGATTGTATCGCTTTAAAAAAATCGGAGTCTGATAAAAGTTCGGGGGGTTTATGGCCGATATCTACGGGTTGGTCTTGGTTTGCTAACCAGTCGATTAGGATTTTCTCGGATTGTGATAGACGTTGATAATGTTGTTTGAGGATTGGTTCTAAGTCTCCTAAAAATAGGGTAGAATAGGAGAGAAACTGTTGAACGCTACCGTTAAATAAATCGATAATCGCGGTGGCAATTATATTTAACCATAAAGGGTTGCCGCTGTAAAAGTCGATCAGCCGCGACCATTGATTTTTGTCTTGGAGTTTTCTGGCGGTTAAAAGTTGGCTGGCTGACTTCCCCAAGCCGGCGAGTTGTAGAGTTTTGCAGTAAATATTTTCAGCTTCTAGAGTCGCAATTTCTAATGGTTTTTCCCAACTGAGGAGAAGTAGACAACTGTTGTGGTTTAATTGTCCAATTTCGTTGAGTAGTTGACCATAGTTTTGATATTCTGGGCGATAATGTCCGACGAATTCACCAGGGGTTAATGTTTCTTGTAAGTCATCGAGGATAATTAAGCAACGGTAATTTCTCAGATGTTCTAAGATAGAACTACGCGAGTTGAAGTAATTAATAATTGATCGGTTTTGACTGGGTGCGGGTGAGGCGAGAAATTCGATGAGATTAGTTTGTAAAGCGTTGAGAGTGGGAAATTTGCGATGACTGCGCCATAAAATGCGATCAAAGTAATCTTTTATTTGTTCAACCAGTTGTCTGGCGAGGGCGGTTTTTCCGATACCAGATAATCCGGTTATGGTGACAATGCGGCTCTTTTCTTCTAATATCCATTGTTTGAGAGTAGCCAGTTCGTCAGTGCGGTTGTAGAATAGAATATTTTCTGGAGCTTGGCTGAGGTCGTGGCGGGGTTGAGATTCTTTTTTTGTGGTGGAAGGCGATCGGTTTTTGGGTTTTTTTGAGGGATTGTTTAGGTCGTTACAGACATTTATATTATTACCAATTTGTACCCCGTCATTGTAATAAGAAAATACCCCATTTTCAACCAGCGATCGCACATTCTTTTTTTTAACATCTTCTCCCAAAATATCTGACAGGAGTTTCCATAATTCCGATGCGGATTTTTTCACATGATCGCCACTACAGTGGTATTTCTCAGCGATATCCTTATATCCTTTCCCTTCCCATACCCCCTGCAAAATAGCCCGTTGCAGCGAGTCCAGATGCTTCCCTGTCGTGGTAAATATCAGATGGTCTGTCCACTGCAAAGCTTCTTGCATCTCCATAGCTGTAAATGGGGTTGTAGTTTTGCCTCCTGTAACTGTTAATTATCCCACATTATCCCCCTTTTCACCACCAAATCCCACATTATCCCATTTTTTTAGTTTTAAACAATTGATAAATCCCCCCTAAATCCTACTTTTATAGGGTTGCCAAAGTTGGAATAAATTCAGACAATAATAGACATGGGGAAATACAACTCTGCATCAATTAATTAGGATTAAATCCTTTTAATTTTAACTGTCAATTTGAATCAAAACTTGCTCCGATTCAGGCGAACGCGCCGTGAATACAATCACGGATGAGACGAATTGATCTGGGCTTCATTAAATATTGACTGTAATGTAATTATTGATTTTCAGCCGAGTACCGATCAACTTCGGTATAAATACGATTGTCCTGAAAACCAATAAATTGCAGACTGTCATAAAAGTCAACTCAAAACATTTTCATCATCACAACCACAACTAATAATTATGTTAAAAACAAAACTGCTCTCAGGGTTCATCACCGTAACTGCTGCCACAATTTCAATCGTCGGCTTCGCAACAGAAGCGATCGCATCGACACTCTATCTAACTCCGGGCGAAACCAGCACAATTAAATGGTCGTATACAGCCGATTCATTTTGGGATTCGGAACACGAAGACGCGCTCATCGAATTTCAAATTGTCGATTTCTACGGGGGTTCGGTACAGTTTGCACAAGACTCGTTAATGGAAGAATCCGGCGACGGTACGCAGTACGCTATTACCAACGATGCTATCTCTGACTTTGGCATCCGAGAAAACGGACAAATCAATTACCGTCCCCTGTCGGCTCAAGACACTCCCGGCGGTGAAACGACAGCGGGTTTTGCGAATTGGTTAAATGGGCAAACGATCAATATTTACACCGGGTTGCAAACTTTGGAACTAGACAGTTTGTTTGAACGAGTTACCTTTTTTAATGAAAATTATTGGGGCGATTATTCGATCACTTCTGTCGAAGATATGGATAATCTGTACCTGGGAAATGTGGTGACAAAATTATTTCTCGGAGAAATCACTTCATCTTATCGGATGGAACTTCGCCTCGACTTATCAAATTACAATCCATCCGCCACAGATAACTCGCAAAGCGTCCCCGAACCCGCTAGCGCGATCGCACTTTTCGCACTATCCATCGCGGGTCTAACTAGAGTCAAAAAGAATAGTTGACACGCCATTATCTATCCAGTCTTTTGACTGTTGTAAATTCTTTAAACCCTCAAGGAAATACCATTATGCTTTCTGATATCATCACCGAAAACGGATTGGATTTGGGTATAGCTACGACTGGGAACGACTCTATTATCATGTCTCAGCTTCCCCCCGACCAAATTGCCAATTTCAGCGCCTCACCTTTTCCAGATGCGATCGCACTTTTGCAGGGAGACGATAATTTACTCAACGACAATACAGGAAGGATTTTCTACGGAAACCAAGGCAGTGACACCATTATTGGCGGGGGGGGAAATGATACCCTCTTTGGTGGTCAAGATGATGATTTCCTAGAAGCTGGTGGTGGGAACAGTATTTTATTTGGTAATTTCGGAAATGATACTTTAATTGGAGGTCCGGGAAATGACAGTCTGTATGGCGGTGCGGGTAATGATGTGGTGATTGGAGGGTCTGGAAATAGTATTGTCTCTGGTGATAAAGGATTAGACACCTTAACTGGTGGCGGTGGTGCTAACCAATTTATCCTAGCATCATCGGGCGCTGACGGGGATGTGATTACTGATTTCCAACCCGGTATCGATAAGATGCGTCTCCCTAATGGCATTTCATTTAACAACTTGCAAATTTTGAGTGACGGGTCATCTTTATCGACTCGAATTGAATCGAATGGCGAAACTTTAGTAATTCTCGAAAATGTATCGCCATCTTCTATTACCAATAATGACTTCATTGAAACCGGAGAAGCATCCGAACTACCCACAACCCAGCTACCCATTGAGATTGAACCGCCAACTCCAAGTCTCCCGCCAAATCTTCCTAGTTTGTTGGATTTCCCGCTCCCAGCTACTTCACTAACCGTCAATACCCAGAGAAATTCGTTGTCGGCAGGGCTATCAAATAGCCGTCAAGCTTCACCAGATGTCAACGAAGTTTTGACGGCCGGATTAAATGATGCGATCGCCCAACTTCAAGATATTTTAGTCGCTCCTGATTTTGACAGCAAGATTGTGATGGCTTTCGGGGAATCAGCCGATGTAGAAGCTGCACGCTTTTTGATTCAACAATTATCCAATGGTCAATCTCTACCAACGTTTAAAATTATCTCCATCGATGAAATTGCCGGAAACTTGGGAGCATTTGATCAACTGACGAACACGGTTTATATTTCCCAAGATTTTTTGAGTCAAAACGCCAATAGTCCCGAAAATATTGCCAACGTCCTCCTGGAAGAAATCGGTCATTCTATAGATTCTCAGATCAATACTACAGATGCTCCCGGAGATGAAGGAGCAATTTTCTCAGAATTGGTTCGCGGTAACACTTTGAGCGGCGAAGAATTGTCAACTCTTAAAAACAAAGATGATATCGCAACTTTGACAGTTGACAATTCTAGCATTTCTGTGGAATTAAGCCAGCAAATAAATCTATGGAATCTATGGGTTTATGAAGTGAATCCTTCTGGACAGACGGATTTTCTATATGATGCCCGAGTCCCATCTGAAAAGTCTGAAGAAAATGGAATTTATCTAAATTGGGGTTTTGATTCAGCAGACAGGTATGACAACATCTATTTTGGAGATCGGCGAGATGATTTTATGGCAATTGCGGGAAAATATTTTATGTTCGATGCGGGAACAAATTATACATTTCAAGGAAATGCAGATGACGCTTTTTTATTAGCAGCCCAAAATTACGAAACTGGCGATAATACTTGGATTACACCTGAGTGGGATTTTGATGGTGGTGTGTATACCTTTACTCCCGAACAAAGTGGTTGGTATGCAGTGTATACCTTCTTTTATGAAAATGAAGGGAATGCTTATTTAGATGTCAGTTGGGAAGCGGAGGACACTTCTCAAGATGGACCTTGGACTGAAATCGCATACAAAGATGGAGAAACAATTGATATCACACTTGAAGCGATCGACGGTCAACCGATCACTGACAAACCAACCTGGATAGTAATTCACGGAAATCAGAGCAATGCCGATAACATGAGCCATTTAGCTAATGCAATTAAGAGCAATGACCCAAACTCTCAAGTGTTGACTCTTGATTGGGAAGATGGTGCCAGAGATGGGTTTTTGGTGAATAGTCACTGGATGCAGCCAGTCGCTCAAGCTGCACGAAATGTTTTGAAAGATTTAGGAATTTCCAATGACAATATTAATCTTGCGGGTCACAGTTTGGGAGCTTATATTTCGTATTATATTGCCGAAAGCACTCCAGGAGGCATCAACAATATGATTGCTTTAGACCCAGCTACTCAAATTCCTGCGGGCGAGAGAACAAGTGATATTGATTTTTCTGACTATTCCAATTGGTCTTGGGGTTTTTATGGTAGTAGCTCTGGTTCTAACGTTAAGGCGGCTACTGCTGACGAATATTTTCAAATGTTCTTTCACAAGAATGATGGTATATTATCTTATCTGAATCCCATTAATTGGGTCACGGACAATTTCTACGACAACCATGGATATGTTCATCAAGGATTTGCTGATATACTCAATCAAAATAATGAATCCTATCATGAATTGTGGAGTTTAGATGAAATGCAATACTCTGACGATAAGCAATGGTATATTGATGATGGAAGTCGGCCAGAAGCACAAATATTTTTGAGGAAAAATGGTGCGGGAAAGTGGCAAGTTGATGACTGGGAATCCTATGTAAAAATTGCTTATTAAACTATTAAAAAACCGACAATATTCCCGTTCAACGCGGAGATGAGCAAGGAAGCTGAAACGTCCCCAAAATGCTATCAACTCCCGTCCCCCGGCTGTTCTCTCCGTCTGACACATAATCCCCATCAACATCAACCAAACTCACACCGACCTAGAAGTAACATTGCAGCCTGGTAGGTTGGGTTTCGTTACCTCAACCCAACCATCACAAATATTTACCGACCTAAAAACTCAACAATTCCCTGGGAAATGTGAAAGCAATCGCACAAATTCTCTAATGGTTTCAGCATAAATATACAAACTGGGTTTTGTGTGGGAAATTTTGTATTCTCATCGAGATTTCAACTAGAAACCCGGTTAATCAACACACTGACTCTTTTAGCTCTTATCCTGGGATGACTTCAAAAGCATCTTGATCATATAATCGATAAACATAAAAATCACTATCTAGTGTAAAGATCCGCTTAATCTTTTGACTTTCTGCCACAGCCACCAGAGAAGCATCTGCTAAATCCATAGGTATATCTTGATATTTTTCCATCAAAACTTTCATGCGTTGACATTCTGCTTCATTAATGGCGTGAAGATACAAGGCTTTTCTATTGATAAACTCCCATAGGATAGCCTGTGCTGACCAACCTCGCAATTCTGATAAAAAATACATAGCCTCAGTAAAACAAGGCCATGTTGTTAAGAGAGAACCTGTTAGTGTTTTGTAAGTTTGAACACATTTAACATGGGCTTCTCCCTGGCCTTTATCCAATCAGATCAATAAGAGGCCCAGTGTTAACTAAAATGATGGTCGTCGCAGTCCTTGTTTAGATAATTTGGTGGCAATCTGTTCGCCAAAATCAGTTGGCTTAAACTGATGATGAGGTTCAACTTGACTATCAATGGCCCCAATTAAATCCCCTATTTTTTCCGATAAAGGTTCGGTTTCCGAATGAGACCGATAAAGTTGATTTAAAATCCAATTTTCAGGGGTTAAGCCTTGTTTTTGGGCAACTTCTAGGAGAGCTTGGTAAGTTTTTTCAGATAGGGTAATGGTATGTTCTGACATAATTTTACTAGGATGTATTGATACTATTTTAATACCGCTCAATGTTAATGTCGGTTATTTATAATAAATCAGATTACGGCGATCGCGTAAATTCTCCAAAGGTTGTAACATAGATGTATAAACTGGGTTTCTCTTGGGGATGCTACCTCTTGATTTGATCGAGGTGGAACCAGAAACCTGGTTTCTTTGCACTTCAAACCTGGTGCTACAATAGTTTGAAACCCTAGCCACTTTTTTAAATCGATGACAACCAACACGACCTTAGAAGAACGCATGGCAGCAGTAGAAGCGGCTATTACTAAAATTCAACAACAGATTGCCCATCCTCAATCGAACAATTGGTTACAACAAATTACCGGCTCTTTCAAAGATGAACCGGCTTTTGAAGATATCCTCGCCTACGGACAAGCCATTCGCCGAGGCGATGAGTCTGTATTAAACGCACCAGAAATGGAATGAGATATTTATTAGATACAGATCACCTGAGCATTCTTCAACGTCAATCTGGGACAGATTATAACAATCTTGTGGCACGAATGGCTCAATATCCCCTCTCTGATTTTGCCATTTCAATTATCACAATTCAGGAACAAATGCTAGGCTGTCATGCCTATATTAACCGCGCTCGTCATCCCAATGAACTGGTTAAAGGCTATGAGATCATGGTACGGCTAGTAGCGGACTTTCAGCGATTACCCCTTCTCTCTTTTGATGCGATCGCAGCCAAAACCTTAGAGCAGTTAAACTCACAACGGATTCAACTGGCTCAGATGGATGCTAGAATTGCAGCGATCGCACTTTCTCGGCAAATGATTTTATTAACCCGTAATCATCGAGACTTTAGCAAAGTGACAGGATTAGCAATAGAAGATTGGACAATTTGAAGTCTTAACATTTAAGTTGTGTTTTAAATAAAAACCCGGTTTCTCAAAGAAACCGGGTTTTTGAGTGTTTCTCAGAATTCACCGAGTTTTTGAGTAATCGGATAATATTATTATGGAAATACAGGAGTTAATCTTTGATTTTTTGCAATGACTAAAACGTTTATTGATTTGTTTTCAGGTGCCGGGGGAATGTCCTGCGGTTTAGAACAAGCGGGGTTTGAATGTTTATTAGGAATTGACCAGGATAAAGCCTCCTTAGAAACTTTTCAAGCCAATCATCATCATGCTAATATTATCTGTGGAGATTTGCGAGAAATTACTCTAGAAGATATTTACAAACAAATTGGCAATCAAACCATTGATTTAATTTGCGGTGGGCCTCCCTGTCAGGGTTTTTCAACCATTGGGGCGAACGATAACAGTGACAAACGTAACTTTTTATTCTTTGAGTTTCTGCGAATTGTTGCGGCTTTTAAACCCAATTATTTAATCATGGAAAATGTCACGGGGTTACTATCGCGTAAAAATGAACCCACGCTTTCATTAATTCTTAATTCTTTTGCTGAGTTAGGATATACAATAGAAGTGAGAGTTTTAGCGGCTCATAATTATGGTGTCCCTCAAGCGAGAAGACGAACAATCTTTCTTGGAAATCGCTTTGGTGTTCAAAATATTTATCCCGAAAAACAGTTTAAAGATTCTCCCAAAGATGCTGAGAATTTACCCGCAGCGAGAACGGTTGGTTGGGCGTTTGAGAACTTGTTAACCTGTCAAAATACAACGTTTAACCATAATATTGAAACCGCACAAATCCCCAACGAACTCGAACGAAAACGAATTCATCATATCCCAGAAGGACAAGGAATTCGCTATCAAAAAGATGAATTAGCCTATCTTCCCCGTGAACTTTGGTTTAATGTAGATTGGGATAATTTACGCGAACAACGGTTTCGAGAAACGAAGTTAAAACGATTAGATAGAAATGCCGTTTCTAACACGATTAACACCAGTCGCACCACTTACTATCATCCCACAGAAGATCGGTATTTAACTGTTAGAGAAGCAGCAGCTATTCAATCTTTCCCCCCCGAGTTTATCTTCAAAGGCAGTTTAACTCAACAATGGCGACAAATTGGCAACGCAGTTCCGCCCCTGTTAGCAAAAGCTATCGGAGAAGCGATTTTAAGCTTAGATGAACAAAAACATCAACTCGAAAAAATAGACTTTATTCAAGATATTTCCGAAATTCGATCCAAAGCATTTGCTTATCGAAAATCAGCCAAGTCTACCCTTATAAATTAATATCCGTTTTCTGGGGACGCGGACGCCTCATTCCTTTAGAAATAATCGCCAAAAATAATCCTGTTAAAATTGATAATTCCCAATGAGTCTGAACCGTTGTCAACGTGAGTGAACCCAGAATCAGTAAACCAATGGGTGTATATCGAATCCATTTTATTTTAGACATATCCTTACCCTTCCTTTTGAAAATTGCGATCGCCTCAATCTTATTATGATAACTTTTTTAGCTTTCTAGCGATCGCCAATCTCCCGGTAAATTTATAAGGCTTGTTGATCAGACTGTAACGCTTCTTGAAACTGCTGAGTTTTGCCTTGTTGAATCCCTTGTTATAATAATCTATCTGCTTCAGCTTTGGGTTCATTGGGGGTTTGTGCGAGAACTGGAAACTCAGAAAGAGCGTTTATCGGTATAATGTTTGCCGATATAGCAATCACCACCGCCAGAGTGACAACTTTTAGACTCAGCATAGGAGTTGATTTAGGGTAGATGTTGATTCCCTTCTAACATATTTATGGGGTCGAGTTCCTGATGCAATTTTAGTTTAAACCGGGAAAAAAAAGGGTATGAATCAGTCAAATTAGATTTTATTGGGGAAACGCATCGGGATAAGCTTGCCAAACCTGACGAATAAAAGTACGCAGTTGTTGATGTGCGGTTGTCGCCGCCTGGGAGTTTTTTCCGTCAGGTGAGTCTAACTGAACCAATAAGGGAATCACTTCTGTATCTATTGCGGGTTGAAATAATTTTAGCGGCCAAATGAGGTCAGAACTGTCTCGCAAATTGTATAGATTTTGGGGCGGTGGACTTGCCCAAAACGGAGGTTCAGGAGAATGATCTTCACCTGAAAATTCGACCAACATTAATGGCCTAACCCAACACACTTGACGAGTCGTGACGACTTGAATTACTTCTGCATAGAGACAATGATGATCATGGTCGAGTTTAACAATTTGACCAGATTGAAAGGGAGAACTAGAGTCCATTGTTACTCGGGTAAACAAAAAAAGATCAACTTGGTCAATTTTGGATAAAAATCTCAGCACTGATCAAGTTCAGTCATTGCAGTGGTCAAATCAGAGATCAAATGTTTAGCATTTTGTTTAGCTGAACCCTGACAATAGTTGCTGACAGATAGTGGAGTGCCAATATTAACTCTAACCCGACAACGCCAGCGAGGAACAATCGGAGTGTAATGCAAAGAGATGGGTACAACTTTAACATTGAGATTGGGTTGACTGGATTCGGCTTGGACGGCTAAACGAGCGAGTCCGGCTTTGAGAGGATGAACTTCATTATCCTGAAAAATATTGCCTTCGGGAAAGATCACCATCATTTCTCCCTGACGTAGCAATTCTACCCCATAGCGTAGAGTCGCGATACTCGGATGTCGAGGATTGACTGCAAATCCTCCTAAACGCCGGATAAACCACCCCTGAACACCCTTAATTTCGTCTTCTGTCACCATGAATCTTAAATCCCGTCCGGAAACACAACGGCCTGTAGCGTAGGGCATCATTAAGGCATCCCAGCGAGAACGATGGGTTGGTGCAAGAATCACAGGCCCAGTTCTGGGAATATTTTCCTGGCCGATGACCTCAATTTTGCGAAAGTAAGATGGCAATATCAGGTGACGACCAAGCGGATAAGATAAAGCCGCTAACCAGGGAGATACCCTAGAGATTGTGAATTTTCCCTTTGGAGAGGTTGGCATTTTGAGGGGTGATGCTTTTAAGTCAAGTGTCATCATAAGTGGATTGGTGTTGCATTGATTTCTTGACTCTAAGGTAAAATTTTTATCCCTTGCTGTCGTTCATCTCAATGACACTTCTTACACTGTCTTGGGTTGAATTGCGAGGCGGTGGCTTTGGGTCTCTTGTGAGACGACAGCAGATATTAATCTTTTTTTAACTTTTGACCCTTGAATGATCCTCACGCCGTTGAGCAAACCATGATTGTAATTGTTGACGACAAGCCGACTCCAATATTCCCCCCAAAACCTGTAAACGGTGGAAGGAATAAGCACTATCAGGAATATTGGCAACTGTGCGAATTGTACCAGTCTTGGGATCGTCTACTCCATAGACGAGAAGCTGAATTCGGGCTTGCACAATTGCCCCGGCACACATGGGACAAGGCTCTAAGGTAACGTAAAGGGTACATTGGTTTAAATGCCAGTCTTTTAACTTTTGGCCAGCTTGTCGCAAGACTAAAATCTCGGCATGAGCAGTGGGATCATTGTCCCGTTCTCGTCGATTTTCTGCCTCAGCGAGTAACTGACCTTGAGAATTAATAATCACGGCTCCGACGGGGACTTCTCCGGCTTCTCCGGCAGACTCAGCGAGTTCTAAGGCTCTTTTCATCCAGTGACAGTGAGTGGTGTAGCTATTCATATTTTTTTTGAAAAAATCAATATTTGATCAAGCTGAGACTCTCTGAAAATGATAGATAAGTCTCTAAAATTCCATCAAGTTTTACTGTTATATACTGATTTTGTTGGAGAGTATAATGATTTGGGGAAAGTGGATCTAAATTTCTCCAAAACTGAGTGAAAATTCCTACCAGTATCATCAGTTTTTTGAATTAATCAAAACTTAATCTTAAGCATCAGACAAAATTTTTAAAATAGAAATAGATAGGCTGTTGTTCTTTGAGTTGTGAGTGAGCCGTTCGATCAAAAAATAGCCTGAAAGCTAGCTGCTAGGGAACCTAGTTTCAAAAAACGGATGATTGGGTGAGGAAGTGAGTATAAATTGTTACCTGGAGAAAGGGTGAGGTGTAACTTTTCTCTATTTATTCTGAAGTTTTCACTGCATTGTAGAACATCAATAGAACTTCTCAATTAAAGAGTTAGGAGAATTTCATGCTGAATTTTTTTGAAGATGGGTTTTTTTTAGAAGACGAAGCTAATCTATTTAGGGTTGACTCCGGCTTATCTACCCATATAGAAAGTTTATCTATTAGCAATGATGATCATTGGATAGCGAGTTCAATTATTCCTGAGTTTTCAGTAAATAATATAGGAAATGATGATCTTGTTGGGAGTGATTTGAATGAGACTTTGAACGGCGGAGAAGGAGATGATCTTCTTACTGGAAATGGGGGAAATGATGCTCTTTCTGGGGAACTGGGTAATGATACATTGTTAGGGGGTTTTGGGGATGATTATCTCGTTGGACAAGAGGGAAATGATTGGTTAGAAGGGGGTGTAGGGATAGATTTTTTGGTCGGAGGTTTAGGAGAAGATACTTTGGTTGTTATGGATGCAACCGCAGCGAACTCTATGCCTTTTGCTGATTTAATTGTTGATTTTGATCCGTTATCGGATTGGATTAAACTACCGGATAATTTAGCAGAATCTAATCTATTTTTAGAACCTGTATTTACAGAAACTGGAGAAATTAATACTTTAATTGGAAATCGCCTTAACAATACCATATTAGCTTCAGTATTAAACACGATACCGACACAATTAGAAGGTCGTTTGATCGCTACAGCTACCGCATCGGATTCTACTTTAGGTCAAGCCACAGACTTAGGAATCTTAGGAAATATTACCATCAGTGAATTTGTTGGAGATTTAGATCCAGAAGATATTTACCGTTTTCAGCTTGATATTGATAGCGATGTTAATATTGTCCTGAATGGTTTAAGTGCAGATGCAGATGTAGCATTATTGCAAGATATTAATAATAATCAAGAGATTGATGTGACTGATATTATTAATACTTCTCAGAAACCTGCTAACTTCTCTGAATCTGTGTCGATTAATGCTTTATTGGCGGGAACTTATTATGTTGTAGTTTATCAATATGAGGGTGATACTGCTTACAATTTAAGTGTTTCTGCAACACCCAATCCTCAATTTAATAATCCCGAAACACTCGAAAGTTTTGATAGCCGTTTTGGGTATGGTTTAGTTGATGCTTCAGCAGCAGTTTCTCAGAGTGCTGGTGTCCCTGATTTTCCAGAGATTCCCGACTTAGGTGGAAATGATTGGGGACGAGATTTAATTCAAGCCCCAGAAGTTTGGACGCAGGGAATAACTGGAGAAAATGTAGTTGTAGCCGTGATTGATAGCGGTGTTGATTACAATCATCCCGATCTATTTTCTAATATTTGGAATAATCCGAGGGAAATTGCTAATAATGGGATTGATGATGATAATAACGGCTATGTAGATGATAGTCGAGGTTGGGATTTTGTCAATCAAGATAATGATCCGATGGATTTTAATAGTCACGGGACTCATGTCTCCGGAATTATTGCAGCCACTCCGGATGGAGTCGGAATTACAGGAGTTGCTCCTAATGCTACAATTATGCCTGTACGAGTCTTAGATAGAAATGGTTTTGGTAAGATTAATGATGCTTTAATGGGGATTCGTTATGCAGTTGAAAATGGGGCTGATGTGATTAATCTCAGTTTAGGTGGAAATGATTATATCAGTGAAGTTTTAGAGACAATGAGTTGGGCGGTGGAACAGGGTGTTGTGGTTGTGGTTGCAGCCGGAAATGAAAGCAGCAGTTTTCCCTCTTATCCGGCACGTTTTGCGAATCAATTTGGGATTGCTGTCGGATCAGTTGACCGTAAAAATCAACTTTCTAGTTTCTCAAATCGAGCGGGAATTTTACCCTTGAATTATGTCGTTGCACCCGGAGGAGATGGAGGGTTTTCAGATGTTGGTGATATTTATTCAACGATACCTTTAGCATCTTCTGCGGTTCCCTATCGATTTCTTTCTGGAACTTCTATGGCGGCGCCACACGTTGCGGGCGTGGTAGCATTGATGTTACAAGCCAATCCTAATCTAACACCCACTCAAGTTGAAGATCTGCTCACTCAAACGGCAGATCATTCTACAATTGCGGTTTAAACAAATCATAAAATTCCCCTAGTAAAATAACCAGGGGAAATTAGGGGAACTCAATCAACCTTTGATCGTATTTTCGGTGAAAGAGGCTGTTTGTGGCTTCATCCTAAAGGATTAAATTTTCTGAAGTGTGATTAAATTTCATCCCAACCGCCTACTCCGGAAGACATGACATAACTCGTGACGCTGGCTTCAAAGAAGTTCGCTTTGGTGTGGGCTTCTTTTTTGGTATCTGAAAATCGTTCTAGATGAGTGTAAGGGCTTTTGCTATATCGAGGGTCAGTATAGAGCGGTTTTAAACCAATTGAACGCAACCGAGCATTGGCGAGATATTTGGTATATTGTTCGGTGCTAGTCTCAGTAATTCCTAAAATATTACGACCGACAATGTGATTGGTCCAGCGACATTCATGTTGTACTGCGGTGTCAAACATTTCATAAATTTGTTCAACGGAATGAGGAAAGGTTTGCATGGCTTCAGGAATCAATTTTTGGAACAAACGAACATGAGAGAGTTCATCACGGTTGATCATTTTGAAAATATCTGCTGATCCCGGCATTAACATTCGAGAGGCTAAGTTATAGAAGTAGATAAACCCATTATAAAAGTAGAGTCCTTCGAGTAAAAAGTCTGCCATTAATGCGACAAAATAGTTCTCTGCGGTGGGATGATCGATGTAGTTTTGGTAGAATCGGGCAATATATTCACAGCGATTATGTAAGACTGAATCAGTGCGCCAAAATTCATAAACAAAACTTCTGCGATCTGAGGGAATAATGGTTTCTATCATGTATTGATAGCTTTGGTTGTGCATGGCTTCTTGAGAAACTTGTTCTGCCATACACAAACTAATTTCGGGCGCAGTAATACTACTTTTTAGATGAGGAATATTGCAGGTTTGAATGGAATCTAAAAAGGTTAAGTAAGATAAAATTCCATCAAATGCCCGACGTTCATCTGTGGTTAAATTCCCATAATCTACGACATCTTGAGTAATGTCTAATTTTTCTGGAACCCAGAAATTTTCACGCATTTGTTTGTACAAACCAACCGCCCAAGGATAGCGGACATCATTCAATTGCATCAGGTTGGTTGTATCTCCAAACCAAATTGAACGGTGTTCGACCTGATCGTTACCCTCTGGATTAAAGATAGGGTTAATCGGCATTTTTGAGGTAGGTTTGGTGTTGAAAGTGTCTAGGGTGCTAGTCATTTTGTGAGTTAATTTTAGTGATGTTCGGGTTGATAGCTTTGAGTGAATAGTCGTTAGCTGTTTGAGTTCAGAACCGTGACAACTAACGACAAATGGAAACAGATTTTGATCAGGAAAAACGGATTATGTTTATTCAAGGACGCATAAATTTATGCTTTTTACAGACGACTTAATCCGTTCTTCCACTCAGTATCCGTTTCTCTTTTTACGGATTAATTTGCACAAGCGGTACAAGTTTCGTCGGCTTCTTTGAAGCTATCACGCTGTACCGTTCTAATATAATAGATCGCTTTACAGCCTTCTTGCCATGCCATGACTAAGGTTTCAAAAATTTCCTTAGCTTTGATAGAACGTTCGGGTTCATCGGGGAAATAAACGCCTTGATTTAAGTTGAAAATCAACTCCATCGAAATTCCGGTATCAATCCATTTTTGAATGGTTGCTACAGCTTTAACTACAGTTTGTTGATTTAAGGTTTTATTTTCGGGATAAAACCAGAAACTATCTCTGATAAAAGGGGGTGCAATCGGAACAGTTCCTTTTGCCCATTTATCATAGAAAAAGCGACTATAGCAAGGTAAAATACTGGCGGTACAGCCTTGAACTAAAGACGAGGACGTATTGGGGGCAATGGCGGTAATATGAGAGTTACGAATGCCGTATTTTTGGATATCTAAACTCAGTTGTTGCCACCGTTCTTTAGAGTGTGCATTCTCTAAAAACCATTCTACAGGTTTCGCCCCAATTAACTTTCCTTCACTCCAAGAACTTCCTGCAAAAGCTGGATATTCACCCCTTTCTTTGGCGAGTTCCATTGAGGTTTTTGTGCAGTAGTAGCCAATATCTTCAAACAGGTGACTGATGGTGTCTAAATCTCGGTAATACCGTTTATTTTTGGCTAACCAATCGGCTAAACCCATCGCACCAACACCAATTGTTCGGTATTTGAGATTATGAGTTTTACTGTCTTCAAAAGGAGGACAAGTTAACTCAATTGTGTTATCTAACAAACGCACGGCAATTACACAAAATTCGGCTAATTCTCCGTCTTCAAGATTGGCTAAATTTAAACTATTGAGGTTGCAGGTATGGGCTTCTTTTCCAGGAGAAACATTTGACCAACTTTCTTGACACAAATTTCCCCCCGGAATATAACCTTCATGGGAATTTGGGTTAGCGCGATTTGAAGTATCTTTAAACCAGAGATAGGGCATTCCGGTTTCAACTTGCGATCGCATCATTGTTTTAAACAGTTCCCTAGCATTAATTTTTTTGTAGAGTGTTAAGGTTTTTTCTAAGTTTGCTTCAATTTCTTGATAAGCACACTCAAACTTTTCACCCCACAATTCTGCCAGTTCAATTCCCAATTTAGTTCGCACCTCAAAAGGGTCAACCATTGTCCATTCTTCTTTAGCAATCACCCGACGCATAAACTCATCAGGTATCACTAATTGGGGAAAAATATCATAAGCTTTACGACGTTGATCCGTTAATGTTCATCTTGATTCGCGACATCAAGACTGTCTTCATTGTAACTTCTCTGTGAGATCAGAAGTTATGATTTTGTAAAGCTTAAACTCAGGCAGATTGAAGACCACTTACACTTTCATGTAAGACCAGACTATATCTTTATCCTGTAATAATTTAGATATTTTACTACAGGATACCTCCTACTTCCACTCGCTTGAGTGTACTTCCGTTTGGAATAGTCGTTGAACCTGATTCATTTAACAGAATCTCGGCTGCTGATTGCCCATTGTTTCATCTGTTTTATTTTTAAACGTTCACACTGACTATTTCTAGTTATGTTGTCGTTAAAACAGCTTTAGGGTTTCCCAGCAATTCAGGAGGTGCATTTATATCATTACTGATATAAAGGGCTAAAATTAACCATTTTCCGTCTGCATTTCTAGAAATTCTGGCACGTCTAAATGCCACACATCTAAACTAACCGTAATTGCTCCGGCACGACGTCCGCCTTGATTAACTGCGATCGCGGTATCATTTAATAATTTAATCCAAGGAATCACCCCACCTGATGTATTTTCTTTACCCATAACCCAACTTCCAGTGGCACGAACTCGGCTCACATTTGTACCGACACCGCCCCCATTTTTAGAGATTCTAGCTGCATCTTTGATGGTATCAAAAATACTCTCTAAGTTATCATCCATGCTGGTAATAAAACAGCTACTTAAAGAACCGTTTGGAATTCTTAGGTTGCCTAAAATCGGTGTCGCTAAGGAAATTTTGCGCTTGGCAATTGCTTCATAAAATTGTCGCGCCCAAAATAATCGATTTTCCGGTTTTTCCACTACCGCTAACAGCAACGCACAAGTTAATAGAGCTTCTTGCGGCAATTCATTGGTCAACAAATATCGTTTAGTCAGCAACACTGCCCCAGCATAATCGTAATCTTTATCCCATTGCGGATCGATCCAGGTTCCGGCTTGTTGGAGTTCTTCTGGGGTATAAGTTAAGATTCGTGAATCATATTCGTGATTCTTGACTTTAGATTCAACGGTGCGGGCATAGTCTTCGTAGCGATAGCCTCGGTTGGCGAGTGTATCTTTCCACAAACTCCAGATGTGTAACCTCCCCGCCACGTAACGCCAGTCGGGTTCTGAGGGGCTACACAATTCTAATGCACAGTTAATCAGGTTGTCTTGAATTTCGCGGGTTGTTACCCCATCTCGCAGACGAGTGGTTAGCCCCGCCTCGAGGGTAATCGGGTTGGCGTCTAAGTCCACACAAGCCCAATTCACGACAGCACGGATTTTTGAGATGTCCAAGTCAGCCCGTGATCCATCTCGCCGGATCACCTGAATTTCACTCTTTGTTGAGGGAATGGCCGTTGGGTATAAGGTCTGCATACTCAAACTTCTTCAATTTAATGACATTTTTCCAATGTACTGCATAATCCAGATATAGTGATAGCCATTGACAAACTAAAATTTTTCCGCTATATTTGGTGTTATTTAGACTCTAACTAAAGATAGATTTTTTTAAGGTTCTGTATATTCATATACGTGACATCCTCCTACACTGAATCTTCGATTCAGTGTAGGCGATCCTCACCTCACGGCTTGGTTTTCCTGGTTTTCCCCTTACGGGATTTCGACACTTGCCTAGACTGATTTTTAACAGCCCCCGGTAGAACGTCTGCACAGGCAGTTTCCTTTCCCGTCTGTCCAACGGTACTAATTAGCTTAATTCCTCGGTTTCTAATGTTTTGACCTGCGGCTATATCGCGGTCTGTTTTGTATCCACAACGAGGACAATCATGGATTCTCACACTCAGGTCTTTTTTAACTTCACCACCACATTCAGGACACTCTTG
>NZ_AUZM01000049.1 GCF_000478195.2 Lyngbya aestuarii BL J | reverse complement strand
GAGGACCGGGAGGAACGCACCGCTGGTGTACCTGTTATCGTGCCAACGGTAAACGCAGGGTAGCCATGTGCGGAGCGGATAACCGCTGAAAGCATCTAAGTGGGAAGCCCACCTCAAGATGAGTGCTCTCATGGGTTAACCCAGTAAGGTCACGGGCAGATTACCCGTTGATAGGTGCTCGGTGGAAGTCCAGCAATGGATGTAGCCAAGGCACACTAACAGACCGAGGGCTTGACCTCTGTTACTTCTGAAAACTACTCTATGCAGTCTTCTTTGTTTTGCTTATTTAACTTAATAGAATAGATAGAAAGTTAATTAAAGCTAACCTGAAAAACAAATAGGTTGGCTTTTGATTTGTTTATTATTATTTTGAATTTCAAAATCAAAAAAAGATCTACTCAAATCAAGTAGATCTAAGTCAAAAACATCAAACGATTCCACAAGTAACATTAACTGTTACGGTCTGGGACATACCGGAATTAAGTTAGCATTGAAAACGATTGTACCTGCTGGATTTTCATTGATTAAAATCGGATTACCTGTATCAACTTTAATCAATAGAGGATTTAAACTCAGACATTCCTGAATCAATTCACCCCATTCCTCAACTGCACGAGTATATTCTGCTCGGATACGAGGAATATCATCTAAAGTAACTCCATTCGGAATTGGGGGTAATGTAGCGAGAAAAACTTCGTCCGTAATAACAGCATCACTGGTAATGCTTTCATCAACCGCCATTTCATAAATGATTGGATATCTGAACGCACTCGGTAGAGTTCTATTTGGCCGATCTAGATTGGGTAAAGTTTCATAGATTGGCGGATCTACCTGATCCGGATTGGGATCAGTAAAGTCATCTGTAGATTCATCTTTTGGTTTGTATCGGTAATCAAAGTCCGACGGAACAGTAATTACACCAATTTGAGCTAAAGCTGACAGGGGTTGGCTAATGACCAGCATAGCGAACAACCCACCTAGAAGCTTAAACTTCTTCATGTTCATCTCCTCAGTTTCACCAAACTTAATAAAATTCAACGAACTCCAGCTCATAGCGAACTATCTAACCCAAAGCCTTCTTTGCTAAAAATAGCTTTTACTGACTGGCAATAGGCTTAATTCTCGCCAAAACTTGGAGTCCAGCAGAGCAATGCTTCCCTATATCATAGAGACATACTATCGCAATCTACCAAATTTTACCGAAGATATCAAGTTATGCTACGCTTATTACTCTACTTGTTCAAATTCCTGCCTGCTTATGTCTGTCGATGGGTTTGAGAACTTTACGATTCCGATTGCCCCGGATGGATACAAATCTGGCTTTGTAGGCATTATCGGCCGCCCCAACGTCGGCAAATCGACCTTAATGAATCAAATGGTCGGGCAGAAAATTGCCATTACTTCCCCTGTGGCTCAAACTACCCGTAATCGACTCCGAGGGATTTTAACCACACCGGAAGCGCAAATTATTTTTGTTGATACACCGGGAATTCATAAGCCTCATCATCAGCTTGGACAAGTTTTAGTTAAAAATGCTCAAATTGCCATTCGCTCAGTCGATGTTCTGCTGTTTGTGGTTGATGGTTCTGTGATGGCGGGAGGGGGTGATCGCTTCATTGCCGACCTACTCAACTCAACGAAAGTACCTGTTATTTTAGGACTCAATAAACTCGATCAACAACCTCAAGAACCTCAACGAATTAATGAAAGTTATCAACAGCTGATTGAATCTCATTCCTGGCCGATTCTTCAGTTTTCTGCACTGACAGGTGCCGGAGTTGATACCCTACAACATTTAATTATCGAACAACTTGAACCCGGCCCCTACTATTATCCCCCCGATTTAGTCACCGATCAACCTGAACGCTTCATTATGGGAGAACTCATCCGCGAACAAATTCTACTGCATACTCGCGAAGAAGTTCCTCACTCCGTTGCTATTTCTATTGATCGGGTAGAAGAAGATCCTAAAATCACTCGTATTTTAGCCACCATTCACGCTGAACGACCTTCTCAAAAAGGGATTTTAATCGGTAAAGGGGGTCAGATGCTCAAGACGATTGGAAGTGATGCACGTCAACAAATTCAAAAACTTGTTGCAGGTCAAGTTTACCTAGAATTATTTGTAAAAGTGCAACCCAAATGGCGACAATCTCGCAGTCGTTTGGCTGATTTGGGATATCGGGTTGAAGAATAAAGAGTTAAGATCACGTTTGCGCTGTTGATTCTTGAAATAAATCAAACTCTTGAGAACTAATTCGATTGGCTTGGTAGAGAGTGTCGGCAATTTCTGCTAACGATAGAACTGTATAACCTTGATAGCCATTACTTTTAAGTTTATCCATCACACCTCGACCATGATCAATAAACACGACAATATCTTCCACTTCTAATCCTGCTGATTTTAACTTTTCTGCCCCTCGCATGACACTATTTCCAGTAATCAAAATATCATCAACGACCACAATCTTTTCTCCTGCCTGAAAATGCCCTTCAATTAACCGTCCAGTTCCATAACTTTTGACTTCTTTACGAGGAAATATCATTGGACGTTCCATTCGCAGCGCTAAACCTGTCGCCGTCGGTAAAGAACCATAGGGAATCCCGGCAATCCGATCAAACTCTAAATCCTCAAGAATATCTGCATAAGCACTGACAATTTTATGAAAAATTTGGGGGATGGAAATAATCCGTCGCAAGTCAACATAGTAGGGAAAAATCTCCCCCGAAGATTGAACGTGTTCTCCAAAAATAATACAACCAATATCATAAAGCTGTAAAATCAAATTCCGATGGGGTTGATGCTCCAAAAAACAAATATCAGGCAACCATAAATTACAAGTCGGACTTCCCTGAACATCTTGGGAACGAATTTTATTAATTTTATCTCGAAATTCTGTAACAACTTGAGTGATATTTTCTGCTTCCAAGAAACAGGACGGAACTGGCAGCAATAAACCTTCTCTATTCTGATTTAATCCGGCTGCTAAAATCGGCGTTAATTCACTTTCTTCTATCAAATCATTTTCTTCAGATCTATCCCCTTCTAGTAAGATTAAGCGTTCTGGTGCAGTTTTTCTCACCCGAGCTAATGTATCTGCCATCATCCCAACTTCTAACCCCAGTTGTTCTAGCGTTCCCCAAGTTTGAGTTTCTTGGACTAATTGCAAATACAAAGATTGTTCAGGTGTTGGATATTCTTGCAATATTGTTGCGGAAGGATTAGAGGTTGCACACAACACAAATACTGCTTTATCTGGATAAACCAAAAACGGTGTTAGTTGATCTAATCCAGTGTAAGCTGAAACCGTACAAGCATCAATTTTCCACTGTTCAAAGATCAACTGAGCAAAAACATTGCTACTATTAATATCGCCGTATTTTGCATCTAAAATAATCGGTAAATCTGACGGAATAAACTGCACAATTTGTTCTAAAAGTTGTATTCCTTGCCAACCCAATGCTTGATAAAATCCTAAAGTAAGTTTATAAGCACAAACAACATCAACAGTTTGAGCAACAATAGATTTTAATTCATTATGCCATTGTTCAACAGTGATAACAGATTGATCAGGATTAAATGAATAACACTCAGGATTGGGATCAAGGGCAACATAAAGTAAGCTTTGATTGCGTTCAATCGCAGCGATTAGTTTATCAAAAAAGTTCATTGACGACTCAAATCACAAAAATAGGGATAATTTAAAGCAGTTAAGCCATTTGTATTGTAATCCCTAATTGAGAAGGGCAAATTAGAAAACAACAAAAATATATGTATCCAACCTGCCCTGACAATTTTTGTTTAAGCCAACTGACTCAACAACTGCTGAACATCAATTGCTAGAGTTTGCCCTAAATGTAACAACTTCCGCAATTGAGAAACTTGCCATTGACTTTCAACAGTCGTCTGAACCGCTACCCCAGAAAGAGTAGAGTGTTTTGCATTGACTTGAGGCGCATTCGCCTCTCGTTGACGTTGTAGCCACCCCAAACACAACGGAACAATCATTGTACCCAAAGAGTGCAAATATAACTCCTGAGCTTGAGCTAATGATAGATTGAGTTCTAAATGGTATCCGAGTTGAATTAATCGCTCTAAACTCTCAATTTCTACCTCTAGTGTTTTCGGATTATTCTGCTGTAAAATCAGGTACAGCGATCGCATAATTAACCGCTCTAAAGTCTCGCGAACTTCACTATTTTGAATTCGACAGCGCAATTGATGGGCTTCTGTGGTAATCACTTCTAACGCCGCTAAATGATTGAGACTTAAACCGTTACTACTTTCTGTTTCTAAGGCTCGTACTGTGGTTACACAACGATGAGTCAATGCCACTTCTACAGCAACCTGTAACTCTTGAGGAACGGGAAGATAATCTCGATGAAACGCCATAATCACCCCATAATTATCTCGATAAACTTGAGTATAAAGCTGATCCAAACGGGTCAGTGTTTCTTGAGACAATAACCCCATAATTCGCTGACGTTCTTCTGCAAATAAATCCTGCAAACTAAATGACTGCTCTCCAAATATTTTAACCATTGCTAAAATAACTTGAGGGGCGCTCGCTTGCTGTAACGCTTCAAACAAATGCTGTTTAAGTTTACTGTAAGCACGACGTCCGGCAAAAGGTTGAATGCAGCAATGAAAATCCCAACCCCCCAGATGCAAAACAGCAAATACAAAATCCATCTGTTCTCGGGTAATTTCAGAGGTTAATTGGACTCGACCCATAGCTAAGGTTAACGTGCCAATATGTCTGATTTGGTAATCGAGTTGCTGAGTATTATAACAATAAATTTGCTGTTGCCGAGTATAAGTGGTAAACAGTGAACTAATTGCGTAGTGTGCGGCAACTTGTTCAAAATTGATCTGAGCAGTTTTCACCAATTTACGGTAAACTTCATCTCCAGTTTGAAATAACTCTACATTACTGGGAGCGAAAGCTAATCTTTGTAAAAACTCCGCTTCTAAATCAATTCCTGTGACCTCAGATGCCAGTTCAATCGCCCGACAAGCATAGCGTAAAATTTGCGTCCCTTCTGGTCGAGAAATCTCCTCAAAAAACCAACCACAACTGGTAAACATCAACAAAGAATGACGCTGCATTTCTAACAAACGTAACGCATCAATTCGTTCTGTATCTGTTAATAAATGAGTTTGATGCTGAGTCAGAAAGTGATGAAGATTTGCCTCCGAACGATCGCCAATGACTCGAATATATTCATCGCGAACCTGCCAGGGATCATGAAAAAACTGATGTCCGTAGGTTTGATAAACCTCAATCAATTGATCCCGCAACCAATTGAGTGTATCTCGAAGCGGACGACGCCATTTCTGATGCCAAACACCACCTCCACCACAGCCACAATCATTCTGCCAACGTTCTACCCCATGAAAGCAACTCCAAGCGGTTACAGGCTTTAATTCAACTTCCCAGGTGGGAGGGTTTAAACTGAGGTAGTGGGCGAAGTTTGTAACAGTCCAACCCTGACGAGGAAATTCTTCAACAAAGGCATAAGCCAAACATTTCTCAGTACCTGTTTTGTGATGACCAAAGGTTTCCCCATCGGTAGCGACTGAAATCACCTGTGTGGGGCGTCCGTCCCCGTGAATGGCTTGGCTGAGTCGTCCGGCAAAATGTCCCGAACTACTGAGTACATCATCAAAGCCCATATCGCCAGAAATTGGCCCATCATAGAAGAAAATATCAAGATAACGGGATTTATCTTTTTCTCCCGTTTCATTTTTTAAATAACAACGATAGGGACGGGTGGGATCAATTTGACCTTCACCCACGTCTATCCATTCGGGTTCTGGTGTTTCTTCGGAGGCGAATAAACGACAGCGTTGGGCTTGAGAAGGGGCAAGGATGGTAAAACGAATTCCTTCATTAATTAATGCTTCTATGGTGGAATAATCAATGGCTGTTTCTGCTAACCACATTCCTTCGGGATCACGCCCAAACCGGGATTTAAAGTCGGCTTTTCCCCAACGAATTTGAGTGTATTTGTCTCGTTCGTTAGCCAGCGGCATAATCATATGATTGTAGACTTGGGCGATTGCATTTCCATGTCCATTGAGACGCTGACAACTGATGCGATCAGCTTCTATTATTCTCTGATAAACTTGCATATCATATCGTTCTAGCCAACTCATTAATGTCGGGCCGATGTTAAAGCTGAGATACTCATAGTTATTGATGATCCCCACCACTTCTCCGCGATCATTTAAGACTCTTGCTAATGTATTTGGGCGGTAACATTCATGGTAGATGCGTTCGTTCCAATCGTGATAGGGATCAGCACTGAGTTGAGATTCAACGGCGTTGAGATAGGGGTTTTCGCGAGGGGGTTGATAAAAATGACCGTGAATAACAACGTAAACTCCTGTTGCGGTTAACTGGGGATCATCGGTTGGAAATTGACGGGGATCAAGATCACTCTGGTGTTCTAAAGTGTATGAACTCTCGGTAGTATTTGTAACCGCTATAGATTGAAAATTGGAAGTAGAGGTCATAGTTTTTGTCCTGTAATGTTCAAATACTCACGCACATTCGCATCAATAGCCACAACAGAAGCTAAAGTCCGAGTAGAACTCAGTCGCATTCAGCCGATGTTTATTTGCTATAGAGTGGTGAAAATTTTGTTGACAGATCTAGCTTTGACAACTGACCAACGGATTGTTATGTTGATTGAAATGAAGACAGAAGCTCATTGAGTTATCGGACGTGAACTTAAGCTTTTGAAGTGAGAGTAATCAATTACTATTCTAGGATATAATATCTATCCGATTAGATATTAATACTTAACAAATATTTCAACAAAGATTGAGTTTAAAAAATTAACATTTGGAAAAGTTATGTTACCTTACTCTTGAAAAACTTAACACCCTAAATTTTAATGATTTTTTAAAGATTTCGCCGGAAGAAATATTTACCAGAGGTTGGGGCTAGGGCTGCGAATGGAAGTCAGAAGTTTTTTTCTCTCTGTCCCTATCTCTCCATCTCCCCACCTCCCTTTAACACCTGACACCTGTAAGCTACAAGCTGTAACCGATGACCTTTCTGGTCAATTTTCATGCTAATCTGCTAACCAATAGTGTCTTTTTTGCAAGTTAGTCTTGTTTCTAAGTTTGTTGTGCAACTGTGAGTGATCTCCTGGCGAGTCAATACTAATGCTGAATGCCAAAACAATCATTTCCGTCCTACTGATCTTCATTCCCATTTCCATTGCAGCTCACTTCTTAGAATGGGGTTCGACTGCTATTTTCATCACGTCTGCTATGGCGATTATTCCTTTAGCGGGTTGGATGGGAATTGCTACAGAAGAAATTGCTGTCGTTCTTGGCCCGAATTTGGGTGGACTGATGAATGCCACCTTCGGAAACGCTACAGAACTAATTATCGGTATTGTTGCTCTCAAAGCCGGACTATTGGATGTGGTGAAAGCCAGCATCACAGGTTCGATTATTGGCAACCTGCTGTTAGTGATGGGTTTATCGATGCTTCTCGGTGGCTTGCGCTACAAAGAACAAAAGTTTCAGTCCATTGTAGCTCGGTTGAATGCTTCGGCGATGAACTTGGCGGTGATTGCCATTTTAGTACCAACAGCAGTCCAGTATACTTCCACAGGCATTCAAGAAGCCACAATGCAAAATCTATCGAGTGCAGTGGCGATCGTGCTGATTGGCGTCTATATACTCACATTGCTGTTTTCGATGAAAACTCACGCTTATCTTTATGATGTGGGGATGGCTGAAACAGATGTTTCCGAACAATCTGAGGGACAAACAATTCCAATCTCAGAAGAATCTCATTCCAAGTCCTCTTTCTGGATATCGGTTGCGATTTTACTCGTTGCAACGATCGCAGTTGCATTTGAGTCTGAACTGTTGGTTGATAGTCTCGAAGAAGCAACAGAAAGCCTCGGACTAACATCTTTATTTACTGGAGTGATCTTGGTGCCGATCATTGGCAATGCGGCAGAACATACCACTGCGGTAACAGTCGCAATGAAAAACAAAATGGATTTATCCGTTTCTGTGGCGGTGGGTTCGAGTCTGCAAATTGCTTTGTTTGTCGCCCCTGTGTTGGTGCTTGTGGGTTATTTCATCGGTCAACCGATGGATCTTAACTTTAACCCCTTTGAACTGGTTGCAGTCATGGTGGCGGTTTTAATTGCCAACTCTGTCAGTTCAGATGGCCGATGTGACTGGTTAGAGGGGGTTCTCCTGTTGGCGGCATACACCGTTTTAGGACTGGCTTTTTACTTCCATCCGGTGATTGAAGGGTCTTTATAAGCGTCCCCAATTTCCGAACTCAAGACCTGGTAGGGGAGACAAAGCAGGAAAAGGAGAAACAACAACTCTAAGACTCTCAAGGGTTGCCCTCAAAGGCTTCTCTACCAACCTTCCTTCTGACTCTCCCCCCAAAGTTGTTTCATTAGCTGATCTTTCCTACAGGTATGAATTTCTCAGCCAGATGGTCAGCCTCTAAGTTATAGTGGAGTTAATCTGGCAACCTAGATTCGGGTTCTGGTTTTTGTGAGTTATTGCCTTAATCCCAACTGCCCAAGTCCAACTGACCCGTCGAATGAAAATCGACGTGTTTGTTGTCAATGCGGTTCAGATTTATTACTACAAGGTCGATATCGTGTTACCAAACAACTCGGCGGAGGTGGATTTGGTAAAACCTTTGAGATTACTGATGACCATACGGGGATCGACAAAGTTTTAAAAGTTTTGCTCAAAGAACATCCCAAAGCGGTTCAATTATTTCAGCAAGAAGCAAAGGTTTTAAGCAAACTTAAACATCCCGGGACTCCTAAAGTTGACAAGGATGGTTATTTTACCTTTATGCCCAAGGGAGGTAAAGAACCGATTCATTGTCTGGTGATGGAAAAAATCGAAGGTGATAACTTGCAAGACTGGATGAAAAGTCGCAAGAAAGAACCAATTTCCCAAGAACAGGCGATTGAGTGGTTAAAACAACTTGCAGAAATTTTAGATAAAGTTCATAGCTTAAACTATTTCCATCGGGATATTAAGCCTCAAAATATTATGCGAAAACCCGACGGTCAATTAGTCTTAATTGACTTTGGTACTGCACGGGAACAGACGGATACTTTTATTGCCAAAATGGAGGGAGGACAAAACGTTACAGGTATTATTTCTCCTGGCTATACTCCACCTGAACAAGCGAACGGAAAAGCAGTTCCTCAGTCTGACTTCTTTGCTTTAGGGCGAACTTTTGTTTATCTTTTAACAGGTAAACCTCCAACTGCATATCCAGAAAACCCCAGAACTGGAAAATTACTCTGGCGAAAAGGGGCACCTGATATTTCCACACAATTGGCGGATTTACTCGATTATCTGATGGCTACGTTTCCGGGAAATCGGCCTCAAACGCCTCAAGTCATTTTAAAGTGTCTTCGAGAAATTGATCTCACTCAACCCGTCTCCCCAAAACCTAAAGATCCTCCTCCTAAACCTCCGCCGAAGCCCAAGCCACGACCCAGAGAAGGAATACCATTTTATCGTCTACCTCGTCCCCTAATTAAATTAAATTTTCCGTTTAAATTTCTCTGGATTATGGGAACTTTCTTCTTAATGGGAGGTTTATTCTACACTCAGATTAATGGTTATTTACGGTATGGATTTATCCCGGCTAATCCAATTTTAATCCTCAAAAGTATACCGAGTAGTTTGTGGCTCCAGGAATATAAAAGTGCTGTTGGTCAAGTCTATACTGTGGCGATTAGTCCTGATGGTCAAACCCTCGTGGCGGGAAGTTTTGGTAACATTAGCATTTGGGATTTGCAAACCGGGAAGCTACTTCATAGTATTGCGGCTCATTCAAGTTGGGTAAAAGCTCTGGCGATTAGTCCAGATGGTGAAATCCTAGCGAGTGGAAGCAACGACAAAACAATTCGCCTTTGGGATCTTAAACAAGGGATTCGCCGACGGACGATAGAAGGTCATACAGAGAGTGTGAATACGCTCGCATTTAGCCCCGATGGTCGGACTCTAGCGAGTGGAAGTGATGATCGAACGATTCGGTTATGGGATCTCGATACTGGAGTGCGAATCTTGACCATTGCGGCTCATGATGGCCCCGTCAACTCGATTGCATTTAGTCCAGATGGTAAAACCTTAGCCAGTGGAAGCAGTGATCAAAGTATTAAACTATGGGGTTTGACTCAAGGAACTCGTAAATTAACGATTTCTGGACATTCTGGGGCGATTAATGATATTGCTTATACAACCGATGGTCAAAGTTTGGGGAGTGTGAGTGATGACGGTACAATCCGCCTGTGGAATCCCAATACAGGCGATCAAGTACGGCTGTTTTCTGCACAGGGAAATGACGTGAAATCAATGGTAATTAGTCCTGATGGTCAGACTCTCTTTAGTGGGAGCGATCGCGTTATTATTTGGGACTTAAAAACGGGAGAACAGAAAGCGACGCTTTGGGGTCATGCACAAACGGTTAATGCTTTGGCTTTGAGTCCTAATGGTGAAATATTGGTGAGTGGAAGTGAAGATAAAACCATCAAAATTTGGCAAGTTCCAGTCAATAATTAAATTAATCCTGGCCCCCCAATTTTTCCTCAGACTGGATTACTCTGTTAACTGTAGTGACTAGCTTGACGGCTGAACATTTCATAATGGGGTATCAAGTGGGTTGGGTAGACTGTGAATTTTACGGGTAATTCCGGCTTTTTCTATGGCTTTAAAAAGTGTGCGATCGCAGTTTAATTTCTCTAAATTTCCCAAGGCAATATTTTCACGAACAGTTAAAGGAAAACGAGCATAATTTTGTAAAACAACAGCGATTTTTTGACGCAAATCTTCGAGTTCCAAGGCACGTAAATCTTCACCCTTCCATAATATTTTACCACAATCGGGGTCATATAAACGACATAATAGTTTAGTAAGTGTGGTTTTTCCGGCTCCATTTTTACCCACTAAAGCAACGGTTTTACCCGGATCAATCGTCAAATTGATATTTTCTAAACTGGGATGGTTACTGTTTGGATAGTTTGGGGTTTGAGAGTAATACCGTGAATACTGTGTCACTTTCAAGATTTCCGACTTGTAACAAACCAACTACTGCGAAGGAGTGCCTGCAAAGGGGAAAGTTGAAGCGTTTGCATGGTGTCACCCTGCCTGAAAAGGATCAGTTTTCGTTTATATATACGTTAACCGGGAAGTATACCCTCTCAATAGACGCATCTTTGAGTGACAGAGTATGAAACCTCAAAGGGAAAAATTGACAAAATATTTTTACAAAAGTTTATATATAACTTGACACCAGGAGAATTGAAGATTGAGAGATGCTAAACGAGGTAAAGCATGACATTTCGGGAAACTCGGCCGATGAGTCAGTCCTGTTCGCCAGAGAAAATTAAGTGAGAAGATGATCCTCATGTTAAAATACGTGAAAATTATGAAAATAATGTTAGCGAGGTAAACGGATTCATGGAAGCAGCGTTGCTGTTGGCTAAACTGCCGGAAGCTTATTCAATCTTTAGCCCGGTTGTAGACATTTTGCCTGTTATCCCCGTGTTTTTCCTGCTGTTGGCTTTTGTTTGGCAAGCTTCAGTCGGATTCAGATAACAACGAGCGTTGCGATCAGCGTGATTGTTCTGGCGACGGGCTGACTAACTCATAAAGATTAGGATAACCCAGTTGTTTGAATAAAATGCTGATCGCTTAAGTTTGATTTTCGGTATATTTAGGTATTGCGAGAACCGATGGTTTTTTGGAATGCAGATCGTTCACAAACACGCTTTGTATAGTCGATCACAGCCGGATACGCACTTAAATCCAACTTTAACATGATCGGAATATAAGCTAAAATTGACCCAACTGCGACATCAGCGACATTAAATTCATCTCCCATCATATAAGGTTGTTTTTGGAAAATCTCGTTGAGTGCAGTCATTAAACGAGGGGTTTCTTTTTCCCGGTTCGCTTCGAGAAAAATACCATTGGCGAGAGTTGAGTTGGCAAACAACACCCATTGATAAATTTCACCTCGTTTTTCGGGGGAGTCTGGCATTTTCCCATATTTATCTGCTAAATAGAGCAGAATTCCTCCCGATTCCCACAATTTAACGTCTCCATCGACAATGGCGGGAACTTTCCCAATTGGGTTAATTGCCAAATAGTCGGGTTCGAGATGAGCGCCTGCTTTCATATCCAGCAAGACAAACTCGTAGGGTATACCGATTTCTTCTAAATACCACTGAACAATTGATGCACGGCTAAAGGCACCACCGTAGAGTTTGAGCATCAGTTCGACTCCTATAGTTTACTTGTTTCAGTGTGAACGGATATTCACATTTTACACTTTGTTACCCTAAAAACTTACAATCACTGAAGATTTAGAGAAAGTTTAAGCTTAATATCCACAAAGTCGATTAATCGTTTGGATCAAATCATCATAATCAGTAATTGGCTTGAGATAAAATTCATCAGCGTGAGAAATTTCAAGTAGAGATTGACGCTCACTTTCCAAAGCATAAGCTGTGATTAAAATAATCGGAATCTCAGCAGTTTGTGAGTTTGTTTTCAGCAGACAAGAAATATCGACACCACTGACATCTTTATCCTCCCAATGGGCTTCGGGTAGATTTACATCCATAATCACTAAATCGACTTCTCCTCCTTGGCAAAGCTGAACAATCTCGTTGAGTTTGTCTGTCACGAGAACTTGATAACCACTTAGGCGCTCAATGAGCTTTGCCATACCTTTAGCTAATAAGTAATCATCTTCTACAATTAGGATTCTTAAATTGTCTTTTTTTAAAATCACAATGATACTAGACTGAGTATAATCAACCAAGAGCAAAAATGTCAATTTAATAGAACTCTTTATGATCTCAGTTGCCAAGTTAGTGAGTTGATCACTTCTTTTATAATCAAATTAGAATTAGTAACTTAAAAATCATCAAAATTAATAATTTTAGTAATCCAATAAAAAAGGGAATAAGATAGCATTTTATTCAAACTTATTTTTACAGATAAAGACTTATGTAATATACCATAAGCAGAATACTAAGTCAAGACTTATCAGAGAGTTTAGAATATAGGATTGAAAAAAGACTTTAGCTTTTTACCCTTTTATATTGACAATCATAATTACTCTAGGAGAGGTTAAATTTATAACTTTTAACTTCAATCGCTTTATTGAGTTGACAGTCTTCTCAATAAATTTTTTTGCTGTTAATATCCGACTTGCTTTCTGGTATTAGGATCGAAAATAACCGCATAATTTAGATCAAGGGTAATCGAGATGCGATCGCCAGGTTTTAAACTGATTTGTACGGGAGTTTGAAACTGAATTAAGGTTTGGGAAAATTGAGAAGCATTAGACAAGACTAAATTCGCTCTAACGAGTGTTTCTCGACCTAAAGGTTCGATTACATCAACTTCAACTGATAGCAAAACTTGATTGGATTTTTGACGATTGGGCTGAATATTTTCTTGATTATAATCTGATGTAACTAAGTTAATATGTTCGGGACGAATACCTAGATTCAAACTTTGTTTATCTGTCGGGCTTAACTTTTCTTGAAGTTCAATAGGACAATTAAAAGATTGATTTCCAATCCAAAAAATACTGTTGGCATAGGTAACAGGTAAAATATTCATGGGAGGATTGCCTAAAAAGGTGGCAACCATTTGATTATTGGGATGTGCATAAACCGTTTGAGGTTCTCCAATTTGTTGAATTTTTCCTTGATCTAAAACGACAATTTTATCAGCCAATGTCATTGCTTCTGTTTGATCATGGGTTACATAAATTGTGGTAATCTTTAAACGTTGATGTAACTTTTTGAGTTCCGCTCTGGTATCATCTCGCAGTTGAGCATCAAGATTAGAAAGTGGCTCATCAAGTAGAAAAACTTGGGGTTCTCTGACGATCGCTCTCCCTAATGCGACTCGTTGTTGTTGTCCCCCCGAAAGTTGTTTAGGTTTACGATTAAGTAAATGATCGATAGAGAGAGAACGCGCCACTTTATGAATTTGTTCCTGCATCATTTGAGGTTGAACCTGACGCATTTTTAAACCAAATGCCAAGTTTTCTGCGACTGTCATATGGGGATACAGTGCATAATTTTGAAACACCATCGCCACATCTCTTTGACGAGCCGGAACCTCATTCATCAACCGATTGTTAATATAAAGATTGCCGCTGCTTGCCGTTTCTAAACCTGCTATTGTTCGTAAAATCGTAGATTTTCCACACCCTGAAGGCCCCAAAAGCACCCAAAATTCACCATCAGGAACTTCAAAGGAAATATCCTCAATTGCCGTAACATTATTATAGACTCGGTTGATTTTATCTAAGCGAACATTTGCCATTTTTATCCTTTAATCTTGAAAATTAATCCGATCTAAGTTAGAATCAAGTCAATCAGTTAATAGAGCCTAGTTTTTTCTAGGGTTTTGTCTGTTGATTCTGAACTTACTAACTGTTCGAGCTGAGAAACAACGCGATCCAATTCTTCAACGAGAGGCGTTATTTCTACCCGTTTAAAAGCGTCTACAATTGCTCGATAATACCAAAGTGTTCCCGATGCGCCACCTGTAAATCGTTCCCAAATGGCTTCCCCTACCTGACGATAATCTTGTACAATAGAACGGGCATTATAGAGTTTGTCGGCCGCAGAAACTAAACGCACAGACGCTTCGGCGTTAGGAATATGGTCAATGTAAGCTTGTTTTCGTTCTCGCCAAGGGGGTTTAGGAATTTGGTCTGTATCACTACATCCGTCTACAATGGTGGCGACTGTTTCCCCAAATCTACGCTGAATTTCTTGCTTAGTAGAAACTCCACCTTGATCTTCGATCGCATCATGGAGCAACGCCGCGATCGCTTCATCTTCCTTGGCTCCGTATTCTAACGCAATGCTAGCGACTCCTAACAAATGAGCGACATAAGGAACACCCGAACCCTTACGAACTTGTTCGGCGTGGAGTTCACAGGCGTAGACTAGCGCTTCACGAAAATGAGAGGATAGAATCATCTTTTATTCTCAATCTACTCTTAAAATAACATAAAATATTTCAAGAATATTGTAAAATCAAGGTAAGTCTAATATAGAAAATTTTATAAACTTTCATTATTTTTTGAGATTAATAAAATGGATAAATTTAGAGTGGAAGTCATCGCCCAAACTCCCAATCCTCAAACGGTCATTTATGCTGCAATGCACCAGGATTATTCTGATCAATTTATCATTGATGAACAGGAGAACTGGCCTCACGAAAGCAAATGCGGCGAGATTATTGTCAAGCGACTGTTAGCGGGAGAACGGGGACATTATGGCCCTTTAGAACACGTCCAAATTGTGTTTAATTGCGGTTATTTTCCCCATAGCGTCATGCAGCAAGCCCGAACACATCGAGTCGGAATTTCCTTTGATGTTCAAAGTTTTAGGTACACGGGGAAACAATTTATAGAAGTTATAGAAGGAAAAAAAGATCTAGAAGATGTGTTTTATTTACGTCCGGTTGGCGACTATACAAACCGACAAGGTAAAAAATATTACTACTCTCCCGAACAACGTCAAGCCGATTTAGACTGGTGTTTAGAAGCGGTAAAACGCTATCAAATAGACTTTGAAAGTGGAATGTCTGAAGAACACGCCAGAGGCAAACTTCCCTTTGATTATCGTCAACATTTTGTCGTCAGTTTAAATCTACGAACCTTGTTACATTTTCTCGATTTACGCTATAAAAAAGATGCTCAACTGGAAATTCAAAAACTCTGTGAACTGATGTGGCCCCCTGTTGAAAAGTGGGTGCCGGAAGTTGCCGACTGGTATCAAACAACTCGCATGGGAAAAGCTAGACTTTCTCCTTGAGATGCTAATATATAGCGTTTCTCGGACTTATAAAGCATAACCCTTCAATTTTAGAAAAGTTATGCTTTCAGTGAGAGTATTGGTTTGTAATTTTTTGGTATGCGGATGGCGAGACTCGAACTCGCAAGGCAAAGCCACACGCCCCTCAAACGTGCGCGTATACCAATTCCGCCACATCCGCTTAGGCTCAATGAAATTTCAGTCAAACTGAATGTTTCACTGCTGAACTTTAATTATATCACAAAATTCACACAGATCAAGTCAGTTCATTCAAGTTAGCGATCGCCATGTAACAAGATTGTTGCAGTTTAACTCTTTCCCTGTTGACCAAAACAGTTTATCCTAAACAGATTATTGACCGAGCAGCACAGAAGATGCGGTTTTCAAAGATCCTAATTGCCAATCGGGGGGAAATTGCCTTACGCATCCTCCGAACTTGTGAGGAACTGGGTATTGCCACAGTTGCCGTACATTCTACCATTGACCGCCATGCCCTTCATGTTCAGTTGGCGGACGAAGCCGTTTGCATTGGTGAACCGAGCAGTGGTAAAAGCTATCTCAATATTCCCAATATTATCTCAGCCGCGCTGACTCGCAACGCAACAGCCATTCATCCTGGCTACGGCTTTCTCGCTGAAAATGCCCGTTTTGCGGAAATTTGCGCCGATCACGATATTGCCTTCATTGGCCCGACTCCCGAAGCAATCCGCTCAATGGGGGACAAATCCACAGCCAAAGAAACCATGCAAAAAGTTGGGGTTCCCACCGTTCCGGGGAGTGATGGCTTAGTCACCAACGAAAAAGAAGCGGCGAAAATTGCCTTACAAATTGGCTATCCGGTCATCATTAAAGCAACCGCAGGCGGAGGGGGACGAGGAATGCGTTTAGTTCGTGAACCGTCTGAACTCTCCAAACAGTTTTCCGCCGCCCAAGGAGAAGCTGAAGCCGCCTTCGGAAATCCCGGTGTTTATCTCGAAAAATTCATCGAACTTCCACGTCACATTGAGTTTCAGATTTTAGCCGATAGCTACGGGAATGTAATTCACTTAGGAGAACGAGACTGTTCTATTCAACGACGTCATCAAAAACTACTCGAAGAATCCCCCAGTCCGGCAATAAGTTCCCAACTGCGAGAAAAAATGGGATTATCAGCAGTCAAAGCGGCTCAGTCTATTAACTATACAGGAGCGGGAACCGTTGAATTTTTGCTCGATAAGACGGGAAATTTTTATTTTATGGAAATGAACACCCGCATTCAAGTTGAACATCCTGTCACAGAGATGGTAACAGGGTTGGATTTAATTGCCGAGCAAATTCGGGTGGCTCAAGGAGAAAAATTGCGGTTAACTCAGCAACAGGTTAAACTACGAGGTCATGCGATTGAATGTCGGATTAATGCAGAAGATCCCGATCACAACTTCCGGCCTGGTCCTGGACGAATTAGTGCCTATCTTCCCCCTGGAGGCAATGGGGTGCGAATTGATTCTCATGTCTACACTGATTATGAAATTCCACCGTATTACGATTCTTTGATTGGAAAATTGATTGTTTGGGGGCCTGATCGTGACAGCGCAATTGCCCGGATGAAACGGGCTTTACGGGAATTTGCGATTACTGGAATTCCCACAACGATTGGTTTTCATCAAAAAATATTGGAAACTTCAGAATTTTTGCAAGGTGAAGTTTACACTAATTTTGTCGAACAGTGGATGAGTCGTCAATCCGAATAATATTGTTTGTGTTCTTTGAGACTACATCATCATTCGCAGTAAGCCTTGTTGACCGAGTAGAATTTCTCGTAAAAAACTAAAAATTCCCACCCAGATAATCGGGGTAATATCGACCCCACCCAAAGGGGGAATAATTTTGCGGGTAAGGGAGAGAAACGGCTCTGTTGGCCAGACAATCAGATTAAACGGGAAGCGACTCTGATCGACTTGTGGATACCAAGTCAGGACAATGCGGAAAATGAAGAAAAAGGTCATTACCCCCAGGGCAATGCTCAAAATCCAACTAACTGCGGTAAGCGTGGTCATGTTATTCTCGAAACTTTAAGTTTTGTAACTACAACGATTCATCAATATTCTAGCGGGTTAGGGGATATTCAAACACAAAGTCGAACTCAATGACTCAAGAGTGTAACCTATTGTTAAAATGATAAACTTAAAGCAATCTTCGTAAATTTAAGGATCAGCTTACTATGACACCTTCTTTAGCAAACTTCCTTTACAGCTTACTGGCAGGCACTTTAATTGTTGTAATTCCGGCCTGTATTGGTCTATTTGTCCTCAGCCAGAAAGATAAAGTCATCCGGTCATAATGACATCGGAGTTTTAACTGGGGCAAGGGGTTAGGAATAGGAAGAATCTTGCGCAGATATCTGTCAAAGATTGACCTCAATTCCTGACCCCAACTCAAACTTCAGAAAATATTTCTGTAGATATATAAAACCTTAGGGACACACTCCGCGAACGCAGAAAGCTTGTAGACTCTGGCTCAAGTAGAGAATAGACAGAGAACTCGCTAAGATAGGACTGGCATAGGAGAATTACTAATGGTTAATTTAGGATTGAACTGGAGCAGTCTGCTCGGTATTATTCTGGCAGTATCCGGTGCAGCACTGTATTTCCTCCGGTCATGGCGTCCCAAGCTAGCCCGGGATCACGATATATTCTTTGCGGCAATTGGCTTGCTCTGTGGCGGGATTTTACTGTTTCAGGGATGGCGACTTGATCCGATCTTGGCATTTGGTCAATTTCTGTTAACAGGAAGTGCTATCTTTTTCGCCGTAGAAAGTATTCGCCTGCGGGGTTTAGCAACAGCAAACGCAAAAGAACGCTCGTCACCCATTGTAGACGATGATCGCTATGTGAGTGATGTTTATCGAGTCGATGCAGAACTTGACGAACTCGAACCCAATGACGAATATCAACCGATGGCCCGTCAAATTAGAGGAAGTCGGGATACTCGTTTAAGTCGATCACAAGCCTACGAAGATGAAGGGCCTCGTCGTCGTCCGAGTAGCAGTCGCAGAAGTACAATAGATCGACCTCCGAATCTTGAAAAACCTGAACGTCCGGCTCGTCGTCGGAGTCCCCGTCCAGATAGTCGAAACCGTTCCTCCTATTCTGATGAATGGGAAGCTTCTATTGATTCGACACCCGAAAAAACTTCTCGCAGTCGTAGCAGCCGTCGTCCACCCTCTGGAACCGAAAGTTCCTTAAATCGCGATGACAATCGTTGGGATGATGTGAACCCGACGAAATCCTCATCTAGATCCCGAAGAACTCGTCCTCCAGAAGACACCCGCTCTAGAAGCCACAGTCGGGATCGCCTAGATCCAGACACCAGTAGTTCGACAGATTATGTAGACTATCGACCTGTTGACTACTCTGACGACGATTTTGAGAAGTTTTAACTCCCGGTTGCAATGTGTTGTTGAAGATCAAGTTCAGAGGAGGGGAAGTGCTAGTCTTACTACTGTTTCTCTCCTCTGGCTAATAGAGATTGAAGGTTTTCGGAGATCTTGTCAATGAAACGGCCAATAAGAGCGATCGCGATGATTGCCCTCTGTCTGATCTTGAGATTCACCCTGGTTGTCCCTGAAGTCGGGGCGATCGCTGTCAATAGTTCAGCCAGTGATGAGCAACCAACTTTGAGTGGGAATGGTCAGTTTTTAGCCTATGTCTCCAACCGCAATGGTCAACGTCAGATCGTCTTGTATGATTTACAACGACAAACATTGATCGATTTACCGGGTTTAAATCAGGGTTCGGCGATCGCCGAAAATCCGAGTCTGAGCAATACGGCGCGTTATCTGGTTTATCTGGCAAGTGATTCAGGACGCCCAGAAATTGAACTGTATGATCGCAAAACCAATCGCGTGCAGATTGTTTCTCAAGGCTATCGGGGGTGGGTACGTCATCCTCGCATTAGCCCAGATGGTCGTTATATTGTCTTTGAAAGTGGGCGTCGGGGTCAATGGGATTTAGAAGTGCTTGACCGAGGTTCTAAGGTAGAACTCGATACACTCGATCAAATTGAGAATCAGGGTGTCAGTGAAGAATCACAATAGTTTTCGGGGTGAGAATTACGCGCCGGAACTAAGGGATTTTAACTCTTTTTTGTTTGATCTTAATTGACTGTGAGCTGAGGATCGTGAAACGTTGTCTACACTTTGTTGTTATTGTCTTGATCGCTGGATTGTTGTTAACAAGCTGTGTTGGCTCTCCTCGGTTAATTAAATATCCAGTCGATACCCACGAAATGAGCCTCAATAGTCCGGCGGCTGAGTTTGATGCCCAAATCACCGATCGCTATATCGTATTCGCCTCAGATCGACGAGGACGACAGGATATTTACTTATAAGATAGACAAGAGCAGGCGTTGATTGATTTACCGGGATTAAATCGTTTAGATATGATCGCTTCGGCTCCGCTGATTTCTAGAGAGGGTCAATATATTGCTTTTCAAGGAACCCGAGGAAAACAGTCAGACATCTATCTCTATAACCGAGAAACCCGTCAACTGAGAAATTTAACCCAAAACCTCCAAGCTGAAGTCCGAAATCCCACCATGAGTGGAGAAGGGGGAATGGTTGCCTTTGAATCGAGTGTGAACGGTCAGTGGGATATCCTTGTTTATAATCGGTACGGACAACCCTTAAATTTACCTTTAGTTCCTCAGTAAATCCCAACACTGTTAAGCATAGTGGATTGGGAATCTACAAATAAGACAACCTCGAAACTTCTAGACAAGATTTCCTGATTGGTGAGCCAATCTGAGTGGATTTATAATTAATCATTTAAGCTGCTGAGATTCATGCACTCAATGCTGCAAAAGCTAACATTGAAGCAGGGAATCCAATTCACAAACCTTTTAGAGCTTCTGATTTTGTCCACAGGAAAGCGGTAGACCCGCCCCGTTTTCCAATCCACCTCCTAACTTAATGTTGGAGGTAAACTCAGCGGGAACGATCAATGAATCTGAAATTTTTGAGTTTAGCAACATCTGGACTCTTAGCCATTGGAACAGCAGTGAGTATCAATGGGGTTCACGCCAGTTCCTCTAAAACCCTTCTACTCGATTTAGCCCCAACTTCCAAGCAACCCGATTTGAACTCGAATCGTCTTCTCAATCAGTCTAATCAACTCTTATTAGCTCAAGACGACGGTGAAGAAACAAATATTCGGGTTTATGAACAAGCCAGTCCGGCTGTCGTTTCCATCGATACGGAAAAAGCCAATGGCAGTGGTACGATCATCTCGCCTGATGGTATGGTTCTCACCAATGCTCATGTGGTTTCTCAAGGGGGAGAAGTCACAGTAACGTTAGCCGATGGTCGAGAAATGAAAGCCGATGTGATCGCCTACGGAGAAGATGGGCTAGATTTAGCGGTTTTGAAAATTCAAAATGCTCGTAATTTACCGACAATTCCCATCGCTAAACCGGGTTCGGTGAAAGTGGGTCAACGTGCTTTTGCCATTGGAAATCCTTTTGGTCAATTTCAAGGGACGTTTACAATTGGAATTGTCAGTCGGATTGATGGAGAACGAAATCTGATTCAAACCGATGCGGCAATTAACCCCGGAAATTCGGGTGGCCCGTTATTGAATAGTAAAGGTGAATTGATTGGGGTGAATACGGCAATTTTTACACGGGGTCGTAGTGGCGGTAATATTGGGATTGGTTTTGCCATTTCTGTCGATAAAGTTCCGCCCTTTTTACAAGCGGTTAAAGAAGGACGCGCCCCCCGAGTTGCCCAATCCCAAAGGCCATTTGCTTTTTCGAGTGAACCTTCGGAAAAACTGATCCTTGACGGCCCAGAAGTTCGAGGTCGTTTAGATGAAAGTGATAGTATTTTGCCGATTGATAATAGCTTTTATGATATGTATTCTTTTGAAGGAAAAGCAGGTCAGCAAATTGCTATAGAAATGAGGAGTCAGGATTTAGATCCTTACTTAATTTTGCTCAATTCTGATGGGAGTGAACTTGCTCAAGACGACGATAGTGGTGGCCAGAAAGATGCCAAAATTATGATTACACTGCCTGAGGATGGTGAATATACTTTTTTGGCGAATTCCTATGAGGCGGGAGAGTCTGGCGACTATCGATTAAAACTCCGAATAGAGACGGAGAGGGTTAATCCCAGTGAGCGTAGCAATCGTTTGATTCTAGAAGAACAAGGAACCTTAGATCGCACAGATGCGGTGCTTCCTTCCGATGGGAGTCGGTATGAAGAGTATAGCTTTGATGGAGTTGGAGGTCAGACTGTTACAATTCGACTCGAAAGTTCAGATTTCGATCCCTATCTTGCTTTGTTTGGTCCAAATGGTCAGCTTGTGGGAGAAAATGACGATGCAAATTCGTCAGAGAAAAATGCAGCATTGACTGTAACTTTACCAATGACAGGCCGCTATCGAGTGGTCGTCAACGCCTATGATAGTACAGGTCAAGGTCAGTACCTATTAACCGTTCGCTAAACATCTACGAGTCGAAATCAAGATGGCACTCCTATGGGAGTGAATATCTAAACTTGTCAATTTTCCATCCTATTGAGGTTATTTATGCATCAAATTCAATTTTGGGTCGTGATTGCCAGTCTACTGACCGTTTTTCCTGCTCATGCTCTGAGTTCTTCTTTAACGGTTCAATCTCGTTTAGGAGAAACATCAACCGATACCGATGTTCGTGGGATCAAAGAGATTCAGTTGGGTGATCTGCTCGCTCAGGAAACACCCGCACCGGAAGCTGATCCTGAACCGGAAGCCTCTCCTGAGCCGGAAAGTAGTCCCCCGACGACAGAAACTCCGAGTCCGGCTGAGTCTCCGACACCCGAAGCAATTCCCACTCCCACTCCCACTCCCACTCCCACTCCCACTCCCGACGAACAGCCAGAGTCTCCTAATCCAGAAGATTCACAGACCTCTGATTTCATTTTAAATGAGCAGGGCGAACTCGGTGAAGGTGATTCTGTGCTGGCGTCTGATGGGAGTTTGTATGATGAATATACTTTTGAGGGAGTAGAAGGACAGGAAGTAACAATTACGCTTGATAGTAGTGACTTTGATACTTATTTAGCGATTTTTACACCGGATAATGCGTTGCTCGAAGAACATGATGATATCAATCAAAGCAACTCAAATTCTCAAATTACGGTAACGTTACCGAGTGAGGGGACTTATCGAGTGATTGTTAATTCCTACGATGATCAGGGAAAGGGCCAATACAACCTCAAAATTAAGTAAAAATAGGGAATGAGGACTGTAAAATTGAGTGATGATCAATTCCCTCATTCCTATTAATTCCTCTCAATTTTAACGTAAACCGAGCCAGGTGAATAAATCTTGACCCGTAAAAAACTCCAATCCCAAAAGGAGAATAAAACCCACCATTGCAAAGCGACCATTAATCTTCTCGGCATAGCGAGTCCAACCAAACCCAGGTTCAGCCGAAGTTGAGTTGGGAGGGGAATTGGAGTCTGTAGACGGAGGCGTAGAAGAACTCATTTTTGTTGCTCCAAACGTTGAACAGATTCGATCAGCGATCGCACGGTTTTTGTACCTTCTGAGGGTTCAAAGCTCAACGGAAACTTACCTCGAGTGAGCATTTTCAAGCCCAAAGGCCCCAAACCGAGCAATGCTTTGACATCACGGAAATAGTTCCCAATCACTAAAATACCAAACTTGCGTTCATCGACCCATCCGCCTTGTTTGACCAAATCCACTAGCACTTTGCGATGACGAATGGCAGTGCTATCCCCGGCATTTTTGCGTTCAAGGATTTCGTGTTTAATTTTGGTGATCTGATCCATCGGGGCAACTTCCATCGGACAGGCGGTGTTACAGTTGAAGCAGCGAGTACAACCCCAAACGCCTTCTGTTCCTTGATTGTAATCTTCTAAGCGTTCTTCGGTGTGATCGTCACGGTTATCGGCAATCATCCGTTGGGCTTTGGCCAGGGCATGGGGGCCGGCAAATTCGGGATTGACTTCTAAGGCATTACATTCTGAGTAACAAGCCCCACAGAGAATACAATTTCCCATTTGGTTGAGTTTTGCTCGTTCTTCGGGAGTCTGTAAAAATTCACGTTCGGGAATATCGCGACTCTGGGTACTAACATAGGGTTCAACTTTGTTGAGATTGCCCCAAAACCGCTTCATATCGACCACCAAATCTTTGATAACAGGCATATTTCCCATCGGTGCAATGGTAATTTCGGGAATGCCGTTGGATGCAGTTGGGGCGGAACTTGAGGCGGCGATTTGTTCTAAACGAGCCAATTCACTGGTAATATTTTCTTTACAGGCTAAAGCGGAACGGCCATTAATTCGCATTCCACAACTTCCGCAGATGGTATTGCGGCAATTTTTACGAAAGGCTAAGGTGCCGTCTAGTTCCCATTTAATGCGATTTAGACATTCAAGAATTGTATTTCCGGGCTCGACTTCTAGTTTGTAGGTTTGAATGCGAGGGCTGCTGTCTTGAGTTTGACGAATAATCTTAAACTGAACTTCCATATTTTTTGAGTGAGGCTTTATTTCTTAGTATAAGGACTGTCTGAGTGATTGGCTAGAATCGGCTGAAAATTTTCATTAAAACTCCAGATTTGCTTGATCAGATGAGCGGGTGGATGAGGTAGAAATCGATTACTCGATCACTTGTAATTTTTTGATTTGTTGTTCAGGAATCCCCCAACTTCTTAAAATTGTATAAGCCAAAATTTGATGACCTGCTAAATTAGGATGAATCCCATCCCGAGTCAGGATATTTTGAGCCTGTCCACCATAACGTTGATAGGTTAAAATTACATCTCGAAAGGGAAGATTTAGATCGAGAAATTGACATCTATTTTGAGTAGAAACGGCTCGCATAACGGCAATATATTCACGCAGACGGATATTTTCTCGACTGTTTAAATCTTCAGTAATAATAGTAGGAGACAAAAATAAAATGGGTATATTTCGAGCTTGTGCTGCTTTCACCATTGCCGTTAATTTTTGACGATAAGTTTCGATATTAGCTGTATTTTGTGACTCATTTGCAGCAGTTTTAAAACTTTGAATAATATCGTTAACACCGACATTAATTGTCACCAAATCGGGTTGTTTATCGAGAACATCTTGTTGAAATCGTTGTTGTAAATCAGCAGAAGTTTGACCGGAGACTCCGGCTTGAATCAGTTCAATTTTAGATTGAGGATAGAGAGTATTCAGATATCGCTGCATTAACCAGACGTAACCCCCATAATTTCCGCCTGCTTGGGTAATACTATCCCCCAATAAGATAATTTTTTGTTTTCCTTGTAGGGGAGTTAATTGTTGAGGTTCAGGAGTCGGTTCAACAGCAACCGGAGGTGAGGGAATGCTAATAACTATTCCCACAGTGAGTAACGCAGAAATTGCTCGTATCAGAAGGGAAAGCGGTAATATTTTAGTTTTATAAAAAGGGATTGTAGTGATTTTTTTCTTCATAGCAAACAGTTTAATTAACACTCCTGTAATTGAAGTTTATCAAACCTAATTCTCAGCTAAAATTTCTACCGTTCCTTGATAACCGTCAACTCGTACTCGTTGACCATTTCTAAACAAAGAAACTGCATTTGGAATATTCATCACAGCCGGAATTCGATATTCACGAGCGATAATTGCGCCATGAGAAAGTTGTCCACCGACTTCGGAAATAATTGCTTGAGCATTGATGAGCAAAGGCGCCCAACCTGCATCGGTATAAGGAACAACTAAAATATATTTTTCTGAACTGTTGTTCAGACTATCTCCAATACTCCGACAAATTTGAATTATGCCTTCTACACAGCCAACACTCGCTGGAATTCCAGTAAAAATCGAGGAATTTTGGGATTCAATTTTTGTAGAATTTAAAGTTTTAGGCAATGTATTTCCGTAAACCAAATTAGGAACTTTAAGGGTTTGATTTTGTTCAAATTTTTCTCGTCTTTCCTTGACTTTTATTTTCAGAGTACCTGTATTATCTTGACGAATCCAATCTTGAATTTCTGCAAATTCCAAAAAGAAAATGTCATCAGTTTTGTCTAAAAGATTTAGGGCAATTCCTTTTTCAGCAATGGCTAAAAATGTCCACCGGAGATTGGCTAAAAGTTTACCATAAGCTTCAGCAATTTTTCCTTTAATTATCGCTCTTTCTCGACATTGAGACAGTCGCCAACGTTGTCCAAAACTCAACTTATTTGGATTGAATTTTTCAACTTTAACCGTTGGATTTTGAATCATTGATAAAAAGCTTTTTTGAAACACTTCGGGTTGTTCTTTCCAGGTTAATACTGCAATATTAGTACCCACTTCACTTAAATAACCATAAGTATTTAACCACTCGGTAAATTCAACTTGTAAATCAGAGATTTGATTGAATTGTTGTTCTAATTCAGATAATGAAGCGGTTTCATTGATGGAGATTTGTTCTCGAAATTTATCCGCTAACGTTTGAAGCGAACACATTGCCATAACTTCGGGGTTGTTTTCGGTGGGCAACCATTCATCAGAAACTCGAAAAATAGTGCGTCGAATGGCTAACCCAATCGGCCCCAAAATATTATAATAAGTGAGAGATTTCAGTAATTCTTGAATCCGTTCTGTCCGGTCAAGTAGTTCAGTCAGAGATTGAGAATTCAAGGGAGAAGACTGATTATTAGACTCGGCTTTAAGTCGGTTTAAGGCAGGTAAAAAGGTTTGACGATAATCTCGCTGAAACGATTGAGCTAAAATCATTTCTCGCCGTACTAAACGTAACAACCCGGGTAAAGAAGGTAAAACTTTACTCAGGGGAGGTTTACCCATTTTTTGACCTCTTAGTAAGAACTCTAAGCCCTGTTCGGGTAATCCCATCATCCGAAAAATTGCACCGAGTAAGGTGGCATTAAAGTAAGCATGAGAACCTAACAAGGTTGCTGTTTCTTTAAAATCTAATGATGCGGCTTTTTCTTCTCCCAAAACCAGTGTAAAAATTTCGCCCCAAACCCCACAGGTTAAAGGACGATTAATTGACCACGTTAAAGGGGGAATTGTCCCCGGAATGACTTCTGAGGCAATTGTTCTTGTCCAAATGGGTCTTAAATTTGTAATGGGACGACTTTGTAAAATCCAGATATTCTCCTCATCCCAACCCCATTCAATATCTTGAGGTAAACCATGATAAAAAACTTCAATGTCTTGAGCCAATTTAACCAATTCAGCGATAATATTTCTCGGTAAAAGAGATGAATTTTTGAGAACATTTGACATCTCTTTTTTTGATTTCAGATTAGTGAAGTCAATCTCTAAATGAAGGGGTGTAAATTTACCCCCAACCACGCTTTCTGCACCGCCTGGTAACGCTTCAATAATCACTTTTGTAGACCCATCGAGGGGATGACGACTAAACATTACCCCGGCGGCTTTGCTACTAATATAAGGTTGAATTAAAATCGCAATTCCTTCATCTGGAATTTGGCGCTGACGCCGATAGGAAATTGCCTCTGAACTCCAATAGGACTGACGACAACAATCAATAGCTTCGATTAATTCTGTCTCTGTGGTAACAGGCCCAATTGTTTGATATTGTCCGGCGGCGGAATTGTTCTCGCTATCTTCTCCTATTGCTGAAGACCTGACAATTAAGGGCAGATTAGCATTCGGAATCGGTAGACTAAAATGAGAAAGTTTAGGTGAAGTTTGTGTTTTCAGTTTAAAGGCAGGTAAAACCCAACCGGAAGGTACTTTAAACCCCGCTCGTTTCAGTTGACTCAATCGACTGGCTTTTGCACCATAAATGGTTTCATCTAAGGGGTCTGATAAAGTTAATAAACGCTGTTTTTTATACAAACCAAAATCATCTCCTTGACGCAAATTAATAACTACTAAAGTAACCGCTAAACCAATAGCTGCCAAGATTTCTAAAAGAAAGTCAGCGAGGGAAGTCGTGAAGGGAATACGCCACAATCCTACCCAAAACGGCCCGCTTAGACAACCCCAACGCACAGCCCTGAGTCTGGCTTGAGTCGGATGAGAGGGAGTCACTAAACGCCCAATTTGCCAGATGACTAAGCCTGTGATGATTGTACTCAAGGTCACGGTGACAGAGTAAACTAGAGTTCCCCAAGTGGCGTTGGTAACACCTCCACCCCGAGCGACGAAATATCGCCCTAAAACTAGAAAGATTAATCCTACTAATTCTAAGGCAGAAATGCCAGGAAACCAGGCTTTTGCAAGTAGAATGGGTAGAATTCCTCGGGCTATCTCGGCTAAAACGGCGGCGATTCCGGCTTTTTTTCCCGCGTGGGTGAAGGCGGCGGCGACACTGACGTTCCCCGTACCGACTTGGGTTAAGTCGATACCCGTCAAAATTTTGACGACAAAGTGAGTTAGAGGGAGGGCACCCAAGCTAAAACTACTGAGAATGAAAACGATTAGTTTCCCAAAGAACATTTGATTATCGTTATGCGTAAGACAATATTCTCATGTTTTATCGTCAGATGGCGAACTCGGCAATCAAATATTTAACGATTGACACAATAATCTAGGTTCAATAAGACATAGGGAAAGGCAAAGGTAAACCAACCTTCCCAAACTTGTTCAGCCTGTTGACTATCAATAAAACTGTTGACCATTCTCCGCCACCGGGTATCGTTATTCGGTAAAGCTAACCCATAAAAATCACAGGTGAGGGGTTTTTCGGGAACTAAGGTGTAGTCTTCAATCGGAACTTTTTGTCTAAAGAGTTCTCCGAGCGTGAGAATTCCGTCATTAGCGAAGGTATCAATTTGGTTATTTGTTACTGCTTTCACGGCATCTGATATGGCATTTTCTCCGCGAAAATAAATGGGTTTTGTTTGCGGATATTGTTGTCGGATAAATTGTTCATTGCTTGAGTTTCTAACGACTCCGGTTTTGAGGCCATTTAAGCTCGTGTTGGGCTGAATTTGAGCTTCGTTTTTGGTTTGAATTAAAAATTGGGTTCCGGTTACAAAGAAAGGTTGAGAAAAAGTAACCCCTGGAATATTATTGCTAATTGTATTCGGGCCACATTCGAGATGGACAGTTTGGTTACGAACTAATTGAAAACGGTTATCAATATTAGATGGAAATCGAACTAATTGAACTTTAACAGATGTATCTAGTTTTTCGGTTAAATGATTCGCAAAATCATTCAAAAAGTCTGAACAATATCCTGTCCAATTCTGTTTCTCATCAATATAACCGAAGGGAACCGCATCCCGTCTCATGGCGGCTTTTAAAACTCCTGTGCGTTTAATTTCTTCTAAAATTGTTTCTCCTGTGGGGGGTGGGGGAAGCTCAACAATTGGGGATTTGGGTAAGAGTGGGGCGGGTGCTGGCCCTCCATAAGCGGCTTCGAGTTGGGACAGAGAAAGGGACTGAATAAAGTTAATATCTAAGCCGTCTTGACTGAGAGATTTATTGTAAGCAGAACTCAGGTAAGGTAAGTCTTGTTGACGTTGTTTGAGATAGACATTAAAAAATGCCGTGCTTAAGCCAAAGAAATAAGGTCTTCCCAAGTCAAAGTTTGTGCCAATAATAAATTTAGGAACACCTGCAACGCCTTTTGTATCCGAACGCAGTGTTGAAGAAAAATGGGTTCCGGGGTTTAATAACGAGAGATATTTTTCCGGGGAATTCAACCACAAAAAAGGATGAATTTGTTCTTGAATAACTGGAGTAACAATATCATTAGCACCCGCAACCATTAAGGTAGGAACTTCGACTTTACTCATTCCTTCCGGGCCGTATAATGCGCTCGTTAGGGGATGAGCGGCAACAATTGCTTTAATGCGAGGATCTCGTAAATCATAGTTATTTTGAGGGAGATAAACCGCTCGACATTGCAGTAATAAAGACACATTTAAGGTAAAGAGATCCGGTGTACATTGTTGTCTGAGTCGATTGTAGTTTATTTCTGCACCCCCTAAAGCTAAAGCTGTTGTTCCTCCAAAGGAATTCCCAATCGCACCAATTTGATCAAAATCAATTAGTTTTTTCCAAAAGGGATCGGTTTTAACTAACTTTTCAACCTCATCTAATAGATAAATAATATCTAAAGGACGGCTGATATATTCAATCGGACTGAGCAATAAATCTACCTCGCCTCGAATAAAGGCGTCTCGATATCCTAAACTACTTCCAATGTGTTCAGGAGTAGCAACAATAAACCCATAAGACGCAATATGTCGGGCTAAACTATCGTGACCTTTGTAGGAACCAAAACCATGACTAGAAATAATTAAAGGAACGGGTTCGGTGAGTCCTTCTGGGATGAGAAAATCGACATCGAGTTGATAGGAACCCGCTAAACCTGTCTCGGTTTGACGAATATTTCTAATTTGAAAGCTGACTTCTTTTTTAGTGAGTTTATAAGGCCCCGGTTCTCGTAAATCGGTTAATTGAGAAAAATCAACTTTGGGTTCGGATGCGGCTTCAGTTTGTGCTTCTTTAATGATGACTTGAGTTGCAACTTCTCGATATCCTAATAGAATAGGTAATTCTTCAGCAAGTTCAAAGATGAGATTAGCATCAACTTGGATACTTTCAGCCGGAAATTTCCGAATTACATTTAATAATGTGAACCCCTCCGGATCTGAAGCAGCAGTCATAATTGCCAAGCGTAAAGCCTCAGAACCATTGATATTAGCCTCGGTTTGCAAGAGTTGTCCTAATCTTTCAAATAACGGGTCAGCAAGGGGCATATTAATTGCCCGAGAAACAATTTCAGGGTTGACATCAAAACGCTGTCCTAAAATTTTACGAAAATCTCCCAATCTGTTTTTACCAATTAACTGGGCATAAACTCCAAAATCACCTGTTATTCTGCCCTCATTGACAAAAGTCTCCAAGTTCTGAACAGACATATAAACACTGATGGGAGGATAGGAAAAGGTAATCTGTTCGGCTCCCAAAGCGGCTTTTGGCTTGAATAAACTGGGTAATATTCCACAACTCAAAACTAAACTTGAAGAGAGTAAACTGACGAGACTGACTCGGGCTAGCTGAACGAGCTTGTTCATGTTGAATCAAACTTAAGGGTTATCATTTAGTATAGATAGTTCGGGTCACTTTTGATAATTTCCGGGTTATTTATTTGTACTCCCGATTATCTGAGTCAAAATATCTGTAAGTTGGTGGGAAGTTGAGGAGGAGAGGAAACTTAGGGTATGAGGTTCTTGGCTAATCATCATTGCATAGGAGGAACGTAAATAGGGCTGGTAGTTAGGCTGATTGGCGACATAAACTTGGAAAAATGCCAGACTCAAAGCATTAACATAGGATTCAACGACGGGTAAGTTTTGACTCACTAATTCCGGTAAAGCTTCTTCTTCTAAAGAACGCAATTTTTGCAACGCTGAAAAATTAAGATTGAGGTGTTGTGATCCTTTGGTTAGTGCAAAATATTTGTTTTTCGAGGATAACCAAGTGAAAGAATGCAGTTGTTCGAGGATCACAGGGGTTAGTCGATCATTGCTTCCAGAACCCCAAAAAATAGGCAGATTAACTTCACTTAAACTAGCTTGACCAAACACACTACTACTGACTGGATCGACTAGAAAAATGGCTTGAATTCGGTCATCTTTTAAGTTATAATTTTGTTGAGGAAGTGTGAGGGCTTGACATTGTAACAGACGAGAAAGATTTAAGAGTTCAATGGGAGAACGACAATCTTGTTTAAGTTGCTCAAAGTTTATTTTTGCTCCGGCTAAAGCAAGGGCGGTATAAGCACCGAAAGATTGACCTGCAATTCCAACTTTTTTGAGGTTCAGTTTTCCCTGAAATTGAGACAAGTTTCGATCTTCGAGTTCGTTGAGAACCTGGGTTATATCTAAAGGACGATTAATAAATTCTTGCACGTCAAAAACATCAGTCTCTCGTCCTTCAAAAAAGGCTTGTAAATGGCTAAAGTTACTTCCAGGATGATGAACAGTAGCGACAAAATATCCATGAGAAACGAGATGTTTAACAAGATGTAACCAGGTTTCAGATGTTGCACCTAAACCGGGTGAAATGACAATAATAGGAATAGATTCGGGTTCTCCTTGTAATTGCGTTGGAAAATAAAGATTAACATTAAATTCACGATTCCGTTGAGCATCTTGTAGTGTAAATGTTTCTCGGGAAACTTTATATTGACCTGTTGTACGAATATCTGCTAACTGAGAAAAGTCGGTTTCTGGCTCCTGTTGAGCTTCTGCTTGAGTCTTTATTTCTAAAGTTTTAACTAAAGAGAGCGTTTCTTGTCTTAAACTAGAGAAATTGTCAAATAATTCCTGAATTTTAAGAATATCAAGCTGAATTTCTCCAGGGAACTGACGGATGATATTTAGGAGAGTTAAACCTTCGGGATTAGCTGCGGCTTTAAGGACAGCATTTTGGAGAGCAACAGCGCCATTTTCATCCTCTTTGACCTGAATCATTTCTCCAATGGTTTCAAATAAAAGTTCTCCCATTTTAGCTTTAAAAACTTGCTGAACCTGTTGGGAATCAAATGTTAACTGCATTTTTAACAGTTGACGAAATTGTTCTTGTTGTTCTACCGTTAAAAGATTAAGATAGGGAGAAAGTTCAGGCTCAGTTTTATTATCTTTGGCATAACTTTCTAAAGTGGTCACAGAAACAGAAGTTTCCATTGAACCATAGTCAATGTAAATGCGTTCCGCCGCAGCAACCGGAAAGGAATTCAAAATAAAAGATAAAGCACCCAAGGCCAGCCAGCGATATTTTTTAAAGATATTCTTCATTTTTTTTAGTCAATTAATTTAGAGCTTGTTTGTTCGATGATGACTCCTCATTCTGATAAAATTACGAGAAGATCAACCCAGTAGAGGCATCCTTGATAGATTTTAAACCTTATTTCTAAAAACGTGTTCCTTTTCTCTCAGCAGAATTGTATTTTGCTTCAAAACTGTTTTAATCTAGTGACTTTAAATACCGTTTGAGATAAAATCTAAAATTAGAGTCGTAATGAAAACGTTTAAATCAAGTTTAAATTGTCCAAACAAAAACAATTATCAATCATCGGTTGGCGAGAGTGGATTGTATTACCCTCACTCGGAGTAACCGCCATCAAAGCAAAAATTGATACAGGCGCCCGTTCCTCCGCCATCCACGCTTTTCATGTCGAAACCTTTTGGAAAGATGAAAAGCACTGGGTTCGCTTTCAAATGCACCCTTTTCAACGAAATACATCGAAAATAATCACCGCAGAAGCTGAGATTTTAGATGAACGAGAAGTTCGGAACTCTGGAGGTCACGCCGAAAAAAGAATCGCAATTTTAACGACAGTTGAACTTCACGGACAACAATGGCCAATTGAACTGACTTTAACCAATCGAGATGTGATGGGGTTTCGGATGTTACTGGGACGGGCTGCGGTACGAGAACATTTTTTAGTCCATCCCGGTAAGTCTTATTTACTCAGTCATAAACCGACTGATTTAGGATTGTATGAACACGAAAATGACGATGAATTAGATTCAGATTAATATTTTTTTAGGAGTTATATCCATAATGAAAATTGATGTAAAAAAAATTAGTGTACCACCCGGTCATCAAGTTTTGCTGAAAGATATTACTTGGCAAGAATTTGAACAAATTTTAGAAGAACTCGGAGAAAGCCGTGCTTCTCGGTTGTCTTATAGTGATGGAGTGTTAGAAATTATGGTGCCTTTACCCGAACATGAAAAAGACAAAGAAATCATTGGGGAATTAGTTAGAATGTTATTGGATGCACTTGATATTGATTTTGAGGCTTTGGGTTCAACCACGTTTAAAAGTGAAAAAATGACCCAAGCCATAGAAGCAGATACCTGTTTTTATATTCAAAATCATCAAGCAGTGATTGGTAAAAATCGAATTGATTTAACCGTTGATCCGCCTCCCGATCTCGCTATTGAAATTGATATTACTTCTCGAACTCAATTTGACAATTATCGTTTGTTAGGAGTTCCTGAACTTTGGCGTTATAGTCGTCAAGGTCTAGAGATTAATTTACTGCAATCGGGTGAATATGTCAAGTCTGAAACTAGCCCCAATTTTCCGGGTATTCCGATTATTAACTTGATGAATCAGTTTGTCAAAAAAGCATTAACTCAAGGAAGAAGTCAAGCCGTTCGAGAGTTTAGACTGTGGATAAAAGACAATATTTAAGTGATTAACTGTTTAATTTTTTCTAACGCAATTGTTACACCTTGTTTTGCTGTTTCCGAGAGATTTTCACCCAATTCAAAATCAACACCCGGAACCGAAATTAACCAAGCTTCAGGCGTTTTGTTATACAGATTTTTTGCTAAAGTTAATAAAGACTGAGGATTGAGATGATGTCCCCAGTTCAGTTCTGTTTTTTCTAAGGGTTCTACAGCTAAAAGTTCTACAGTTTCTCCTGTTATCGACGCATCCACAAAAATTGCTACATCCACTTGAGATAAAGTTTCTGCAACTTCGGGAACTAACTGATGTAAACTTTGCGATCGCACGTTGGGAAGATTCCAGTTTTCGACTTCCGTTGCTACAGTTTGTCCGATCCCATCATCGCCGCGAATAGGATTACCATATCCCAACACTAAGACGGTTTTTTGAGTCATTTTTGAGTCTAAATTCATCAGATCACAAAGCTTATTTTTTCCCAACTCTACGAGAAGGCTAAGATTTAATTGTGCTAAAGCACAACAACAGACTTAAGTTATTATAAAATATATTAAGCTAAGATCATGTAAATAGTATGAATATCAAAAAAATAATTTACCTAATACTGGCAATAGCGGGTTTAATTTTTCCCTGGTATTACAATCTTCAATTTTTTGCTAACGGAAGTTTAGGGGAATTTGTGGCGGCTTCTTCGGGAAACTTAGCGACACAATCGATTAGTTTAGATTTGTTTATTGCGACTGTTGTTGGCTCGATTTGGATGTATTTTGAATCTAAACGTTTAAGTATAAAGTTCGGATTTATTTATATCCTCATTGGGTTTTTAATTGCTTATTCCTTTGCACTTCCCCTCTTTTTATATGTTCGGGAAGGCAAGTTAGAAGATGAACTAAATACAACTTATCCTTAATTATAACAATGTTTAAATAGAGGGAAAAGGTTTACTTTCAATCATCATCCTTTTCCCTTTTGATAGGTCTTAATTGCGGAAAACCTCGTTGGCAATGCTACCATCGGGGCGAATGAGTTGAACCTGTAGAGGCATTTGACCCATAGCATGAGTCGAACAACTTAAACAAGGATCAAACGCCCGAATTCCAGCTTCTACGCGGTTTAATAGCCCCTCTGGAATCTCGTTTCCATGAATATAATGTTGGGCAATTTGAGTGACCGTTTTATTCATGGCGAGGTTATTTTGTCCGGTGGCAATAATCAAATTTACCTTTTCAATTAAGCCATCTTCATCGACATTGTAGTGATGAAACAATGTTCCGCGTGGGGCTTCACTCACGCCAATTCCTTCTAAATTGTTAATCCCTGCTTTCGCCCGAACCCGTGAAGAAACGACATCCGGATCGTCAACTAAACGCTCAATTTCTTCCAAACAAGCGAGAATTTCTATTAGTCTCGCATAGTGATAAAAGAAAGAAGAAGTCGCAATTCGTCCACCCGCACGATCGCGAAATTCTTGTAATTCTTGATCGGCTTCTGGGGTGCCAATGCGATCGCAAACATTCAACCGGGCTAACGGTCCAACCCGGTACATTCCCTGCGGATATCCTAACGGTTTGTAGTAGGGAAACTTGAGATAAGACCAACTTTCAACCGCTTCTCCCAAGAAGTCTTGGTAATCATCTTCACTCAAGCGATCGGCAACAATATTCCCATCGCTATCAACAAACCGCAGATGACCCCCGTAATGTTCCCAGTCGCCATTTTCTGCAACTAAACTCATAAATAATGAGGGGAATTTTCCAAAGGCATCCACCTCATCAGTAAAGTGAGAATCCAGCAAATTTTTAAACAGAGAAAGGGCGTTTTTTGCGGTATCTTTTGACTCCCGAAGGCGTTCTTTTATCCAAGTTCGACCTTCTTCGGATAACGGCGATCTCACCCCTCCCGGCACCGCCCAAGCCGCATGAATTTTCTTCGCGCCTAATATTTCAATCACCGTTTGACCAAACTGACGCAGGCGAATTCCTCCCCGTGCTAAATCGGGATCGGAAGCAATTAATCCGAATATATTTCGTTTGGCAGGATCGCTATCCCAACCGATGAGAAAATCAGGACTACTGAGGTGGAAAAACGATAGCGCATGGGATTGAGTTAACTGGGCTAAATTCATCATTCGCCGCAGTTTTTCACCCGCCGGAGGAACTTGAACCGCTAATATTTTATCGCCTGTTTTTGCAGACGCTAATAAATGACTCACCGGACAAATTCCACAAATTCTAGCGGTAATTCCCGCCATTTCAAACATCGGGCGACCTTCGCAAAATTTCTCAAATCCCCGAAATTCTACAACGTGAAATCGAGCATTTTCAACTTCGCCCGCATCATCTAAATAGACCGAAATTTTAGCATGACCTTCTATTCGTGTTACCGGATCAATGACAACAGTTTTAGACATAAATAATCATCCTTTTTTTATCCAAATTTGAGCATTTCTCGCCCTTCAATTTGGGGGGTTTCTCCTTCTAATAAGGGTGCGATCGCAGCTTTAATCCGATCGGCGGATGGCGGACATCCCGGTAAAAACAAATCGACATCCACGACTTCATGGATGGGGCGCACCCGCTCAAGCAGTTCCGGGACAATACCGGGGTCTTTCGGAATTTGCGGCGTGACATCACCTAACTCTAAGTAACAACGTTTTAAAACAGGTTCGGAACCCCCTAACATATTTCGCATAGCAGGAACGTTCGCTGTTACTGCACAGTCTCCGAAAGAAATCAGCAATTTTGATCGTTCTCTAGCTTTTTTTAACAATTCAAAATTTTCTTCATTGGCGACCGCCCCTTCCACCAAACAAACATCTACATTTTCGGGGAATTCTTTGATGTCACTGCCCACCGGACTGAAGACAACATCAACTTTTTCGGCGAGATCAATTAGCCATTCATCTAAGTCTAAAAAAGACATATGACAGCCGGAACAACCCGCTAACCAAATGGTTGCAAATCTTATCTTATCCATTCTTTTTTCTCCCGTGCGGTAACGATAAAGTCAAGTTTAGAATGGTCGTGAATCATTTCTTCTACTGTAGATCCTTTTCGGAATATTGAACCCGTCGGACAAGCATCTACACATTTTCCACAAGAAGTACAAGCGCTAACTTGACCCCAAGGTTGATTTAACCCGGTAATCACTTTAGCATCGGCACCCCGTCCGGCGACATCCCAAACGTGGGCGCCTTCAATTTCATCACAGACTCGAACACAGCGAGTACAGAGAATACAACGGTTATGATCGATGCCAAATTGTGTATGAGAAATATCAACTTCTCGCTTGGGAAAATTGTAGGGAAAACGGGTATGATCCATCCCAACTTCTATGGCGACATCTTGTAGTTCACAGTTGCCATTTGACACACAAACTGCACAAACATGATTCCCTTCTGAGAATAACAATTCTACGACCATTTTACGATAGTCTTGCAGTTGAGAATTATGTGTTGTGACTTCCATTCCTTCAGAAACTTCGGTAACACAAGCAGGAAGTAATTTGTTAAGGCCTTTGATTTCGACTAAACATAACCGACAAGCCCCCACATCAGAAACTCCTTCTAAATGACAAAGAACGGGAATATGAACCCCGGCTTCTTTGGCGGCTTCTAAGATGGTTGAACCTTCTTCAACGGCTACATCAATGTCATTAATTTTCAGGGTTTTTACAGACATAAATGGTGTTCTCCTCTTTGAGTCGGATAGGTGTTTTTTTGACCTCTTTCTCGACCCCTCCCCAGCCCTCTCCTACCTCTCCCTAACCCTCTCCTACAAGGAGAGGGGGAAAATCGTGTCCCGAAGGGACTATTTATTAGTTGGAGGGGGAAAAGGTGTCCCTGGCGGGACTATTCTTAAATCGAGAGGGTGTAATTAGCCTCCTCCTTTTAGGGGGAGGTTGGTGGGGGTCAACCTAAACAAGCAGCTAAATCTTGATCCGGTGTTGTTATCGGTTGCAGGTTGTATTTTTCCGATAACAAATTCAACACGTTTGCCGATAGAAAAGCGGGAATTGTCGGCCCTAAGCGAATATCTTTAATTCCCAAATACAACAGGCTTAACAACACCGCAACGGCTTTTTGTTCGTACCAAGACAGAATCATCGATAACGGCAATTCATTCACATCCATCTCAAATGCTTGGGCTAATCCCAACGCAATTTGAATGGCAGAATAGGCATCGTTACACTGCCCAACATCCATCAACCGGGGCAAATTTCCAATCTCTCCCAACTGTTTATCGAAGAAGCGGAATTTACCACAAGCTAACGTTAAAACAATACAATCTTTGGGAACTTTTTCCACAAATTCGGTGTAATAATTGCGATCCGGTTTCGCGCCATCACAACCCCCAACCAGGAATAAATGACGAATTTTGCCTTCTTTTACAGCAGAAATAACTTGATCGGCAACATTTAAAACACTATTGCGGGCAAAACCTACGGTGACTTGACGGGGTTCTTTTTCTTCTGTAAATCCTGGTAATGCCAGGGCTTTTTGAATGGCGAGAGTATAGTTGGGGGTATTGTCTTCTATATCCGGCAAATAGCTAATCTCAGGATAACCCACCGGCCCAATTGTAAACAGTTTATCTTCGTAGGTTTCTTGGGTGGGCATTAAACAGTTTGTCGTGACAATAATCGCCCCCGGAAACTTAGCAAAATCTTTGGTTTGATTCTGCCAAGCCGTGCCATAATGCCCGTACAAATGGGGATATTTTTGTTTTAAAAGCGGATAACCGTGGGCGGGTAATAATTCGCCATGTGTGTAAACGGTAATCCCGGTATTTTCGGTTTGTTTGAGAATGGCTTCGAGTTGTTTAATGTCGTGTCCCGACACTAATATTGCTTTACCCAATTTCGGGTTTAACGGGACAACTGTTGGCGTCGGATGGCCGTAGGTTTGAGTATGACCCGCATCCAACAATTCCATTGCCAAATAGTTGATTTCTCCGACTTTTAACGCCAAATTCACCCAATCTTCTAAACTGAGGTTGTTTTGGTCTAAAGCGGCTAAGGCTTCGTAACAAAATTGGTAAATGCGGTCATCTTCCTGACCCAATTCTTGGGCGTGAAAGCTGTAGGATGCCAACCCTTTCACCCCATAAAGCACCGTCAGTTTTAGTGAAAAAATATCAACGTCGCTTTCTGACTGGGTGATAAATTTTAGGGCAATGTCTTGACCTTGTTGGGCTAAACTTTCGGTGTAGTCTGGTTCGTAACAACTCACCTCCGACCACTCAACTGAAGCTTCATGTTTTGCGACTTCAGCTTTTAAATTTTCCCGCAATTGAATGGCGTGTTGAATATATTCCCCGAAGCGTTTTTTATTGAAGTTAACGTTAGTCATTGTGGAAAACAACGACTCGCAGGTAAACACATCAACCTCATGGGTTAATATTCCCAATTCCTTCGCTTTTAAGGCAACAGGGGCAATTCCCCGCAAGCAATAAACGAGTAAATCTTGTACAGCATTCACTTCTGGACTTTTGCCACAAGCGCCCCACTGATGGCAGCCTTGTCCGCTTGCGGTTTGTTCGCATTGTTCACAAAACATGGTTAATTCTCTTTGAAACTTCAACGGGTTAACTAAACCAAAACCTTGCTATTAGAAACGTCTTGAGAAACCAATAATTCGGTGTATTCAGATTCAAAATAATGCAAGGTACTGACAATCGGATTCGGTGCCGTTTGTCCTAATCCACACAAACTTGTAGCTTTTACCATCTCACACAATTCTTTGAGTTTTTCGAGGTCTGCTGCGGTGGCTTGTTTTTTAATCAGTTTAGTTAAAAGCTGATACATTTGTACGGTTCCGGCGCGACAAGGAATACATTTTCCACAACTTTCTTCGCGGCAAAAATCCATATAAAATTGTGCCACTTGTATCATGCTAGTGCCTTGATCCATCACCACCATACCGCCCGAACCCATCATTGAACCTAATTTTGTTAAAGATTCATAATCGACAGGTGTATCTAACAAATGTACCGGAATACAACCGCCTGACGGCCCTCCTGTTTGTACGGCTTTAACTTCTCCATCGGGAACTCCTCCGCCCATTTCTTCTACAATTTCTCGGAGACTAATTCCCATTGGAACTTCAATTAATCCCGTATTTCTTATTTTACCCGTTAGAGAGAATATTTTGGTGCCTTTGCTTTTTTCGGTGCCAATACTAGCAAACCAATCGGCACCTTTACGGATAATTGGGGCAATATTTGCCAATGTTTCAACGTTGTTAATTAATGTCGGTTCTCCCCACAACCCTGAAACAGCAGGATAAGGAGGACGGGGACGAGGTACGCCTCGATTTCCATCAATGGAAGCAATTAAAGCGGTTTCTTCCCCGCAAACAAACGCGCCGGCACCGACGCGAATATCGACGGTAAAATCAACGGGCGATCCGAAAATTTGGGTGCCTAAAATGTTTTGACGTTTGGCTTGTTGGATGGCTTTTTGGAGACGAGAAATCGCTAACGGATATTCTGCCCGAACATAAATATATCCTTGAGTTGCACCAACAGCATAGCCTGCGATCGCCATGCCTTCTAAAATCCGATGCGGATCACTTTCAAGCACACTGCGATCCATAAAAGCGCCCGGATCACCTTCGTCAGCGTTACAAATCACATACTTTTGTCCGGGGGGCATTTTCGCCACCGTTGCCCATTTTAAACCCGTCGGATAACCGGCGCCGCCCCGTCCTCTCAAACCCGATTTTGTGATTTCTGCAACCACATCTTCCGGGGTCATTTCATAGATGGCGTGATGCAGGGCTTGATAACCACCAACACCTAAATATTCGCCTATTTTTTCGGGGTCAATTTTGCCGCTATTATCTCGAACCACTAACAGTTGACGGCTGAAAAATGGATGTTTGGGATCGCCGGGTGTCGCTTTAACTTCTCCCCCATTTAAACCCTCAATAATTGAAGCGGCAACTTCCGGTTTAACAATTTCATATTGTAAGCCTTCGGGTTCGACTTCGACAATCGGGCCTTTTCCACAAAATCCCATACAACCCACGCCAACCACCTGCACTTTATCTTGGAGTCCGGCTTTTTTAACGGCCTGTTCCATTTCTTTTTTAACGGCTAAAGAATTGGCGGCTTGACAACCTGTAGACGTACAACAAAGAATGCGAATACTTTTGAGGGATTGACGTTCTTGTTCGGCGAGTTCTAATAGATCGTTAAGTTCCATAGTGTTCTCTTCTCTCAAATTTAACTTGGGTTGAACTTGAAAAACCCAACTGTTTTTTATTAGAAGTTCAGAAGGAAAGAAGTCAAAAGTGATGAATTATGAATCTTTGCTTTTGCCTCTTACCTGTTCCCTATTCCGCTTGCCATTCCTTGATTTTTTCAACCGAAGATTCTGCGGTTTGTTGGGGTGCCATTTTGCCGTCATAGACCACAACGGGGGCAATTCCACAAGCCCCGACACAACGGGCTGTTACCAGGGAAACTAAACCGTCTGGGGTGGTTTCTCCTGAATGAACTCCGGTATGTTCTTCGAGGGCGGCTAACACTTTGTCACCGCCTCTGACGTAACAAGCTGTCCCCATACAGATGACGCAGTTATGACGGCCTGCGGGTTTGAGGGAAAATAGATGATAAAAGGTGGCGACGCCGTAGACTTTACTGAGGGGCAGTTTCAGGTTACGGGCGATGTACATTAACACGTCATCTTCGAGATACCCGAAAGCTTCTTGGGCTTTGTGTAGCACTTCAATTAGGGCATCTTGACGATATTGGCTGCGTTTCATGGTGACATCTAAGACCTTAAAGCGCTTATCGCCACTCGGATGAGTTGATGAATTTGGGGTTTGTCCCGATGCAGGGGGTTTTTTTGTCGAAGATTGCATAGTTCTTTTGGTGACAATTTCCGTTGCTTCTCGGTGTTGAAGGGTCTGTTCTTTCTATCTTTGACTGTTCACACCGTTGAGGGAATTTTAACGATCAACAAGACAATTCAAACTTGTTCAAAACAACAGCACGGTTGTTTATGTAAATTTGTTAACCAACCTCTAGTTAGGGTTCAATTTCTAATTTTAACTATATCGGAATATTTTGTCCGCAATTGTTAAATTTATTCTAAAATTCAGTCCCCAAAGTTTGTTAAGAATTACTGCTGAATAGACATCTAACCCGTCAATCGATTAAATTGAGTGGTAAGATCATCGTTTATTTACAAAAAGACGTGGCTATGACTGGAGAAATCTTCTGAAAAATCCCCCGAATCCAATCCTAGATTCAAGTTCTCGGCTGGAAAAAAGCAACAGAAAGTCACAAAGTATTAAAAAACATTAAGAGCCGATCCCTTTTCAGAACATCTATTGGAAGATCAACATAGAAGACCAGATCGGAGGTTGTCCCCGTTAAAATGTCAAATCTGCTCACCAACCCGCTCAACAAGTGAAAATGGGGGTAACGATCAGACTCTGGTGTGAAAGCCAAGATCAGAAAACAAAAACAGGCTATAAACGCCAACCCAGAATCAACAGAGTAAATTTTTAAGGGAAACAGACAACTTAACCCGACAACTTAACCCTAAATTTTTAACCGTTGATTAAAGAATATAGAACCGTTTATAATTGATATTGAGGAACTCAACACAACACAGCAATGATTGCCGTGAGTCGTAAAATTGGATGAGATTTTTTGCAGGTTTAATAACAGAAAGGAAAACCCTTAACCTTAACCCCATACAGTCGCATCAAACGAAGTCATTTTAATCAGTCGTTAATCTGCTGATAACCGCAGCATTGAGAGGAAATCCAAATGAACACAAAAACCTATGCAACCCTCGACGGAAACGAAGCAGTCGCCCGTGTTGCGTACCGTCTCAACGAAGTGATTGCCATTTACCCGATCACCCCCTCCTCACCGATGGGAGAATGGTCAGATGCTTGGATGTCCGAAGCCCAACCGAACCTCTGGGGAAGCATTCCGTCAGTGGTGGAAATGCAAAGCGAAGGGGGTGCAGCCGGGGCGGTGCATGGGGCCTTACAAGCGGGTTCTCTGACCACCACCTTCACCGCATCTCAGGGATTATTGTTAATGATCCCGAATATGTATAAAATCGCTGGAGAACTGACAAGCTGTGTGATCCACGTTGCCGCACGTAGTCTAGCCGCCCAAGGCCTCTCCATTTTTGGCGATCATAGCGACGTCATGGCTGCCCGGGCAACAGGGTTTGCGATGTTGTGTTCGGCCTCCGTCCAAGAAGCCCATGATTTTGCCTTAATTGCCCAAGCCGCTACCCTAGAGTCTCGCCTTCCCTTTGTCCATTTCTTCGACGGGTTCCGCACCTCCCACGAAGTCCAAAAAATCGAAACCCTTGATGAGTCGGTGTTGCGTTCAGTCATTGACGACAAATACGTTTATGAACATCGCGCCCGTGCCTTAACCCCCGATGCCCCCGTATTACGAGGAACCGCCCAAAACCCCGATGTTTACTTCCAAGCCCGAGAAACGGTGAATTCATTCTATACCGCTTGTCCGGCAATGGTTCAACACGCAATGGATCAAGTGGGAGAACTCACCGGACGGCATTACAAACTGTTTGAATATCACGGTGCGCCCGATGCCGAACAGATCATTATCCTCATGGGTTCCGGTTGCGAAACCGTTCACGAAACCGTTGATTTCCTAACAGCCCAAAACGAAAAAGTTGGGGTGTTAAAAGTGCGGTTGTATCGCCCCTGGGATAACCAATATTTCGTCGAAGCCATCCCCAAAACCGTTAAAAGTATTGCCGTTTTAGACCGCACCAAAGAACCGGGCGCAGGCGGTGAACCGCTTTATTTAGATGTTGTTACCGCTTTCATGGAAGCTTGGGACGGACAACTTCCGAAACTCATTGGCGGACGCTATGGTTTATCCTCGAAAGAGTTTACTCCGGCAATGATCAAAGGCGTATTTGATCACCTGGCTCAAGGAAAACTCAAAAATCACTTCACCGTTGGAATTAACGATGATGTTAGTTTAACTTCCCTTCCCTTTGAACCCGAATATTCTATCGAACCCGATAACGTTGTTCGGGCGATGTTTTATGGGTTGGGTTCTGACGGTACTGTTGGGGCGAATAAAAACTCAATTAAAATTATTGGCAACGATACCGACAACTACGCCCAAGGTTATTTTGTTTACGACTCAAAAAAATCCGGGGCGGTGACAATTTCTCACTTACGTTTCGGCCCGAACCCCATTCGTTCCACTTATTTAATTTCTCAAGCCAACTTTATCGGCTGTCATCAATGGACGTTTGTAGAAAAATTAGACGTTCTTAAATCTGCGGCAAACGGTTCAACTTTCCTGTTAAACAGTCCCTACAGTCCCGAAGAAGTTTGGGGTAAATTACCCATAGAAATGCAGGAAGAAATCGTTCGCAAAGAGTTAAAATTCTACGTGATTGATGCCGATACCGTTGCCCGAGAAAGTGGGATGGGACGGCGGATCAATACCATCATGCAAACCTGTTTCTTTGCCCTGGCGGGTGTTTTACCCCGAGAAGAAGCGATCGCCAAAATCAAGAAAACCATCGAAAAAACCTACGGCAAAAAAGGCGCGGAAATTGTTCGCATGAATATTCAAGCCGTAGAGAATACCTTAGCCAATCTGCACGAAGTTAACGTCAGTGAAGTTAATAGCGATTTGCATCGTTTACCGCCAATTCCTGTTAATGCGCCCCGATTTGTTCAGGATATTGAAGGGGCAATCATTTCCGGAAAAGGCGATGAATTACCCGTAAGTTCTTTACCCTGCGACGGTACCTATCCAACCGGAACTACAAAATGGGAAAAACGCAACGTCGCCCAAGAAATACCTGTTTGGGACCCCGATGTTTGCATCCAGTGTGGTAAGTGTATTATGGTTTGTCCTCATGCGGTAATTCGGGGTAAAGTTTATGAGGAAAAAGAATTAGAAACGGCGCCGGAAACCTTTAAATCTACGAAAGTTAAAGATAAGGAATATTCGGGTCAAAAATTTACCATTCAAGTCGCCCCAGAAGATTGTACCGGATGCGGAATTTGTGTCGATATTTGTCCGGCGAAAAACAAATCGATGGCATCCCGCAAAGCGATTAATATGGAACCCCAACTTCCCCTGCGGGAACAAGAACGAGAAAATTGGGATTTCTTCCTCAACTTACCCAACCCAGATCGCCGTCAACTGCACGTTGATCGCATTCGTCAACAACAATGGCAAGAACCGTTATTTGAGTTCTCTGGGGCTTGTGCAGGTTGCGGAGAAACGCCTTATATTAAGCTAGCAACCCAGTTATTTGGCGATCGCATGATCATCGCAAATGCCACAGGGTGTTCATCTATTTACGGCGGAAATTTACCCACCACACCCTACACCACAAACGCCGAAGGACGGGGGCCTGCTTGGTCGAATAGTTTGTTTGAAGATAACGCCGAATTTGGTTTTGGGTTCCGACTTTCGATTGACAAACACGCCGCTTTTGCCACAGAATTATTGCAGAAATTAGGCGGAATGATTGGCGATAATTTAGTCTCACAAATTCTCAGCAACCCGCAAAAATCAGAAGCCGATATTTGGGAACAACGGGAACTCGTCGCCCAACTCAAACAATCTCTGCGAGGTGTTGATGATCCCGATGCTCAACAATTAGTCAGTGTGGCTGATTATTTAGTGAAAAAATCGGTTTGGATTTTCGGTGGGGATGGTTGGGCTTATGATATTGGCTATGGCGGTGTCGATCATGTCATAGCTAGTGGTCGAAATGTCAATATTTTAGTGATGGATACCGAGGTTTATTCTAATACCGGAGGTCAATCTTCTAAGTCTACACCTCGCGCTGCGGTGGCGAAATTTGCCGCCGGGGGTAAACCTGCACCGAAGAAAGATTTAGGCTTAATTGCCATGACTTACGGTAATGTTTATGTGGCGAGTGTGGCGATGGGGGCGCGAGATGAACACACTTTAAAAGCTTTCTTAGAAGCCGAAGCTTATGACGGGCCATCATTAATTATTGCCTACTCTCATTGTATTGCTCATGGGATTAATATGATGACTGCCATGAACCTGCAAAAAGAGATTGTTGAAAGTGGTCGTTGGTTGTTGTATCGTTATCATCCAGAACTCGCAGAACAAGGTAAAAATCCGTTGCAACTTGATTCGCGATCGCCGAAGAAACCCGTAGAAGTTTCGATGTATCAAGAAAACCGTTTCAAGATGTTAACCAAGAGCAAACCAGAGGACGCTAAAAAGTTAATGCAACAAGCCCAAAAAGATGTTAATACTCGTTGGGAAATGTATCAATATTTAGCCAATCGTTCGCCGGAAATAAACGGTGATTCTGATAACGGTAACGACGAAGAACAAGTGCAAACCCCGGCCGGAGTTAAACCCACTTCCGAAGCCTAATTCTTAAATAAAACCCCCCTTTCTTAGCCCAGTTAGGGGGGATAAAATCTTTTGAGCGTGCCTCGACTTTCAATATTTGGAGACAAAAACAATGGATATAACGACAACCTATTTAGGCTTAAATTTACGTTCCCCTCTCGTTCCGTCTGCGGCAGCCCCCCTATCAGAAGATATTGATAATATTAAACGCCTCGAAGATGCCGGGGCGGGTGCGGTGGGGTTGCATTCACTGTTTGAAGAACAATTATTACGCGAAAAATTTGAACTTCAACATCATCTAGAATACGGTACCGAAAGTTTTGCAGAAGCGTTAACTTACTTTCCTGAACCCGATGAATTTCATGTTGGCCCCGAACTTTATTTAGAACATATTCGCCAAGCTAAACAAGCGGTTCAAATTCCAATTATTGCCAGTTTAAATGGCTTTTCTGCGGGCGGTTGGGTGGAATATGCCAAACTTATACAAGATGCCGGAGCCGATGCCATTGAACTGAATATTTACTACGTTCCCACTGATTTTAACATGAGTGGAGCGCAAGTTGAACAGAATTATATTGATACTTTGCGAGAAGTGAAAGCGGAAGTGAGTATTCCCGTTACAGTGAAACTCAGTCCGTTTTTTAGCAATATGGCAAACATGGCAAAACAGTTAGATGAAGCCGGGGCGGATGGGTTAGTTTTATTTAATCGTTTCTTGCAACCGGATATTAATCCCGAGGAATTAGAAGTTGAACCAGGTTCGATTTTAAGCAATGCTCAAGCTTTGCGTTTACCGATGCGGTGGATAGCAATTTTATATGGTCGAATTAACGCAGATTTAGCCTCAACCAGTGGCGTTCAACGGGGTCGAGATGCGATAAAATTGTTAATGGCAGGGGCAAAAGTCACTCATGTTTGTTCGGCGTTATTACGACATGGAATTCCCTACCTTCAGACGATGGAAATTGAGATCAAAAGCTGGATGGAGGAGAAAGAATATGAGTCTGTTAAACAGATGCAAGGGTCGATGTCTCAACTCCATTGTGAAGATAAATCAGCTTATGAACGCGCTCAATACATGAAAGCGATTACTTCTTATCGTCCTGAACGAAGTATCATCTAATATAAAGTTTTTTCCCTAGTTTTCTCAGCTAGGGAACAATTTTTATGGGGATTTAGCTTCTTCCCCAAGAAGCCCCACGTCTGACCCGACAGAGCAGCGTGAGATGAATTGCGGTCAGGGTTTATCGGAATTAGGTTTGTTCTGATTTTCGATATATTGTCGCCGAGTTGAAATAGTTATTCCACCACAACTAGCAACAAAGTAAGAGCCATTCCATAAAACATCTTTCCAGTAAAAAGAATTTAAGTGGTCGGAAAATTCTTGTCTAAGCTTTCGAGACGTTACAGATTTGAGATTATTAACCAAATTACTTAAAGCAATGTCACCGATGGTACTGAAAAAGAAGATGAACATGATTGTCTTCCCCGTTAAATTCAATTA
>NZ_AUZM01000048.1 GCF_000478195.2 Lyngbya aestuarii BL J | reverse complement strand
CGATCAAGATGGTCGGATTATCGAATATGGTATCACACGATTTCGGGGAGATCGCATGGAATTGGTGTTTGAAAACGAGTTGTTAGATACTCTCAATTCCAAGCGATCATCTAAATTATAATTTGAGTTTGAATGAATTTGAATCTGAACTAAACTTTAACTGTATCTGGCTCGGAACATCTTTTTCCATCTCAACAAAACCCTAAACCAAGCTTGAGCCGGTTTGTCATAAAAGGTAAAGATATCACCAAAGGCAACCCTAGAATTGAGATGATGTTCCCAATGTCGTTCGGGGGTTGTAATACAGAAAATTTTACAAATCCATTTAACTCGAGTTGGGGTTTGCCAGTGTTGTAGAGAAACGTGTCTCCACTCCACATGACATTCTGCCAAAATTAATCCTAAAATTGTACCAATCGGTGAGATAATCCAAAATAGAGGAATAAACATTAAGTAAGGAAATGCCCCAAAAAAACCCGTGATCAAAGCGACAGGTTTTTTAGTCAAAATAGCATAGCGAACAAAGCTACGGTTTGGACTATGGTGAACAACAGCATGGAACTTACCAAAAATGTGTTCGGGGACGTGGTAGCAAAACGTTGAAATTAAGTCTCCTAACAGGAGTAGGAGAATAGCAACACAGAATATCTTGATAAAAATCACAATAGACTCCTCGCCATCTACTTGTGACCTTAATCAATTTAGGTTAAACTCTATTAATTCCTGGGTTAAATTTTGTTTAATTTTGGATGGGGATTTATTTCGATAAAATCATCTTAAATCCAACGATCAACATTGCGACACCAAATATACGTTTTAAGTACAACTCGGGAATTAAGCCTGCTAGTTTTCCGCCCAAAAATCCGCCCAGAAAAAATCCAATACAGATTAAAAGCGCGACTTTAATGTTAACATAACCTTCTTGATAATAAGTCCAGGCTGCCAAAAGACCAATTGGAGGGACTAATAAGGCTAGCGTTGTTCCTTGTGCATAATGTTGAGAAAATCCAAAGAAATAAACTAGGGCTGGAGTTAATAAAACCCCTCCTCCAATGCCAATTAACCCACTAATGGTTCCGGTGGCTAGTCCTAGCATCAAAAAAGCAATCATCTGTACCATGTCTAATTCCTAAATTTTAAGTGGATATACTGAACTAGATTTTAACACTTGACTAGAAAGTTACCGACGGTGTTCAGAATAACCCATAAAAGCACTCAGAAAGAATTGAGGATTGCTTGATTATTTACTTGTTCACTTTGAGATTAAATTAGCCAATTTCGGAGTTTTGATGACAGAAAATCTATAGTCGATGTCGCCACAATCAAAATAATTAAAATCGCACACACTTTTTGATACTGAAAGGCTTGGAAACTTTGATAAAGCGAAACCCCAATCCCTCCCGCACCCACAATTCCTAATACCGAAGCCGAACGAACATTCGACTCAAATCGATACAAAATATAGGAAGTCCATAACGGCATTACCTGCGGAACAACACCAAAAATAATCTCTTGAATTTTTTGAGCGCCTGTCGCCCGAATTCCTTCCACTGGCCCGGGATCAATAGATTCTACAACTTCAGAAAATAACTTTCCGAGTGTGCCTGTTGTACTCACAAATAACGCTAAAACTCCCGCAAACGGCCCCAAACCAACCGCTACCACAAAAATTAATGCAAACACGATTTCATTAATCGCTCGCATCGCATCTAATAAACGACGAATGGGCTGTACTATCCAAACTGGACATACATTTTCTGATGCTAATAATGAGAGTGGAATAGCAGCAATTGCAGCCATTAACGTTCCCCAAAGTCCCATCGAAATGGTGATGATAGTATCTTCTAAATAAAATCGCCAGTCTGAAAAATCTGGGGGAAAATAAGAGCGAGTATACTCGACCATATTGCCACTATTTCTAAACAATAAGGGAAAATTGAGTTCGCTCTGCACATAGGCAAAAATGAGCAAACAGATTGCTCCGAGTAGAAATAAAATCCGAGTTTTTGTGACTCTTTTTTGTTCTTGAGATAGGGTTTCTAAAACAGCAGGAGATACCAATAATTCAACAGATGAATAGGAAGATTGGAATTTTTGATAATTATTTTTCATGCTTAAAACCTTTCAAAGATTGAATAGATCCCTCTAAATTTACTTTAAAGATCCCCCTAAATCCCCCGCCCCCGTGACCCCCAACATTGGGGGTGATTGGGGATAAACAATAGATAGAATTAACCTTGTAGTGCTGTTAACTGTTGGTTCAACTCATTGAGTTTTTTCTCTTTTTCGGCTGTATCCATATTTTCATCTTCTTGAACTTCCATAATTTGCTTCCCAATTTCTAATTCTCGAATAGCATTCCAATTTTTATCATCTGCAACAATAAAACTCGACCATTCTAACGGCCCTAATACCGTTTCATCGTTGTAATTGTAGAAGAAATCTTTAATTTTTGTTTTCAACTCCTCTGGTAAGTCTCGACGATAGGCAATCGGATCGCTGGGAATTTCAGGAGAAGTCCAAATCACTTGAATTTTTTCACGTGCGGCTGGGTTAGTTTTTTCTAGACGACTTAGGGATTCACTATTATTTGTCGCTACATCAACTTGATTATTCGCTACGGCTAAAGCTGTGGCTTCGTGACTTCCTGAAAAAACCAGTTTGTTAAATGCTTTTTTTGGATTGACATTGTTTTTGGCAAACACATAATAACTCGGAACTAAGAAACCTGAAGTTGAGTTAGGATCATTAAAAGCAAAAGTCAGATCAGGGGCATTTTTAATCACGTATTGATCGCCATCTTCGTTCACAATTTGTGACGCAATTGGGTTGTCTTTATTGGTGATTAAATAAGCGTAATAACCTTTAGAACCATCAAGGCCGACAGTTTGAGCAAAAGCTTCTGCATTAGCAATTTTCGCCGCTTCAATATAGGATTTTCCACCCAACCAAGCCAGATGAACTTGTCCAAAACGCATTGCTTCAATGACTCCGTTATAAGAAGTTGCATAGAAAGCATTAATCGGGATTCCGAGTTCGTCAGACATAGCCTGAATAAACGGTTCCCAAATGGGTTTTTGGTTGGCTTGAGACTCGGTAGAAATAATCCCAAAATTCAGTTCTTTAAGATCTGATAACGGCTGGGTTTTGGCATTAGTATCAGCAACCGCTTCTGCTTCTGCTGTTTCTGAATTGACTGGAGTTTCAGAAGTAGTCGAATTGGGTGAACAACTCGCGAGGAGTTTTGCTCCGCCGAGCGATAAAATAAACCAAGAAGTAGATTTTAAAAAGTTGCGTCTTTCCATTTGTTCCTTTGAGTGATGTATTGACAATTTTTAGGGCTGAAATCGGAAATTGAGATTTAAACTCATTCTCCATGTCCGCTTAAAACTAATTCTTGAGCCGCACTTCCATAGAGTTGATTGAGTCGGTTTTGATTAAGATCAGATGTTGATCCATCAAAAATAACTTCTCCCTGTTTCAGAGCGACTGCACGAGAAAAATAGCGCTGAACCATCTGCACTTGATGTAAAGAACTAATCACGGTAATTCCGTTTTCTTGGTTCAATTCGCCCAACAATTCCATCACTTTCCGAGCCGATTCGGGGTCTAGCGAAGCAATCGGTTCATCTGCTAAAATAATCCGAGCGCCTTGAACTAAACAGCGAGCGATTGCCACCCGTTGTTGCTGCCCTCCTGATAATAGAGAAGCACGTTTGTAGGCTTGATCCAAAATACCGACTCGTTCTAACGCAGATAAAGCCTGTATTTTTTCAGCTTTAGTAAAATAACGAATGGCTGAACGGGCAAGAGAAATTTGACCTAAATTACCAACGAGGACATTTTCGATTACGGTTAAACGTTTCACGAGATTAAACTGCTGAAAAATACAACCCATGTTGCTTCGCAATTGTCGGATTTTCGAGTGAAATTTTCCCTCAGATTGTAGAGAACAATCAAAAACTTTGACGACACCACTCTCGCCCCGTTCTAAACCGTTGAGATGTCGCAGAAGCGTTGACTTCCCTGAACCCGAAGCCCCAACCAACGCGACCATTTCCCCTGCTTTTACGGTAAAGCTGACCTTTTGCAGAGCCGTTTTACCCTTGAAGGTTTTGGTGAGATCAATCACTTCCACCGCAGTTTCTTTGACCACACTTCTAAATTCCCCCTTTACTTTGACTATTCATAGTTTGGAAGCTTAACATTAACAGAGAAATATCTTTAGATTATTATTGGGTTAAATTTTACAAAAAATTTGCGTCGGTGAATCCATAAGTTATTATAAAATATGAGCAAATACCTGGGATTTTATCAGTTCTTGTACCAAACGATGAGCTTGCTGTTTATACAGTGGAATCGGTAAAGTTGCAGGTAGATGATTCATCAAGTTTCGAGCCAGACTGAGTTTACAGCCCGAAATTCTTACGATCACATTTGCTCCTTCAAAAGCAGCATCGGATGTGCGTGCTTTTTTAATATGAACTTTTGTTGTTTTTGGGACAACATTGATCCCTTGTTCAACGGCTCGTAATCCTTCTGTTGTTGCTAAGACGACCATGCGATCGCCATCTGAAAGTAGAATATCATCAGAAGGAATAAACCGAGGTAATTTGTCTCTTGATTGATGTAAAATCGGTACGACACCATAGCCATAAGCCACTTCTGATAATAGTAACCCATTCAACGTATCTCCCGCTTCAATCTGATATTCTGTCACCAAAATCGTATCATTTCCCAGACGAAATAAATTCAGAATATTTTCACCAAATGCGGCTCCGGCAAAGGCTTCAGCAGCTACTTCATAGGCACACAACGCCTGAGTATGAGGTAATAACTGAGTTAAACTGTCACTGAGACTTTGTTCCATTGTCCGAATCACCACATGACAATGAGGATTAATATTGTGTACCATCAAGCCAATTTCTAAGTTTAAAATCTCGTCATCCGTCACAATCACAACACTTCTTGCCGTCGAGAGATTAACTTTATTGAGAGCATCTGCATAATTACTAATAATTAGAGGAATAGAGGGTAATAAAGTCAAGTCAAATTGGGCATTTTCTGTGACTCCGACAATCGCTTGTTTAAACTCTTGTAAAAAAACCGCTATCCGTTGACCAACTCGACCTAAACCAATGATAATTAGATGGTTACTTTGAGGAATGGGTGGACGTTTTCGAGTGAGTTGAAATCTTGCACTTAAAAGGGCTTGAGTTAACAACGCATACAACACCCCAACGAGAGCAGTTCCGGCTAAAGTTAGCCCCAAAGCAAATAACTGTAACCACCCCGGAATGTCAGTAATGGGTTCAAACTTGCCGAAAATATCTGCATAACCACCCAAGAGCAAAATTGCCACACCATAAAAAGCACTCAAATAAGTGGTTTGAGGGTAATAATAACGAAACAAAAGCGTCCCAATGATCGACAAAACAAAAACCAATACACCACAAAAAAGGGCAACTCGTCGCAGGGGTTGTTGTTCACTTTGTTGCCAATATTGAATGATTTGTTGCTGGAGAGACTGCCACCTTAAATGTCGGAATAAGTCTCGTAAGGTGTGTCTAAAAGAGGGTGTTGTTGTTGGTGTTGTAGTTTGAGAGAATCGAGAAAATGATTGTTCAACCACTTCAACATAGATAATCGTATCACCTGCCGAGGGCTGAATATTGGGTTCCCAGGCGTGAACTTTTAAGGGTTGAGATGAACCTTTAGGAAGATGACAAATTAGACGACGACTGCGACTATTGAGATCTTGTAAACTCGAACGATTACACCAAGAATCACTTGGACTTAGTTGGCGTTGAATGATTTGAATGCGGTAGCCCTCTAAGTTAAAAAATCCCAAAACTTCAGTCCCCAAGGCGGCTAAAGCAAAGGCAAAAGCCGGGAGTTGAGTCGGTTCGTAGGCGACTAAGTTGCCTAACAATTTACTAAGAAGTTGATTCAGATTTTCTTTTGAAGAACGGACAACTAAGCGGGAATGAGGGCTGAGTTTGCGAATAATTAGGGCGGTTTCGGCATTAATGCGTTCGTTGGAAGTGACGATTAATACACAGCGAAATTGTTGAATGTTTGCTTGGTTGAGTAGAGTAGAATCACGGCAGTCTCCGATGATTAAATGCTCTAATAAATTGGGGAAATTGGAGATTTCCCATTGTTCAGAATGTACTAATTCAATAGCGCTGACTCTGACTCCATAGGCTTTGAGTGCGGCGACACAATGTTGTCCCATTCCTCCTAAGCCACAGACTAAAAATTGATCAGACAGAGGTTGATAACTGTTGTCTTGCTGATTTTGAGGTCGCTCTTGAGATTTATATTCAGGAGTTGACATAGATGCAACCCATCAAGAAGTTAATTTACAGGAATCAACAGAGAGAAAATTCATCGGACAGTCTATTCTTCAGATGAGAGGATGAATCCCTTTGAATCTTATCTCAAAATTCGCCTTCTTATTGAACTTGATTTCAGGGAATCTCGTTGACTTTGAGGCTAATACAGGGAATCTCCTTCATTTCAATAGAGTCGCAACAAGCAGTATAATACACTTCCAAGTTTGCTTGGTCTTCCGCTTCAAAAAGTAAATGTTGAAATGGAAAAGCGACACACTCAAAGCAGCCTGTTTTTGAATGGGAAATTCGCAACACTTGCAATTGGGAGGTTTGATTTTTGTAGCTACACAGAATGACGTTGTTAGAGGAGGAGTTTGAGAGGTTTGCAAAATTCATAGCAGATGTTTACACATTTTTGTCTATACAAATTTCAGCACCCAAATTGATTAAACGAGCTTTGGTTCGTGACAGAGTTCTGTCTCAGGCTCTAGGGAAAAGATCGGCAGCCCTAGCTAAGAGTCTACGTCCCTAGCTAAGAGTCTACGTCCTTCTATTCTATCCCTAACTCGATCAAAGCACATCTGCTTGACAATTAAGTTAAGATGTGTTTAAGTAGTAGTTCTGAGATCACCTATTGAGTCAATAAAAAAGCCATATCAGTAAACAACCGACAGTATTCCTAGTTACTCAATGAAATAGGCGTTGACTTTTTTAATTTGTTGTAAAACGGGTAACAGATTAAACTTTTTTGATCTTCCAATTGGAAATAAGTCATAGGTCATCGATATGAATCAAAAACCAACATTGCACTTCTTTTGTGGCAAAATGGCGAGTGGAAAATCTACTTTAGCTCAAACTCTTGCTCAAGAAAATAATGCAGTATTGATTTCAGAAGATATTTGGTTATCTAAGCTTTATTCAGAAGAAATCAATGAGTTTTCTGATTATCTCAAATACTCATCCCGATTGAAAACAATCCTATCGCCCCATCTTCAACATCTTCTCTTACAAGGAGTCTCAATTGTTCTTGATTTTCCGGGAAATACTCCATCACAACGGAATTGGTTTCGTTCGATATTTGAGTCAGTAGGAGTCAATCATCTCCTTCACTATATTATTGCATCCAATGAACTTTGTAAACAGCAACTTAAAATAAGAAGTAAAGATCAGCCAGAAGGTTCTGCATTTACAACTGACGAGGAATTTGAAGCGATTACCCAATATTTTCAACCTCCAACACCAGAAGAAGGATTTAAAATCGAGATCTACCAAAAGGATGAAATGGTAAATTTTGTAGACAATAACTAAGCCAACAATTATTCGGTTAAACAAGATAGCGAATACAAATAAAGTTTTGTAAAACAATCCTAAATAGAGTTGTTATAATAATGAGAGTAGAACTGAATCATTTACTCGAAATGATTCGATTTCAAGAGGTAAAAATGACCACAACCACTGTACAGAAAGTTAAAACATTAGGAGACTGGGCTGCACTAGGAATTCAGCAACATTTAGAGAAAGTTCTCAAGCACGAACCCGAAGTTTTAGCAGACAAAGATCCCGAAGAACTTCATCAAATGCGGGTCGGTATGCGGCGTTTACGTTCTGCAATTACAGGATTTGCCCCTGTGTTGGAATTACCCGAAGCAGCAGAAAATAAACAAATTGGAAAAGTCTCTCGCTGTTTAGGACAATTGCGAGATTTAGATGTTTTACTCGAAGCACTTCATCAGCGTTACTATCCAAACTTACCCTCTAAAGAGCAAAAAATACTCAAGCAGGTTGTCTCAGAGTTAGACAAACAACGTCAGCAAACATTCAAGCAGACGAAAAAGACAATTGAAGGCAAGAAATACAAGCAATTAAAACAGGTATTACAACAATGGTTAGACTTGCCAAGTTATACAAAAATTGAACAATTACCCATTGAGGAAGTTTTACCAGATTTATTATTACCCGAAGTCAGCAAACTTTTTTTGCATCCGGGTTGGCAAGTTGGAATAGAACACCTTCAAACCGAATCAAATCCGACGAATGAATCCACTCAAAATGGATCAAATCCGTTTTCTTCAGCCACAGTAGAACTGATTTTACAAGCCGAAGGAGAGAAACTTCATAATCTCCGCAAACAAGTCAAGCGAGTTCGCTATCAGATGAACTTGTTTAGTGATTTTTACGGCGCGACTTATTCCGCTTATTTGCAAGACATGAAAGACATTCAAGAATATTTGGGTGATATTCAAGATAGCGAAGTGTTAGAAACTGTAATGAAGGATGTTTTGAAGTCTGATATTGAGTCCGTCTTGCCAACTTTTGCGGGTGTACTTACAGAAAGTCGTTATCAGGCGTGGCAAAAATGGCAACTGTTTCAACGTCGATATTTGAATAGTGAACTGCGTCTAAATTTCCGTTCAACCCTTCTGCATCCCGTCATAGACTCAAATTCCCATGCCAAAGAATAAACCCTCAAAATTAGTCACAACAATAGGCTAACTCGTTACTCCCTCATCTGGTTTAGGTGAGGGATTGTTTGAGATTTTACTTGATTACTTCATAGCAATCTTTTCTTGTCTTTTAAACGTTGAGAAATCTATAGATTAAAAAAGTTTTGTAAGTGATGCGATCGCGGATTTTGAAGTCGGTCAAGATTGGTTAGTCTTAGAGGATAACTTGAGTTTTGATCGCCTCACTTTAACTTCAGAAAATGGAGACACTATCATTCAATTCGGTAATGAACGTTTAGCAATCCTTCAAGGAATCCCTGTTAACCAAGTTCGGGTAGAGGATTTTATTTCTCTCTAGATTTTTTCTCTAATTTCTCAACTGAACAGGCATCACTAAATAAGTCATTTTTACACCTCCCAAAGGATTTAAAATCACCGGACTGGTCGCCGCATTCAGTTGAATTTGGATTTCAGAAGTATTGAGAACTTTTAACCCTTCCATCAAATATTTCACATTAAATGCGAGTTCTTTGGGTTCATCTCCTGAGACTTGAGCCGATAAAGATTCGAGTGCATTTCCCACATCAGCCGCTTCTACAGACAGAGAAATTTTCTGTTGATCGTTATCAATCGTGCATTTAACAATATCATTTTTTTGACTCGCTAAGACTGCAATTCGCTCTAACGCACCCAAAAAATTTCGGCGATCTACATTAATTTGATTGAGAAATTGATTAGGAATAAGCTGTTGATAAGCCGGATAAGAACCTTCTAATTTCCGACTATTTAAGCGTTGATTCCCGATTTCAAATATCACTTGACTTTCATCAAATCTCAGCTTAACCATAAGTTTTGATTCCTCTTTTCCGGGAGAGGCGGCTGCAATCATTCGTTCAACTTCTCGTAATGCCCGAGCCGGAATTGTGACTTCAAAATCCTCAATTTTTGACGTTGAAATATTTTCTGACCCGTCATCACCGTTTAAGGATTCAGCCTTGACAACCGCCAAACGATGACCATCTGTTGAGGCAAATTCTAAGTTTTCAGACTGAATTCTTAAATGTACTCCCGTTAAAACTTGTTTGGTTTCATCTGGACTGGTAGCGAATAAAGTTCCTTTTAATCCTTCAATTAAAGCATCAGCCGGAATAGAAATCGATTCTCCATCTTCAATCAAGGGAAGTGCGGGATATTCCTCGGCACCCATTCCTCGAACTTGATACCGTCCTGAACTCGAAGTTAAGGTAATAATAGATTCTCCGGCATCGTCATCGAGAGCAATCGGACTATTCGGTAAACGAGAGACAATATCATTGAGTAATTTTGCAGGTAGCGTGAACCTTCCCCCAACTTCTACTTCTGCACTCATCGAAGTATATATTCCTAAGCTTAAATCAAAAGCAGTTAAGCTCAGTTGTTGGGTTTCGGCAGTGGCTTCGAGTAGAATATTAGATAAAATGGGATGGGTTGGACGAGAGGGAATCGCTCTAGAAATCAAGGATAAATTAGAACTTAGTTTTTCTTGTTCAACGATGAATCGCATGGATTAACCTGGGTAAAGATTGAGTGTTTCGATAAAAATTAGCAATCGAGATCTGGCGTTATCACCCCGAAATGTTATTCACAGAATGAATACACCGAGTTCTATATTTTATCGTTTTGTTTGCAATTTGATTCACTCGAATACTAATCCTGTGGAAAACTTGTGGAAAACCCGTTCAACCTCTACCCCTTGAGCGCCATAACTAAAGCCCTTTGAACCTTTTCCACAGACTTCGAGGAAATTATCCACAGTTTTTTCCACAAAAGCTGAGGAAAAACCCAAAATCGAACTTTGACAATTGCTTTACCAGATGTGGGAGGGGTCATCGGTACACCGCATCTGAATTGGTGCCGAATGCAGGCACCGCTGGCGATGACTCGATTCCTGAGTCAAAAAATCCCATCCGTCATAATGGAATAAGACATAAAGATCCACGATTTTCCTTGACTATGCCAGAAACTCAAGTAGACAACTCAGGTTCAAATCCATCTGAACTGACTCCTCGCTGTGTGAGGGTTTGTCAAAATCAAACCTGTCTGAAACAGGGTTCCCAAAAAGTGTTACAAGCATTTCAAGATGCACAGATCTCTGAAGTGATCATTGAGGCTAGCGGTTGCATGGGTCAATGTAGTGTTGGCCCGACCGTTAAGGTGACTCCCGATGAAACCTGGTACTATCGAGTTCAGCCCCAAGATGTTGCGATTATTGTTGAACAACACCTCAAAGGCGGTCAACCCGTCGAAGAAAAGCTCAACCCGAGGATTCATCCTCGTTTTTATTATTAGTATTACTAATTTCGCACTCAGATATCACCCACGCTTTAATCAGTTCGTTGACTTGTTCAGGAACTTCATCATGGGGACAGTGACCCGCTTCGAGAAAGTGTTCGGTGAGTTGGGGATAATATTGGCGAAACTTAGCACTGCGATCGCGACAGTTTATCCACGGATCACCTTCTCCCCACAGCAATAGCAATGGACAACAGAGTAGACTGAGTAAAGCATCTACTTTTTCTCCTGATCGGGTTTTAAATACCGACGCAAACACTTGCGCTGCACCCGGAGAGCAAGAAGGACGATAAATTTCTTCAACCAGTTGCTCGGTGACAGTATCAGGGTTTAAATAAACTTTTTTCAGGGTTTTGCGAATGGTTGAGCGTCGTCTTGTCCATTGAAAAACGACATAGCTAGCCAAGTTTTGTTGGAATAGCCATCGTACACTTCCCGAAGCGGTTTTTTTCCAAGCCGGAGCAGGTGGAGCGGGTTCAGTGTCGGTAAATGGCCCAGCACTATTGAGTAAAATCAAACCCCGGGCGGAGTTGGGACGTTGGGCGGCGACACACAAAGCAGCATATCCACCCAGAGAGTTACCCGCTAGAATAACAGGCTGACCAATGGTTTCGGTAATAAAATCATCCAGTTGATCCCGCCAGAGATCGCTGCTATATTCCCAGTTGGGCTTGGCTGAACGTCCGAAGCCGAGTAGGTCAATTGCCCAAACCTCAAAGTTTTCACTCAAACCGATGAGATTTTTGCGCCAATGATCGGTTGAGGCTCCAAATCCATGAATGAGTAACAATGGGGGGCGCTCCGGTTGAGGCGAACCTGCCCGCACGTAATAAATTAACTGTTCTCGCCACTTCCAATAAGTACCCGAGATTGGATGGGGATCAGCGGTTACAGTTGTTTGCATAGTATTAATGGATCTAAACTCAGGTTGATTATTATTTTTCAATTTTAGAATGCTTGGGTCTGACCTGGAGTGATATTCAATCGTACAGTCTTTTTTGAACGGAGGCGATGGAGCCTGAAATCCTGATTGGACAAGGGATGAAAAGGATTAGGGAGACTCGGGATTAATCGGAAAATTTTCCAGAGATGTGTTTTTTGGTGAGTGTTTTGATAATCTTAAAGTAAGGAGAAAATTTTAACAATTGGACTTTCTAACTAAACTGAGTTGGGAAAGTCGTTTCTCAAAGCATATTTGCTCACATAATGGGGGTTTTACAGTTGGAAGTTGCTGGCATACCATCTGAACCGCAGAGAAATGATAGAATTACAAGTAGAGGAAAAATTTTCCCTTTAGCTTGACTAAACGGGAATCAAGATCGCAAAATACGGGTATAAACTATCCCCAATTAGTTTATCCGTTAAGGTCAAAGTTTAATTGATTCAGTATGTACAACTAGCCTTGAGGCCATGTAACTCTATTTTCAGATTCGTGGCAAGGGTATGTTTGTTAATGTACCCTCTAAGAAGCCGTCTCATTATCTCATCCTCTGTCAGGGAAAACTGTGAATTGAAGACCAGCTTCAAGTCTGATCCGCCCGTCGGAAAGGAAGTTTACTACTGATGCAGGGTGTGAAATTGATCATCCACCATGACGCCAGGGAGTTTTCCGAGTGATTGCCATATCATCGCGTCCGGTTAAACGCAACTGGGTCACAGTTAGCTTTGCTTCTACGCTCTACCTGTGTCCCATTTTAGACTTGCTTTTAGCAGAGATTCCTGATTGCTGGCAAGCGGAACTGCGCTTAGGCCTTCAGGAGGCTCTGGTCAATGCAGCCAAACATGGCAACAAGCTAGACCCCAGTAAAACAATTGTTGTCCGTTTCTCGATCGTCAAAAATCAATTTTGGTGGATTATCTCTGATCAAGGATCAGGGTTTCGACCTCCTTGTCCTTGTCGAAATCCTCTGTTAGATGAACATCAAACAGGACATGAGTCCGAATTACCTGTCGATGATCACGAGTGTGGACGAGGCTTGTATATCTTGCACCAGATTTTTGATCGAGTCGCATGGAACTCCCAAGGAACTGAATTAACTATTTGTAAGGAAATTGTCAGTTCTTAATCGACAAGTTAGACATAAGACAATAGTAGAGGGAAAGACTGAAAGCAGTTAGAAACACTGCTTTTCCAGTTGATCCTAGTCAATTATAGCGGGAGGGGCGTCAAACTCAGCCTCAATTTTTGGGTAAGATTCTGCCTCGACTGTCGAATCTGCTTCTCACTATGATAACAGCAATTATTTCAATCTATTCAAGATTGTTTTTTAGATGAATTGACACCATGAGTCGGACAAGGAGGAGCGGAGATCGAACGATCCAGCCAACCGATTGCCTGATTCAGGCGAGGGATCACTTCTTGGGGTTGCTTTTTGAGTAGAAAAACAAGAGCAGCAATGATTTGTTCGCTAGCACGAGCTTGGCGATTAGATTTGAGTTGATGCCAATCTTGATCGTTGATTGCCAGACGTTCGGCTAAAGCTTGAGCGAGTTCTTCGGTTGTATACTCATCAAAGCAGCCTGTCTGAGAACTATTGGCAGCCTCATCATTGTGAGTTGATTTGGGGATCGAGTTAACCATAAACGACCTTTTATCAGATTGCGATTGGGGTAAGTTGCATCTTTGCATTTATAATTATGCCAAGAAACTGTACCCATAAACCGATCCCGATTATACTGAATCAGTCTCACGAAACATAATCCGGTTAAAACACAGATGACATCGGAAGATCAGGAGTTTGAGCAAGCTTTATCTCAGATTGAGCGATCGCTTTTAGAAATCAAACAGCGTTATGCTCAAGTCAAACGAGATCAACGCCGTCAGGCTGAACTGAAAAACCGCATTGATGAAGTGATCCCCGAATTGCGTCAAACCCGATCCCGTCAATTGCGAGAAGAATTACGTCAAATAGAAGCTGAGTTGGAAACCATTGAACTGAACCTCGAAAGTCGCTTGTTTACTTGGGGAAGTCTCAGAGAACCCTTTTGGCAAGCGGTTCGCTTTGGAGGATTGGGGATCATCATCGGATGGATACTTAAATCTTTAGTTGGATAAGTCCAACTTAATGTCGCAGGGGGTCTCCCGTTATACGAATGTTAACGGCAGGGGAATTGTGACCAACAAATAACTGCGAAGCATCCGTTTAATCAGGGTTTTTCGGTAAACGCTTGATGTAGTCTCGAATAATCTCAGCAACAGAATAGCTTTTACTTTTAGCATAATCATTAATTCGGTTGTACTCTTCGTGATTTACACGAACTACTATCCGTTTGTCTCTTGTCATTGTGTGCCTCTATGTGCTACTCCTGATTGTATCAGGAGTAGCGGTAATACGCACCTGATAGCACCATGAAAACAACATAGAGTATGGGGTTCAATTCAGAAGTTCTAGTTAGCCCGTCAAAAGGTAAAACTCTTAAGGGAGCGTGCAGGAGTACAGAATTGTTCAGTACAAAAAAGCGGTGGGTCTCATCGCTTCTGCCTGTAGAGGGTTAAGTGGTTGCACTCCCTTTGAAACAGGAAGCCCTATCCGTAAGGTTGGGAAGCCCTCGGTATAGCGACAGCTTACCGACGGGAGAACGTCACCACATTCAACAGGATTTCACAGAGAGTCTACATCGCTTAGAACAAAATTATCATTTAGAGCGGCGTTCTATTTGGTAGCACCAATTGAAAATTCCATCAACCCAAGGAGGCGATCGCAATGAACAGAATTACTCATACTACAAACTGAGTTGGATAAAATCTTCCTATTCCCCTCACTAGAAACCCGGTCACTTGTGAGAAACCGGGTTTTTATACCCACAATTACTTTAACGTTCTTAATTCCCCAGGTTTAACTGCTCCCTTTTCGGTAATAATGGCAGCAATTAATTCTGCTGGTGTCACATCAAAAGCGGGGTTATAAAACTCAACTCCCGTCGGACATAAACGAGTATTACCCACTTCATAGAGTTCGCTAACATCTCGTTCTTCAATCGGGATTTCCGTCCCCGTTTCTAGTTTAAAATCAACTGTAGAGAGAGGAGCCGCAACAAAAAAAGGAATATTGTGAGCTTTGGCAACTAACGCTAAACTATAAGTGCCAATTTTATTGGCAGTATCACCATTTGCTGTAATCCGATCTGCCCCGACAATTACAGCATGAATTAAACCTTGCTTCATGCAATGCGCCGCCATATTATCCGCAATTAAAGTGACTGGAATATTGTCTTGAACACATTCCCAAGTTGTCAATTTTGCCCCCTGTAAACGCGGACGAGTTTCATCAGCATAGACTCGTTCTAAGCGTCCTTCTCGCCAAGCCGAACGAATCACCCCTAATGCGGTTCCATAGCCTCCAGTCGCCAATGCTCCGGCGTTACAGTGAGTCAAAATATTGAGTTTTTGAGGAGAAGTTGGTAAAACATTTAATCCTGTATCTCCAATCAGTTTACAGGTTTCGATATCCTCAGCATGAATCGCTTTTGCCCTTTCTAATAACGCTTGTTGTACCTGTTCAACTGATCCGTTTGTTTCTTGAGCTGTTTTCAGCATTTGATCAATTGCCCAAAACAAATTAACTGCCGTTGGACGAGTGCGACGCAATACATCTGCCACTGCTTCTAACTGAGTAAAAAATTCCTGACGATCTACGCTCTGAATGTCTCGCGCACCGAGATATATTCCATAAGCTGCGGCAATTCCAATCGCGGGCGCACCCCGAACAATCATCGTTTTAATCGCACGAGCCATATCTTCATAGCGACTAATTTCAATCCGAGTATACTCTTTCGGGAGACGGGTTTGATCAATCAGCAGAACATGATCATCTTGCCAAATGATCGGATAAACTTGAGTGAGGCTAGAAGTCATAGGAAGTTAGGGATAGAAATCCAGAATTTTTCTTTTAGTCTACACCTTTGAGGATATTTATGTTAGTGAAGCTAGAGCGAACCTGTCCTATTAAATTGCGAATCTTAGCTGATAGCTTGTACCGTAGATAGGGTAATATCCTACGATAGATCGGGTTGAAATTATATTCAAAAAGAACCTGTAAAATTTCCTCTGTACTCAATTGGTTTAAATAAGAAACTCCCCGATCTATTAACTTATCACTGTATTCTAAGTATTTACTGATTCCCATTCTTTCCGACCAATCCCAAGTTTTTTTATAGGTCTTGTGCATTTCCTGCTGATAAGAACTAAAATCAACTTGTTGTCCAGCTAGATAAGCTTCAATAAACCGAGAAGCAATTTCTGCACTTTCTATTCCATGTCTAATTCCTTCTCCTCCTAACATATTTACCGTCGAAACTGCATCTCCAATCGCGATCACATTATTTCGATAATAGGTGTCTTGAAGACCGCTACAATATTTTAAGACTCCACCATGAACATCAATAATTTTATAGGAAATTCCTTGTAAATAATCATTTATAATCAGTTCAATGTAAGTTCGTAGAGAGCTGGTTTTCTCGACAATTTTATGAGGACGATTCAATCGGGCAGAACCGATTTTTAAACGATTGGGTTCCATCGGAAAAATCCAAGAATATCCTTTAGGCATCCATTTATGACCTAAGAAAAAAGTTAATTTTTGAGCATATTTTTGATAGTCTGAGCTACCAACTTCGATTAAATATTCTGTTCCCGTTCCGGTGAGATAGGGAAGATTTTGTTGCTTAGATGGACACATCACCGCTCGGATTTGACCCGTGGCATCTACCAAAACTTGAGTTGATACTTTAACAGTTTCACTGTTCCCATAAGGTTTGAACTCAACAATCGTTTTTCCGTTTTCTTGATCAGATTGAATATAGCGATGTCCCATCCAGACTTCACTACCTTGTCGTTGAACTTCTTGTGCTAAAAATTCTCGCAGTTTGGCAAAATTCAACACAACACCCCGAGGGCGATCGCATTCCCAAGTCTGATGAATATTAGTGGTGATGATCACAATTTTTTGCCACAAACTACCGACGACATCAGAAGGAAGATTATACCGTTTTAAAGTTTCTATCGGAATTGCACCACTAGAGAAGTCATTTTGTGCGAAGGTTTGATGCTGTTCAGCGAGTAAGACCTTTTTTCCCGACTTGGCAAGCTGTCTCGCACAGTGACCACCAGATGGCCCGGCTCCCACAACAACAACATCAAAATGTCTCATTTTTCCAATCGTAATGATAGCTGCTATTATAGTTTAGCTGATGTGTCGCATTTTATTGTCTAAACCAACGGTGTGACGCTCAAAACAGGCTATGTGCTTATCACTGGAGTAGATGCTGTTGTTCGTTAGAATAACAGAAGTAATTTTCTGTTAATAATTGTTATCAAAAGCCACAATTTAATCGACATTAGAGGAATTGCAGCTGACAATATTTACCTTTTGAAGACAAGTAATAGGTGGTTTCGTTGAAACAATCGGAATAAATTCTCCTTCGAGTACAAAATCATCAGCGTTGAGAACGACACCTAAAATGGCTTGGGTTGATTTTAATTTAATCACAGCATCATCTAAAAATCCATCTTCATCAAAATCAATCAGTTCCATATAGTCGAGTTCTTCTTCGGTTAGTCCGCCCGTGAGTCCGATTTTATCTGCATCTGTAAACCAATCAAAGCTCGTAATGACCTGTGCTTGATAAACATTATTAGTTGCTGCATGAGCTTCTAAAACAAACACATCCGTATTCCCATTACTACTCAAGATTTCAGCTTGAACAGACATTGGAGTGACTAAAGTTGCAATGCAAGGCAGCACAGTTGCTAGCAGTAATGTGCTTAATTGTGTTACGATCATTTATTGAAGATTCATCTCTATAGTTTCTCTCTACGGAGGTGTAGACTGACTATCTGAAAGCTACGTGCTAATCCTTCGACCTAGACACAATCTTAATGCAAAGATCAGTTTTAGGTTAGGATGCTACAATCATTAGCTGATCGGGAATTATCCCCTGTTTAAGCTCCCCCAGATCAGCGTATTTTGATAGACAATTTATGAATTGGTTCTGATTTTATCAGAAAAACTTGTAAAAACTAAAAGTATTAAATCAATCCCTGTATTCAAAACGCCAATGAGTAAATCAACCTGTCTATCCTCTAATTTTTATTGATGGATAGATAAGTTTACAGGGATTGTTTCAAATTAATAACTGAGTCACAGATTACTCCGCCCTCCGGGTACTCTGCGCGCGTGGGCTTCGCCCAACGGCAGTTGCGTGACTTTCGGGTTCCCCGAAGGGGGTCTGTCCGCTGCTGTGACCGTTGGTCGAGATCTTGCTGAAAAATCCTTGAATATTTACGCTTAAACTCGAATCACTTTTTCGTAATTATTTTGTACTCGCTCCTCGTATTTTTGACGGGCTTCGGCATCTTGATCGCTGTAAAAAAACGCCAGCAAAGCAAAACGACGACCTGCGGTTACATCCGTCGCTTCGTGCATTAAAGAGCAAGAAAAAATAATTGCACTCCCCGTATCGGGTTTATAAAGATGAGGACTATGTTCTGAAAATCTTAAAAATCCGCCTTCATATTCTTCCACATTCAAGTTAATCGTCATGGCAAAGCGACGGTGAGCAGTTCCCGGTGTGGTATTATCTCGATGAGGACGAAAATATCCACCGTCTTTGGCATCATAACAGGCTATTTTGTAGGATTCTCGACGGTTGACTTCAAATTGAAAAGCCTGTTTAATTTCTGGAAAAACTCGTTGCTGCATCAGAGAATCAATATAATTGATCAAAGACTTATCTTCGATAAAATGATCGCGACGGAGTTTATGGCTGGGGTCAAGATATCCTATTGTTTTCTCTCCATCTTGTTTCATAAAACCCGATTCTGAGTTGCCGCGAGTTTCCCAAATTTCCATCAGGTAGCGACAAAATTTGAGATCGAGAACGTTAGGAATGAGCAACACAGGGGCTTGCATTTGAATCGCTCGGGGTTCTTCTCGACGGATTAGAATTGGAATATCTGCTAATAGTTTGTTAATCGCTTCTTCCAGGTGAGCGAGTGGATAAATCTTTAAAATTCGTAAGTTAGAATCGAGTAAAAAAGCCGTCCGATGATAGGAGACACTAGAGGGGTCATTCTCATCTAAAGAACAAACTCCATACTTGATACTAACTCCCAAGTTAGTATCGCAGAGTAAAGTAAAGGGAAGATGATGATCTTGAGAAAATTTTAGGCGGGATTCTGGGAGATTTGAACTAATAGAAAAAACCCGCACATCCGATTGATTGAAAATCGGCATTAAATCTCGAAAGCGACAGGAAATTTCTTGACAAGCGGGAATTTCATCCTGAGCATAAAAGAAAAGAATAATCGGTTTTCCGGCATTGCTACGCAGGAAGAAATTGGCTTGATTTTGAGTCGGTAAGCAAAACCAAGGAGCAGGATCACCAACCCGAAGTAATGGGGTTTGAGGTTTCATTTGTCTGATTTTCGATTTATCGATTTGATGACTAAAAATGGCTTAAAAAAGTTCCTCAAATCCTCCCGGCTTTTGCTTTGATCTAACACTCAAAAATAAAAGCCCTTCTGTACAGAAGAGCTAGTCGTTAAAAATGTTTTAAATTCTACCAGACAACTCAAAGAGGGAGAAATCCGATCTAAAAAATTAAGCCAGATTTCAGGTTTGATTGTCTACCAATCAGATTTTTATCACTCTTAAAATAGAGGAGATAACGACAATTAACCAACCGCAGACACAGGTAAAAGAGCGTCTTTTAACATCTGAACTTTATCCGTTCTTTCCCAGGGTAAACCCAGGTCAGTCCGTCCAAAATGACCGTAAGCGGCAACTTCTTGGAAGAAATGTCCACCCCGTTTAGAGGGTAAATTCTGTAAGTCAAAAGCTTGAATCATTCCCGCCGGACGCAGTTCAAAGTTCTTCTCAATAACTTCAATCAGCTTGTCTTCGTCTACTTTGCCCGTACCAAAGGTTTCGACGAACAGACTCACCGGACGAGCAACACCAATCGCATAACTTACCTGAACTTCGCATTTATCGGCTAATCCCGCCGCCACAATATTTTTAGCAATATAGCGGCAAGCATAAGCAGCGGTACGGTCTACTTTAGTGGGGTCTTTACCGGAAAAAGCGCCGCCCCCATGACGAGCATAACCGCCGTAGGTATCAACGATAATTTTCCGCCCGGTCAAGCCAGAATCCCCTTGAGGACCTCCGATCACAAATTTACCTGTGGGGTTCACTAAAAAGCGTGTCTTGGCATCAGGCTTAACGCTAATATCCTCAAATACCGGTTCTACCACTTCCGACCACAAATCTTGCTTGATTCGGGCTTGAATGGCAACGGGGTCAGAAATACCTGCAATCGTAGCAGTGTGTTGAGTGGAAACTAAGATTGTGTCAATTCCCACAGGACGACCATCTTCGTAGATGACGCTGACTTGGGTTTTACCGTCAGGACGCAGATAGGGAAGGGTGCCATTCTTGCGAACTGCCGTCAATTGACGAGAAATACGGTGAGCTAAACTGATGGGCAAAGGCATCAGTTCGGGCGTTTCGTTACAAGCGTAGCCGAACATCAAGCCCTGATCTCCGGCGCCGATGGCATCTAACTGTTCCTCGCTCAGATGTTCTCGCGTCTCCTGAGCCATATCCACCCCTTGGGCGATATCAACGGATTGTTCATCTAGAGCAACTAGAACAGAACAGCTATCGGCCGAAAAACCGTTCTCGGCATGAGTATAGCCAATTTGAGCAATTTTTTTGCGGGCGATATCAATATAGTTGACTTGGGCTTTAGAAGTGATTTCGCCTGTAATTAAGACTAAACCTGTATTAACAACGACTTCAGCCGCAACTCGGCTTTTTGGATCTTGAGCAAGTAAAGCATCCAAGATAGCATCCGAAATTTGATCGCAAATTTTATCGGGATGCCCTTCAGTAACGGATTCAGATGAAAAAAGGTAACGACGAGACAAAGGGAGTTCCTCCTTATTATAGAGCTTGGTTGATTGTGAAGTTTTTGATTGAACTCGCAATTCAAGCTACCCTGACTTACTAGAGTCATTCACAAACCTGTGCATGGGTCTGTTACTCTACCAGAAGCAAACAGGGCAAGGATTTAACCACATCCTTACTCTGACTTCTCAGCTAGCGGGAATCGTCCGTAGTTTGGAGAACTTGGATTTCGTCGAGCTGTGTAATCATAACATCTGCCCGGTACAAATTAATAGCTTTTTGGGATTTCCAGTTTATACCAATACAACCGGCTGCTCCTGCCTGTTTCGCCATATCCATATCCACTGCCGCATCTCCAACCATCAGAGTATTAGAAGCGAGTACATCTAAATCTTTACAGGCTTGCAAATATAAAGCCGGATCAGGCTTACTCAAACCTTGATCTACACCGATTTTAACTTGAATATAGTCTGCGAGTTGATAGCGTTTGACAAATGCTTCGACTTCTCGTTGGGGAGCCGCCGAAAGAATTGCTAATTTCAATCCAACTTTGGCCAGAGACTCCAACACCTCTAAGCTCCCAGGATACAGGGGTGACGGAGGTGCATCTTTCATATACTGGTCAGCTTCATCAAAAGCTTGACGCGCAATTTCCAATGATTCTAACCATCCCCGTCCTGTCTCCGCTACATAGGAAGCCGCAGCAATTTCATTTTCTCGCCGACTACCCACTGCCATTAGCCCAGCCGGATCGATTTGATCACCATCAACACCAAACGCCATTAACAGCGGATCTCCAATACCTGGAATCTTCGCATCAATTAAACGCGATCGCTTCTGGGCCAGATTTCTCAAAAAGTTTTCAGAATTTTCTAACGTGCCGTCCTTATCAAAAATAACAGCCTTAATTTTCTCAAAGGTAACGCCCTGAACCTCAATTTTAACCAAGCAAAACTCTCCCTAAAACGTGAGTCTGATTGCTCAACAGGCATAAAAAAGAGGGACATTCCCTCTTCCCTAAAACCTGAGCGTCTCTAAGATTCAGCAACAGCGGAAGCTTCTTCTTCTTCTTCTTTTTCGGGTTCAGCCTCGAGTTCAGCTTCAGGTTCAGCCTCGAGTTCAGCTTCAGGTTCAGCCTCGAGTTCAGCTTCAGGTTCAGCCTCGGGTTCAGCCTCGGGTTCAGCCTCGAGTTCAGCTTCAGGTTCAGCCTCAGGTTCAGCCTCGAGTTCAGCTTCAGGTTCAGCCTCAGGTTCAGCCTCGAGTTCAGCCTCGGGTTCAGCCTCGGGTTCAGCTTCTTTCACCTCTGCTGTCGTCGTTTCCCCAACTTCGGTGTCTGCGACTACTTCCTCGACCTCATCATTTTCGGTTGCGGACGGAATATCTGCTTCCTCGACCTCTGCTTCGCCTGTAGGAGCATCGGTTCCTTGCTGTTCAGCTAGCATTTTCTCCCGGAATTTAGCCGCCATCTCCTCAGCTTTTTCATATACTAGCTCAGGATTTTTCACCATTGCTCCCGGTTCGGGTTCAAGCTGCTTGGTTGAGAGTGAAATTCGACCCCGATCTGCATCCAGATCGATAATCATTACTTTCACCTCATCATTAACATTAAAGACACTATGAGGTGTATCAATGTGATCATGAGAAATCTCGGAGATGTGCAGCAAGCCACTTACGCCTCCAATATCAATAAAGGCACCGTAGGGCTTGATTCCGCGTACTGTTCCGATCACAACTTCTCCGACTTCGAGTCGGTTCATCTTCCGCTCAACTAAAGCACGACGATGACTCAATACCAGTCGATTTCGGTCTTCGTCTACTTCTAAGAATTTCAGAGGGAGTTCTTCTGAGACTAATTCCTCTTTGGGCTTACGGGTACTAATATGGGAGCCGGGAATAAAACCCCGTAATCCTTCAATTCTGACTAAAGCACCACCTCGGTTGGTTGCAAAGACTTGGGATCTAACCGTTGCATCTTCTGCTTGCAGTTGACGAACTCGTTCCCAGGCTCGCATATACTCAATCCGACGAATCGACAGGGTAAGCTGCCCATCTTCGTTTTCGTCGGTCAGAATGAAAAATTCACGGGTTTCGTTGGACTGTAATACTTCGTCCGGACTCTCCACCCGGTTAATTGACATTTCCTGGAGGGGAATATAAGCTGCGGTCTTAGCACCAATATCAATCAGAGCGCCTCTAGGTTCTAAACTAAACACTGTCCCGGCAACCACATCTCCCGGACTAAAATGATAGTCATACTGATCGAGTAGGGCGGCAAAATCTTCGTGGGTAAAGCCCACATCTCTCTGATTGGTTTTCTGATTGATCATGCGAGTTGTTTCCTAGATTTTCTCTCCTTAGTAGTTTTTGACACAACTTAGAGCCTTTCTTCCATTTGCTTGATCTTTAGATTCAGATTAGGCATTGGAAGATCCCAAGTTTTGAGGTGACGTTCAACCTCACTCTAATTGCTTTGACCTGCGCCTCTTTTGAAGTGAGGGCAGGACAAAAAGTTGGGTCTAACTAAGCTTAGATCCATTATAGAACTATAGCTAATCAACTCTAACGAATTTTCCTACTCTTGACTGGAGATTGCCAAAAAGTAAGGAATAAGCAGTCTTGTAACTGTAACTCTACGGTTATGTCGATTAGTCTTAGTTGACCTCCTCACCGTCTGTTAGGACGATGATTCCTACCAGGCTTTTCGCCTCTCGGTGGGTTGACACTTCGCAGGATGCTGCTACCGATTACGGTAGTCTTACAAGTCCTCCACGTCCGTTTAGAGTCTCCGGTAGCCCTTCGGCGACTGATATATTATCTTGGCAGAAGCCGAGATTTTTTTACAGTTCATCACCCGAAAGGGCGAAGCTTTTATCCCGCTTATTTTTGGTCAGAGCATTACTATTATGCCACACCGACAGAGTTTTGTGTTAAGAGATTGAACCTCTCAAACCCAATCTCGGGTTGCAGTCCGTTTGGAGAGACAATATGGATAGTTTCTTCCTCGAAAATCAAGGAAAAATAGCCTCTTGCTGGCGAGGTGGATTTTGATCAACTTCCTCGTCTGATGAGGATGAACGACTTAACGAACTCAACTGAGAAGATCCGGGTTGTAACGACTGAGACTCCTCTGAGTCTTGAGTTGAATCACGATGAGTCTGGTAACTTTTAAGGTGATCTAAGGTCTCGACAAAATCTCGAATTCCTTGAAACTTTCGATAAACGGATGCAAAACGGACATAAGCCACTTCACTCACCGATTGTAGCTGTTCTAGAACCAATTCTCCAATTTCCTGACTCGAAACTTCTCGGACAGCCCGTTGTTGGAGTTCAGCTTCAATATCATCAATCACTGTCTCTAAAGCGCCTGTTTCAATCCCGGTCTTTTCACAAGCGCGAATCAAACCTCGTAACAACTTGGAACGATCAAACGACTCTCTCTTACCATCTCGCTTAATGACGGTAATTGGAACATATTCTATTCGTTCATAGGTCGTGAAGCGATGCTTACAATTCAAACATTCTCGCCGCCTGCGAATACTTTTACCCGACTCTGCGGAGCGAGACTCTAAAACCCGACTACTGGTGTGTTGGCAAACAGGACATTGCATAACTATCGATCTTCAAGTGGGGACTTCCTTAAACGGGTCACTCCCTGGAACTTGAGTGAAGAGAACAGAATTTTTTGGAGAAAAACCTGATTACAGACTTCAAAAGGTAAAAGAATTTTCCCTCGCCCCATGAAGTCTGTTTATATTTGATTTGATCGGTGCTATGTTATGGAGAATTTGGCGAATCTCCAACAAAAAAACTTGATTGTCTATTTTCCAATCCGAGGAGGTTCCCGGAAGGCGATCGCAAAAAATAGCACTCCAATCCCCAAAGCCAAAACTAAGATATATGCAACGCTTTCCATATCGTCAACGTTTCCTTATATTTATATCAATTACCAGTTTACCAGTTGATCTTCAAAACTGTCGAAAGAATGGACTTTTATTGGGTTAAATGCCAGATGAGAGCTAAGACTAGACGATCAATTTAATCTTCTAGCTTAACTCTCAACCTCTAAAATCAACTCAAATCTGGGGTTAATCAAATTCAAGTTCAGAATGTGACTTTAAACCGTCTTATTGGTACGAGTTGTTTTGTCACCCAATTTCTGGAACAGTCCCCATTCCACTTGCTCTTCGAGATCCGCTTCAATTCCCGCAAATACATCTCGGAAAATGGTACGAGAACCGTGCCAAATATGTCCAAAGAAGAATAGCAGAGCGAAACAGGCGTGAGCAAAGGTGAACCAGCCTCTTGTACTGGTACGGAATACCCCGTCAGAATTCAAGGTTTCTCGGTCAAACTCAAAGGGCTGACCTTGTTGAGTTAAACGAGCATATTTCTTGACTGTGGGAGCATCGCTGTAAGTCTGACCATCTAACAACCCGCCATAGAAGGAAGCCGTGATGCCAGCTTGCTCAAAGCTATAACGAGATTCTGCCCGACGGAAGGGAATATCCGCTCGGATCACACCGTCAGAGTCCTGTAAGACTACCGGGAAGGTTTCAAAGAAGTTGGGAAGACGACGAACTGACAAGTCGCGACCTTCACTATCTTTGAATACGGGATGACCTAACCAAGCTTGGGCGATACCATCACCGTCATTCATCGGGCCTACACGGAATAAACCGCCTTTAGCCGGACTGTTACCGACATAATCATAAAATGCCAGTTTTTCAGGAATTTTAGACCAGGCTTCTGATAAGCTATCGCCAGATGCGACACTCGCCTGAACTCGCCGCTCAATTTCTTGCTGGAAGTAGCCTTGATCCCACTGATAACGAGTGGGGCCAAATAGCTCAATCGGAGTTGCCGCAGAACCATACCACATTGTTCCGGCAACCACAAAGGCCGCAAAAAATACAGCCGCAATACTGCTTGACAGTACGGTTTCGATGTTCCCCATCCGTAGAGCTTTGTAAAGCCGTTGGGGAGGCCGCACAGACAAGTGGAATAAACCCGCAATAATGCCGACAATACCCGCCGCAATGTGGTGAGCAACAATCCCCCCGGAATTAAAGGGGTTAAAGCCTTCTGGCCCCCACGAGGGCGCGACGGGTTGAATACTACCAGTCAAGCCATAGGGATCTGAAACCCACATTCCGGGGCCGAATAGTCCCGTTAAGTGAAAGGCTCCGAAGCCAAAGCATAAAAGACCAGACAAGAATAGATGAATCCCAAACATTTTGGGTAAATCTAAAGCCGGTTCGCCCGTGCGGGGATCGGTAAAGAGTTCAAGATCCCAAAAAACCCAGTGCCAAACCGCAGCTAAGAACAGCAAGCCGGACAAAATGATATGAGCCGCAGCAACCCCTTCAAAAGACCAAATGCCAGGATTGCCTGCTGCCTCGCCTGTAACACTCCAACCCCCCCAAGATTCGGTAACACCCAAGCGAGCCATGAATGGCATGACAAACATTCCCTGACGCCACATCGGATTTAAAACGGGGTCAGAGGGATCAAAAATTGCGAGTTCGTAGAGGGCCATTGAACCCGCCCAACCTGCTACGAGAGCAGTGTGCATTAAATGTACAGAAATCAGCCGTCCTGGATCATTCAGAACTACTGTATGTACCCGATACCAGGGTAGTCCCATTGACTACGCTCCTCCTAGATTTGTAAGGTATACTTTTTTTAACTTTGCAATGAATACCCGCTTTCTTATCTTAAAGTTGACAATTTGTCAAGCTTTATTTAAGTTAAGAGAGTTTGACGGGTGATCTGCATTCATGAAACTGATGGGAAGTACCTGACCCCAATACACAAGATGCACGGGACAGGTTTCGTGTCTGAATTTGCTGTTGCCTTTCAGGTTATCGGTTATCGGTTACAGGTGACAGTAAATACAATTGGCTAGGTATCTTCTGTCCCCCATTTCCGGTTTCCAATTCCCTAACTTAGTCTTACACAGCATCTCTAGTTGATGACTCAACTTTGATCTCCTAAGCTGGAGAACCCACGCAGCAGTCCGCCTTCCGCAGACCGAAAAAAAATTCTCTGATTTTACGCCTCAAACCAGTTTGGACTTTTGGAACAGTGACTCGTTTGATTGCCTATTTTAAAGAAGTGTATCGATAGTTAGAACCAATTGCAAGTCTATTGACAAAACTCACCGACGAACCCTGTGTAAAAAGCTCACAAAAAACGACCCACTTCACTTGCTGATCTGGCTTTATCCCCGAGGCTTTCCGTTCAATATTCACCGTCTGGAGAGATCAAAGCCGTCTCGATTCTTTGACATTGAGCTGAAGCCTTACACAAACGATCCAACACTTGATCAGCCGTAATCAGCCGAGTCAGAATGACTTGACCAATACTACGACCTGAGTGATGATGATCACCGAGATCGGATGGCTTGACTTCTAGCATCAAAACCCCATCTTCTACCCGATGCAACCACATTTTTTCATTCTTGTCACACAAACAGAGATTCAGTCTCAGGATTTCCGGTGAGCGACGGTGAGCTGCTTCATCCCACAGACCACCAACACCCCAAACACGACCCACAGTCCATCCATCCGTTAAAAAGAAATATTTCATGGACGTTCTGGCGCCAACTCATTCTAGAACTCAACTTTAAGATAGCGCGAAATTCAAGCGGCAATAGATTTGATAATAATAGTTTTGGATTTGGATCAATGCGGCGAAATCTTCTGTCAATCCAATCAATTTGTCTAAGCCCCATCTTAACTCAGCCAATATCGCTCAATTCTTACAACTAGACGCGATAATGAGAAGAATTCTAGAAGTAGTATTATACTAGCCCTTCGGTCTATCCGGCTAACAGGAGACATCTCTCAATGAAACTCGCCGATTGGATTGGTTTTTTTTGTCTGATTCTAGCTCTGCTCATCCTGTGGCAATTTCGACAGATTGTGTTGCTCATTTTTACAGCCGTCATTTTAGCGATCGCCCTTAACAGTTTAGTTCGAGGGTTACAACGCTTTCGACTAAACCGCAGTCTTGCCGTGATCATTGCCCTCAGTTTAGTGGTGTTGTTTGGAACACTCTTTTTCAGTCTGGTTATGCCCCCTTTCCTCACTCAATTTCAGCAATTAATTGAGTTAGCTCCCCGAGGATTCAATCAATTTATTCGTTGGGTAGATAACCTATTAGAAAATCCTCCTCTCTGGTTCCCCCAACAGTTGGAGTTTCGGGTTCCCACCATTCCTGAAATTGCTCAACAAGTGGGTCCTCTGGCTCAAAACGTCTTAGGTAACTTTTTTGCCTTCTTTTCCAACTCCCTCACCACTCTGCTCCAACTGCTGCTGGTGATTGTATTAACCCTAATGTTTCTCAGCAATCCCGTCGCCTATCGCACAGTCTTTGTCCGTTTATTTCCCTCCTTTTATAGACGACGAGCAGATGAAATTCTCAGCGGATGTGAAACGGTTTTATTGCAGTGGATGGCGGGAATCGTGATCAACTCTATTTTTATTGCAAGTCTCAGTGCAATTGGTTTACTCATTCTGGGTATTCCCTTCGTCTTTGCTCATGCGTTGCTAGCCGGAGTGTTTAACTTTATTCCTAATCTTGGGCCGGCTGCTAGTGTTGTTTTTCCCGTATCAGTTGCCCTTTTAGATACACCCTGGAAAGCCTTAACAGTCATTATTCTCTATATTTTCATTCAAAATTTAGAAAGCTACTGGTTTAGCCCGATGATTATGCAGAAACAGGTGTCTCTACTGCCAGCAGCCACATTAACCGCTCAAATTTTCTTTGCTCGCTTTTTTGGTTTTTTAGGATTAGTATTAGCCCTGCCTTTAGCAGTCGTTTCCAAAGTTTGGATTGAAGAAGCCATAATGAAAGATATCCTCGATCAATGGCAAAGTCAGCGGACAACAGCAACATCTTTTATAGATACGTCCCCCGAACCTGTGACCGATTTTGAACCTGACCCTCAACTTTTCCCCCATGATAGCCTTTCTCCTCTTGAAAATGAATCGGATTTTTCCCAATGAAAGAGATCGAACAAGTCGCCGCCGCCTTAGAAAACCAAGACTATCGCACTGCGGCTAAACTCCTAAAAAAACTGCAAAAAGAATCACCCCAAAATCCTTGGGTGCAGTTGTATATTGGTCGTTGGTATGAAGCCACTGATCAGCTAAAATCAGCCGAAAAAATCTATCGACAATTGCTTCAGAATGCGACTCATCCTAAAGTCATAGATCAAGCTCGAAAAGGTTTACAACGCCTCGAAGCTATCGAACAAAACCGAAGACAAGCCGCAATTCTAGCAGCCAAAACAGACCCCCGTAATACAGAAGCCGGAGTTTTAATTCTCGAACCGATTAATCCTGAACAAAAACAAGCCGCAGCCCAACATTTAGCTAAACTCTTGAAGACAGATACTTATAGCGCTCGGATGCAATTACAGAGTCGAGGTTGGCGACTTTATCGCACAGGTGAAATGGCGGAGTTACAGGTTTATGGTCAAGAGATGCAAAATGCGGGAATTCCAGTATTTTGGGTAAGTTTATCTGACCTTCAAAAAATTCATATATTTCGAGTTCTCTATTTTCAGTCAATCTCACCTCAACCTGTCGTTGTTTGTCAAAATGAGAATAATCAATTAGGGTCACTGACGTTTGACTGGAGTGAGGTTACACAACGAGTAGAAGGTTTACTTCCCCTATTTATGGAAGCGATGGACTATGACCCCCGACGTCGCCGCACAGACCGATTTCGCCATAAAGAAATGACTCAGGACTATGCTCAAGTATATGATTTACATTTGGGTGTTCGCCAGTCAATTCTACGCTTTTGTGACCAAACTTATGACTTTCAGCAAGGAATTTCTTTAAATCCGGCGACAACATCGGATGTTCTTAAAAAACATTCTTATCTTGTAGAAAATACCACTCGTCTCAATTGGAATCGTCTACTGGAAAAATTTAATCACAGTTTAGCTAATGTTCGGCTCTGGTCTGATTTTACACCCTTTGCAGAAACAGCGATTGATTATACTCAACTTCTCGGCCGTTTAAAATCTCATGTTGATATTGATCGCAAATCTGAAACGCCTTGGGACCCTGCATTTCATCTCTATAGTGGTCTGGTTTTTCTCAAAGTTATATAGAAATAGCGGACAATACTTTAATCATTGTCATCCGCTACTTCCTGAATATTCAACTGTTAATCAATGTCACTAACGAGATCCAACTTGACGCGCCATATCTTTAAACATATTCATGCTTGGACCTGGACGACGACGGCTAGAGGAGGCTGATTTCATTAAGTTATCGGGCGCAAAAGTCATTCCTGTGGGAGTGCTTTGAAGACCATTATTAAAAGAAGGAAGTTCTTTCGGCTTGACGGAAATCGCCTCAACTGTCGCTTTAGCCTGTTCTTTAGCATCCGGAGTTGCAGGCTTTGCTTTAGCTTTAGTGGTTGTCTTTTTGCTGGTTTTTGCGGAGGGAGTAGGTTCCTCTTTTTTCGCTTTCGCTTCTACAGGAGCAGGTTTAGCTTCTTCTTTTTGAGCGGGTTTGCTGGGAGCTGACTGGGTTTCTTTGGAATCATCAAGCTCTAAAAAATAATCAGACTTTTTATTAAAACCCAAAATTTTACCTATCATTGCTTTCCCTCTATTTTTTTTAAAAGAAATATTTATACGTTAGATTAGAGGAAAACTGAAAGATTTGTCTATATTTATTTACAATAATTTACAATTATCAGAGTTATAGAGTACACTAATCAACGAAGTAAGTCACAGATTACTCCGCCCTCCGGGTTCGGCAGTTGCGTGACTTTCGGGGAACCCGCCCAACGCACTGCTCTCACCGTAAAACGACGGAGACGGCACGGACCGTTGGTAAAAATACTGATTAAATTATTGCAATTCTTGAATAGGACTCTCAGAATAGGGACAGCCGTCACTTGACAAACTGGACTATCACTGATCAAGCGACTCGGCAATGTTCGTTTACAGTGTCGAATAAATTCATTTGTTGGGTTCCTATGAACAGCAGCCACCGTAATCCTGTTATTCTAATTCATGGTATATTTGATACCACGGCGATTTTCCGAAAAATGTCAGCCTATCTCACTCAACAAGGATGGGAAGTGCATTGCTTTAACCTCATTCCCAATTATGGGTTTTTGGGACTAGACCGACTCGCCGCACAAATTACAGACTATGTAGATCGAACCTTTCCGCCAGACCAACCCATAGACTTGGTGGGTTTTAGTATGGGAGGTTTAGTCAGTCGCTACTACGTCCAACGCTTAGGCGGAATTAAACGGGTACAACGTCTCATTACCATTTCCTCTCCCCATAACGGTACTTGGACTGCGTATTTTTATGTGACACCCGGTACCCTACAAATGCGGCCTACCAGTAAATTTTTAAAAGATTTAAACCAAGATATCGACCTACTCGATCAGATTAATTTTACTTCATTGTGGACGCCTTTGGATGTGATGATTGTACCTGCGAGTAGCTCTCAACTTCCAGTCGGTCAAGAGGTTCAACTGAATGTGTTGTTTCATAGTTGGATGGTGCAAGATTCTCAATGTTTAAACAAAATCGCAGAAACGTTATCGGCTCCGGTAAAAACATCAAGACACATCACCGATAATAAAATGTGATGAACTCCAAATTTTAAGATGCAAAATTTAAACTTGAACTGGAATGATTTGTTATTCGGATCAAATCCTTGGATCATCGCGATCGGTTTGAATACAATTTTACTCAGTCTCGTGGCGATCGCCCCAAAAAAATTACTGACGACTGCCGGAATCATTCATGCTGGGATATTAGGTATATTAATTTGGGGTTGTTTAGGTTGGCAAGGTTATTTAGTGGTCGCATTTTACTTTATTATTGGTTCTGGGGTGACTCGAATCGGCATGGCAGAAAAAGAAGCAGCCGGAATTGCTGAAAAACGCAGTGGTGCCAGAGGGCCTGAAAATGTTTGGGGTTCAGCGCTGACAGCGGCGTTGTGTGCGTTGGGAATTTTGCTGGTGCGGTTGCTGTCTGCTGAAAGTGCCATTAATAGCCAGATTATCTCTTTGTTGCTGTTGGGTTATGTGGCGAGTTTTAGCACAAAGCTTTCCGATACCTGTGCCAGTGAAGTGGGAAAAGCCTATGGTCAACGCACCTTTTTGATTACGACGTTACAGCCTGTTGCTAGAGGAACAGAAGGAGCAGTCAGTTTAGAAGGAACAATTGCCGGAGTGGTGGCTTCGATTTTGATGGCTTTGGTGGGTTTGGGAGTCGGTTTAATAGACGCTATCGGTATTATTTGGTGTGTGATCGCTGCTTTGATTGCAACGAATCTAGAAAGTGTGATTGGGGCAACTTTGCAGGCGGAGGTTCACTGGTTAACCAACGAGGTGGTAAATTTTATTAATACATTTATCGGTGCAATTGTGGCGATAGGATTGGCCCTGGTGTGGAATTATAGTCAAACATTGTGAATGACTGAAGCCTTGTTGAGACGGAGTTATTCGGGTTAGCATAGACTAGCTTGCTTGTTGTGTACAGTTGTTTTTTTGTTGAGGAAGTGACTCGGTATGGCTCAACCTTTTTTAACGGTTAATGATGAACCCATTACGTTGGGACAGTCTTTAAGGTATTTGCAATCTTCGGGAAAGTTACAATCTTTTATCGGGGAAATGCTGCGTCAGTATATTCTTGATAAGGAACTCGAAGCACAAGAAAATCTCAATATTAATTCCGCGTCTGTTGAACAAGCGGTAATTAATTTCCGACTCGAACGGAATCTCAGTGATCCCCAAGCGTTTCAGGAATGGCTGGAGCGCAATCAAATGAGTTATGATTCTTTTCATCAACAAGTGGAAGCGGGATTTAAACGAGAAACACTAAAACTCTCGATTGTGCAACCGCAACTCGAAGCTTATTTTCAGGAACGAAAATCATTTTTAGATACGATTATTCTGTCTCGGATTGTCGTTGCTGATTACGAACTCGCAGAAACATTACATCGTCGTCTTCAAGAAGAAGAAGCTCGTTTTGAGCAACTAGCACGGGAATATTCACTGACTCCTGAACGGAATGTCAATGGGATGATGGGAGCGGTGAGTTTGGGGTCTTTACCCGAAAATCTCAAGCCGATAATGACGGGAGCGGCTCTCGGACAAATTGTTGGCCCTGTAGAGATTGAAGGGCGTTGGTGTATATTTCGCGTTGAGCAATTAATCGAAGCTTCGTTTGAAGATTCCAAATTGAAGCAAAAATTACAAAATGAATTGTTTGAACGTTGGATTAATGAAAAGCTGAAAAGCTTAACCGTCAAAATGCAAATTGCTGATTAAAAAGAGTTGTTAGTGCTAATTGCTAATGGCTAAATTTGAAAGATAAATTAGCGATTAGCGATTAGCAGAATATTTACAGTTTATTCGTCTTCTTTGGGGCCAAAAACAAACTGCAAAACCATCGGTTCTCCACCCGTTTGATGATAGCGATCTGCCCACTGTCTGAGGATTTCATCTAACTCCTCTAAAGCCTGATCAACTCGATCGCTCGGAATATCAAGTTCTTCTAAAGCCCGCATAACTTTGGGTTGACGTTCCGCCCAATCTCTCATTAAGCGGAAATATCGAGCAGTATCTTCGACCATGACATAGGTGCGTTCTTCTTGATCTTCTGGGGAATAGGATGCACGGGTGAGCGCATAGAAAGGCATTCCCCAAGGAGAATCAACTTTTGTCACCGTACCCGAATAAATCAAACGACGCTTGATATGTTCGGCTAAAGCTTCACTCAAAGCCATCCGCCGACTCGGATCTAAATCCTCTTGAGAGCGTCTGTGAAGAAACTCAATTAACTCCATAAATTGAAAAGAGTTAATCAGTTGAGCATCCGGTAACAGTTTAGGAAGTTTGCTTTCGATCACGCGCTTTTCTTCTGGAGTCAGACTATTACCCGGAATTCGCGGTTTTCCCGGTTGCCAGGAGTATTGTTCGAGCCAAACATAAGGAAACTGGATTAAGTAGCGAGGTTCTTGAGACCCCAACATTTTCAACAGTTTTCCTTCTGTTACTGCTTGTCGAACTTCTTCGACAATCACCTTAACGCGCTTCGGTTCAATATGGTGCAGGTGTCCTGTCATCCGCAGATTTTGATCCTGTTCCATATAAGTCATGTAGATCGCACATTTTGCTGCGGTAGCCGCCGCATCTAGAAAAGCCCCATGCCGATGTCCACTCGTCCGCATGGCACTAAAAGCCAAATATAACATGATCTGATCCATTGAGCTGGGGCTAAGAGTTTTGATCAGATCGGTATCTTTTCTCATGATTTTCCTTGAAATAGCCTAACTTGGAGGCATGGTATCATCCTCCGTTAACGGTCGCTTAGGTGTGAACTTGCTCAATCTTAACCTGAAGCAAGTCCCCTAATCACATCGCTTATACCAGTCCCTCGCCCCTGATGTAGATGAGGCATGGGTGCGATCGTGAAGTTTCATCCGAATCACGTACCATAGCACCCTCTGTTGTCAGTCAATTAGGACTGCTTTTGGTATATTATACCCTTAATAATGAATTGCGTTAATTAGTTTCTATAATATAGACAAAAACCCTAAAAATGCAAGACTGCTAACATCCCAACAGAAAAAAGGTCGGATAAATAGCAGTCTGATCAATTGAATTCAGTTTAGGGTTGTTCAAGATAACATACTATGATGTTTTTAACTCTCTCTTTAAAATCAGCTGATCTTGAACGTATTTAACGGCCACTTCCCCGATGAAGAAAAATGAAGTTATCTCCGGAGTTAGCAGTTGGGTTCTCTACAAAGCGTCGTCCACTACCGCGAGAGGGATCAGAACTTCCGTGATTCTTTAATTGTGCTGACATCATATATTTTTGGTTTTCTAATTCTAAAAAGGCTGTTGATTGATGATTGGCGGCTTGAACTTGACTGGTGATCCCCAAGAAGAAAAGGCTAGCGAGGGCAAAAATTGTTGTAGGTTTCATGGGAAATGTCCGTAATTAACCTGTCCATTTCTTGATACCAACCTAAGTTGATCAGATCAGGATAAGATGAAAATTTTTCTACAAAAATTGCTCTCGCGTTACAATTTCAATGGATCTTTCAGTGTTTTTACGGAGACTTCACCCAACAATCAGGAAATTTTCTACAATTTAGATAGAGATTCGATTCTGTAATCACTATCAACCCAAAACTCTCACGATGCAGGAGTCAGATTTCTATCTGTCACACTCCGCGCTCGTCTGTATTTGTGAATTTCGTTATATTGGGATGAGAATAGGTTAGAACAAAAATCTTTTTATTCTATTTTGATTCAGGGTTGGAACGCAGAGGATTACCTGAACTCTATATCTGATAATTATTAATCAGGAAGGCTTACGAATTTCCGCAACTGTCCCCCCTAATAGGTGCAAATAATTGTTTGAATAAAAACCAGATTTTTAGGAGCGATCAAATCACTTACGACTGCTCAATAACTTCGACAATAAACCAATAACCAGAATGATTTATTCGTCCTTTAACTGAAACTTGAGAACCATTAATACACTGTTTTAACTGTCGATCAATCTCCGCATCAAGCGTTACTAATGTCCAGGTTTTAGCAGCTAGTTGTTGTGGAAAAGTTAGGGTTAAAGTATAGTTTTGTTCTTGAGTGCGATGAAAAACCCCTTTAAAACAACTTCTAGATTCTTCCACTTCAGGCGTTGACAACTGCTCATAACTTTTAGGGTTTAAATCAACTGGATTTGAGGATTGACTCTTGAGAGTCTGTAAAGACAAATGAGAATAAATTTGCTGGCTTGAAAACTCTAAATCACAATAACCATGAGTCGGATAAGCTTCTGGATATTCAAGATAATAACACTGCTTATCTACCCAATCCGGACGATTCGGGAGTAAATTAAACAAAGGAATAATTGCCGCAGGTGCAACCGGATCATGCAATAATTCTTGTTGGAGTCGATGAACCGATAAATCTCTCGGTTGACAACGATATGCAATACACAAAGCCGCCGCCATTCCCGCCGCTTGTCCGATTCCTAAAACTACGGGTTGCAAACGAGTCGCACCATTGGCAATATGAGACACGGAGATATTTTTCTCGCAGACCAATAATCCCTCAGTTTTGACAGGAATTAACGCCCGATAGGGAATAGTAAATGGTGTTCCTGTCCAGCGTCCCCCCCATCGCAAATATTTCAGTTTGACTGGAAAAATATCTTGAGTGTAATGATGATCATTGGGATAATTGCCAATGGCGATCGCATCACATTCGCCTGTTGTATCATTAATAGGGAGAGGAGCAACATTCCCACCCGGCATCGGCAAAATATCCTGTTCCCGAATTATTGTTAACCCTTGCAAACGTCGGCTTTCACGATAATATAAATGCAGGGCGAAGGATGTATCGAGAGGATCTTGAGGCTGAATGTGAGTAGTCGGTTGTGGAGACGGAAAGAGTCCTGATGCCAAACCATAGCGGCGTCCGAGTTGCTTCTGAATAAACCGGACAAAACTTTGAGTATGCCATCGGCTTTCTTGAAAAAATTCTTGCTGTTGGGCGGGAGATTGAATTAAACGATTTAATCCTTCTCCGTAGTCATTCCCCCGACAAGGCCAATTAATCATCATTAGCCCACCCGGAAGCCGACCATAATTGAGAAATTGTTCGGCACCGTAACCTTCCCAAGCCCCCACGAATTGTTCAGGATTGTCGATAGTCGGGGCGGGAATTTCAGGAGAAACGGCATTTTCCCCAAAATCCCGTAAAATCGCTACCCAAGTGGGGGCTTGTACCGGACAAGATTTTGTTAGAGAATTGGCAATAATAGGCGCACTGGGTTCTTCCCATTCGGTTTGCAATTCCCAACCCCAACGATAGGGAACTTCCGCCAGTGCTAGTAAATCCCCCAGTTCAGTGGCATCTACAGTAATTTCAGCATAAACCGTGAACTCCGAAAATCGCACCCCGATAATTTTGTCATCTTGTTTGAGCACCTCTTGGGGTTTATAGCCAGAAATCCAGTGCAAATTGGGTTGTTGTGATACCCAGTCGGCAAAAATTTCAGCCCCGACTCTGGGATTAAACGTAAAAAAACTGACCCAACCCCAATCGAGTCCTTCAGGTTGTCGGCGTTTTAATTCTTGTAAAAATGCGCCCCACAACCCGGTTTGAAAGGCAAGCAATTCGTTGCCATCCGGTGCTGATACGCCCGCTGAGGTGAGCATTCCCCCCAACCAGGTAAATTCACTGACTAAAATAGTATTAGCACCTCGACGGGCCGCTTGTAGCGCAGCAGCAACACCACCAGTTCCCCCACCAACAACTAAAACATCGGTATTTAATCGGTCGGTCATGGTTGGTTTTGGGGTTGGGGGCAACGACAACAGATTAGCTGATCATGATTAGCCGATTGAGACTTTTTGGCAATGAGTTGGAGAGCAGCTTATATTGGAAACGCGGGGTAGCAAAAACGTTTTAAGGCGAGCAGTCGAACATTAAATCGAGATGAAAACCTTGAGCTATTATCAACACCTGTTTAGAAAAACGAGTCTTTGTTCTGTCGCGCTGATGGGAATTTCTGTTCCCCTGATGATTGGAGGTTTGGGGATTCGGGGCGCAAAGGCTCAGTTTCTCCCCCCTAAACCGATTCCGGTTCCAACTCCTACGATTAATTCAGCTCCAATTAATACTGCACCAACACCCATTTCTGAGGGCTATATTCTGGGTGTAGGTGATCGCGTACAAATTGATATTTTTAATGTTCCTGAGTATAGCGGCCCCAACGGTCAACATCAAGTTTCGGTGGATGGTTCGCTGAATTTGCCTTTGGTGGGGAGTGTGGCGGTGCAAGGGTTAACCACCGAACAAGCCACAGAAGCGATTAAACAACGTTACGCAGAATACTTGCAACGACCGATTATTTCCCTAACCTTGCTTTCGGCCCGTCCGATGCAAATTGCGATTGCTGGAGAAGTTCAGAGTCCTGGTGCTTACACCTTTTCTGGAGTCGCTGGCGGTAATGCAATGCCTGGCGCTACACCCAGTTCCGGGGGTTTACAACTGCCTCGGGTGACACAACTGTTGCAAATGGCCGGAGGAGTGACATCGCTTGCGGATATTCGCCAAGTGAAAATTCGCCGCAAACAGCCCGGTTCTGCCATTGAACAAATTATTAGTGTGGATTTGTGGGAACTGCTGCAAGCGGGAGATTTACGTCAGGATATTAGTTTGCGAGATGGGGACACGGTTTATATTCCCACGGTAACAGACATGAATCGCATCGAAGCCCGTCAGATGGCGGTGGCGAATTTTGCTAGTTCGAGTTCTCAACCGATTAGTGTGGCCGTGGTCGGGGAGGTCAATCGTCCGGGAACTCATTCGTTAGCGACTTCGCAAAGTGTACCCTTACCTGACCCTGAAAATCCTCAACAATTGATGGAGTCTTCCAGTTCCGAAGGGATGGGGGTGTTTACGGTGACGAGGGCGATTAAAACCGCAGGTGGAATTACGGCGATGGCGGATATTCGCAGTATCGAAGTTCGTCGCTTCAGTCGGACGGGAACTGAACAAGTGCTTTCTGTGGATTTGTGGTCGCTGTTGCAAGAGGGGGATTTGACTCAGGATATTGTCCTCCAACAAGGGGATACGATTGTGGTTCCGACTGCAACAGCATCAACTTTTAACCAGTCGGATGATGTAGCAATGGCGAGTTTTTCTCCTGATACGGTTAAAATCAGTGTAGTGGGAGAGGTGATGAGGCCAGGGCCGATTCAGGCGACACCGAATACTTCTCTTAATCAAGCGATTATGGCGGCCGGAGGGGTTAATCAGTCCAGAGCGAATCGAAAGACGGTTGAATTAATTCGGATTAACTCCAATGGAACGGTGACTCAAAAGACGATTACGGTTGATCTTTCTCAGGAGGTCAATGATCAGAATAATCCGATTTTGCGTCATAATGATGTTATTGTGATTGGACGTTCTGGCAGTGCTGCCTTTCAAGATGGGGTCGGTGGGGTATTAGGAAAGTTAGGCCCCTTTAATGGAGTTTTTGGAGTCCTGAGATTTGTCGGAATTTTAGATTAGAAGCTTTAATTTTGGGGGTGTGAGGAGCGCACTTGTCCCATTTTTGACTGTCAATTTAAGGGAAGTTGTTTTTTGGGATTATCCTGAGAAATGAGGTGATGTTTTTAGGGAAAAGTTTTTGATAAAAAAAATAATTCTAAAGACTTGAAGCTGTATCTTTCTCAGGATATGATTGAAATAAAGCTTTAAACTTACAGTCAAAAAATCAGCTTGGATTTTTATTTTTATCGATTTCAGTTTTGTTAGTCGTCCTTTTGGATAAACTTCAATTAAAACGCTTAGTCAACAACCGCTCAAACTACAATGAATACTGGAAAAAATAGTCAAGTCTCTGTCTTTCATCCTCAAAACAAAGCTCAAAATTTGGCCGCTGCTTACCCTTTAGAACAAGGTGCGTTTGGGTATCAACCCGAGTTTTATTCTCCCTCTCAGTCTCAACCCAAAAATAAATTCTGGAAAGGAATTTGGCGGCGAGCAATTTTAATCTTAGGAATTACGGCGGCGACGACTTCGGGCGCTTACCTCTGGACTAACCATCAAACCCCAGAATATCGCGGTTCATTTCAACTGTTTATTCCTTCAGATTCAGATAGCGAAACGGGTGAAACTTTCTTGGAAGAATCCAAACCCGAACTCAGTTATGCGTCTCAAGTTAAACTGTTGCAAAGTCCAAAATTAATGTCGGGAATTATTGAAACAATTAAAACCCGATATCCCGAAATCAACTACAGTGCATTATTTAATCAGAAAACAGGTCAAACAGCATTAGAACCTGATAAATTGTCAATCACTCCTATTCCTGACACTCGCATTTTAGAAGTCAGTTATCGGGATACTGAACCCCAAAAAGTGCAGTTTATTCTTGAAAATATTGCCAAAAGCTATCTTGATTCTAGTCGAACAGAAGAACGATTTGACCCCAACCAAGAGCAATTGAAGCTGATTAACAATCAACTCAATCCCCTCCAATCTCGGGTAGAAGCCATTAAAAAAGAACTGCTCAACTTACAAAATCAGTACACCTTTATTACTCCTGAGATTAAAACCAAACAACTCACCGAACAAATCAGCCAACTCGAAGTCGAAAAACTAGAAACGAGAGCGCAACTGGAGCAGCAAAAAGCTAGTTATTTAATGATGCAACAACAGCTAGGACTACAACCGGAACAGGCGATGTTAGCCTCGGCGTTGTCTCAATCTCCTCGCTATCAAGCGTTGTTACAAAAACTGCTAGAACTCGAAACCAATATTGCGATAGAATCGGCTCGTTTTACCAGTAAAGCCCCCCAAATTCAAGCCTTACTCGACCAACGTCAGAGAATTTTACCCTTATTAAGTGAAGAAGCTGAACGGGTTCTCGGACAAGATTTGTCGAGTATTGACCCCCAAATTTTGTCTTTTCAAGACTCGATTCGCATGGGTTTAATTCAACAATTGGTGACAACAGCAAACCAAATTTCAATGTTGGAAATTCGCACCCAAGTTTTGGATAAAGCGGCTCAACAATTAAATGAATCTGCTCAAGGTTTTCCAGCGGTCATGCGACGTTATTCTGATTTAGAACAAGAATTAGAAGTCGCAACCAGTCGTTTAAATGATTTATCTCTGCGGCGTCAAGAACTTCAGTTAAAAGTTGCCCCGCCACCGCCTCCGGCTTGGGAATTGATTGCTGAACCTTCTATTCCTCGCAACCAACAGGGTGAACTAATTAGCGTTTATCCCATTGTGCCTTTAAATTTGGCGCTGGGTGGACTGGCGGGTATTGTTTTGGGGGTTGCCGCCGCACAGTTAGTTGAACGTTTAGATAATGTTTTCCACAACACCAACGAAGTTACAGACCGAGTACCCTTTCCTTTGTTGGGTGTAATTCCGGCGAGTAATGAAGCGTTGATGCTTCCTGCGGCGACCATGCCTCGGGTAGCGGTTTCGACGACTCGAACCTATGAACCCAGTTGTACCCCGTTTCAAGAGGCGTTTCGTTCTCTGAGTGCGAATATTCGGTGTTTGAACCCAGAAAGTCCGGTGCGTTCCTGTGTGATTAGTTCCGCGACTCCAGCCGATGGTAAGTCAACTGTCGCGATGAACCTGGCGATGGGTGCCGCAGCGATGGGACAACGGGTGTTGTTAGTCGATGCAGATTTACGTCAACCCAAAGTGCATCGGATTTTGCAACTCTCCAATGATTTGGGGTTGAGTGATGTCTTAATTCAAAACCTAGAAATTCAAGATGTTGTTCAGCAAACTCTCAGCGATGAGAATTTGTTTGTCTTAACTGCGGGTAAACCCATTGCAGACCCCACCCGGTTATTGTCTTCGGCGTCAATGCAGGCGTTGATGGGTCAGTTAACAGAGGTGTTTGACTTGGTTATTTACGACACGGCGCCGTTGTTAGGGTTGGCGGATGCAAACCTGTTGGCACCCAATACAAACGGGTTAATGATGGTGGTTGGTGTTGGGAAGACAGACCGGGCGGCGGTTGATTTAGCGCTGCGAGAACTACAAATGGCGGGGGGTCCGGTGTTGGGAATGGTTGCCAACGGAGATAAGCAAGAACGTAAATATTACGCGGCTTATTATTAAGTTCTAAAAACGGTTATTGGGACGGATAAACTCACCACAAAGGCACAAAGGCACCAAGATGTTATTTCTTAGTGTCTCTGTGTCTTCGGGGTTTATTTGAGCTTTTTAACTGTGGGATAACTGCTGTTAGCAATTAAATTCCAGTTTAAAATCAGGTCATTAGAATCAACTGCAAGTTCAACCCCATGATTCAATTCTGCTTTTTGTAGCGTTTGCCAAACGTCACGAATTTGAATCTTCTCAACAGCAGTATTGGGGTTGTCTGCGGAAAAAGAAATAATGAGAAGTTCAGCCGTGGGGGTTTGTTTGAGAAAAGACCATTCTTTTTCTTGCAGAGATAGAGTTATCGAACTCGAAGTAACAGCTTTAACAACAACTTGAACTTCAGGTAAATTCTCCCCGCGACAACACCAATCAAAGACTTCAGAATTACTCACTATTATATTATCATAGCCAAGCTGTTGATACAAGGTTTTGGCTAATTCTTTTGGAGAGGTTATCTCTAAATTGGCTGCTTCTGAGAATTCAGAAGTCGATAAACTGCAAATTCTCAATTCATCCAAAAGCGGGTGTATTTGAGTCGGTTCGGTATCAATTAAATTTGCCAGGGGAAGTAAGTTTTCCAAGCCAAACTCGCCGAAATGATGATTCAAGCTTTCTGTTAAATAAGATAGCATAATCTGGCGATTCGGATGACCGAGAATGTAAAAGGTATTTTGTTGGGAATCAAAATAATCTGTTCCCGGTACCGCTTCGGCAATTTGTAATTCATTGGGTAAAAATAAGTTAACGCTAATTTGACTTGCGGGTTGAACTTGAACTCGGGTTAAAAAGTTGCTATCACAGATAAACTCTATCTCCTGTTCGTGAATAAATAACCGCTTTAATCCTTCTAAAAATTGGGTTGAATTGAGGGTAAATTGCCACTGTTGACACCACTGTAAACTTTGAGAATTTGCAGGATTAATTGTTGTATTCACATTAACGGGTTGTTCGCCAATATCTCGCAGCAAAGAAAGACTTCCGCTTCGTTTGGCTAATTTGGGATAAATTTGAGGGTGAAGAATGCGTTTGGGTTCAATATAGTCTTTTCGCCAAGGTGCATCGGGAATTAAAATTTTTGTTGCTTCACGCAAGGTATTTGCTGCTGTTAACAACAAAATATTATCAACGGCTTTTTCCTCTAAATCTAGCTGTAATTCTAACCGCTTTAACACCTGAATTACAGAGTTAATATCTTCTGGGTTTAGAGAATTATCGTGGTATTCTTCCCCGAGTTCTTCGATAAAATCCTGGTAATCTTCTACGGTTGGAGATTGACGCTGACCCAAAAGTTGATAAACTTCTCCAATTTGATGAGAAAAAGAAATGGTAATTCGACGTTTCCCAAAAAATGAAACGGTTTCAGTAAAAACGTCATAGGGTTTCCAGAAGGTTTGACTGGACTCATCCCACAAACAGCAACGCCATTCAAAACGTTCTCGAATTTTCTGGCGTTGTTCGTCTGTTATCTGGCGGTTATCAACAAAATTATTGTAAATATATTGATAAATTGAACGGACAGAGTTAAGAAAAATTTCGGTTTTTTCGGTTGTGGGTTCGTCGAGATTTTCCCAAGTTAGAATAACCGCTTCAAAATGGTTGAGAACTTCTGCGGATGAAAGGGGAACAAATCCCAGTTTTTGCAGAATATTTTGGGGAATTTGTTGGTTTGAGACTTGAAAAACAGGCTTTTGACTGCTGACTAAATAAACTTCATCAATCCAACAGACTTCATTTGTTTTATACAGTCGATTTTCAGGAGACATTGTAGCCGCATAATGTTGTAGAAATTCGGGATTTTGTTCAACCGCTAACCACGCTTTTTCTCGCAAGGCTTCCGCTAGAGTTTTACTTCCATTATTAACTCGACAATCGAGAATATTGCGATTATTCACAATGTATGAGAAAATGTCTAATAAAGCATCTCGAACTTCATCGACTTCTGAACGGCTAGCAGTCTGAATAAGCTGTTCAATACAGGCAAATATATCCTCAGCATTGGGACTATCCTGCATTCCCAGTTGGGAGAAAAACTTCAGCCAATTTTCGAGTCCTTCCGAATAAAAATCGATATCGGGAAATACCGCTTGATTTCCTAAAATTGTTTTGACAATTTCCCGATCCGGATGGTAAATTATATTAGGCGATCGCAATCGTCCATCGTTACACCGAACTAAACGGGCTTTTTTGATTTTATCTTGCAGTTGATAAAAGTCATTAGGATTTTCTTGCAACTCCGATTTAACGCTGTTTAAATTATCTCGAACCCAAGCCAAAGCCATCAACTGTTCTTCGTCGGAAAGGTAGGGATATTCTCGCAGCAAACAGTCTTGAATAAAGGTAATTTTATCCAAAACGGGAACTTTCAAAAGTTGGAAGAATGTCAGCCATTTTGTTTTAACGTTTCCCAACTTCAAAAGTTTGAGTTCACCGCCAATTTCCGGGGGTTGATAGCCATTTTTGGGAAGATAAACGGGTTCGTCGGTTAAGTTGACAACCTCATCCGCAACGGTGAGATAAATGGGAAGTTGACGCAACTTTTCCAAACGTTCATCATCATATTTGTTGTCACCCGTCAGCCATTTTTTATCCGCCAAAAAGTCCAGCAATACTTCACAATGTTCGGGGTGATAGGGAGAAAGTCCCGGTTTATAATAACAGTGAATGCTATCCGCCACATCCAAACCTGTTAAAAACCAAATCAGTTGATTAGGCTGTTTTTTTGCAAAATCTACAATAGCTTTTTGCAGCTTTGGCGATGCGTTAACGATTTTTACGCCAAAATATTGTAAGGATTCTAACGTTTGCTGACTGATATTTCCCGAAATTGAGTTATCGTAAATTAGCGGTGTTGTCACCCAAACTCCCCGATAGAGTTTTCCATCTGTTGCGGGAACGAGGGAAATTGTTTTCAGTTTTTCTTGAACTTTATCAGCATCCATAGAAGGGAAGTAATGTGTAAAATACTGATAAACTTTCGTTAGCCATTCTGCGTTAGGAAGTTCAGTATTATCAGAATCCCAAGCTAAACAATCAGCATCTTGATTGTCGAAAATTAGAGTTAATTTACTCGCAACTTCTAAAGGAGTCATTTCCGAAACACCTTTGTAGTTTGTTGAGACTATTCCCGATAAATTCGGATGAAGAAACCATTCGGGATAACTTGCAAAAATTTCTCGAACTAAGTTTATCTGAGTCTTGTCAATATAAAGACGAGCGTTGTCAACATAAACCGTTCCAGTTGAATTATATCCAAACACTTCTAACTTGTTATTCGCCAAAACCGCCAACGGTAAACCTCGTAAATCTCGATGATTATCATTCAGACAATATTGGAGTAAATGGTAAATCCAATCTAACCGCTTTAAACAGGGTTTGGGAGCATCTTTCAACTCCACAGTAAATCCATAGTTTTGTATCAAATGCTGTCGTAAGTCTGCGGGTAAAAACGGTTTTATCTGGCAATTAAAAGCTTGAAATTGTGAAATAATTGCTTGGGGTAATTGCGGTTCAGTAATATCAATTTTCTCAACTCGTAGCGGTTCCAATAAATGTGTATACCAATTAACCGTCAAAGTTTTAATTGTATTCGGACAAACCCAACGGGTGCTTGAAATTACCTTAATATTGTCTTGGATTTCAAGTTCTGTATGTTCAACCGCAGAACGAACGACGGGTTTACAATAAAGAAGCTGAATGATAAACTGATTTAGATGTTCTAATGCTTTGCTGGTGGTAATTTTTTGAATCGGCCAAAGCTGATAATATTCTTGAGGATTATACTGTCCTAAATCTTCGACCAAATCTGCAATTAAATTTGCACAAGCGTGGGAAACAACGTGGCGAACTAACAACTGATTCCAAATCGCTCGCGGACGGTCTTTTCCCGTTTGTCCGAGGTCGCTGCTGAGGTTGTCTCGGGAACTATTTAAGTTAAAAAATCCGTTGATATGTATCGGAAACTCCGTCTCTAAAGGAAGCGGTAAAAAACAATAAACTCGCCCCCGAATGGGTTGTGCTTTTTCCCCCTGACAGGAGGTAGAAATTCGCGCCGCAGCCCCCGCCCAAGGTAACACTTTCTCCCGACTTTCATACATGGCGGTGATGACGTTTGCGAGTTCTTCGCCTTCATCAATTCTAATCACTTGAGCAACCCGCCAAATTGATGTTATGGTTTGGGTTAAACTAACCGTTTCGATTTCGTGGCGATAGGAAATAGCGGCTAAATATTCTTGATGGCGACAGCGTTCAATTAGGTGATTAAAATCCTCGGGAATTGCATTGAGAATGGTTTGACGTGCTTCTTGAACCGTTTGATAATTTTTGGTCGTGATTCTTAAAATTTCCTCCCGTGTTCCATCACTATCAACCTGAATTTCATAAACATGAATAGACTGAACCGACTTGAGAAACAACAACAATTCTTCGCCGCAGGCGATTAATTCCTCCAACAGTTCTCTAACATTTGACTCGGTAAACGCTTGCTTGCGAATTTCACTTTCTTTCGCTTGTTCTTCGGTTCTTAGCGGTAAACGAAATAACGTTCCTTGAAAATCTTCGCTATTTTTGGAAAGTCCTCCGGCTTCGTAAACTTTTAGAAAATCGGGATAATTTTCCCACCATCCCGCAGCGAAAAAGTGCCATTCTCGCCCTGGTTCCTGTTTGGAAGTTCCCGGAATAGCATTTCCATGAGGGTCAAAAAAGATCAGGCGATTTCGAGAGATAAAACTCGGATAGTCGGTAACGTGATAAACGGCGTTAAACCCCACACCAAACCGCCCCGTTTTTTGTAAATCTTGTGCTTTTTCGCTCTGTCCCAAACTACGAATACTGTTAAAATCTCGCTCGGTAAATGTGCTATTATTATAAATAAGCATAGCAGGCCCTAACAGTTTAACCATCCGTTCGTCAGGAAGGTTAGAAGCTAAATGTGTACGCCAGTCTAATGTAATTTCAACTTGAGTAGCCCCCGCATCATCTGCATTTTGAATCAGTTCTTTAATAATCCCAACGCCTTCGGGATAGTCTCGAATAATTCCCCGTAAACGAGCAATTAAAGGTTCAAACTGATAAAATGAGGTTCCGGTGAGCAATTCATCATTCATCGCCATGCTGTTTTCTTCCTGAAATATTCTAAATTTTTCAGTTATTCTTTATTAAACTTATACTAAAAATAACCAAATAACAATAGTAGAAACACGAAATAACAAACTAACTTTTGTTGAAATATAAAGCGAAACTACGTGATTTTATGAATGTAGTTAGTCTATCAAATAATCAAGTTAAAATATCATTACTCATTGATTAATTCATCAGTCTGATGCACTCCACAAACTAGGCTTCAATCTTTAAATTGTCATTCGGGGTGATTTTACCCGGAGACGAACTGAACCAACATTACAGCCTGACTGTCACCAATCGCTTGACATCTAGGTATTTCTCTGGCTGAGAAAAAAGATTAAGTATAAACTCGCATCATTGTCCCGAAATTTTAAACATTTCCCAAAGAACTATAAAAAGATCTAAAAAAATGTATCAATTTATGTAGACGGATCAACCCGAGAGAGGTTAAATAATAGTTATGGGTAGTTCAGAGTTAGGATAAAGAAGAAGGGAACAGGTTTAGAAACCGACCCGAACTTTTATCTTAAAAAAAACTAAAATTTATTATGGGGATTGCTACAATAAATCCGGCAACCGGGGAATTGCTCAAAGCATTTGAACCGTTAACGGATGCTGAAATCGAAAACAGTCTCAGCCTCGCCCAGAAAGCCTTTGAACAGTATCGGCGCCTGCCCTACGAACAAAAAGCCAACTGGATGCAGAATGCAGCCAACATTCTCGAACAAGATGCCGAGAAATTCGCTAAATTGATGACGCTGGAAATGGGGAAAACCCTCAAATCAGCGATCGCCGAAGCCAAAAAATGTGCTGTTGTGTGTCGCTACTACGCGGAAAACGCGCCTCAATTTCTGGCCAATGTTCCGGCAGAAAGCGGTGCCAGTGAAAGCTACGTCCGCTATGAACCATTGGGGATTATTTTAGCGGTGATGCCGTGGAATTTTCCGTTTTGGCAAGTTTTTAGATTTGCAGCCCCTGCACTGATGGCGGGAAACGTCGGCTTGCTGAAACACGCTTCCAATGTCCCCCAATGTGCGTTAGCGATCGCAGACATCTTTACTCAAGCGGGTTTTCCCGAAGGCGTCTTTCAAACCCTGTTGATCGGATCAGGTCAAGTCGCGCAAGTGATCAGTGATGATCGGGTGAAAGCAGGCACGCTTACCGGAAGTGAACCAGCGGGGATGAGTTTCGCTTCCCTAGCCGGAAAACACATTAAAAAAACTGTATTAGAATTGGGGGGTAGTGATCCGTTTGTCGTTCTCGAAAGTGCAGACTTAGAAGCGGCAGTTGAAACGGCAGTTACCGCTCGGTTGTTAAACAATGGTCAGTCCTGCATTGCCGCAAAACGGTTTATCTTAGCCTCCGCGATCGCCGATGAATTTGAACAGCGTTTGGTCGAAAAATTCCAAGCCTTAAAAGTTGGTGAT
>NZ_AUZM01000047.1 GCF_000478195.2 Lyngbya aestuarii BL J | reverse complement strand
ATGCACGGTTCTTTGGTAACTTCTTCTTTGGTACGTGAAACTACCGAAACTGAATCTTTAAACTACGGTTACAAGTTCGGTCAAGAAGAAGAAACTTACAACATCGTTGCAGCACACGGCTACTTCGGTCGTTTGATCTTCCAATACGCTAGCTTCAACAACTCTCGCGCACTGCACTTCTTGTTAGGTGCATGGCCGGTAATCGGAATCTGGTTTACTGCTTTAGGTGTATCCACCATGGCATTCAACCTCAACGGTTTCAACTTCAACCAATCCGTAATTGATTCTAGCGGACGTGTGATCAATACTTGGGCTGACGTGATCAACCGCGCTAACCTGGGTATGGAAGTTATGCACGAGCGCAACGCTCACAACTTCCCCTTAGACTTAGCTTCTGTTGAGTCTGCTCCCGTTATCAAAGGCTAATTTCTAGCTTGAATAACCAAGAAACGCTCTCCAAAAGGGGGGCGTTTTTTGTTGCTTATTTTTGTTCGGCTAGATGATATGTTTCGGATGAATCCGTTAATATTTTAGTCTTAAACGTAATAACAGATAGCCTGTTTCTAGATGAAGATGTTCATCAATCAGGGTAAAACCATATTGTTCATAAAAAGCTCGTCCTACTTTATTTTCTTTAAAAACTTCTACAAAAAGTTGACTTCGTATTGTTCGCGCCCAATTGATTAAAGCCCCTCCAATACCCTGACGCTGAAATTGGGGTTCTACAAAAATCGCCCCAACTTCTTCATCTAATAGCGAAATAAATCCCACAACACGGTTATCCTGTTCAAAAACCCAGGTTTCGGCAGCAGGTAAATAAATATTCGGTATATTTTGACGTTCTGTTTCCAAAAATGCTTCATCCAAAAATGAATGAGCGATCTTTGAGGCGGAATACCAAACCTCTAACAAACGGTTGATATCCTGTTCTTGGTAAGGGCGAATCATGGGTTTAAATTTATTCAGTTAATCACTACTCGTTTGGGGTAAATCAACTCTTTCATTCAGTTTAAATGCAACAAAATGCCACCCTAACCCAACACCAATTAATCCTACACCAATCAACCAAACTTGCCATTCTATCCAGAAGGCTAAAAATAAGCCGGATAAAAATGCAAACCAACTCATCCAAACGGGATATAATCGTTGTTCATCACTCAGACGCAATGCGGCTAAACCGACAATTCCACAGCGCCAGAGAGAACCAAACGCACTTAATGACCAAGTGGTTTTTACATCCCCAGTCAAGACTAAAAGTCCGATCGCAATACTAATAAAAATAACCGCCCAATAGGGTGTGGTTCCGTCAGTATTTAACTGGGCAACTAATTTCGGCATATCGCCCCGTCTTCCCATCGCTAACAGCAACCGAGATAATCCCAAAATAACACTCAATAACACACTTAAAGTTGCGGTAATTGCCCCAATTGCTAATAGGGTTTTTGCACCGGGAATGCCTAAACTTTGGGCGACTACTTCTAAGGGTGCTGCTTGTTCGGAAGCAATTCCTAATGCTTTTGCTCCAATTGTTCCTAAACTAACAAGGGCAACACCGACATAAATAACAGTAGTAATTGCGAGAGTAATTAGAACCGCTTTGGGGATATTTTTACGAGGTTCTGTAATTTCTTCTCCTAACATCGTAATCCGGGCTGGGCCGTTATAAGCAACAAATAATAAAGCGACAGATTCGAGGAAGTTTTTTAATCCGGTTTTGAGATCAATTTCTGCAAAAGTGACGGTCAAAAAACCACGCTGAGATAATACAAATCCTCCGGCAATAATTAAAAAGAATAAAGAAAATAGAGTGACAGAAAGAATCACGGTGGTTGCAGCTTTAGAACGTCGCATTCCACCTAAGACAACAATAGTTAAACCCAAAACAGCAATTTCAGCAATAGGAACTAAAAAAGACTCTGAAATGCCAATTGTATTAATCAGATAACTGGAAAAACCCAAAGCCGCCGTCGCAGCAACAGCCGTTTTTCCGAGCAGATACATCCACCCTCCGGTAAAACCAAACCAACGGTTAAGATACTTGTAACCGTATTCATAAATTCCCCCACTCACGGGATGACTAGCGGCGAGTTGAGCGAGATTCAAACTATTTGCAACTTGTAAGATTCCTGCTACAACTAATGCCCCAATGACTGCATAACCAGACAAAGCGGCAGCTAAACCTAAACTAACAAAAATTCCGACACCAATGACTGATCCTAACCCCATAGTGGTGGCACCAAACCAACCTAATTCGCGTTTAAGTTGTTGGGGAGAATGATTGGATGCAGACATACTTTTTTTTCCTAGATTGGGCAACTTTCAAAAAATAGGGGCATGATTACACACCCCTTGAAGTCAATTTAGAAAAGCTAAAATCAGTTCTGTTGTACAGGAGATAAAGTAGATTTAGAGCTAACAGCAGCCATTTGTTTAGTTTGAACAATTGAGGCTTGTAGCATGGGAGTCCGACTCACAGAACTATTCGCTAAGTTAAACAAAGGACTTGATAAAATTCCGGCTAAGGATGTCGCCACCAATGTCATCACTAATCCCACTTGTAAGAGCCGCATTCCTGGTAAATCCCAGCGAATTTGAGGATAGTTTTTAACCGCGTCTGACATTTCTTGAGGTTCTTTGACCACCATCATTTTAACAACGCGAATGTAGTAGTAAATTGAGACTACACTGGTGACTAATCCTAACAAAACTAAGGCATATAATCCGGCTTGCCAACCTGCCCAAAACAGGTAAATTTTACCAAAAAATCCAGCTAGAGGTGGAATTCCTCCTAAGGAGAGTAAGCAAATACTTAAACCCAAAGTCAGTAGGGGATCTTTCTGATATAACCCACTGTATTCACTAATTTGATCTGTTCCGGTTCGCAGTGAGAACAGAATCACGCAGGTAAAACCGCCCAGGTTCATAAACAAATACACCAACAGATAAAATATCATGCTGGAGTAACCCGCTTCGGTTCCGGCGATTAACCCAATCATCACAAATCCGGCTTGGGCGATGGAGGAATAAGCCAACATCCGCTTCATGCTGGTTTGGGCGAGGGCGACAACATTTCCTAAGACTAAGCTGAGAATCGCGAGGGCTGTAAAGACTAACCGCCACTGATCGCTGACAATGGGGAAAGCATTCACTAATAACCGAATGGCGAGGGCAAACCCGGCTGCTTTGGAACCGACAGACAAGAAAGCGACAACCGGAGTGGGTGAACCTTCATAAACGTCGGGTGTCCATTGGTGGAAGGGAACAGCAGAAATTTTGAAGGAAATCCCCGCAATTACAAAAACAAGGGCAATCACCATCGCTAAGGATTCACCCGCCCCAGATGTAGCTAGGACTTTGGCGATCTCAGTCAGGTTCGTTTCTCCACCAGAGAGTCCATAGAGGAGGGATAATCCGTAGAGGAACACGGCTGAACTCGATGCCCCAATTAAGAGGTATTTCAACGCGGCTTCGTTGGAACGGGGATCGCGTTTGGTGTAGCCGGTCAGCAGGTATGATGAGATACTCAGCGTTTCTAGGGAGACAAAAATCATCACTAATTCCGTCGCCCCGGAGAGGAACATTCCCCCCAGACAGGCTGTGAGTAAAATACCGATAAATTCAGCCAAGGAGGTACCGGTTTGTTCGACATAGCGAACCGACATCAAAATAGTTACCAGAGCAGATAGGGCGATAATACCGCGAAAAACCACACTGAGGGCGTCGCTGTTGAAACTGCCTAAAAATCCGATGGTATCGGTACTATTCCACTGATAGTATAAGGCGAACATCGCCCCAAAAAGACCTGCGATCGCAATGTAGGGTGTCAGGCGAGAAGAAGCCGTTCGTCCAACGATCAGATCGGTAATTAAAACCGTTAGGAGGGTGATAATGACAATTCCCTCGGGCAGAATTGTTCCAGCGTTTAACTGGGCTGCAACACTCGAAAAATCCATAAGCTTCGATATTCGATATATACCCCATGACTGGTTTTTGATCGCCAGTCTGAGCGAAACACTTCCGACACTATAAACGTTCTGTCTGTCTTGATTCAAGAGGACAGGCTGATCACCAATCAGGATATCACTGGCATTCTAATCAAAACAGATAGCTCAAACTGTAGACTCTATTTTTGCAGATGGATGAAGCGGACAGCTTAAATTGTATAGTAGTAGGATGGGTTGAAAAGACGATCATACGGGTCAACTAAATCTAATGATACAGCTATTTAACAAAATCTTAAATTGGAAAAAACGCTTTGTTCCGTTGCTTTTACCGACTGTCCTTGCGGTTTTGATGGCTCAACTCTGGGCTACACCTGCGGCGGCGACTGGGGTTTATCAAATGCCGAACTTAACTTCTGGTGATCCAACCTGGATCGTCGATGATGGGGATGTTTTGAGTTTAAGCTCTGAACGTCAGATTAACCAAAAGTTATCGGAACTCGCCGAGCAAACGGGTTATGAAGTGCGTTTGGTGACGCTACGTCGCTTTGACTATGGGGAAACAGCCGATAGTTTTACTGAGGATTTGTTTAATAAGTGGTTTCCGACTCCGGAAGCGGCGACTAATGAAACGCTGTTAGTTTTGGATACTCTGACTAATAATAGTGCGATTGTAACTGGAGAGGGAGTTCAGTCGCTCCTTACCAATGAAATTGCCGAAAGTGTCGCCACCGAAACGTTACAAGTTCCGTTGCGGGATGGTAATAAGTATAATGAAGCTTTCCGAGCTGCCAGCGATCGTTTGGTTACGGTCTTGTCGGGAAATCCTGATCCTGGCCCACCCAGCGAAAAGGAACAGGTTCAAGTCGAAGGTACTTTTAAGACGGCCGAAGAAACTGATGACCAAACCGCTACAATTATTGTTGTAATTGTTTTGGTTGTGGCAACTGTTGCACCGATGGCAACTTACTTCTATTTCCAACGGTCTTAAGCTTTCGAGGATATAGGGGCAGGGATCGCACCAGGAGAATCTTTTTAATCTCAAGTTCCAAGTCAAATGTCCAATATCCCAAGTCCCGATTATCAGTCCTAGAGATGCAATTTATTGATCAAGTTGAAGTTTTAGTCGAAGCGGGTAAAGGTGGCGATGGGATCGTCGCCTTCCGTCGAGAAAAATATGTTCCAGCCGGAGGGCCTTCGGGTGGGAATGGTGGAAAAGGGGGTTCAGTGATTTTAGTCGCGGTTGAACACCTACAAACTTTACTCGATTTGAAGTACAATCACCGTTTTCGTGCTGAAGATGGCCGACGAGGTGGCCCTAAAAATATGACGGGCGCAACCGGAAACGATCGCATTATTGAAGTTCCTTGTGGGACTACGGTTTATGATGTAGAAACTGAAGAAATTTTAGTAGATTTGATTCACCCTCATCAAGAATTTTGTGTTGCGAAAGGGGGTAAAGGCGGTTTAGGAAATGCTCACTTTCTGAGTAACCAAAATCGCGCTCCTGATTATGCTTTACCGGGGTTAATGGGTGAACAACGACAGCTTAGATTGGAGTTGAAACTGTTAGCAGAAGTCGGCATTATGGGCTTACCGAATGCGGGGAAATCTACGTTAATTTCGTCATTATCTGCCGCTAAACCCAAAATTGCGGATTATCCCTTTACCACGCTGATTCCCAATTTAGGGGTTGTTCGTAAACCGACAGGAGATGGTACTGTTTTTGCAGATATTCCGGGTTTAATTGAAGGCGCTCATACGGGTTTAGGTTTGGGACATGAATTTTTACGCCACATTGAACGCACTCGGGTTTTATTGCATTTAATTGATATTACTGATCCGACTCCTGTTGAAAATTATCATACGATTCAGCAAGAATTAGAAGCTTATGGTCGGGGTTTAATGGATCATCCGCAAATTGTGGCGTTAAATAAAGTTGATGCGGTAGATACTGACAGCGAAGAAGTGCAAGAAATCATTACTCAAATTCAGCACGTTAGCCAATCAAAAGTCTTTCTCATTTCGGCGGTTGCTCAAATTGGACTCAATGATTTAATGCAGGAAGTTTGGCTCAAGCTTGATGAGTTATCTCTATCAGAAAATCCAACTTCTACTCGCTAAACTGTTAGGTGGAGATAGAGAATTTTGATTTTCTGTCTCCTCTCGCCCGAAATTAGACTATCTTTCTTGAAAACCCTATTCTTCGAGTTCAATTCCCTCAGCCTTGAGTCGTTCCATGAGTTGTTGGAGGTGAAGTTCGGCTTGTTCTGCACGTTGACGTTCAACTTCTGTACGTTGACGTTCTTGTTGGACTAACTCAGAACCCCATAACAATAAGCTTCCCGCCTCATCCCACCACCGCAACCAATAGCCTGTGCGTCTGTCGTGGGTTCCTTGCCAAACGCCCAAAAATAACTGCATTTCAGCGATCCAATATCGCCCATTTTCATCAGGTTTTTGTACCTTATATCGGCTAGAATCATCCAATTGATACAATTCTAAAACACCATTTTGGGGTGCAAAAATCGCATAGTTTGGAACTTGCAATACCTGTTCATAAAAAAACCATTTTCCAGGCGGATAAGTTGGTTTAATCGAATATTCACCCCCTTCTGTTTCAGAGATAAATTCCATCACAATCAGAGGAATATCCCCTTCCAAACGCGGCGTATAACTGCGTTCAACTTCTAAGCGTTCAACTCGAATTTCCGGAATAAATGCCCAGTCAGGGGCTTTAACAACAATTTTATCATTTACTGTGGCACAGATGCCATAATTAGTAGGAGTTAGGGAATTTTCAGGTAATTTTCCCGCCACACTTAACGCATCTGTTAATGCCATTGCCAATAGGGGCTGAGTAATATTATCCACCGGATCATCGGGTAAAATATAGTCTTCGGGTAACTTTTCCCAAGTTACTTTGAGACTCGTGGTTGTGACAGCCATAGCTTGAGATAACATTGCGGCTTAATGATTATATCATATCATAAATTACAAATTTTTTTGAGTTTTTTTTTGAGTGTTTTGAGGTTGACGGTTTTTGATATACCACTGTTTAAAGGTTTGTTCGGGAACCGTTGGTAACGCCCGATGTCGCACCCAAGGATTTAAGATTTTACTCGAAAATAACAAGGGGAAATATTTCATTACTTTCTGTAAAATTACATTCTCAGCAAAACGATAAAGCTGAGGATTTCCCAACACCATCCCCGCAGCTTTCATGCTTTCTCGACGAGGTAAAGAGAGTAACTTTTTTTCCGCCATCACCCGACGCCATTTATAAATTTGTTCGGGGAGATCAATTTTCACTGGACAAACATCACCACAGGAACCACAAAGGGTTGAAGCATAGGGTAAATTGCTGTATTTTTTAGCATCAAAAGTAGGGTCTAAAACCATTCCAATTGGCCCCGAATAAACCGCCCCATAACTTAACCCTCCACTGCGACGATACACCGGACAAGTGTTCAAACAAGCCCCGCAGCGAATACATTTTAAAGATGACCAAAAATCTGCCATTCCTAACCGTTCACTTCTGCCATTATCAACAATCACTAAATGGATTTCTCCACCCTTTTTAGGTTGGGTAAAATGGGAGGTATATTGAGTAATGGGAGAACCTAAAGCACTCCGAGACAGCAAACGAATAAAAACCGCTAAATGTTCAACTTTTGGGATTAATTTTTCAATCCCCATACTGGCAATATGTAGCCGGGGAACATTCGCCCCAATATCTGCGTTTCCTTCGTTCGTACAGACGACAAAACTACCCGTTTCTGCGATCGCAAAATTAACCCCAGTCATCCCCGCATCGGCTTTTAAAAAGCGAGGTCTAGTATTTTGTCGCATCATTTCATTGAGATAATGCGGATCATCATTATTGGGATCGGTTTCTATTTTTTCGGCAAATAATTTAGAAACATCTTGACGGTTTTTGTGAATAGCAGGCATAACAATATGACTCGGAGGTTCTTGATCGAGTTGTTGAATTCTTTCTCCAAAATCTGATTCTGTAATGGTAATTCCTTGATTTTCTAAAAATGGAACCATGCCACATTCTTCTTGCAGCATAGATTTACTTTTAACTAGAGTTTGAACCTGATGAGTGTTGAGAATATCGTAAACAATTTGATTATGTTCTACCCCATCTTTCGCCCAGTGAACCTGTATTCCATTTTGTTTTGCGTTGGCTTCAAACTGTTCTAAATAGTCAGCAAGATGAGTGAGAGTATATTCTTTAATTTGTGAGGCAATTTCGCGTAATTGTTCCCATTCAGGAATAGATGCTGCTGCTTGATCTCGTCGGAGTCGTGCATTCCAAAGAATTTGATCATATTGTTGGGCGCGTTGTGGATCTTGTAAAAATTGTTCGGCTGCGGCGGCTTGGTTAATGGGTTTAGTCATCGTGAAGTTCCGTTGAGAATTTGAGCAATATGAATTGTTTTTAGGTTCATTTTATAATAGTCGATGATACCTTTTTGGTGCAATAAACAACTCATGTCACCCGATACAATATATTCGGCACCATTGCGGAAATGATCGTTAACTTTATCATACCCCATTTGAGCAGAAACCGCTTCTTCAAAAACACAAAAGGTTCCGCCAAACCCACAACATTCGTCGGGACGATCTAAAGTTACAAATTCTATCCCTTTGACTTTTTCTAAGAGGGTTTGACTTTTAGAAAAAGAGGCGATCATTAATTCTGAGGGTCGAGATGTTCCCAGTTTACGAATGGCACTACAACTGTTATGTAAGCCAACTTTATGGGGAAATTCTGCCCCAGGAAAGTGATTAATTTTTAGGATATCATGCAAAAATTCGACTAATTCATAGATGTTTTGACGAACATTCTGTACCTCTGAAGTTTGAGGAATTGCATCTAAATTTGCCCTAACATGATCAACACAACTGGCGGAAGGACTGACAATATATTGATAGTCTTTAAAACAGTCTACAAATAGTTGTTCAGTTGCGGATGCTTGTTGTTGGGTGCCGTTAGTTCCCATGGGTTGGCCGCAACAGGTTTGATCAAGAGGATATTCGACTTCTACGCCGAGTTTTTCTAATAATTCTAGCGTTGCTATTCCCACTTCTGGGAAGAACGCATCGATATAACAGGGAATAAAAAGACCGACTTTCATGGTTTTAAATCAGTTAATTTTACAGCAAAAAAACGGTTAGACTCCGAACCCCTTGGGCGCCCCGAATAATTACCGCTTCTACATCTCCTGTTGCCGAGGGGCCAGCCATAAAGACACCGTAGGAGGTTTGAGTTAATTCTATTCGTTGATAGGCTTGGTGCATATCTCTAACAAGCTGTTTTGAGTCAAGTAAAATGATTAAATGTTGAGACAGAAAACCCAACGCATTCACAACTAAATCTTCGTGGGTTAGCCAAATTGCCCCATTTTCTGCAACTCCAAACTTTCCCCGAATAATGGCAACATCAACATCGGCTAATTCATGGGGAGGAGTATCAGAATGAATGGGTTTATTTCCGGATATTTCGGGAAGGGTTGAACAGATGATTTTTACATCGGGATAAAGTTCGGTTATTTTTGCTTTTATCTCCTCAATATTTGAGAGTTCAAAAGATTGTCCTCCCATGCGTTCGAGTTGGGTTTTGAAGTTTTTAATTAAGGGTTCTGAGTTGGTATTAAATACTGGAATTTTAGGAGGTGAAACTTCGGAAGTGGGTTGATTTTTACGAACTGAACTTAAAATAAAATCACGACTGTTCATAATATTTTACGGGTATTGTACAGATTAATTATATATTTTTTTCAAGATTTTAAAGTCCGGTTAAAATCTTTTTGATCAAATAAACTTTTCCCTTATATGGCGCGTAGCGCAACTGTAAATCTATCCAAAACGTATTTTTCAACACGCTTTTATAATGAGAAAAAGTATCAAAGCTTGCTTTTCCGTGATAACTTCCCATCCCGCTTTCTCCTACACCTCCAAAGGGTAGATAAGTTCCTGAAAATTGCATAACAGTATCATTCAAACAAACCCCACCGGAAGACGTATTTTGAAGAACTTGTTGCTGTTTGGCTTTATCTTTGGAAAAGAAATAGAGAGCTAAGGGTTTAGGACGAGCGTTAATTTGAGAGATTGCTTCTCCTAAATCATTATATTCTAAAACAGGTAAAATCGGCCCAAAAATTTCTTCTTGCATGACTGGATCATCCCAAGAGACTTGATCTAAAACTGTCGGTGCAATATATTGATCTTCAGGGTTTGTTTGTCCGCCTATAATCACTTTACCATTTTGCAAAAAATCGGCTAACCGATCAAACTGTCTTGGGCTAATAATTCGGCAATAGTCGGGGCTTTTTTCTGGGTTTTCTCCATAAAAAGCTTGAATATTTTCTTTGATTTTCTCTAATAGATCATTTTTTATTTCACGCTTCACCAACAAGTAATCTGGTGCAATACACGTTTGTCCGGCATTGATAAATTTCCCCCAAGCAATTCGTTTTGCGGTATAATCTAGCTGAACATCACTCTCGACAACACAAGGACTTTTTCCCCCTAATTCTAAAGTGACTGGAGTTAAATTTTTAGCCGCAGCTTCCATGACAATTTGACCAATTTTTGTTCCTCCGGTAAAGAAGATATGATCAAACTTTTGAGCGAGTAAAGCTTGACTGGTTTCGACTCCACCTTCTACCGCAGCAATATAAGCCGGATCGAAGGTTTCTCGAATCATATTAGCAACAACTTTAGAGGTATTAGCCGCAATTTCTGAGGGTTTAAGAATGGCACAATTTCCCGCAGCAATTGCCCCAACTAAAGGCGAAATCATCAATTGAAAGGGATAATTCCAAGGCCCAATAATCAGAACAATACCTAAAGGTTCGGGACAAATTTGGGCAGAGGCGGGAAATTGATCAAGAGAAGTCCGAACTTTTTTCGGTTTCGTCCAAGATTTGAGGTGTTTAATCGCATAATTAACCTCGGATACCGAAGCAATTTCAAAATAAGCTTCAAATTCGGGTCGGTTCAAATCAGCTTTGACCCCTGCAATAATGTCACCTTGATGGTCTATAATTACTTGTTTCAGACGTTGAAGTTGTTCCCGACGGAAGTTGACATTCTTTGTTTGACCTGTAGCAAAGAATTGTCGTTGCTGTTGGATCAACTTTTCAACTTGAAGTGACTCTGGCATGATATCTTGATCCTAAACGTTCATCAATAAATATTACACCTTTAGCGTCAGACTCTTTCCTAAGATGCCTTTTTTAGCCTACCCTATTGATATGGATGAATCACTTGATTCGTAACTGAGGTACAAATTGATCACAAATGAACATGAAGGAAATTCTCTATCTGGAAATCCCCACACCCAATACCCAAAGCGTTTGTACCTGGTTGCAGGAGGAGTTTAAACCCCGAACCGGAGAAAAACACATCACCCCAGATGGTTTTCGTCTCAAGTTTCCTTTCACTGACGCGACAAAGACTGAACCTAACGAACTTTCAGCTTTTCTTTGGTCACTTCAACGAACGACTTATCTAAAAGTTTTTCGAGTAGGAAATCCTCCGAAAACTGATCAACAGCAATTTATTCAACAGCTAGAAACTGAACTTAGACAACAATTTCCTCATCAATATCCTGAACCTCCAGAAATTGACCTCTCTCAACAATCGATTTTTGAAGCCTTAGCTGATAATTATCCTTTGACGGTCAAATACTTTCAAAAAATGCCCAATGGAGACTCTGATCTTCAGCGAGTGTATTGGTGGGAAAAACGGTGGCGGGAAGGCGTACTTAATCCTAAAAAACCCAAACAAATTATCTTTTCAGTACCCGATTCTTCCACTAATTCTACACCTCAATATGATTTGATTTATGTGGGTGGAGCGTTGGGGGTGATTCATGCGGCTGTGATGGCACGGTTAGGCTATCGAGTCTTATTAATGGAACGGTTGCCTTTTGGACGAATGAACCGTGAGTGGAATATTTCTCGCAGTGAAATTCAAAGTTTAATTGATTTAGGATTATTCTCAAAAGCTGAGGTTGAAAGTTTAATTGCCAGAGAATATAAAGATGGATTTCATAAGTTTTTTGATGCTAATAATCCCCCGGTTGCTAAAGCCCCAGTTCTGCATACTCCGACGGTCTTAAATGTTGCTTTGGATGCCGAAAAATTACTACGTTCTTGTGGGGAAAAATTACGACAGGCGGGCGGTGATATTTGGGATGAAACCGAATTTATTCGAGCTGATATTGCATCGAGTCAAGTTCTGCTTAAATCCCTTCATTTACCGACCCAATCAGAACGAATTGCGACAGGACGTTTACTGGTAGATGCGATGGGAACGGCTTCTCCTATTGCTTGGCAATTGAACGGAGGACGGGCTTTTGATAGTGTTTGTCCGACGGTTGGGGCGGTGATTGATGGAGGTTTTGAACCAGATGTCTGGGACTCTAAATATGGTGATGTTCTTAATAGTCATGGTGATATTTCTCGGGGACGTCAACTGATTTGGGAGTTATTTCCCGGTGCAGGAAATGAGTTAACTTTTTATCTTTTTCATTATCATCAAGTTAACCCCAAAAATCCAGGTTCGTTGTTAGAAATGTATGAAGATTTTTTTACGATTTTACCTGAATACCGTCGGTGTGATTTAGATCAATTAGTTTGGAAAAAACCAACTTTTGGTTATATTCCTGGACATTTTAGTGCGAGAAGTCGCGATCGCAAAGTCGCTTATGATCGGTTAATTGCGATTGGAGATGCTGCTTCACTTCAGTCTCCTTTAGTGTTTACTGGATTTGGTTCTTTAGTGCGGAATTTATCTCGTTTAACGGATTTACTGAATACCGCTTTAAAACATGACCTTTTGCAAGTCAAACACCTCAATCAAATTCGAGCTTATCAAAGCAATATTTCAGTCACATGGCTTTTTTCTAAAGGAATGATGGTGCCTACAGATCGACATTTACCGCCTCAAAAAATTAACTCTATTTTAAATACATTTTTTGGATTATTAGCCTCAGAACCAACAGCCGTTGCAGACACTTTTATTAAAGATCGAGCCGACTGGTGGACGTTTACTCGATTAGCTTTAAAAGCGGCTCGAACCAATCCTAAACTGTTAGTTTGGATTTTGGATTTCATTACTTTCAATGAAATTATACGTTGGATGTTTAATTATTTGAATTTCACAGTTTTAGCCTTAGTGAGTGGTTTATTAAGTTGGGTTCCTCGCTTTTCTCGATGGATTCAGCCTTGGTTAGAACCTCGTTATCCAGGAATATGGATGAGGTTACTGACGGTTAGTTATGCGTTAACTGATGGTTTAGGACAACCCCAAACACCTGGAAATAAACTGGTTCAGGTGAAGTCACCTGTTTGATTTGATGTTGATGTGATCAAATGCTGAAGTTCTATCTACGATTGAAATCTTGATTTGAAATATTTTATTTTTTATCTTTTTAATTGTAGAAGGGTTCAGCATCACTTTACTGATCTTCTGAAAATATTGATCAACGGATTGAACTATAAAAGTTCTTCAAGTTTATCTCGAATGACTTCATAGGGCAATAAACCCACTAAATTGTTAACTCGTTTTCCGTGTTTAAAATAAAAAATATTAGGAAGACAAGCAATTTCAAATTTTTGGGTAATTTGTTGATTTTTTTTAATATCTATTTTGACAACTTTCACACGCGAAAAATACTCATTCGCGAGTTTGTTAATAATCGGTCTAATCCGGTCACTTAAATCGCATCCAGATATGACAAAAACCACGACGACTAAAGGATATTCTTCAAGAATTTGATCAAAGTCTTCTTCCCGAATGAATATCGCTTTTTTATTAAAAGAGTTTGGTTTCAACTGTTAACTCCTGTGTGAACTAAAAGAGTGGTATAATCATTAGTTTATTTTTAGATTGAAAAAAAATCAAAGGAGTTTAAGGGGGATTAATCATCTGTAGTATTTTTTCTATTTTTAATTTAAACATCAATTTTTTTTGAAATAAGCTTATCGAGAAATACTAACTTTGTTGTTTTAGATCTCTTTTTTTGTTTTTAAGTATTATTTCTTTGAAATTTTGTTAATTTATATTACAAGTTGTTTTGTATTTTGATTGCATCTTTGAGAGTGATTAACAACCTTTTCAACGAACGGATAGACTTGCTTTTTACTGCTGGGATTCATATATTTAGAGAAATAATTGACATTTTAATTAAGATTCATATCGACAATTGTTGCACTTTTGATGTTGCAGTTGATGTTGCAATTGTTGTCTAATAGTATAAAATCAGAATAGTGGACTATGCTTGATCACAAAGTTATGACTGCCGAGAAATTAGATTCCCTCTCAAGCTGGCAACGACTTGAGGAAGGACGCAAAGCCAAAGCTGCTCAGGGGGGCTATGCAGGGTATGGTTCTCCTGCATTTGGCTTATGTTCTATTAATGGCGAACTGGTAGAAGATCCGCGTGAACAACAAGTCATTGAGTTAATTCGTCGTCATCATAAGTCCGGAAAATCACTACAACAAATCGCGAATTGGCTGAATGAAAAAGGCTATAAAACAAAACGGGGCCAGCAATGGAGGCGAATTTCAGTCAAGCGTGTTTTAGACCGACTTTATAATAAAACCTCGGGTTCTGAAAGTCGAAATATAAGCTCCAGTGAGATCTCGTCTGAGTTAAAATCTCCTCACTCTCAGGAAGATTGAGTCTTCAACCTAAAAGTCGCTGTGTTGCTTATACCATGAACTTCCTATACGCTATTCTGTTTCGTTTTTTGATAATAAACCTAAATCCGGGAAATGTAAAGAGCCAGTTTGCTATTTAGAGGGTTTTGTTGTAACATCCCTTTCTAGGCATTTTTTTCTAGGGTTGAAAACGTTCAAAATCTGTAAAAACTCTCATTGTGTTTTCATTCCCGTCAATCTCTGATTCTACTGAGTTCAGAAGATTCGCCCTGGAAAGCACATCAAAAGATAAAAAAACGTCATATTTGACGGTTAGTTGTATCTTGGAATTGAGAAAGAGGATTAGGTTTAATCACCCAAACTCACACTTTAAAAATATTTAATCCGATAGAAATTAATACTATCCGGTAATGTCCAACGATAATGATCTAAAACCTCACGAACCAGCAATATTTTAGACTCTTGAAACGCCACACCCCGGACATCAACTTTCGGCGTTGCATAACCGTATTCTTGAGAAAAGAGATCCCCAATTACCTCTTTTTTCGTGTTAGTATGATGAGCGAAGATATCAGCCGCAATCTCTTGAATTTGGCGATAACGTTCGGCATCATACTCACGCACGAACAAAATGTAATCCGGTTTGTGCGATCGCCTGTAATGCTTTTGCCCACTCGATCCATTGGGGTTCCATACACATCTCTCCCGTTGATATTCTTCTTTCGCCTACAACGGTTCGACTGAAAATTTCCCATTTTTACGACAAGGGGATCAAGCATCGTACTATGGTAATAATTGACAACTTATTAAAAAAATATGAAAGCCATCACTCTTTTAGGTTCAACAGGTTCTATCGGGACTCAAACCCTCGATATTGTCAACGATCATCCCGACAAATTTAGAATCGTTGGACTAGCGGCGCGTCGTAATGTTACCCTTCTCGCCGAACAAATTCGCACCTTTCGCCCTCAAATTGCGGCGATTTGTGATGAAACCAAATTACCTGAATTAAAAGCCGCGATCGCGAATCTCGATCCTCAACCCATTCTACTCGCCGGAGAGTCAGGAGTGGTTGAAGTTGCCCGCTACGGAGACTCAGAAACCGTCGTTACTGGAATTGTCGGTTGTGCGGGTTTGCTGCCGACTTTAGCGGCGATTAAAGCAGGAAAAGATATCGCCCTCGCCAATAAAGAAACTTTAATTGCAGGCGGCCCCGTTGTCAATCCTTTAATTCAAGAATATGGTGTAAAATTACTTCCGGCTGACTCCGAACATTCGGCAATTTTTCAATGTTTACAAGGGGTTCCAGAAAAGGGATTACGACGGATTATTTTAACCGCTTCTGGGGGGGCATTTCGCGATTGGCCGGTTGAGAAATTAGCGGAAGTAAAAGTAGCGGATGCGATTAAACATCCGAACTGGTCAATGGGTCGTAAAATCACTGTTGATTCGGCCACAATGATGAACAAAGGTTTAGAAGTGATTGAAGCTCATTTTCTATTTGGATTGGATTACGATAATATTGATATTGTCATTCATCCCCAGAGTATTATTCACTCATTAATTGAGTTGCAAGATACCTCTGTTTTAGCTCAATTGGGTTGGCCGGATATGCGTTTACCCCTACTTTATGCGATGTCTTGGCCGGAACGAATTTATACCGATTGGGAACAATTAGATTTAGTTAAAGCCGGAAATTTAACCTTCAAAGCACCCGATAATCATAAATATCCTTGTATGTCTCTCGCCTATGCTGCTGGACGTGCAGGGGGAACAATGCCAGCCGTATTAAATGCTGCAAATGAACAGGCTGTGGCGTTGTTTTTAGACGAAAAAATTGGGTTTTTAGACATTCCAAAAGTGATAGAATCTGTTTGCGATCGCCATCAAACTGATAATAGCCAAAATCCTTCCTTAGATGATATTATTGCCGTCGATCAATGGGCAAGACAAGAAGTATTAGCCGTTAAAACAAAACTCAATCAAACCGTTACTGTTTAAAGCATTAACTTAAAATGAAGTAGGGACGCAAGGCTTGCGTCCTGAACTCTCTAGGTACACAAATTTAAACAAAATTGGTATGATTAACGGAATAATAAAAACTTTTTTGAGCAAAATAGGAGATTACAATGACACCACCCGATGAACCAACAATTAAACTTGATCAGTTTCTTAAATTCGTGGGTTGCGCCCAAACAGGAGGACAAGCTAAACTGATTATTCAGTCCGGTTGGGTGTTAGTGAATGACGAAATAGAAACCCGTCGCGGACGTAAATTAGTACATGGTGATCGGGTTACATTTGAAGAACAAAACTATGTGGTTGAGTTTAAAGACTAATCTTGAAGACTTCCCAGAAATTACTCACAGCAAAAGATTGTATCATTAGTATTCATTATAGATATTTATTCAGGTTTCAGTTTGAGGAAAAAATAAAATCTAAAATAAACTTGATGAGATAATATGATTAATTTTGTCAAAACGACTGAGATTAACTGTAAAATTAGTCAGCAGTCCGAAAGGAAGCAAATCATGGATCAATCAAAGTCTACAACCCGATGGTTACAACAATTTGCGGCTTTCCTTCTAATTGTAGGAATTGCCTTTCGGTTTGTCAACTTAGGGTATAAAGTCTATTGGTATGATGAAGTTCATACCTCGGTGAGAAGTTCAGGATATCTCCTGGATGATTTAATCCCCCAAATTTATACAGGTCAATTAATTCGAGCCAGAGATTTAGTCGAGATTTATCAATATCCAACGGCTGAAAAAAGTTTAAAAGATGCGTTTACTAGCTTTAGAAAACATCCCGAACATTCTCCTTTTTACTATTTGTTAGCCCGCTTTTGGATGCAAATCTTTGGTCATTCCGTAGCGACCATTCGTTGTTTATCTGCCCTGATTAGTTTGCTCTGTTTTCCGGTGATGTATTGGCTCTGTCTCGAACTATTTCAGTCAGCGACGGTGGGTTGGGTTGGAATGGGAATTTTAGCCATTTCTCCCTTTCATGTTTTATATGCTCAGGAAGCTCGGGCTTATAGTTTATGGACGTTTACTATTTTATTTTCGAGTGCTGCATTATTAAGAGCCTTACGAGTTACACAAACAAATCAAGCGGTAAAATCTAAACGTTTAGCTTGGGGAATTTATGCTTTTAGTCTGACGCTCGGATTGTATTCTCATTTATTTTCTGTATTTGTTTATCTCGCTCATGGAATTTATGTATTTGGGCTGAAACAATGGCGAAAATTTGAGTATATTATTCCGGCTATCAGTGCAGTTTTATTGAGTGTTATTCTTTTTCTACCCTGGTTAATTATTATTTTTACAAATTTCCCCGATTTAATTGATAATACTAGCTCTCATCGGATTACTCGACCCGGTACAATGTTGTTTTGGGGCCTGAATTTAACTCGGCTAACTTTTGATTTTAATCAAGGCTATAGTTTACTGAATCCGATTTTATATCCAATTATTATGATTGCGGGATATTCAGTTGATTTTTTAGTTAAAAAGACTCCGATTAAAACTTGGTTTTTTATAATTACGTTGATGGGAGTCATGGGAACTGCTCTAATTTTACCCGATTTATTCTGGGGTGGACAACGTTCAACAATTGCTCGCTATGGAATTCCTTCTTATTTGGGTTTACAAATTTCATTGGCTTATCTTTTGACTACAAAAATTAGTGATAATTTCCTGAAGTCTCAACTCAAAAAACGCTGGAAATACATCTTTTTAGGAATCGGTTTCAGTGGAATTTTATCTTGCTTAGTGAGTTCTATTCATCCGGTTTGGTGGCATAAAAGTTATACCCGAAGTCGCTATGTTTCTCCGGTCGCTGAAATTATTAATTTATCCAAAAGTCCTTTGGTAATTAGTGATTCAGAACCCGGTAGAATTCTACCCTTGAGTCATCGACTCAAACCCAATGTTTATCTACAATTGGTTGTTCAGTCTAATATTCCTCTGCTTCCTGAGCAAGATTTTAGTGATCTTTTTTTATATCGTCCGTCTGAAGTTTTAATTGAAGGAATTGAACAAGTTTATCAAGCCAATTTAGAAAAAGTTTATAAGCAAGGATGGCTTTGGCGAGTTGAACTTCCCGAATGATAGAAGACGTCGTGAGGTCAGAAATCAAAATCTCCCCCTGCACCCCACCTCCTCCCCTCTCCATCTAAAATTACAGGGTAACAGTTTGAGAAATTTTCTCTCTATAAATAAATTTTGATCTTGGAGTTGACAGGAGAAGGGTGTCGCGTGTGTTCCCCGAGTTGAGAGTGCGGCTAATACTTATGCACAAGCGGATTTGGGGATATTTGTGATTTTAAATCGTTCCGTTAGATCTTAGCTTAAACTACTCGTGCTAGAATATTTCTAAGGAATAGGTATCGGTTGCAGTTTTTGCTTTCAGTACAAAGAATTTTGTTCTGTTCCATCTGGCAGAGCTAGCCTTCCGAAATATCTGTCTTGTATATCTGTCTGATTTGGGAAGTTAACGTATGTCGATTTATGTCGGTAATCTCTCCTATGAGGTTACGGAAGAGGATTTGAAGGCCGTATTTGCTGAATATGGAACTGTCCAACGGGTTAGTATTCCGACGGATCGGGAAACGGGCCGTCCCCGAGGATTTGCGTTTGTAGAAATGCAAGAAGAATCCAAAGAAGATGCTGCAATTGAAGCTCTCGATGGTGCAGAATGGATGGGACGGGATCTCAAGGTCAATAAGGCGCGACCTCGTGAAAAGAAAAGTTCATTTGGGGGCGGAGGTCGCAGAAACGATCGTTATTCTGACAATTACTAAATCTTTAGCGTAAATTCAAGTCTCTCTATCCGATGACGTCGTGATGTCGATAATGTTAACTCGGTATTGTTATACCCGCATTTATGGTTAGAGAGATTGTATCATCGAAAAAGCTTTATAGCTTGACTTTGAGGCGCACGTCTAGCAATATTTCCTAGAACGTGCCTCATACTTTTTGATCAGGAATAAATGTGTTAATTTTCAGTAGAGCGTTGATCGAGATTAAATCGTAAAAATATCTGTACCTACAGTTATATCTGCTGTTAAGCTTGAATTTTGCTCAATGAAAGCAATCGCAAATTCACGACCCGAACCGATGTCACCGCCACGAGTATCATAGAGAACAAACCCTGAAGAACTCCCCACCGAAGTTAAGTTACTCACTTCAATAAATTCAGAATTTATCCCAAAAATAACAATTTCATCCTCACCCGAAGTAAAGTCTTGAATGGTATCAACCAAGTTCGGATCATTCGTCTGAGTTTCTAACATCAAATCAATCACAAATTGATCTTGTCCTGCGCCACCTGTTAACAGATCAATGCCACCATCTCCATGAATAATATCATTTCCGCGATCGCCAAAAACTTGATCATCCCCCTCTCCACCGCGTACATAATCATCATTTTGACCCCCAAAAATAGAGTCATTTCCGAGTCCACCATCCAAAACAAAATCATCTCCTAAGTTTCCAAAGAGTTGATCATCACCCTCTCCTCCGAGAATATCATCATTATCCTGTCCTCCAAAAAGACTATCTTGACCGAAACTCCCGGTAATCAAATCATTACCTTTATTCCCAACAACAATTACTTCTACGTCTTGATTTCTAATTTCTAGGGTAGAACCATCAAAAATATCATTGCCGTCACGAAGTAAGATTTCAAGTTGACTCGCATCTGCATTTGAGGTGAGAAGGTTTCCTTGATCATCATTGAGTTGAATGGGAGGTATAATATTATCGTCCTCAAGCGCTCCGAGTACAACAAAACGAGTCGTATCGACAGAACCAAAAAAATTGACTTGGGTTAAAATACTCACCATTGTTGACTTTTTATCCTAATTTCTTTCAATAAGAGACTGATTTGATCCTAGACTTTGTTCCTTTGTTCTCTGAACCCTGCGGCTAATTCGAGTAGTGAAAACAATAATTTTAATGTACTTCATGTTTTTTAATATTGCCATTTGAAAAGCAGGTATGTTATCTTAGCCTCACTCCATACTCTCAACTTGAGACGATCCTGAACTCAAGATAAATAAATAGAGGGAGTAGAGAAGTTTGGGAATTTTTCGGTTGCGAGTCTATCCACTGAATTCAGAGAAAATACTTTCTTTTGTCCTAGATGTAATTAGCGGTTAGCTTTTGCTCCGCTCTTAAAGAGATGTCTTCCCCTATTATAAAGTTTATTGAGTTTCAAGTTCGGATTCGTAGCGATCATTCTGCCGTATTAGACGGTTTAGAAGCCTGGTTAAACTTAGGGTTATTGTCAGATGAACAAGTGCGTCACATCTGTGAAAATTCTTTCAGTGAACCGCTACCCCCTCAAACTTTAGATCAAATATCTCCATCACCAATCTCTGAAGAAAACTCTACTGTAGAAGCATCTGTTCCTGTCCGTAAACCTCAACCAAATCCTGATCTTAGCAGTTTACCTTCTCAGTTATTCCAATCTCTAAAAGCAGAATTTAGTGTGCGCTGGCTGCTCTTTTTGGGATTATTCATGGTGTTGGTTTCATCCGGAGTCTTGGTTGCTAGTCGATGGCAAGAATTACCGACTATCGGACAATATGGAGTCTTGTTAGCTTATACTTTGGGGTTTGGAATTGTCACGGTTTGGCCGGGTCTTCAGAGTCGCTTACCTCTAACGTCGGAAACTTTAAAATGGGTCACTTTACTCTTAATTCCACTAAACTTTTGGGCAATTGATGGGTTAGGTTTATTATATTCCAGTCTGGGGATTAGCATTGTTTCTATTTTTATTTTAACAGCTATTACGATTATTCTCAATCCTCGTTTATCTTCAAGAGAACCCCAGGAAATACTGTTACAACGCCTACTTATTTTAAATCAACTTGGACTCAGCTATTTACAACTCGGCTGGAAAATTCCTAATATTCCCTTAATTGCTCTTTATTTCGGGATTATCGGGACGGGAATAGTTAGTTTTTATCGTCGCCAAAATCATGAACAGATTCGTTTAAATAGTCGTGAAAATCTTCCCTTAATATTTTGCTTAATTCCTCTCGCCTTCCTCTGGTGGCGAATTATTTTTGTTGTTAATCTTGATCTCACTCAATTCGGGTTAGCGTTGGGGTTAACGGGAGGATTATTATCTCTCTATTCATCCGTTTGGTTACAGCGATTTGCTTATCTATTTTTAGCCATAGGTTGGCTCGTTTCAATAGAGACTAAACCGGAACAAGCCTTAGCAGTTAGTGGGATTGCATTGGTAATTTTTGGAATAAATTTAAGACAGTTTTGGCGACAACGAGATTTAGCTTTTATTTTTATTACTGGACTCCAAGCACAGTGGTTAATTTGGCGTTTAATTCCCGTCGAAAGTCAACAAAAAATCATTCAAACCGCTCTACAAATTACCCAATCTTCAGATGAACCCTGGATATTAATCGCTTGGGTTGGATTAATTTACTTGATTTTAATGCTCACACTAACAGACTGGATTCATCAGTCTCAGCATCCTAAACTTGCTCTATTTGGAGAACGATTAACATTAGAATTAGGAATCCTTTTAACAATTATTTCGCTGTTTGATCCGGTTGTGCGTTCATTATACTTATTAATATCTACACTCATTTTAGTTGTTTATACCATTCGTCGTCAACCTCTCAGAGTTTTTCTAGTTTATCTCACCCATCTTACAGGCTTATTTGCATTCGCAAGTTTTATAGACTTATATTTTCCTCAACTATCTTTATCTCAGTGGGGAGTTTTATCAATTCTATTCATGCTTGGAGAATGGATATTCTATACGATTTATACTCGCCAACACAGTCTTTTAATTGCTAACTCTATTGTGAATAGTGCTTGGTATATCGGATTAGGATTAGCAGCTTTAAGTTATCAATTTTTATATAGTCATTCTAGCTATAATTTGAATGATTTATGCTCAAACTTGGCTTGTCAAGGGTTAAGTCAATGGGGAATTATTTGGCTAATCACTCCAATTGCATTAACAACAATTGCTAGTTTAACACTCCCCCGCCGACAGTTAGCCAGCAAATTGAGTATTGTTGCATTAGTCATGATACAACTATTAGTCTTTAGAATCCCTGGAATTCGGTTAATCAGTTGGGGAGTCGCCACCGGATTAATGGTATTGAATACTTACTATTTACAAAATCAACTTTCAGCCACGATAACAGTTGGTTTTGGATTAACGTTTTATGGATTTTTAGTCTGGGAAATGGTTCCCAATTTAACCTTAACAGGTGGATTAGTTTTTATTGGTATTGCTTTAAATGTACTCTGGATTATTCAAGCCAGATTAAACCGTTTCTCAAGTTATATCGCGTCTTTGTATGTGACTGCGGTGGAAATCTGGACACCGATTTTATGTTGGTTTCAATTAATCAGCTTGACGTTTTATGCCATCGGAATTTATTGGCAACTTTTTAATCCTAGTGCTTTAGCGATATTAGCAACAATACTTTCAATTATTGCTGTTGTTATTCATCTTTTAAATCATCCCGAAACAGAAAATAGAGAACAGTATCCGCCCTTATTTATTTATATATTGGGTTGGGAAGTTGAACTTTTAATGGCTCATACTTTTGGTTTTACTGAAAATGCCTTATTTAACTTATCGATTGCTAATCTGATTTTAGGATTAATTGCACAAGTTTTAGGAGATTATTGGAAACACAGAATAAGAATTCATCACCTTCCTCATCCCTGGCAAGTTTTACCTCTATTTTATGGGATTTTTGGTGCCGTTTTACGTTCATCAGGAAGTTTTGATAACTGGACAGGAATCAGTTTATTTATCCTCGCATTTATTTTTCTAGGAGTCGGGCGGCGTAGCCCTGAGTTAAAACCTCTAACTTATATTGGTGTTTTTGGTGTTTCACTTGCCGCTTATCAACTATTAGTTTATAACTTATCATCTGCCCCTCTAGCAGAACAATTCATCGCCTTTGCAGGGTTAGGAACAACAATTGTTTATGTATATCGTTTATTCTCACCTCAGCTTATCCATTATCTCTATTTAAGTGAGACAGAAATCAAAATAATTGCTCATCTTCACTGGGCAATGAGTAGTTGCTTTTTGATTGCTTCTCTACCTCTGCCCTCTGAACTTAACTCTTTTATCAGCTTAGGAATAGGTGTCTTTTTAACTCGATATGCTATTTTTCAAGGACGTTATAATTCTAAGGCTAGAGAAGCTGATTTTTGGGTTTATATTGGATGTTTAGAAGCCGCAGCAATAGGTTACTTTATTAGTGATCTTTTAAATTTAGGAAGATTTTTAATTCCTTGGGGCGGTGCAATTGTTTCAATCATTGCTTATTTTCTGTATTTTATGCCTTGGCAAAATTGGGGATGGCCGATTAAACCCTGGCGGCGAGTCGCTATTTCTATCCCCATTTTAACGGTTGTTTTAACATCAGTTATTACCGAATCAACCCTAGAATTTTCATGGTATTTTTCAACCAGTATAGCAATTATTTTATATTTAATTTTAGCTCAATTTTCTCAACAAATTAAACTCACTTATTTTAGCGTAGGATTAATTAATTTTGCTTATTATCACTGGCTATTTTCCACAGAATATGATCTGAATGCGTTGGGAGATACAATTATACCGGGATTATCTATTTTATATATAGCCCAAATTGACCCCTATTTAAAACATCCTCAACAAAAAGTCCTACGTCATTGGATTAGAATCATAGGAATAGGAATGATTTGTTTTGCTGCATTGTTAACCAATAAAGAGACAGGAATTGTACCCGGTTTAGTGAGTCTAACGGCTATTTTTATCGGTTTAGGATTAAGAATTAGAGCATTTTTATATGTCGGAACTGCAATTTTTTTAATTAATGCAGTCAACCAACTCTTGATTTTAAACTCAATTTATTCCTTCTTAAAATGGATTGTCGGTTTTATTCTAGGTTTACTCTTAATTTGGATTGCAGCTAACTTTGAAACTCGACGAGAACAAATCGTAACAGCGTTACAAAATTGGATTAATGAATTAGAAGAATGGGAATAACTAAAGTCAGTTTATTTAAGAATTTGTCTTTTTAGCAAAGATTTGACTTTCGTCTTGAAATGATTTAAACTCTAATACATTACCACTCGGATCTTTAATAAATAACGTTGCTTGTTCACCCACTTGTCCCTGAAACCGAATTTGAGGCTGAATCAAAAAATCTACATTTTCTTTCTGTAAACGTTCAGCCAGTTTATGCCATTCATCCCATTCTAAAATCGCTCCAAAATGACGAATCGGAACATTTTCGCCATCAACGGGATTCGTTGAAACAACTTCATTTTCTGATGAATATAAATGAGCAGTAATTTGATGTCCGAAAAAGTCAAAATCTACCCAGATGTCGCAACTTCGTCCTTCTGTACACCCCAATAAACCTTGATAAAAAGAGCGAGTTTTCTCTAAATCAAAGACTGGAAAAGCCAGATGAAATCGAGGAAAAGAAGGGTTACTCATATTCATTTATTGTGCTGTAAAGTTTGAGATTAAGAGAGTTACTTTGATGTTAAGTTTACCATATTTTTGTTTAAAATTGGTTATGTGATCTTAACTTAATCTAGAATTAACATCGTTGATAACGCATTCCCGGTAACTGAGAAACTAACCCCAAAAGTTCTAATTGTAATAACGAACTAGAGACAATACCTATATCTAATCCCGCTTGCTGAACAATCACATCAAAAGCAGTCGGTTCAGAAGAAATCACCTGAAAAACTGTTGCTAGGTTGGGTTCTAAATTGGGTTCTAAAGTGGGTTCTAAAGTGGGTTCTAAAGTGGGTTCTAAAGTCCCAACAGAAGCAGACGAAGTTTTTGGGGGTGATTCAAGTAATGATAATTGTTGCGGTGTATCCAGTTCAGGAATTGCACCCAGTTGTTCTAATAATTCTTCTAAATTAACGGGAATCAAACCCGCACCACCATTAATTAACTTTAAACAACCCTGTGACTTTTCATCATCCAAACGACCCGGTAAAACATACACATCCCGACAAAAATCATTCGCCACATGGGCTGTAATTAACGCCCCAGATTTTTGTCCGGCTTCCATCACAAATACCGCCCGACTTAACCCCGCAATAATCCGATTTCGACTGGGAAAATGTCGGGGATTTGGCTTGGTTCCGGCTGGATGTTCACTCATCACTAAACCTTGTTTAATCACTCGTTCAGACAATTGACGGTTATCTTTTGGGTAAATAATATCAACTCCCGTCCCAAAAATCGCTAGGGTTCGTCCACCCGCATCCAAACAACTTGAATGAGCTTCGGTATCAATTCCGGCTGCCATTCCTGATATAATTGTAAAGCCACTTTTAGCTAAAATCGTGCTAATTTTCCGCGTCCAACGCCGTCCATATTCAGAAGGTTCACGAGTTCCCACAATCCCAACAGTCGGTTTTATTCCTTGATTTTCTTGAGTTTCTATGGTTCCTCGATAATATAAAACAGGCGGAGGTGTTGGAATTTCTAAGAGTAAACGGGGATAATTAACATCAGCCGGAGTCCAAAAATAAGGGTTTTTTTCAGAGTGTTTTTTAATAAATTCAACACAGTTAAACTTCGCTCGTTGTTGTGCCACTTTTTCAACTGTCTGTGGCCCAAAACCTTCAACTTTTCGTAATTCTTGGGTTGAAGCTTTCCAAGCCGTCGCGAGATTACCACAATGTTGGCGGAGGCGTTGCAAAGCAATTGGCCCGACCCCTGAAATTTGTGACCAACAAACCCAATAATCTCGTTCTTCTAACACATTTTTACCTCCAAACCCAACTTAAAATCGGTTCTCATTTGAGTGTAACTCAAAGAAGGGACTATTCAACGCCTCCTCTCGGAAGTTAGGTTAGTGTTGTAGTACAGCAGGATTGAAATGATGTCTCAACGTTATTCTATTCTTTCTCTTGATGGTGGTGGAATTCGGGGTTTAGTAACTGCTTTAATTTTACAAGATTTAGAAAACAAAATTCAACAACGGAATCCAAATAAACAGCTTAAAGATTGTTTTGACTTGATTGCTGGAACCTCTACCGGGAGTTTAATTGCTTGTGGTTTATCTTATGGCGTTTCTATCTCTAAAATTGTTGAATTTTATTCCCTATATTCTGGATTTCCACAAAAAATATTTCCGCCAACATTCCGATCTTATTTAACAGGATTTGTCAACCGTTTACATCTCGGTATTAGTCAACCTATGTATGATGGCAAAGGATTAGAAGCCGTTCTTCAGAATATATTTAAAACCACAACCTTTGATCAATTAAAAATTCAAACCCTAGTCACAAGCTATGATGTTTATAATGGTCAAGCCGTTGTCTTTAACAGTAAACAATCTGAATGTAAAACTCTCCCAATCTGGGAAGTTTGTCGGGCTTCTGCGGCGGCACCCATCGCTTTTCCTGCTCATATTATTGAAGATAAGACTTATCTAAGCTACTGGCACGCTAAGGGTTACAAATTAACAAATAATCCCGAAAATAATCATCTCTGTATTCCCTTAATTGATGGAGGAGTTGCCGCCAACAATCCAACATTATGTGCAGTTGCAGAAGCAATTAAAGCCAAAAAACATCCCTCTAATTTAGTTGTTGCTTCCCTGGGTTGTGGCACCCAAAAAACAAAATCAATTAGCGTCAAAAAATCACGAGGATGGGGAGCATTTGAGTGGATTAATCCTTTAAATGATATGCCGATCTTAGAAACGATTCAAGATGGTTCTTCTGATGTCATCGATCACATCTCTCGGCATCTGGTCAACTCCAAGAATTATTACCGCTTTCAGCCTTATTTTAAGCAAAAACATTCGACTTTTAAGGCGAATCAAAAAAACATAGATGCACTCAAACAAGAGACATTAAGATATATCCAATCCCCAGAAGTGCAGAAAAAGTTATACCATCTAGCCATTCAACTGACTGCAACTTCAGTTTCTCCTGTGGTTCAGTCCAAAAAGCAATTACAGGCTGTATCTTCTCACTTAAACTAATCTTGATTCACTCTGTTTGGTATTCTGAGTTAAACCCAAAATTGTAGGTTGAGTTCAGTCCCCGTACAACCCAACCCAACCTACACATTCTATTTTTTTTGAGGTTTAATTCCTTCAAACAACGCCGAATAATCATCATCAGCAACTCCCAAGGTCAGAGCGGCTTCTAACAATGATTTTACCCCTTCTAACGAACTGGTATTTAAGCCTAACTCTGCCGCAGCTTTCAGAAATAAATTCGTATCTTTCAATAAATGCTTGGTTGGAAAATTAGGATTTGCATAATTCCCGTCTTGCATTCGTTGTAACTTTTTATCAAACGTCGGAGCATACAAAGCACTTTCACGGAGAATTTGCATAAACTTCTCGACATCTGCGCCCTGATGTTGAACAAAACTCAAACTGAGTCCAAAAGCACTCGTTAAAGCAGCAATCAGTTGATTTAATCCTAATTTTGTCGCCGCAGCCGTCCCCACTGAGCCAATTAACACTGGTTCTCCCAAGTTTTTAAGCAAATCAGACCATTGTTGAAATTGCGCCTCTGTCGCCCCTACCATCACTTGTAGAGTCCCGCTTTTCACTTGGGGAATACTTCCGAGTACAGGTGCTTCTAAATACTCTCCTCCGGCTTCTGTTACCCTTTCTGCAATCGTTCGGCTTTCTTGAGGGGCTATCGTTCCCATCTGAATCACGGTTTTTCCAGATAACTCTTGTCGCGACTCGGGCGATAACAAAACCGTTTCAATCGCAGGCGCATCCGCCAACATCAAAATAATACATTCACTCGCTGCAATCAAAGACTGGGGAGAATCCGCCACTTGCACACCGTCCGCCTTAAGAGGGTCTAGCTTAGAAGCAGTACGGTTATAAGCCATTACCTCTAAATTGGCTTCTACTAGGCGCAGAGCCATGGGTTGTCCCATCAGTCCAGTTCCTATTAAGCCAACTTTCATGAATAGAAAATTCCTTTGATGTCCGACCTTTTTATCTTAGCGGTGATCGGACATCTAACGCTTTATTCTTGTGAAGTCGGCACTTTTTTGAGCAGTTCAGAACGAATACATCCGCCCATCCACGTCCATCCGGCGCGTTCTTCTTTGGGATTAAAATGAGCAACAACTTGATCGTGATTGCTTTCGTAAAATTTATCAATCTCAGCAACCGCCCATTTACCCCAAGGAGATCTAACCCAAATTTGATCACCGGGGTTAAACATTTCCCCGGCTGGGTTTGTCGCTTGAGGAACTTCTTCTAGATGCTTCGGCTTAGGTCGAGACGGACGATAGGGCTTATCCGAGGAGGAAGAAGAAGGTCGGGGACGACGGGAGGGTTTTTCTGGGAGTGATGGCTTTGATTCTGTTTTTGATTCGGTCTGTGATTCGGGTTTTGACTCTGTTTTTGATTCGGTCTGTGATTCTTTTTGAGAGTCAATGTTGGCGTCAGTTTTGGCTTCTGACTGCTTGATGTCGTCGGGTTTAGGTCTGTTCGGTCGAATAACGGCGAGAATTTTGTTGGAGTTAGTCATTAATTTACTGAGCTTCTTGCGGCCAAACAACTAATGAAATTTTAACTATTTATATTATAAGGCAGTATCCTAAGTCGATGGCAAGACTCAACTTATAATATTCGTTGTTACATCTTATACTTTCAGAGAAAAACTGGATTTCAAACTGAAATTAATCGGATTATATCTCGGTTTATTTGATACCCATTTGATGAAATTTTTTCGGATAATTTGAGTTTCTTTTACAGTGATTATTACAAGTTTTCCGGTTAAACTGACGAATGATTTTCAGGTTTCGTTGCTGTTTCCCAAATCGCACTCACATAAGATAAAGCAACAACAGGAGCCGTTACCGCCCGTAAAATGCGCTGTCCTAAGCTAACAGCCTGAAAACCAGAAGCGATCGCCATTTCCACCTCAGCACTCGTCCATCCGCCTTCTGGCCCGGTTGCTAGGGTGATCGAGTCGCAGGTAGATTGACTCCTACTCATACAATCATACAAATGGGGTAGATCACCTCGCGCCACACAAATATAGGGCTGAGAGGTTGTGGTTAATCTCAAATCAGGGGAATCGGCGATCGCATTCACAAAAGAAATCGGATCAACAAGAGTCGGGATAATTTGACGTTCAGATTGTTCTACCGCTTCTCGGATAATCCGACGCCAGCGTTCAACTTTTTGCAAACTGGGTTTTAACACCGTGCGTTGAGAGATCACCGGAACAATTTCTGAGACTCCCAACTCCGTACAATACCGCACCAGATCATCAAATCCCGTTTTTGGCAGACTTACCCACAACTTCACTTCAATGGGTAACTCATTTTGGACTGAAATCGCTTCTAAAATTTCTGCGTGGGGAGAAGGGGCCGGAAGCATAACCTGTAATTGAGCCAACCACCAATGACCCTGACCATCAATCACAATAAAGCGATCGCCCTGGCGCAAGCGTAACACCCGACCCAAATAATGCTGTTGTTCAGCCGTGAGATCAATGTGTCGATTAGAAATTTGCGCCATTGCGATCGCGAGTCTTTGAAGTTGAACCATTAATTAAACGGTCAAAAATTTAAGCCACAGTTGTACACCTCTTGGGTTGAGCAACAATTTAAACAGGTGAGATTTAAACTTGTTGTTGAGATTTCATGCGAGTCAGATATTCATCAATCGCTTGAGTGGCAATCTCGACGACAGGTTTACCCTGACGCTTCGATTCTTCTTTTAATTCCAAATAAGTTTGATGACGAACACTCACCCGATGTCGAATTTTATTGGGATCACCCCCATCATCCGAAGACGGTTGAGTGGAAATAGCTGCGTCTTGGTTGTCATTGGCTGCAACAGAGGAGACTTCTGAAAAAGTCTCACGATCTGAAGTAACAGCTAGCTCTTGAGTCTGAATATTCATCGAGGGATTCAATGAGTAGTTGGTTACAAACTGACGGAGCGAGTCAAAACCCACACGATGGCAAAAATCCCCAAAACGCTCTGCGGGTTTGCGATCCTGTTTGAAATAAACAAAAATCGGTTCTAAGAACGTTTCCAACTCACCAACCGCCAAGCGATCAACGAATGGTTCAGCCAGTCGTGTTTGATCCCGAGAGCCACCTAACCAAACTTGGTAAGCATTAGGCGAACTTCCGACAAACCCTAACTCCGCCATGTAGGGTCTAGCACATCCATTGGGACATCCTGTCATCCGCACGACAAAATGCTCCTGTTCTAGGCCTACCTTGTCCAACAATACCCGAATCCGTTCCAGGATACTAGGGATAATTCGTTCTGATTCTGTAATGGCCAATCCACAGGTGGGTAAAGCAGGACAGGCCATCGCATACCGGACTAACGGATCGATTTGAGTTTCCTTGAGAATCCCATGTTGATCGAGAATTTGTTGAATTTGAGCTTGGTTTTGGGGCGAAATTTCGTAGAGGATGATATTGTGATTCCCAGTCAGCAAGATCGGCAGTTGAAACTGCGGTACGATTTCTTTTAACGCTGCTTTCAGGCGGAAGTTTCCCTCGTCTTTAACGCGACCATTTTCGACGGAAATTCCCAGAAAGAGTTTACCATCGCCCTGTTCGTGCCACCCTAAGTAGTCTTGATATTTCCAAGGGGGTAGAGGTTTGTAAGGTTGTAAGGTTTTGCCAAAATATTCTTCGACTTTGACTTTAAATTTTTCGACTCCCCAATCATGGATCAGATATTTCATCCGAGCATGACGACGGCTTTGGCGATCGCCGTAATCTCGTTGAGTCGCGACAATTGCTTTGACTAAATCATAGATATCTGCCTTGTCAACAAATCCGAGCTCGTCACCAATTCTCGCAAAGGTTTCTTCTTTGTTGTGGGTGCGTCCCAAACCGCCCCCGGCGATCACGTTAAACCCTTCGAGTTCTCCGGCTTCGTTGGTGATCACAACTAAGCTGACATCTTGGGTATACAGATCCACCGAATTATCTCCGGGAACTGTCACCGCACATTTAAACTTGCGCGGCATATAATGCTCACCATAGATCGGTTCTTCTGACTCGCTGACAATGGTACCATTGCCATTGCGTTGACGAGCCGCTTTCACTTCGGGGTTTTCTTCTGCACTAATGACTTTTTCACCATCGAGCCAAATTTCATAGTAGGCGCCGGTTTGTGGGGTGAGTAAGTCGGCGATATTATTAGCGTAGAGACGAGCGTATTCGTACTCCCGGCGATTTCGATAAGGAGCCGGAGGAGCCATAACGTTGCGGTTGAGATCTCCACAAGCTCCTAAAGTTGATCCCATACTCTGGATAATTGAAGACAAAACCGTTTTCAGGTTCTTTTTCAAAATCCCATGCAGTTGAAAGCCTTGGCGGGTTGTTACCCGTAAGGTATTATTACCGTATTCTGAGGCGAGAGCATCTAGAGTCAGGTAAAGCTCGGGCGGCACAAACCCACCCGGATTGCGGGTTCGCAACATCATCTGATAGTCTTTTTCCTGACCTTTGGCGCGATTATCCCGATTGTCTTGTTGATAGGAACCGTGAAATTTTAAGATTTGAATGGCATCGCCACTAAAGAAGTTTTCGTCGTTGAACAGTTCGCTAGCTAGAGGTTCTCGCAGATAGTTACTGCGTTCTTTAATGCCTTCGAGCTTAGAGAGTTTGCGATCCTGTGTCGGTGAATTTACAGAGGTAGTCATAGAAATACGTCGTACCAGTTTTAACCAAAATTCGTGAGGGGGTTGAACCTGATCTGTGATTTAGTTAAAGACAGCTCAACCCAGGTGAGTCAGAGAAACTCCGGTAATCCGAACGGGATTGTCAGGAATCAATTTAATCCTATCACGTTATACTTGGACATTTTCTCCCATTGTCAGGGGGGCAAGCCTAAGTCACAATCAAATATTAAGAGTTAACAAGCATTACAACTATGCCCGATTCGATCATGTACTCCGAAGACCATTATGTGGTTTTAGAGCCAAACCAACCCGAGCAGTTCCTCACAACGGCTGAACTTATACAAAAACTCGAATCAATTTTGTCAGACAGACAGGATGACTTACCCCGAGAACTGCAAAAGTTTTCGACTCTCTCCCAACAAGTCGAATATCTGCTGAATACTTGTTGTGACTTTGATCTAGGCCCCGGAAAATACCTTCAGTGGTATGCGGTGAGATTGGAGAAATAAGCAACTTGACAATCTTAGTGTCAAAAGCCAGAAGGCAAAAGTAAACACTGGTGACTGTGATTAGGCTTGGGGTACAGTAATCAAAGCCAACTCAATTTCTTCTTCTTCTTCTTCTTCTTCTTCCTGGGATTGAGTGATCTCTACCCGAATATTGGGGCCAAAAAATTTGGTCAGTTTTTCCTGTTTTTCTTGCCAAGCTTCTAAGGACACAAACGGGGAGTTAAACTCCAAAACTAAACCATAAGCCCCGTCTACTTCTACTTCTCGCAAGCCTTGGAGTTGAGGATGTTCGTCATCGTTGGCTCCCAGTCCTAAGCGTTCAATAGCATCGATTAAATGAGCCGTCTGTCCATAGCGATAACGGGTAATATCCTTACGAACTTGATTTTGGGTTTCAGTTGCTTGTTGTTCTCGCAAAGCCAAGACTTCCGAGGAGGTGGGTTGAGAATACCGAACAGGTTCCAACTCAGCCGCTTTTAATGCGAGTCCTCCCAATAAAATCGGAATGCCATAAAAAAAGCCTGCTAAATTTAGGGTTGCGTAATCTTTAAAATAGGCAACAAATCCGACAGCAGTGAGTAGTCCTCCGAAGATCAAACCCACTTGAGCTAAAGATGTTTGACGTAACATATATGTTAAGGTAGTCCGCGTAGATTCACTATTGATGATATACCCATCATGCCGTTTGATTGAGGAGATCTCAACTTCATCTCAGCGGTGATTTATAGGAAATCTCACACCAGCTCAATGAGTTTAACCCTCGTTAGCTGTTCCCTCTCCCTCTCTGCCCTCGTTACCCAACTCTCAACATGACTAGAGATAATGAGCTATCCACTGCCCACGTTGAGCGTAAGCTCCTAGAGGAGATTGACTCTCTTAGAAAGGAAGATGAACGGTTGTACAATATTCTCGCCATTGATATCTGGGCATTGGCTAAGACAATGGATGAGCTACAACCCGGCTTTTGGGGCGCGTTTATGAAAAATCGCGAGAAAGCACTGAAACGATATTTAGCGGAAATGACCAAAAATAAACCGACAGACAGCAAACGTCCCCCTTTTCTGCGTTAATGACTGCGGGTTTAATGACGTTTTACGCATCCTCAATTCAAATCTAGGAGCATTTATGTCGTCAGGGGTAATCTTGGCGATCTCCTTTGCAGTTTCCAGTGCTTGCCGCTATATATTATAGATTATGAGGTCACAAAGGAAATAAAAAATGGACTCTAATACAATTCGAGAGCGAGTTGCTCTGATTGAGGGTAAGCGAGAGTCTCTAGTCAAACTACTAGAGAAACCGGATTTAGGAACACTGAGAATTGATGTTAATCAAGCGATTGAAGAAATTGATGAGTTGATCGAAGAATTCAAACGCACGTTTCCAGATGCCGATCAGAATTAACTCTAGAATTAGCAATCTGTAAATCTGTAATCGTGTTTATCCCGTTCAAATCGACTTGATCAAGTTCTGGCTGATATTCTCTGAATTCCAGAAGACTAGAAGGCGAGTATTGAACCTCAGATTACTTATTTATAGAATCCTTTTCCCGTAGAGAAACCAATTCTCAAACTCTACGGGAAACTTGAATTTAGATCTACTATTTCTCGATTTTAATCTCAATTGATCATGAGTAATCAAGACCAAACCCATCCCCAATATAAAAGCGATCGTGCGACAGTTGAGAGTTTAATTCAAGGTCAACAAACGGAATACAATCTCGCTGAATTGGCTCGTTTAAAAATTCGTTATCGAGGGTTTCCCGGTGCTAGAGATATTCAAAAAGATTTAGAAAAAATAATGCAAAACTGGCAATTAACTGAGGAAAATCTCTTTGAAAAAACTCGTGAAATACACGCCAAAGGGAAAGTCTACACAGGGGGAAAAGAAGAACAGGAAGATTGGCTTTAATTCAATTTCCAGTTCTGTTCTGACTGATGACAGCCTTCTTTAAAGCGCAACTACAAACTCTTGATAGGATAATATTATAAATGCACCGAATTTCCGCAACACCGGGCGGTTGGACTCCTGATACAGAAGGAGTAATTTTCATCGAACAAACGCCTGCACCTATTATTTTTTTAACCGCAGCAGATACTGATATTCAAACCCTAGCCACCGCAGTTGATCAACTTCCAAGTAATTTCCCCGCCCTACGAGTAGCAAACCTTCTACAACTCCAACAACAGTTAACTATCGATACTTATTCCGAGGATATTTTAACTCAAGCAAAAGTTATTATCATTCGACTCTTAGGCGGACGTTCTTATTGGAATTATGGCTTAGAAGTTGTTGAAGAAACAGTAGAAAAAACGGGTGCAAAATTAATCATTCTACCCGGAGATGATCGCCCCGATCCTGATTTAATGAGTCATTCAACCGTTTCTCTCAAAATCGTTAATCAACTTTGGCATTATTTCACCGAAGGCGGAATTGAAAACTATACAAACGCTTTACTCTTTATTGCTAAAACTTGTTTAAATCAACCCAATAATTATCAGCCTCCCGTTTCCGTTCCGCGTGTCGGAATTTATCAAACTCAAACCCTAAAAAAAATAGAGAATCCTGACGTCGGTTTACTCTTTTATCGCGCCCATTATCTCTCTGGAAATGTTCGCCCCATTGATGCCCTTTGTCAAGCTTTAACCGAACGTAATTTAAACCCAATCCCTGTATTTGTCTCCTCTTTGCGCGACCCAGATGTACAAGCAGAAGTCATTACCGAACTGCAAAAAAACAGCAATAATAGCATTGAAATTCTTCTCAACACAACCAGCTTTTCTATCGCTTCTATCTCCGAAGATTCTACCGTCAATTCTCCCTTGTTTAGCTTAGATATTCCCATTTTACAAGTCATTTTCAGCAGTCAAACCGTTCAACAATGGGAAGCCGATTTTCAAGGACTTTCGCCCCGAGATGTGGCGATGAACGTCGCGTTACCCGAAGTCGATGGACGTATTATTACTCGCGCCGTTTCTTTTAAAGCTGTAGAAACTTGGAATTCGCAGTTAGAAACCGATGTTATTGGGTATATTCCAGTTAATAATCGTATACAATTTGTAGCCGATCTCGCCGCAAATTGGGTAAAATTACGCCAAAAAAAAGCTACAGAAAAACGGATTGCGATCATTCTCGCCAACTACCCCACCGCAGATGGACGATTAGCAAATGGAGTAGGGCTTGACACACCCGCCAGTTGTGTGCATATCTTCACAGCATTGCAACAAGCAGGGTACGATATTCAAAACTTCCCTCAAACCGGAGAAGAACTGATTCAACGCTTAACTTCTGGTATTACCAATGATCCCGAAGGACGAGAACTCAGAACCCTTCAACAGTCATTAAATTGGGATGATTTTCAACAGTATTTTGATCAACTTCCAAGTTCCATACAAACCGCAATTTGTCAACGCTGGAAAGCTGATTTCTCTGAAACTTCTCATCCTGAACTATTCCCAATTGCAGGAATTAAACTCAATAATATTTTTGTCGGAATTCAACCCAGTCGCGGCTATGATCGTGATCCCAGTTTAAACTATCATGCCCCAGATTTAGAACCCACTCCCGACTATTTGGCCTTCTATTATTGGCTACGATATCAATTTCAAGCAGATGCCATTATTCATGTCGGAAAACACGGTAACTTAGAATGGTTGCCGGGAAAAAGTGTGGGATTATCTGAAACTTGTTACCCTGAAATTGCTTTTGGTGCTATGCCTCATTTATACCCTTTTATTGTTAACGATCCGGGGGAAGGTTCCCAGGCTAAACGTCGTTCGCAAGCGGTAATTTTAGATCATCTTACGCCCCCTCTAACTCGCGCCGAACTCTACGGATCATTACAGCAGTTAGAAGGCCTAGTTGACGAATATTATGAAGCACAAAGCTTAGATCCGTCTCGGCTACCGATGATTAAAAATAGACTGCAAGATTTGATTAAAACTGAGAAGTTAAACCAAGATTTGGGTTTGGTTGAACATCAACTCGATCCACAAAGTTTAAACACAATTGATGGTTATTTGTGTGAACTCAAAGAAGCACAAATTCGGGATGGTTTACATATTTTTGGGCAATGTCCAATCGGGCGACAGTTAAGAGATTTAATCCTTTCAATTGCCCGAAATCCAAGCTCTCAGCGTTTGGGAATTACTCGGGCGATCGCGGAAGATTGGCAGTTAGAATTTGACCCGCTTACAACGGATTTATCCGAAGTTTTGAGTCCGAGTTTAACGTTAGATAATAAAGTGTGTCGAACCGTTGGCGACGCTGTTGAAGTGTTAGAAAACTATGCCGCGAGTTTAGTTGAAAAAATTATTGCAGGTGAAACGGTCAACGCTGGAAAATTTACAGAAAAAGAGTTACAATGGATAGAGAATAAACTCTTACCAAACCTGCAAAAAACCAATCAAGAAATCACTCACTTATTAAAAGGCTTAGAAGGGCGATATATTCCCAGTGGTTCATCCGGGGCGCCGACAAGAGGAAGACCCGATGTTTTACCCACTGGACGCAATTTTTACTCCGTTGATATTCGGGCTATTCCCACAGAAACAGCCTGGAGAGTCGGTCAACTAGCCGCAGACGCTTTAATTGAACGTTATACTCAAGAAAATGGGGAATATCCACAAACATTAGGACTCTCTGTTTGGGGAACTTCTACGATGAGAACAGGAGGAGATGATCTTGCTGAGGCGTTGGCGTTATTAGGGGTTCAACCGGTGTGGGATGGCCCTTCTCGTCGAGTGGTTGATTTTGAGATTTTACCGCTTTCTATTTTAGGGCGTCCGCGTGTTGATGTGACATTAAGAATTTCCGGTTTTTTCCGAGATGCGTTTCCCAATTTAATTGATTTATTTGATCAAGCAGTTGTGGCGGTGTCTCAACTCGATGAACCTCCAGAATTGAATCCGTTAGCGGCGCAGGGGAAGCAAGAAACAGAAGTTTTAATGACAACAGGATTAACCAAAGAACAGGCGGAAATTCGATCTCGTTATCGGGTTTTTGGTTCCAAACCGGGCGCTTATGGGGCGGGTTTACAAGGGTTGATTGCCTCTCAAAATTGGACAGATGAACAGGATTTAGCGAGGGCTTATATTAACTGGAGTAGTTACGCTTATACGAGTCAGAATGGGGAGAGTCAAAGTAAGTTAGGGGGAATTTCGGCACCGGAAGCCTTTAAAAATCGTCTCCAACAAATGCAGATTGTTTTGCATAATCAAGACAACCGAGAACATGATATATTAGACTCCGATGATTATTATCAATTTCAAGGGGGATTAACCGCATCTGTTCGGGCTATTACCGGGAAAAATCCACACACTTATTTTGGGGATAATGCTCAACCGGAACGTCCAAAAGTGCGACAATTAAAAGAGGAAATTGCTAAAGTTTATCGATCTCGGGTAATTAATCCCAAATGGATAGCAGGAGTGATGCGACATGGGTATAAAGGGGCGTTTGAAATGGCAGCAACGGTAGATTATTTGTTTGCTTATGATGCGACAGCAAACTGTGTGGAAGATTTTATGTATGAAGGCGTAGCAAAGGCTTATTTGTTGGATGAAACGGTGCAGAAATTTATTCAAGAAAAAAATCCTTGGGCGTTGCGAGATATGGCTGAACGTTTGTTAGAAGCCAATCAACGGGGGTTGTGGGAAGCGTCAAGTCAGAAAATATTAGAGGATTTAAGAACGATAGTGCATGAGGCTGAAGGTGCGGTTGAAGCCGTTAACTCCGGGGGATGAGTTATCGTGTATCCGAAATTAAAAATCAATACTATCTACATATCTAAAGTCATCTATCAGATTAATTCTGGTTATCATATCAGGATTGATAGATTAAAATAATTTGATCAAAATTTATTCTCCAGATCTGATCAATTGAAACAACAGACTCTATAATAAAGCATTAGACGCTTAGAGTCTTCACTTTCCGATAAAAAGATGGAATATCCCTTTGGAGGCTTCCATGAATCTATTTCGTCGTTTGAAACAATCAAGTTTTTTAGGTTGGATTGTCGCCGCATTCCTGTTTGTGGTAACAGTGTTTAATTTTCAACAGAAACAAGTTAACAGCACTCCTTCTGTATCGCTGTTTGCAGAAGAAAATACTCAAAATTTAGCTATTGTCAATCCTCAAAATCCTTCAAATTCTGCTGAAAATTCCCAAACTGAAACGATCGCTAAATCAAACGCTTGTACACAACAAAGTCCGTTTGATGAGTCCGTTAGATTTGCACTCAGAGGCTCGAATTTAGCCCAAACCGCAAAAACAAAGCAACAATGGGATGAAGTCGCCCGTAACTGGGTACAAGCGGTGGCGTGGATGCAGGCGGTTCCTCCCAATAGTCCTAAACGGGCTTTTGCGGAGAAAAAAGTGATTGAATATATGCGAAATTTAACCTATTCGCAACAACAAGCCGCAAAAACTCAAATGACGAGTCAGTTTCCGAGTTTTGATAGCGAACTTCTTGATCAACAACTCCAACTTTATCTGTCTTATCTCAGCACTGTTGGGAAACCTGATATTTTAATTGTTGGGAGTTCTCGGGCTTTACAAGGGATTGATCCGAGAGAAATGAAACAAGCTTTAGCCGCCAAAGGGTATCAAGGCTTGAAAATTTTTAACTTTGGAGTAAATGGCGCAACCGCTCAAGTTATAGACTATATTTTAACAGATTTATTAACACCGAGTCAACTCCCCAAAATGATTGTTTGGGCGGATGGAGTTAGAGCATTAAATAGTGGTCGAATTGACCGCACCTATCAATCCATTATCGCCTCAGAAGGACACCAACGTTTGGCTTCAGGTGTTCGTCCTCAATTGACTTCAACTCAATCAGATGACACACAAACTTGTTATCAATTGCCGCAATCTTGCAGTGCTAAACCGAAGTGGGTTCTCCCTCAAGCTGATCTTGATCAACCGATTGTTGACGAAAATTTTGCATTTTTAAATGCTAATTTAGAATCGTTTTCTCCGGTTCAATTTAATCCGTCAACATCCTCAGAGATTACGAATCTTCTTGATCGTCCCTCAAAACAGACTTCTGCTACATTAATCTCACTGAATACCACAATAGATGCCAATGGTTTTTTGTCCGCTCCCAATCGTTATAATCCCTATACTTACTATCAGCAACGTCCCTATGTTTCAGGTCGCTATGATGGAGATTATCGTGCCTTCAATTTAGCAGGAGAACAGGCGAGGGCATTGAGTTCAGTGATCGCATTTGTAAAGACTCAAAATATTCCACTGGTTTTTGTTAATTTACCGCTTACCGATGACTATTTAGATTCATATCGCTGGTGGGCTGAACAGGAATTTCAAAACAATATGCAGCGACTTGCTCAAGAGTATGGATTTATTTTTATTGACCTATCTGAAGCTGCTTTAACCCGGTATGAATACTTTGTTGATCCGAGTCATTTAAACCGTTATGGAGCGCAAGTCGTCGCCCAAAAATTAGCCGGACAATCTGCTATTCCCTGGCCGCGATCGCAGTAGAAGATTGATCATTGATAATTCATGACTGTAAATGCCACCGCCCGTCAACAGCGATGGCATTCTTGTGAATGAGAATTAGCCCCTCAGAATGAATCTGATTACCATAATCCTCGAACTGGAGGTGGAGGAGCAATCGGACGCGGTGCGGGTGGGGGAACCGGAGGTGCAGGAGGACGTGGAGCTTGCAACGGTGCAGGCCCCGGTAGACTGATCTCTTGCAATGAACATCCCGCTTTGCTATAACGAGATGCTGTCCTCAGCAATGATTCTAAATCAGTTGCTAAACCCTGAATTTTTTCAACTGTCTCTGGAATATTGCCGACATCAACGTATAATCCAGGAACAGGATACTTCTTGATGAAGTCCAGAAAAGAGATTTTGCCATCATCACTAACGGCATTAATAAGTGCCGCGTGTATGGCGTGGGAGTTTTCTACACGGCGATGGGTTCGCAAAGTCAAAGCAATATCTTCGACAATCTCCATGCCAGTCGGACTACAGATCAAACAGGAAAAAGGAACCAGATCGAAGCCCACTTCGAGAGTCATAAGACCCCGTAGCGTGTCTTCATCGATCCCGGAACGACCGACAATTTGGCCGATCGTTTTGGTTTTTTCGCCCGTCTCCGCAAATTCTTCGAGATCTCGAACTCGAATTGGGGCTTGGAACGGGCCGTAGGTTAAAACGACTCGATCCGCAGCTATGGCACTCGGGCCACTCATCACCACACTCGCGATTGCGCCTAGAACTAATCCCGGACGGAACCGTTTGAAACTTGGTCTTTTCATTGTCAACCGATTCGTTGGAATTGATTGTTATTTGCGTTAAACCATGAACTGCCTAGACCCAATCAAAGATTGGGTGATCGGCTTCCGGTTTCAACCGCTAAGGCCTCTAGCAACAATGTTCCTATTGACTTGACTTAGCGTCCACAGGTTTGGCTCAGTTTCCTGGCTACTCCCTGCTACAAGCCCGAAGACTTGACCCGGCAACTACCCAGGCTCTCAAGGCAGATCATTTGATTTCTGATTTTACAGACAGACTCGCCTTCGGTTTTACCCATCGTGACGAGATCTGATTTTCAGCTTAAATGGAGTTGCTCGGTTTCACAAGATCTCACCTAAAAATTTAGGGTTTTGGATCGATTAGTCGGGAGTAAAGTGTGTAGTTTGTAACATTCCTAGAAAATCTGAGGAATATTTCATCCTTTTTTTCACGCTAAACCTTCTGAAAAACTTCTGAGCAACTCTCCCCTACTTAGGGGCCTTGATGGGGTTGAGATCAACGCTTGTTTGTCATCAGTTACCCCTGGTCGATCACCTAGAATGCGTGAATCCCGAAATCTTTGTTTCCCGTACTGCTCTGTGCGACTGAATCGCTTTCTCAAAAGTTCCCCAAAGTTCAAATTAATTTTTGTCGAGGTGAAACTTCAAAATTCTTATCTTTTAGTAGAATTTTCCCCATAGATTCCACAGATGTTCCACAAACTGAGACGGTGTTTTCCACAGATGAGATACACTTTTCCACAAGCAATCACGATATTAAGGGATCTGACTGCCCGATTGGGGATTTTGCGATCGCCGACACAAAGCCACTCAGATTTTGGTTTTGATTTAAAGTTTTGTAACACAAACTAGACTAAAAGCCTGATTATTCCGTAACCAATATGGGAGAAGTCCCGAGGTTGTAACAGTTCTCAACATTGACAACCCTACCCCCTCCTAGCACACAATATCGACTACCGATTTCTAGATTTTAGAGGAAAGGCTGTAGGGCAGTCCCACCCCAAAATCTCAAAAAATAGGTATTGTGTATATCACCTTAAGAGTAGCGATATGAACACCAGTGTAAGTATCCTGGCGGAAATTCCTGAAATCTTGCACGAATCCCTCCAGGGCTATCTCGATAGTCATCCTGACTGGGATCAAGATCGGGTGTTTGCTGCGGCTTTGTCACTATTTTTGTTACAAAATGGTAGTGATCAAACCCCAGAAGCCTCCCAAAACCATCGTCAAGCCGCCCGTATCTACCTAGAAACTTTATTTCAATCTTGAGGGAGATCCCCCCCTGTAAGACAATGGTGATTGGCGAGATGTAATATACATCTATCCTTACGCCCCATGCCCTGATTGCAAATTTCAATGTTTTATGACTCACGTACTCGATAGTTTGATCGTCGGTGCTGGCATTAGCGGCCTGAGTTTAGCTCATTCTCTCCTTCGGAACCCAAACCCTCAATTGTCTCTCAACATTCTGGTGAGCGAGCATCAAGGACGGGTAGGAGGAAACATAACCACAGTATCTCAAGGAGAGTTTCTCTGGGAAGAAGGCCCCAATAGTTTCTCTCCGACCCCTGAGTTACTGAAGTTAGCCGTAGAAGTTGGCCTCAAGTCTGAGTTCGTCTTTGCCGATCGCAAGTTACCTCGGTATGTTTACTGGAATAGTCAACTTATGCCAGTGCCGATGAGTCCTCCGGCTTTGTTGAGTACAAAACTCTTAAGTCCTGGAGGTAAACTCCGAGCATTAACGGGGGCATTAGGATTTGTACGGCCGGCGATGGGACAAGCGTTAAGTCAACAAAATGGGGAAGAAACGATCTCGCAGTTTTTTGAGCGTCATTTGGGTTCAGAAGTTCTCAAACGACTGGTTGAACCCTTTGTTTCCGGGGTCTATGCAGGCGATCCACAGCAACTCGAAATTAGCTCGGCTTTTGCCCGAGTCGCACGTATGGCTTACAGTGGCGGTGGGTTAGTTGCCGGAGCGGTTTTATCACGTGGTCAGAACAAATCTTCGCGATCGCCTGCCGATCCGTCTATTCCCCAAACTAAACGGGGAGAGTTGGGGTCTTTTCGTCAGGGAATTGGAGCCTTACCCAATGCGATCGCGCAGCAGTTAGGCGATCAACTCAAATTAAACTGGCAACTCACTCGTCTTGAACGGACTGAAAACCAAACTTATCGGGCTGAATTTTCGACCCCAGATGGCGTTCAACAGGTCGAAACTCGAACGGTAGTGTTGACAACTCCGGCTTATGTCACAGCAGAAATTCTGAAACCGTTGCAACTCCAAGTCAGTCAAACGTTAACCGAAATTCCTTATCCTCCGGTGGCTTGCGTCGTTTTAGCCTATCCCGTTTCAGCTTTCAAGCAGAAATTAACCGGATTTGGGAATTTAGTTCCCCGAGGACAAGGAATTCGGACGTTAGGCACGATTTGGACCTCAAGTTTATTTCCCGGTCGCGCCCCCCAAGGCTGGCAAGTTCTCACCAGTTATATTGGCGGAGCGACTGATCCAGAAATTGGAGAGTTAGAAGATGATCAAATTGTTGAGGCGGTTCATCAAGATTTGCGTCGCATTTTACTCAAAGAAGATATCTCTCCCAAAGTGCTAGCCGTGCATCTGTGGAAACGTGCTATCCCTCAATACAATCTCGGACACCAACAACGGTTACAACAGGTTAATGAAGGTCTAGAGGCAATGCCAGGGTTATATCTGTGTAGCAACTATATCGACGGTGTAGCGTTAGGAGATTGTGTGCGTCGTTCTATAGGACAAGCTAACGAAATTCTCAGTTTTTTGGATCAATAGAGATAGGGTTGAGAGAGGGTGAAATCCCCTCAATACCTATCTTTCTTTGTCTCGCCGATCAAACATATAACCCACGCCGCGAATGGTTTTGATGAGTACAGGTTTATTCACATCGGGTTCCACCTTTTTGCGAATCTGGCCGATATGAACATCAACGACTCGCTGTTCTCCTTCGTAATCATAGTCCCAAACCTCTTGTAAGAGTTCAGACCGTCGCCACGCTCGACCCGGTTTACTGGCCAAACAATACAGCAAATCAAACTCTAAGGCACTTAACGGGATTAACTTATCTTCAATGTAGACTTCACGACGAGACGGATCAATTAGCAAATCGCCATAAACTAAACTACGAGGTTCGCTGTCGGCGACACTACGTTGACGCTTCAAAATCGCCCGTACACGCGCACCGAGTTCGGCTAAACCAAAAGGCTTAGTAATATAATCATCAGCGCCCTTATCAAAGCCTTTAATCTTATCGGCTTCACCCGTCAAGCTGGTTAGCAATAAAATAAACACACTGGTACGACTTTGCATTTCCTGACACAGAATAAAACCTGTTGTATCAGGAAGATTAACATCCAATACCACCAAATCCGGACTAAATTGATCAAAACATTCCAGCGCCGTCTCACCATCTTTTGCCGATTCAACTTCGTAGTCTTGTTGACTTAGATAGCGAGCAATTAAATTTCGGATTGCTGGGTCGTCATCAACCACAAGAATCTTTGCAGAAGCCATAACCACTTCGGTTGAGCTGAAGATAGAGCAAGAGTAAATCAATCATCTCAATGTTAATGTAAAACTCGGGTTTACACCTAGAGATTTATCGATTTAGTTGCATTGTGTTACAGAGAGCGTAATATTTCTGAGAGTAAACTCGCGGGAACCTGAGAAAGCGCTCGATTTTGTCCCGGTAAACCGGATTCATTGTAAATCGCCCGAATGGTTCGGATGACATGACCTAGAGCAATTTTCTCACGTCCGGGCTTGACGGCTTTGGCAGAGGCGACTGGCAGAGGTTGCTGACACCCGGCTTGCAAATGATGCCGTAAAGCTGTTTCTAGATGAGTGACTCGCTCGGTTTGACCCAAAGCCAGATACTGATCTTTCCCGAGTTGATAGTGAGCAAGTCCCAAGTTATTGTGAGTGGCTAAGGGGTCGAAATTAAGCTGAGTGGGACTCAACTGTTCTACCAAAGTTAACGCCACTTCATAAGATGTAATCGCCTTTTGTAGAAATCTAGCACGAACTTCTGAGTCTTGATGTCGAGAAGCTAAATGCCAATATGCAATTCCCAGGTTATTGCGAGTTGCAGCACAAGCAGCCACATCAGTATTTGGGGTGCGATAGTTCAACGAACTTTCATAGGCTTCAATCGCATCATGCAACCACTGATCTTCGGGTTCGTGCTGGGCTAAATTCCAGTAGGCTGTACCGATATTAGCCTGAATCATCGCCAACTCTCGCGGATACTTGTTGGGAGAGTAATAACGCCCTGCTTGAGTATAAGCGGAAATTGCCGCTTTTAGATGTTGACTTGGCTGAGTATGTTGAGCCAAATTCCAGTAGACTGTACCCAAATTATTCTGAGTAGCAGCATAACTCAAAGCTCTCTGTTGAGCTATTGTCTGATTTTGCCACTCTAACTCAGACTCTTTGGAAATGACAACTTGAAAATAATAAATAGCCTCACAATAAGCATTAACAGACTGTTGTAAATTCTCAACTGGCTCTCGAATTCTAGCTAAATCAGCGTAAGCAGCACCTAAATTTTTTTGCAGTCTAGCAATGGTTGATGCTTGTTTCTCCGGATTGGCGTACATTAACGCTTTTTGATAGAAAATGATACTCTGTTCTAGATGGGAGAGTGCTTCGGCGATCGCAGAGGTTAACTTTTCCTGATGGAAACGCATCCAATACAGCGTTCCGAGATCATTGAGCCAATCAACAATTTCTGAAGTGTTTAAAAACGGATGAGTCGTATCTTCTAACTGTTGCCATCCCGTTTCATAAACTTCGATCACAAGCTGCATCTGTTCGATACAGGTTAATCCCACTTGCATCTGTTGACGAACCCGTGCGATTAAAATCCGGTAAGCCCGCGTGAGTTGTTTAGCAGAAGTTGTCGTTTGCTGAATTTGCTTGACTTTGTGTAGAGTTTGAGTCAAATCTAGCGGCTTCTTTGCGGTTTTAGGTCGCTTTGTTTTGGGTGGATGTGTGATCTCCTGTTTAGAGTTTTGCGGAGCCACTGAAGGCAATTTAACATCTGCTGAGGCAACATTTTCAGAGGATTTGCTATCTTCTTGATCTTGAGTTTGAGAACTCTCATCGATATCGACAAATCCGGTTTCTTCGGGCTGACGCCCAGATAAAAGCTTAATTTGTGGAGAAACTGAATTTTTGCCTAAATCTTGCGTCTCTTGAGTCATTGCAGTTACCGGAGTCGGTTCTCCAGCAAACTCAAACACCCCAGTTCGCCAACGCCAAAATTCTGGGGCTGACTGTTCAATACAACGCAACCAAGGCGAAGGAATCCACAATAATAAGCTAAACTCTAACTCAGGAAGATGGCTTTCTAGGCTACGGAGATGATGCAAAAAAGACCATTGAATCGCAGCAGGTTGTCGTGTTAATTGTTCAACGCCTAAAACCTGAAAACCAACACTAGAACCCGACACGCTAGACTGTTCAGAACCATTTTCTGCGAACCACTGCTCAATTTGAGTGATTAGATTCGGTTCCTCTAAATCTACCGTTAAAGTTACCCAGTTTGTAAAAGAGGATGAACGAACCTTGTTCTTTTTTGGAGTGGAAGTTGAACCCTTTTTAGGGGTTTGTCGTTTAGAAAACTCTGCTTGTAAGCGAGTTATCATCGTTTGACGCAACTGCAAATCATCACAGACGGCAATTAAAATTTGACGTCGTAGATTTAATAGCAATGCTCGTTTCAAACGCAGAAAAACTTGCTGATTCACTCCTGACCCGTTAGAAGACGCAATTGTGAGCGCAGTCATGCGACATTAAAATAATAAAGTGAAATCACATCAGTTTTGATAAGCCATTCAAACAAATCCTGTATCTTGTTTACACACCAATCATGTGCTAATCAAGAATAAGAGAACATTCATACTCTTTATTTCCTAGCCAAATTTTCTCGGTCAGGATGAGTCAATTATGACACCGAATTGACATCCGCAGGAAAAATACCTTTCTTTCGAGATATCCGGATAACAGTTGATTGATGGGGAGATCGGGAGGTCGGAAGATGGGGAGATGGGGAGGTGGGGAGTTAGGGAGATGGGGAGGTGGGGAGGTAGTATTATTTTTTAAATTTCATCTAAAAGAAGAGAGGGAAGTAGTTGACAAATTAAATAATATTTCAATTTTCCATCGGCGTCCAATCTCCAACGGGAACAAACGCCGCCCAAAAATAAGGATGTTGATATTGTTGAGAATTTAACATCTCTAACTGGGTTTGACGCCACGCCTCTGAACGCCCTTGATTTTGCAACAACCGTTGATAATATTTAATCATCAATTCCTTCGTTCCTTCATCACTAACTGTCCATAAACTCATCAATAAACTTTCCGCCCCCGCTAACGCAAACGCCCGCCTCAACCCATAAACCCCCTCACCATTTTCTATTTCTCCCAACCCCGTTTCGCAGGCGGATAACACCACCAATTTAGTCCCTCGTAGCTTTAAATTTGCCACTTCCAACGCCGTTAAAACGCCATCATCCAAACCGCTTTCACGGGGATTAAAACCCGCCAACGCCAAACCGGAACGCAGCAAAGGATTTTCTTGAATGGGGGTATTTTGTTGAGAATTTTCAGAAATTAAACCGAAAGAATTATCCGGTTCAACTCGGGGAAGATTTTTTAAGAAAAAGCCGTGAGTTGCAATATGTAAAATATTCGGCGCTTGCAACTGTTTTACCACATTTTCTGTCGCTTGAGATTGGGTAAATAACGTCACATCAGACAATAAAGGTGCAATTACCCTTGCTTCTTCAGCCGTTCCCGGTAACGCCCCAAAACTCATGTCAACCCCTCTCGAAAGTTGATTAATTCCGCGAGTATTTGCAACAGCAACCGTTGTCGGTTCACCAGGTTGATCATAGTCCGGGTTAGCAACAATAACAGGCGCTTGTTTGTGAGAATATTCGAGTTGTAAACGAATTAAATCCCGTCCGGTTGTGAGATAAGTAATTTGATAAGTTTCTAACAAATAGCGATTATTTTCATCAACCAACGCCGCAAAGGGAATCAAATTTAACTGAGCATCTGGTGAGATGATAATATGATTAATATTCCCCAACTTTTCCCGAATGGGTTGCATGAGAAGTTCATCAAGTTGGCGTCCAGTTTGTTTAATGTCATCTGTATTTCCGATAAAAGCATCTTTTTTGTCTTTCAGGGCTAAATTGAAGCGAAAGAAAGCCGCTTTGTGAATGGGTTCAACTTCTCCTAAATCAACCCATTGCGGTTCGCCAGAAGATTTGAGGATATAAGCTGCATAATGAGGTTTTTCCCATCTATTTGTACTAGCTTTCGCATCAAACGGTTTGTATAAAATAAATTCAACTAACGCCGCATCTTCAGGAATCAACTGTTGTACCGCTTCCACAGTAACGGGTTCTGAAATCGTTCTAAAATCTGCACTGCGGCGAGAAAGTTCGGCTTCGAG
>NZ_AUZM01000046.1 GCF_000478195.2 Lyngbya aestuarii BL J | reverse complement strand
AGTGGGATTGTAAATTAATTGAGTTTAACGGGGAAGACAATCATGTTCATCTTCTTTTTCAGTACCATCGGTGACATTGCTTTAAGTAATTTGGTTAATAATCTCAAATCTGTAACGTCCCGAAAGCTTAGACAAGAATTTTCCGACCACTTAAATTCTTTCTATTGGAAAGATGTTTTATGGAATGGCTCTTACTTTGTTGCTAGTTGTGGTGGAATAACTATTTCAACTCGGCGACAATATATCGAAAATCAGAACAAACCTAATTCCGATAAACCCTGACCGCAATTCATCTCACGCTGCTCTGTCGGGTCAGACGTGAGGCTTCTTGGGGAAGAAGCTAAAAATGGAAAAAGTACCTGGGAGTCTGGCCGTGTTTCGACCCCAAGCACTTCTTCTACAGACCTCACTCCTCACACTGATACTAATATACACGATAATCTCAGCTTGTCAAGCGATCAGTCTGTTAAATAAATCTAAACTCATCTAAACTCATCTAAACAGTCGTTGCGGGTTGAGGTTGGAACTGGAACATCGAATAGATCACATTCCGGCGAATGTCGGTCATCATATCGAGGAATTGTTCATAACCTTCCCGTTTGTACTCAATCAAGGGGTCTTTTTGACCGTAGCCCCGTAGTCCAACTGATTCGCGTAACGCATCCATCTGCTGAAGGTGTTCGCGCCAGAGGGTGTCAATTTGCTGCAAGATAAAGAATCGTTCCGCTTCTCGCATCAAACCCGGTTTAATTTGATTAACTTGGGCTTCCTTGATATCGTAGGCGTTGCGTAACTGTTCGTGTAAGAAGGTCTTAATCTCATCGACATTCAAATCAATCAGTTGGTCTGCATTTAAGTCTGACAGCAAATAAACAAACTCTTTGACCTTACTGACCACATTTTCCAAATCCCACTCCTCCGAGGGCAAATCAGGGTTAATATAGGCATCAACAATGTCATTCATCGTCTGTTCGCCGTACTTAATCACCTGTTCTTTCAAGTCCTGACCTTCCAACACCCGACGTCGTTCGGCGTATATTGCCCGTCGTTGGTTGTTCATCACCTCGTCGTACTCAAACACCTGTTTCCGGATGTCATAGTAATAGGTTTCGACCTTTTTCTGAGCATTTTCGAGCGATCGCGTTAACAGTTTCGACTCAATGGGCATATCCTCATCAACGTGAAACGCATCCATCAAACCTGCGACCCGATCTCCGCCAAAAATCCGCAGTAGATTATCCTGCAAACTGAGGAAGAAGCGAGTCGAACCGGGATCACCTTGTCGTCCTGCCCGTCCTCGCAGTTGATTATCAATTCGGCGAGATTCGTGACGTTCAGTCCCGATCACGTGTAACCCTCCGAGTTGAACCACTTCATCGTGTTCCTGCTCAGTAAAATTTTCGTATTCGGTAACAATGGTTTTATAAACTTCTCGCAACCGTTGAATCACCGGATCAGTCGTGGGTGCTTTTTCTGAGGCAATCGCCAGTTTGTCTTCAGCCAACAATTCCGATAAACTGCGATCTCCGTATTGAGACACCGCAAACTCAACCGTCTCTTTTAGTTGTTGTTCAGTCTCTCGCGAGAGTTGAGTCGGAAAAATTTGAGGGGAGACTTTCCAAGATTTACCCTTTTTCTCACCCCCAAAGCCCTGACCCCCTCCGCTTCCGCCTCCACCCGAAAAAGCCCGTTTCATCGCGAGTTCTCGTTCATCTTCGGGCTTAACAATGCGAGGCATGAAATATTCCCGCATTTTTAGTCGGGCCATGAAGTCGGCATTTCCCCCTAAGATAATATCGGTTCCGCGACCGGCCATATTGGTGGAAATCGTTACCGCCCCTTTGCGTCCAGCTTGGGCAATAATTTCCGATTCCCGTTCGACGTTTTCCGGTTTAGCATTGAGCAGATTATAGGGAATCTGACGTTCGGCCAACAACCGAGACAGTAACTCAGATTTTTCAACACTGGTGGTTCCCACAAGCACCGGACGGCCAACTTCATTCATTTTGGCGCATTCTTCAGCGATCGCACTCCATTTCCCCAGTTCAGTTTTGTAGACCACATCAGATAAATCTACGCGACCTGTGGTTCGGTTTGTCGGTACAATCGTGACTTGCAGGCTATAAATTTTCTCAAATTCAACTTCTTCTGTTTTCGCCGTTCCCGTCATCCCCGATAATTTGGGATAAAGCAGGAAGAAGTTTTGATAGGTAATAGTCGCTAGCGTTTGGGTTTCGGGCTGAATATCAACGCTTTCTTTGGCTTCAATGGCTTGATGTAAGCCATCACTCCAACGGCGTCCCGGCATCACCCGTCCCGTAAATTCATCGACGATCACCACTTCATCCTCACGGACAATGTAGTTGACATCTTTGGTAAATAGCTCTTTGGCTTTGACCGCGTTAAACACAAAATGCGCCCAAGGGTCGTTGGGATCGTATAAATCTCTGACCCCAAGTAGTTCTTCTGCTTTGGCAAACCCTTCATCACCCAAAAGTACATTCCGGGCTTTTTCATCCACCTCGTAATCTTCTTCGGGTTGGAGTGTTTTGGCCACTTGAGCCGCACGAATGTATTTTTGGCTGGGACGTTCGACTTGACCCGAGATGATCAAAGGAGTCCGGGCTTCATCAATGAGAACCGAGTCTACTTCATCGATAATACAAAAGTTAAAGGGACGCTGAACAACATCATCCATAGAGGTTGACATATTATCGCGGAGATAATCAAAGCCCACCTCGCTATTGGTTGCATAGGTGATATCACAGCCATAGTTTCTCTGGCGTTCCTCTGGACTCATGCCCTGCTGAATTAATCCAACGCTCAATCCCAGAAAGCGATGGACTTGACCCATCCATTCGGCATCGCGGCGAGCGAGATAATCGTTAACAGTAATAATATGAACGCCATGACCCGATAGTGCGTTGAGATAGGCGGGTAGGGTTGCTACGAGCGTTTTTCCCTCTCCGGTTTTCATTTCGGCAATTTCGCCTTTATGAAGGATCATCCCTCCCAACAGTTGCACATCAAAATGGCGCATTCCTAAAACTCGCAGTGCAGCTTCTCGGGTCACTGCAAAGGCTTCGGGTAGAATTTCATCTAAAATTTGCTCCCGCTCATCACGCGATTTTGCTTTGGCTAGAATTTCTCTAAACTCTCCCGTTTTTGCGGTCAATTCCTGATCGGAGAGTGCGTGAATTTCTTCTTCTAAAACATTTATATCCGTTACGATCGGTTGATATTTCTTGAGTTTGCGAGCGTTTGGATCGCCCAGCAGAGCTTTCAGCATGGCAACAACAGGACCTTTACACCGACGAGAACTTATTGCTTATTGTAGCAATTGATGCCTCAAAGCTGGATCTTTTCGGGGATGAACCTTGAAATTTTGCCGATAACCTGCCTGATTTTTATGATTTATTTTTAAGTTTCGAGCCGTTGAAAACCGTGTTGACCTATCGGTTTAAGGAGAATCTGTCCATTCTGAGGTTAATTTCCGAAAGTTATATTCGGAGGCTGATGGATGACAATTGAGGCAATTCTTGACCGAGATCGGTTGAGAAAATTCAACGCGCGGATGAAGGGCTTTAAAAAAACGAGAGCGTTCAACTCGAAAGGGAAGTTGTTCTTCTTTGAGGTCTAGGGGACGTGAGAAGGTTTGTAAGTAGTTCCAAATCAGTATCCGAGGGGGATCGACGAGGGGTTGCAGTTGGCGTCCGTAATGTTGGGTATCTTGGAGAAGTTGTCGCCAGGTTTGCGACGGTAAGACGGGGGGTGGAAGGGCAATATGACAAGCCGAACAGTTTTCAAGATAGAGTTGTTGTCCGAGTTCAAAGCGTCGGGGAACCCGATCTACACTGGCAATTTGATTGGAGGAGAGGGCAAGAGTATCTTGACTCTGAGGCGATCGGGGGATTGAACTTTGAGCCACCCAGTGGCCCAATACTGAAAAGAGAACAATTCCCAAGACAACTACCCGCAGACTCCGTTGCCTGAGTCGGGAAAAGTATCGTTTAGAATCGGATATATGCCGTCGTATCGGTAACTTTTGATTCACTGGCTTGTCTCTCAACTGAGGTTGGCGAGAGTCTAAAGGCTTGATCGTTTTGCTATCGGGGGGTTGAATTAGTTGATTTGCAAAAGCATTCCTTCTCGCGCCACAACTCCTTCAGGAAAGACGGCTTGTACATCGGCCTCAACTTGATCGAGAAAGTCATCATCGTGAGAGGGATCATGTTGATACATGACTATTTTTTTGACTCCGGCTTTTTTGGCAACTTCGACTCCCACTTGCCAGGTTGAATGTCCCCAGCCGACTTTAGAAGATTGAGGATGGTAGTATTCCTCGTTAGTATAGGTGGCATCATAGATTAGGACATCAGCACCCCGAGCCAAATACAAGACATTTTCATCGAATTGGTCTGGAAAATGTTCGGTATCACTACAATAAACCACGGTATGTCCTTGCCAAGTGACCCGATATCCGATGGCTCCATTGGGGTAATTCAAGGGAGCTGTCTCAATTTTGATATCTTCAAGTGATACAATCTCGCCGGGAATAATATCATAAAATTTCAGATCCGATTGCATGACGTGCATAGGAACCGGAAAGTTGGGATGAACCATCTGGTCGGCTAATCTTTGTTCAATGGTGCTACCATCTGGGGTAATTGCACCGTAGATGTGGAAGCGATTGATGGGGATAAACGCAGGCACGAAGAATGGAAACCCCTGAATGTGATCCCAGTGGGTATGAGAGAAGAACATACAGGCATCAAGAGGCATTTCTTTGAGTAAGCTTGTCCCCAGAACTCGTAAGCCTGTTCCGGCATCAAAAATTAGGAGTTTTTTCCCCAAGCGCATTTCGACACAAGAGGTATTGCCTCCATAGCGAACGGTTTGGGGGCCTGGAGTGGGAATCGTTCCTCTTACCCCCCAAAATTTCACGTAGAAGTCTAGTGAGGGGTTGGTTTCCATCTGAGCCTGTTCGGAAGGCTGTTGACTCTGAGCAGGTGGATCAGAAACTGACGACATCTTTGTGGTATTCAACCTTAAACGTAGGACTAAAAATTTAAGACTTGAAAGCCTCATCTCTTGTACTGATGAGGGGTACTTGATCAATTATGGAACAGTTGCACCGCTGTTTTTTATTGTTGTTGAAGATTTTATTACCGAAGCACCAATATTATTCTAGCCCCGAACCTCAAGAATTCGGTTTTTTTCGTCTACGAAAACGATTTTAGGAACGTGGGTTTTGATTTCTTCTGGAGTCAACTGTCCGTAAGACATCACAATGATCCGATCACCTGTCATTCCTAAGCGGGCAGCAGCACCATTAAGTTCGATAGCACCGGAACCTGCCGGCGCGGCGATCGCATAGGTGATCAGGCGCTCCCCATTAGCGAGATTCACGACTTGCACTTGTTCATGGACGAGAATATCGGCTGCTTCTAGTAGAGTTTGATCGATACTAATACTACCGACATATTCTAAATTAGCAGTCGTGATGGTGCAGTTGTGAATTTTCGCTAATAGGAGCGTGCGATACATGGTCTTACCTTCGGGGTTTACCGATCAATATTTTCTTAAACCGAGTCTCGACCTTTGGAGTTCCCGGCAGCGATGCACTCTTGTATCAAAGGATTGACCTGATCGACATCTTTCCACCCGAGAATCTCGGTGACTTTTTTTTCTAAGTTTTTGTAGGTTCTGAAGAATTCAGCAATTTCATCTAAGCGATGAGGAGCAACATCTTTGAGTGACTTCACCTGCTTATAGCGAGGGTCTTTTTCCGGAACACAAAGGATTTTTTCGTCGCGATCGCCACCATCTATCATTTCTAGCATACCGATGGGTCGGGCTGTGATCACACATCCGGGGAAGGTGGGTTGATCCATCAGCACCATCCCATCAAGGGGATCTCCGTCATCGGCGAGAGTATTGGGAACAAATCCGTAATCATAAGGATATTGTACGGAGGCGTAAAGCACCCGATCAAGGGCGAAGGCTTGTAAGTCTTTGTCGTACTCGTACTTATTTTTGCTTCCGGCAGGAATTTCAATGAGTACGTTAATGAGTCCCGGCTCTGGCTGGGCTGGAATCTGCGATAAGTCCACTGATCGTTCTCCAAGCTATTTTTTAGGGGAAGTCTTCCTGAATCAGGCTGTCGAGTCATCAACAGATTGGAATGGATGATCTCCCATTTAGCATTCTAGGAGCGATCGTGTGATCGAGCCAACCCTAAACTCAGGAATTGAGCTGCGGGATCTCCCCACAGGACAATAGGAGTTGATCAGAAGCCTGGTTTAGAGGCTGGGCCGTTTCATTTTCCCCCTAAAATTTGATTGGACCGGAGTACCGGAGGTGGGGAGGTGGGGAGATGGGGAGTACCGGAGATGGGGAGATGGGGAGTACCGGAGGTGAGGAGTACCGGAGATGGGGAGTACCGGAGGTGGTGAGTCCACCCCCGTGCGCGGGGAACCCGCGTTGAGGGGAGTGGCTATCGGTGTTGGGGGAGAATTTCTATGCGCGAAAAAACTATTTTTAATCAGAAGCGCACTTCACCCATCACTCCCGGAACCCCATACCCCCGGCAATTTTTAACTCGGGAAGCGAGTCATCGCAGGCGATGACTTATAATGAAACAGCCCTGGGGTTTGGAGGGAAAAAACACCTTCCGTCTCAAAATTCTGAGCCGACAGAGAGCGATTTGGGATTTTTAGGGTTGATTGTTGGTTAAACCTTGGATCGGATAGGGAGGAGATTGCCAAGTTGCACCTTGACTGGGGGAATAGTGGGCAATCGTGAGTAGAGGTAGCGTTAGCGTCATTAGGGCAATGACTGTTCCCACAAAATTTGCAAACCAGTCGCTAGCATGACTAGAGGCACTAGGAGGGTGACTATCAGATTCCATACAAAATTCTTTCAAGCTTTGGAGCGTATATTCGGCGAGCTTTTACTGATTAAGTATAGCACGAAATTACCGGGTTTTATCTATCATCCCGAAGACAGATTTTCGGGTTCTCTTGACCTTGATGAGAACGATCAAGTTTCAGAAATTGAGCTGATTATCGGCATTGCATAGAGAAGTTGACCGGGTTTGAGAGTTAATCGAAACATCATCAAATGTTAACTTTTGGAGAGAATTCTCCTCTAATTTGGGGGGGGTTCAATGGACATCTGTCGTCTGAGTCTTAATGGGAGGATTGATGGATTTGGCTGTAGATTTCTTTGACGACATCAAGCAGAGTTAAGACTTGTTGCCATTGAGGAAGCTTCGGGTTACTGCTGCGGGCAAGTTCTGCTTGCAAACGGTTTTGAAGTTGCTCAATAAGCTGTTCGGTAGAAGTCGAGTCTTCATCTTTTTTGGACTCATGGCTGAGGGGAGTTGCTTCATTTTCCCACTCAACTTCACCGTTCTCTGGCAAATTTTCCCGTAAATCCTGAGCGGTTTCTGCCAGCATTAAGGCCCTTTGAGCGATGTTATCGGGAAGTTTAGGACGCTCAGATAAGGCAATGCGAGACAGTTCGAGTAACAGTTGCCGAACCTCTTCTAGCCACTGACTTTGTTGCTGCCAATTCAGGTCAGGGTTGAATTGGCTGGTGTTTTGTTGAAGGACTTGTGCATTTTGGGCGAGGGGAAGGGCTTCTGTGGAGACTCTTTCGGGGAGTCGAGGTAAGTCAGCTAGTGATGCCCGAGCGATTTCGATCAACAGATTGTGAACCTTCTCCAGCCATTCAACATCGGAAAAATGGGAACTTAGTTTAGTCATATCTTAAGCACACTGTATCTCAAATTTTGAGGTCTATCGCCTGGATTTCATCTGTGAAAATCCTCTAGAATTTATTAATTCTATACCAATTTTATTCAGTTACACTCTTAATGCGACCAAAATTGAATCTAAAATTAACATTGTTTCAGATGTTTTCACAGTAATGATTGGCGATCGCGACTGAACTCCTGGGGGAGACTGTTGTCTAGCGGTTTTCTATTTTTCGGTCAACTTCCAAACACCATCCCAGTTTTCGCTCGGCGGTTTTGTGGTTTCATACAAAATACAACGATCAACATGAAGTTTAGCCGCTTTATTTTTAGGATCAATGTTTAAGACTTCCAAAAATTCTCGTTTGGCTTTTCTAAAGGCTTCTTTAGCTTGAGTCGCAAATTCTTTTTTCGCCAGATCAATCAGCTTTCTTAACTGAGGGAGTGACATTTCTTTGGCTTCATCCTCTAACATCTGCTGATTTTTGGGATCTGCACTAAACTGTTTGAGTTTAGCGATGAGTAATTTTTTGGTATCGCGAGGGGTAATTGCTTTGGCTTTGTCTCGAACATTGACGAGTGCTTGTTCCAGCGGACTTGCCTTCAATGCTTCGAGTTCTAGGCGATCTACTGTATTTTCTCCAAGAATGTCAACTAAGGTGGTTAGTGACCACTCCAACAGCATTTCTTCGATCAATTCTTTGTCATTGTAAGACAACTTTTTGATTTGGGCTTCAGACAGTTCTTCTAACTGATGTAACAACTCGATCAGATGTTGTTCGCTGAGTTTTTCTCGGGCGGTTTTGAGATAATACTCTCGTCCTTTGTGATAATGGTCGATGATGTTTTGTTGATCTTCTGAGAGGGGACGCGCAAGTTTTCCTTCCCGAATTCCAACTAACTCATAAATTTTAACGGGTTTACTTTTCCCTTTGACGGTGATGTAGTCAAGTTCACGGACAATTAACCGTTCTGCGTAGCGATGATAAGTATTGTCGCTAATAATAATATCGGTTCCGTATTGTTTACTGGTTCCTTCTAAACGAGAGGCCAAATTCACCCCATCTCCAATAGAAGTTAATTCCATCCGTTTACTAGAACCAATATTCCCACTGATGACTTCATCGGAATGTAATCCCATACCAATACTAATGGGTAATAACCCGTGATCAACTCGGATCTGATTAAATCCTTCCAAACGATAGCGCATTTCAAGGGCTGCTTGCATTGCCATCCAGGGATGATCCTCGAGCGGGGCTGGAGAACCAAATACCGCCATTAACGCATCGCCGATATATTTATCGAGAGTGCCTTTGTAGTTGAGTACGGTGTCTACCATTTCCTCAAAATATTCGTTGAGCATGGTAACGACTTCTTCGGCTTGTAGCTTTTCCGTCAGGGTTGTATAGCTTCTAATATCACTAAAGAGAACCGTAACATCTTTGCGTTTACCGCCTAACCCGATATCCCCACTGGCGAGTAATTGTTCGGCGACTTCTGGAGTCATGTAGCGATAAATGAGATTTTTGACCTCTTTTTCACCGCTAATATCTTCCATCACCACGAGAACCCCACTGACTTTTTTGGGATCGCTGACATCGGACATGGAGTTAATGGAGAGGTTAATACTTTGGGGTTCTTCTGCTGCACCCGATAATAGGGTTTGATCGGGATAATATTGTTGTCGATCTTTGGTGTCTTTTGGATGTAGGGCGGTTTCAAACCATTTGGTAAAGTCGCCTTCTTTGAGATGAATCAGATCGGGAACATACTGTCCGGCGGTGACATCGGCATCACTTAACCCGAGTAATTCTTGAGCGCATTCATTGGTGGCAATAATTTTCCCGTTTCTGTCAGTTGAAATGACGCCGTTGCTCAAACTGCGAAGAATATCGCGCTGCATTTGTTCTTGCTGACGCACGGTTTCAAACAGTTTGGCATTTTGTAGGGCAATTCCGGCTTGAATATTAAAGGCCCGCATGAATTCTAAATCGTTGCGGTTAAAACTGGCTTTCCATTGTTCAGGAGGTTCAGGCCAAGTTTCGGGGTCGTAGGGGGGATAGCCGCCTTGTTTTTTCTTGTTAATCAGTTGTGTGACTCCGATTAATTGGTCATCGGAATTGAACACGGGCATACACAACAGGCTACAGGTGCGATATCCAGTTTTTTGGTCTGTTTCTTGAGATTTAACGGAACGGGGATCTTCGTAAACATCAAAGGAAATTAGCAGAGGTTCCCCCGTGTCAGCGACGATTCCGGCAAATCCAGCATGAGCAGGGATGCGGATTTCGGTGAGTTTGCCCTCAATCGGAATTTTTGTCCAGAGTTCGCCTTTTTCTGCATCGAGAAGCCAAAGGGTGCTGCGATCGGCGTTCATTAGTTCTTTGGCCTGATCCATGACGTTTTTAAGCGTTTCTTCGAGATCCAGGCTACATTTACTCAGGGAGTTCACCGCATTCATCAAGGCTTTGGCGGCTCGTTGTTTTTGAGTGGCGGCGTAGAAGGATTTGGAGGACTCAAGAATCAGGCGAATGGAAGGGACAAACTCGGTAAACAGTTGCTCATCGTCTTCTGTAAACCCGCGCTTATCTATTTTTTCTTCTAGGGGGGCTTCGAGATCGCTTTCGGGTTTGAGTTTATTGAGAAGTTGGACAACCGCCACTAATTCTTCTTCTTCGTTGAGCAGCGGCATTGCCATCATGGTGTAGGTACGATACCCATATTTGCGATCTGATTCCTTGGCGGCTTGGGAACGAGGATCGTCGTAGAAGTCGTAAGGAATACTGACGACTTTTTTGGAGGTGGCTGCTTCTCCAGCAATTCCAGCATTACTGGGAATTCTTAATTCTAGGGGTCTTCCGTCTTCTCCTTTGGCAACAATTGACCAAAGTTCTTGTTTGTCATCATCGACTAACCAAATGGTTGTCCGATCGGCGCTGAGTAATTCACCAGTTTTGAGCGTGATCGAACAGAGCATTTCGTTGAGGATTGCCTCAAACCCTTGGGCGTCGAGCAAGTTGTCGAGAATCGAGAGGGTTTCATTAACGGTTTTGAGCTTTTGTTCAACCTCTTTGACGACTTGAACAAAGTTGTCCTTTTTCAAGGGGGCCAAAAATGAGGAAAAGCTACCACTATTGCTTGATCGCACAATCGCAGCACTACTTCCTCCATTCCCTGTAGATTGACCTGGGTGTATATTGTCTGGGGAGACAGAGGAGGTCACGTCTTGAGATGAAGAATCACTGTTTTGGCGATCGTGATCAACAGTAACGTCTACTGTTTTGAAGACGGTTTGCTCTTTGGGATTGCCTGGAGATGCAGATTTCATAGACCTTTACCAAAAAGACCTGTACTTTAAAATCATCGTTAATACAATGGACAGCAACTTTTGGGAGAATGAGTTGATGTCTCTACGTTATACAGATGAGCTTGGATATTCTTCAGTTTACGCGCTTCAGTCGGTCGGTGGTTAAATTATCAAACTGTGATTAAAGAACTGTAATCAATTTTTGCACTGATAGCCAGCAAAAGGATGTGCTTACTTCTACCAATTTTTGATTGGAGTTCAACGATCAAAACTGAGTTGACCCAGATTAGCTAAAAATCTAATGCCGACAGTAGACAGACTCAACTGAGTATATACCGAAGATAGAGCATAGAGAATAAGTTAGTTAATAGTATAAGGGTAAAGGTTAATATCGGGTAGGAAGTTACTCCCCCTTTTTTAATGAGGATCACAAGTCACAGGTTATAAGTCACGGTCTTTTGGGGTCTGAACTCCTAAGCGATGAAAAAAGAATATTATCCGAAGTGTCAGTCTCATAGGTATAATGGTCTATGAAGTTGTAATTTTCAGTTGACTTGGGTTCGGACTCTAAGCAAAATCTTAATGCAGAGGACGAGCTTTTGTACACTGAGACTAGGTTTCGTTAAATCTTCAAACTTCTTGTCTAGACTGAGGTCTTGATGAGATTTTGGGGGTGTTGTCTCTAAATTTTTTTAAAAAGAGGTTGGGATTGGGTGCTTAATGTTTGTTTTTATTGTGAGAGGGTTGTTTCGTCAGACAACAAAACAGCATGACAAACGGATGTACATATAACGACTATCAGGCGGAATCCTATTCCGAGGGTTATGCCACCATACCCGATCCGGAACTAGATCAGGAGGTCATCTACCAGTTTTTTCTCAAATCTATTCATCAGTGGGAACCTAAAAAGGTTTTAGATGAGTTTGAAAATATCTTTATTCATCTATGTTGTCCTGAGAGCGAACAAGTTGTTCAAGCGATCAACAATATCATTGAGTCGAAACGAGAGTTGAGTTTTAGAAATACTCTCAAGCGGGTTTGCTATATTCTGATTAATAACTGGTACATTAATAGAAAGCATAACTTTGTTCAACAATTTATTGAGTTATTAGAAGAAACAAAAGAAGATGAGAGCATTGCTATTGCTCCGAATTTGAATCGTTTGGGAAGTTGGCTGCGGAACTTCTTTAAGACTTCAGAATATCAAGCGATTAAAAACTGTGCATTAAAATCAAAAAAAGATTGGAGTCATCGTTATACTTCGTATTTACTGGTTCCCGAGTATATCAACAACGAAGATAACTCCCATGAACAAAAAGAATTTGCCCGAAATTTATCAAAACAGCTTAAAGACAAGTATAAATTTGATTTAGCCATGTATGTGGCGCGAGCAAATTCGACAACGATGTTGGGTGAAAAACGCTCAAATCCGACTCAGCTCGGAGATGATGTGATTCAACTGATCAAAAGAACAATATCGGCTCAAAGAATCTCTAGCTACAATCAGCAAGCTACACTCTTTCTCCGAGATACCCAAAATCTGAGTTACGCAGACTTCAAAAAGACCTTACCTCAATACTTAATGCTCTCCGGGAGCGATCAATTTCCGATTAATAAGGTTCGGGAAAAACTGAATAAAAAACTCAACATTCTTTACACCCATTATGAAGAGCGGGTGATCAATAAAGGCTTAATTATTCGCACTTGTAACCGTCTGATTGAAACCCTGACCACTGAAGACAGTAAAACCCCTTCTCCGATCTTTTCACTTTTAACTTCCCAGGGAAATCCCTTGACTCTGGTGATTCTGCTGTTAAAAATCGTCTTGATTTGTAGTTCGGCTCGGACTTACCTCGAACTGTGTATATCCAAGCTGATTCAACAATACCAAGACTATGAAGAAAACCAATGTAAACGTCTCATTCACTTTTTAGAAGTGTTTAATTTGGTCTTTACTATTTTCACAGAAAATGTACAGTTTCATCTAGTAAGAGTTCCTGAAGAAAAAGCTTCTTCTTTCGTAACCAGTTTTGACTCTTGTCGGATTTTTTGTCAATCCAAAGGGCCTGATTTGCGAGGAATTAACCTCAAAGGTATAAACTTGGGAAGTCTCGAACTTCGGGGTGCGGATCTGCGAGACAGCGATCTCAGCGAAATTGAACTTGTTCAAGTAGACTTACGACTCGCCAACCTCAGTGGTGTCAATCTCAGCGGTGCTATTTTAGATCAGTCTCAACTGTTAGTTGCTAATCTCACGGAAGCGGACTTAAGCCATGCGAGTTTAATTGCAACAGATTTGCGACGCGCCTATTTGAATAAAAGCAATCTCACCAATGCTAATCTGACTAAAGCAATTCTCGATTTAGCAAGTCTCCGACAGGCTAAATTAACCCACGCTAATCTCTTGGATGCCAGCTTAAATGCAACCGACTTGAGTTATGCAGACTTGTGTGGTGCGGATTTACAAAATGTTAATCTCAGAGGCGCTAATTTAACCGGAGTAAACCTCACCTATGCGAACCTAAAAGGTGCTAATCTCCAAGATGCTAACTTAACGGGTGCTAATCTGAGTGGAGTTAACTTTTCCAACGCTAATTTATCTCAAGCTAATCTCACCCGTACAAATTTAGAAGCCACTAATCTTTATCGAGTTGACTTAAATAAAGCCAATCTGAGTGAAGCCAATTTGAGAAATGCCAATCTTAGCGAAGCAAACTTAAAAAATGCGAATCTCAGCGAAGCAAATCTCAATTGTGCGATTTTACGTCAGGTCAACTTAAATCATGCGGTGATGGTCGGGGCGCAAATTTGTCGGGTAGATTTAACTCGGGCGACACTGGTTAAAGTCGATCTCAGTGAAGCGAATCTCGCTTATGCCCAAATTCGTCATGCTAATCTCAGAGCAGCGAAACTATTCAAAACCAATCTACGAGGGGCTAACTTATTTGGGAGTAACGTGATCGATGCGATTGTCAAAGAAGCAAAACTCGGGAATAATTCGGGACTATCGGATGATGTTCGTCAGTGTTTAAAACTGAGACAGTAGAACATCTTAACAAAACTTCGGTAAAGACGTTCTCTTGAACGTCTCTACTGTTGTTAACGGGTTGGGGTGAACTAAATCAGCTTAATCAAACGAAACGCAAACAGAAATCCGAATGCAACCGCTAAAGCAGCGACATAAATTCCACCATAAGCAATTACGGCACCAATACTCATTCTTTATTGCTCCACGAAACATCATAATCACTATTGAAACATGAGGTGAGCTAGAATACATCTGTGTCGGAATAAATTGATCAGGGGGACACAATGGAATCAGTGATTCGGGTGAATTTAGAACAGATGTCTTATGATATAGCGATCGCGCCTGGAAGTCTAGAGAAATTGGGAGAATTGATCACGCCTCTCCAACTCGGACAAAAAGTGTTGATTGTGTCCAACCCAGAGATTTTTCACCACTATGGACAACGGGTGATCACCTCTGTTGAAAAGACTGGCTTTGAGGTGGCTTGCTGTACCCTTCCAGCAGGGGAACCCCACAAAACCCTAGAAACTTTGCAAAAAGTCTATGATCTCGCCTTAGAACATCGCCTGGAACGTTCTGCAACGATGATTGCTTTAGGTGGGGGTATTGTTGGGGATATGACTGGGTTCGCGGCTTCGACTTGGTTGCGGGGGATTAATGTTGTCCAAGTTCCGACGACGCTGTTGGCGATGGTGGATGCGTCTATTGGCGGAAAAACTGGGGTTAATCATCCTCAAGGTAAAAATCTGATTGGGGCGTTTCATCAACCCCGAAAGGTGATTATTGATCCACTGGTTTTAAAAACGTTACCAGAACGAGAATTTCGGGCGGGAATGGCGGAAGTGATCAAATATGGAGTGATTTGGGATGGGGAGTTATTTACCCATTTAGAACAAGCCCAACGCTTAGATCAAATGCAGTTTATTGAGCCTTCGTTATTACAAGAAATTTTACAACGGTCTTGTCAAAGTAAAGCCGAAGTTGTTAGTAAAGATGAAAAAGAGTTGGGACTGCGGGCGATTTTAAACTATGGTCATACGATTGGTCATGCTGTAGAAAGTTTAACCGGATATACAACTGTTTTGCATGGGGAAGCGGTGGGAATTGGTATGGTTGCCGCGAGTCGAATTGCGGTAAAATTGGGGCTATGGGGTGAAGATTGCGATCGCCGTCAATTGGCTTTAATTGAAAAAGCGGGTTTACCGACAAAGTTACCGACGGGTCTTAATATTGATGATATTTTAACATCGTTACTAACGGATAAAAAGGTTAAAAATAAGAAAGTGCGGTTTATTTTACCGACAGAAATTGGTGTTGTGACGATTACCGATCAAGTTTCATCTGAGGTGATTCGAGAGGTTTTGCAAGGAATGTTTTAAAACTTTTTGAGTTAATTTTTCAGATGTTCTCCAGGAAATAAGTCAATTCCTAATGCAGATTTGATGAGATCAAGTCACAAATTAGAAGCCCCCAAAAGTATAGCTCAATAACAAGGTCAAAAAATAAAACTAGATAGCCTTATCAATTTTAAATAACTGTTTTACAAGACTAAACTTAACCCGGCTCAATATTTTTAGGTTTATTAAAGATTGTTGCTCTAGTTAAGAACAGTTTAATATTAGGTTAATTGAGGTTATCAAAAGATTAACTTAATTAAAGATCGGGTTCCCAGAGACAACGACCAATCATAGAAGTTTAAAAAATTTAAACAGTAGAAAAATCCTCTTAAAAACTTTGATATAGTAACGCTATCTTTCTATAAATTTCTATTTTAAAGTTGAGGGACAAACCATGATTACTCTAAAATCAACTTGGCAACGAACCCTAACCGCCTCTGTTGCAGTCGTTACGCTTTCATTCGGTACAATCGGCCAAGCGATTGCGGTTTCTCTCCAAGGCGCAGGGGCTTCTTTTCCCGCACCCTTGTACAAACGTTATTTTGAGGAATTTAACAAAGATACGGGTATTACTGTTAGTTATAATGCAGTCGGAAGCGGCGCCGGCATTGAACAATTTATCGCCAATAGCGTTGATTTTGCCGGAACAGATGCCCCTCCTACCCAGTCCCAGATTGATACAATGCCGAATGGAGTCGTGCAAGTTCCCACCGCAGGCGGCGCTGTTGCTGTTGTTTTTAATGTGCCTGGTGTCTCAGAGTTGAAACTTCCTCGTTCTACGGTGGCCGATATTTTCCAGGGAAAAATCACCCAATGGAATGACCCCAAAATCGCCAAAGCTAATCCGGGGGTGAATTTACCAAATTTGCCGATTAAGCCTGTTGTGCGTGAAGATGGAAGCGGTACGACCTATATTTTCACCCGCCACCTTAGCTCTACCAGTCCCCAGTTTAAAAAAACCGTTAACGTTTCTCCGCTTCCTAATTGGCCCGGAAGTCCGCTAAAAGCCCCCCAAAATACGGGGGTTGCGAATACGGTTCAACAAACTCCAGGGGCTATTGGCTACGTTCAAGATACCTTCGCTCGTCAAAATAATCTCTCCACCGCCCAACTGGAAAATTTAGCGGGTGAATTTGTCGCGCCGACGTTTGAGGAAACGAATAAAGCGCTGGAAACTGTGCGGTTTTATAACGATTTTCGCGCCGCCAACCTGCAAGACCCAGAAGAAGGTTATCCGATTGTGGGAATTACTTGGATGCTGGTTAAACAAAATTATGATAACCCAGAAAAAGCAGATGCGGTTAAAAAGATGGTCGGTTGGGTGATGAGTGAAGGTCAAGGGTTAAATCAAAGCTTAGAATATACTCGCATTCCTCAAGCAGTGAGTAACAATATTATTGAAGTTGTACAGGAGAAAGTTGCAGCAAATTAGTTGCGAGTTAATAGGGAGAAAATTCACTTTCTTGTAAGGCTTCTTCCCGTGCAACTTCCTGGTTTCGACGATAGAGAGAAGCTCGATTTTGAGCGGTAGCATAGCGGGAAAATTCTGAGGAAACTGCTTCCATTAATTCTGCGGCTTCCCCCCAGGTTTCGGCTATTTCCGACCATTCCTGACGAGTTCGAGCGACTTCTCCTGCGGCTACTGCTTCTTGGGCGAGTCGAACGGCTTGAGTAAATTTTTCGGAGTCAGTGGCTTGGTTTTCTGGAGTTGGAATTGGTGTCGGTGTTACCACTGGAGTTGAGGGAGTTTCTTCAGGGTTAGAAGTTTGTAAACTCAGCCATTGATAGACTCCAAAACTGACTAATAACGCCGCCAGACTGACAATCATTCCTCCGATTAATCCTCGCTGGAAGGGTTGATTTTGTTGGATAGAATCAGTCGAAGTTGTTCTCGGAATTGCCCAAGTTTGAGTTAAAAATTGCGTCTCTTGAATGATTCCGAGAAGTTGTTGAGGAAGGGACGGCTTTTTGAGTTTAATATCTTCATACCACAACAGTTGAGTATTGGGGTTGCGATTGATTTCCTCAAACCAAAGCAGTTGTTGTCTTTGAAGAAGACGACTATTAATCCTCACTCGGTGAATATGGCGAGGGGAGATAGAGTCTAAAATATTCTGAATTCGGATAACAATTGTAGAGCGTTCAAGCTGTTCGGGTTGCGTCGCTTCACACAACAATTGTAGCACTCCATCGACAAATACCGCTCGCGTTTTGACCCCTATTTCGGCGAGTTGGGAGTTGAGAACTTGAACAACAGCGACGACATTTCCTTGATGAGCCTGTTTTGTAATATTATCCATTAAAGTAGACATTTTTTTAAATTATTACTCACTCACGAGAGGTTAAACAAGGTTTGAGATGAAAATAATATAATACTATAATACAAGAGAGTAGGCTCTTTAATTATGATTGATTAATAATATATATGAAAATTTTACTGGTAGAAGATGAGCCGGATTTAGGTGAAGCAATTAAACGAACGTTATCTCAAAATAGTTATATTGTTGACTGGGTAATGAATGGTGAAGAAGCGTGCGTTTATCTTGAAAGTCAATGGACCGATTATACTTTGACTATCTTTGATTGGTTGCTCCCCGGACTTTCAGGGCTTCAACTTTGTCAGAAATTGCGACAAAAAGGAAGTTCTATTCCGATTTTGATGCTCACCGCCAAAGATACAGAAGCCGATAAAATTTTGGGTTTAGATGCGGGGGCTGATGATTATCTCGTTAAACCCTTTGGAATGGGGGAGTTATTGGCAAGATTGAGAGCCTTATCCCGGCGATCGCCCCAGTTAAAATCCGAACAATTAAAACTCGGAAATCTTATTCTTGATTATCGCCTTTATACGCTATCTTGTCAACAAGTTAATGGCACAATTCAAACCATTAACCTGACGAATAAGGAGTTTCAACTGCTGGATCATTTTCTGCGACATCCCGAACAAATTATTACTCGCGATCGCCTTTTAAATCAACTTTGGGAAGTGGGAGCGGAACCGGAAAGTAATGTTGTTGCGGCTCAAATTCGCTTGCTGCGTCGCAAACTTGCAGAAATTGGATGTGATCGTTATATTGAAACGGTTTATGGACTCGGATATCGTTTTTCTATCCCCAAAACATGAAGCAAAATCAACTGTTTCAACAAACCCGTTGGCGCATCGCGAGTTGGTATGCGGGAGTGATGGGAATTCTTTTAAGTTTATCGGGTTTTGGAGTTTATGAAGCCATCTTTCACGCTCATAAAATTACTGTTGATCGCGAAATTGCAGCAGTTGCGGGAACGTTGCATGATAGCCTGGAAACTGTTTTAAAAACTTCCGAACAATTTGAGCCGGATGTTTGGCGAATTTTACCAGATTTATGTGTGATTTAAGCTGAAGATGATTGTCAAAAAAATGCTCAAGAAACTCGGGTTGAAAGTAGTCATTTTCATCCCTCTCCCCTGCATCAATATAAAATTTTTAGTCGAAATTATTACTATATTCGATTGTTAGATGCGTCAGGAAATTTAATCGCCGTATCCGGTTCATCATTGCCAAGTTTACCGTTAAAATTAACTTCTGAACCTTGGCAAACTTTAGAAGATGATCGAGGAAATCGATACTTATTTTATTCAACTCCATTACACACTCGTAATAATCAAATTTGGGGGAGGTTACAATTAGGGCGATCTCTACAAGATTTTGATGAATATTTGGCGAATGTTCGTTTAATTATGGGTTTGGGGTTGCCTTTAAGTTTAATTGGTGTAGCGATCGCTAGTTGGAAATTAGCCGAAATTGCCATGCAGCCTATCTATAAATCTTACCAGCAAATTCAACAATTTACAGCCGATGCAGCCCACGAATTACGCACCCCTTTAGCGGCGATTCGAGCCACCGTAGAAACGACTTTAAATCAGGAAAATTTGAGCGAAAATCAAGCCAGAGAAACCCTAGAAGTTGTCGAGCGTCAAAATAGTCGCCTGTCTGAATTAGTAAAGGATTTGTTATGGCTGTCTCGCATGGAACAAAAGACCCTATTAACTTCTCAGAATCCCTGTTGTATTAATGATTTAATTAGCGATACCGAAGAAGAACTCGCCGCTTTAGCCATTCAGTCTCAAGTTACCCTAATAACAGAAATAAGAGCTAAAAAATCGGTTATCGTTAAAGGGAACGAAGCCCAACTTTATCGGGTAATTTTTAATTTGGCAACTAATGCAATTCAATATACTTTACCCGGTGGCAAAGTTACAATTATTTTAGACAGTAGCGTTAATTATGCTATAATTCAAGTTAAAGATACAGGAATTGGGATTCCTCAAGAAGAAAAAAGAAAAATTTTTGATCGATTTTATCGGATTAATAGCGATCGCTCTCGGACAACTGGGGGATCTGGTTTGGGATTAGCAATTGTGCGGGCAATTATTCAAGCTCATCAGGGTACAATTGAACTCGATAGTCAAGCTAAAAAAGGAAGTATTTTTACCGTTAAATTGCCGTTAAAAAATTAACATTTACCCCGTTTATGGGTTCATTTATTTATAAAAAATCGAAAAATTTGCATCAATTCTGTAGCAAACAATTCAATATGTAAATTACATTTTCAGTAAAAACGCCATAGAGCGCAGAAAATCAAAATTTCATCCTCATTTCATTTTTCTGTGCAATACTCAAGCCATATTTTCAAATTCTGCAAGTTTAAGCAATGTAAAAGCTTATTTTACTGTTAATATTTTACCGTTATGAGCTAGACAGATATTATGAACCAGCCCTTTTATCCCCTATCATTTTTAAAATATTCTGGAGTGCTTCTCAGTCTGCTTTTATTAATAAGTCCGACACCCGTTTTCGCTCACGCCGGACACGGAGACGAATTTCATAGCAAGTCAGAAGCCACAGTCCCCAGTGGAATTACAGTCGATAATCAAACCCTTCAACGCTTAGGAATTCGCGTCGAACCCGTGTCAAAAGACTTCATGGATATGGGGATAAAAACCACGGGTCAAATTGAAACTTTACCCCGTAAAACAGTAGAAATTACCTCACCTTTAGCCGGACGAGTCATTGAATTATTAGTTGAACCCGGAGACACAGTTACAAAAGGGGAAGTTGTCGCTGTATTATCGAGTCCCGAGTTAGTTTCATTGCGAGTAGAAGCCTTACAAAATCAAGGCGAAGCCGAAGCACACCTCAAACAAGCCCAAGCCAATTTAGAACTCGCCCAACAAAATTATCAACGTCAACAAAATATCGCCGAAGCCGAAATACAACAAGCAAACAATCAATTAAAAACCGCTCAACTTCGCTACGAACGAGATAAAGCGATAGTCGAAACCGGCGCCGTTGTTGGGGTAACGCGAGAAAATTATCAGCGTCAAATTGAAATCGCCAAAGCCGAAATTGAACAAGCAGAAACTGCTTTAGAAGTAGCTTTAGAAAACTATCAACGGGATGAAGAATTAACCAATGCGGGTGCATTACCCCGACGTGATTTTTTAGAGTCAAAAGAACGGTTAGCTAACGCCAAAACTGATCTTGCTCGCGCTCAAAGTCGTCGAGAAGTTTTGAGTGCAGAAACAGAAGTTAAACAAGCAGAAATAGACTTACCCGTGCGAGATTTGCGGGAGTCAGAAGGGTTACTCGCCGAAGCTCAATCGCAACAAATTAGAGCTAACCAAAAACGAGAAATTTTAGAAGCCGAAGCAGAATTAAAACGCGCAGAAGCCGAACTCGAAGCCGCAAAATCTAATATAAATTTAAGCAAAACAACCTATGAAATGCGACTTCAACAGTTAGGAACGAATGGCAATAATGAAGGTAAAGTTATTATTACGGCTCCTATATCTGGTGTTGTAATTGATCGCGAAATTACGTTAGGTCAATCCGTTGATGATGCGGGTTTACCTTTAATGACAATACAAGATAATAGCCAAGTTTGGGCGACTGCAAATCTGTATGAAAAAGATGTCGCTCAAGTGCGTTTAGGACAGAATGTTCGGCTAACAGTTAATAGTTTACCTGATCAAGTTTTTGAGGGTCGTATTGCTCAAATTTCGCCGATAGTTGAGGGAGAAACTCGGGTTATTCCCGTTAGAGCCGAGTTAGAAAATAACGAAAATTTACTCAAGCCGGGAATGTTTGCAGAGTTAGAATTAATTACAGAAAAAACGACTAATTATGTAGTCTCTATTCCTGAAAATGCTATCGTAGAGGCGAATGGGAAAGCGTTAGTTTATGTACAAAATGGTCAAGATTTCGCACCCGTAGAAGTAACGCTCGGACAACAATTTGCGGATAAAGTTGAGATTATTCAAGGTTTATTTGAAGGCGATAAAATCGTTACCGAAGGCGCGATTCAACTTTACGCTCAATCCTTGCGAGGGGGAAGTAAAACCGCAGATAAACATGAGGATGAAACCCACAGCGAACAGCCAGTTAAACCTCAAATGATGGGAATAGAAATGCCGCAAAGTGTACCCGGATGGTTGGTTTTTCCAGCTTTTGGGGCGATTGCTTCTACAGCTTTTTGGTTGGGGCGTCGCAGCCAGAATACACCAGAAAAACGCGCAGAAGTTATTGATTCTCTGGTTAACTTAGATGAAACAATTTAGATAAAATTAACGGCAAACTTTTGACGCTTGACTTATGCTAGATAACATTTTAAAATGGTCGATAGCTCAACGTTGGTTGGTGGTTATTGGTGCAATTATCGTGACATTTTTGGGCATTCATACCGTTTCTAAAATGCCTTTAGATGTGTTTCCAAACTTTGCACCTCCCCAAGTCGAAATCCAAACCGAAGCGCCGGGATTGGCACCCGAAGAAGTTGAATCTTTGGTCACTTTACCGATAGAAAGCGCTGTTAATGGTACCCCCGGTTTAGAAACCGTTCGTTCGGCTTCTGCGGTGGGACTTTCGGTGGTAAAAGTAACGTTTAATTGGGGAACAAATATTTATCTGGCTCGTCAACTGATTACCGAACGTTTACAACAAGCTTCAGAACAGTTACCAGACAGCGTAGAAACGCCCCAAATTTCTCCCATTTCTTCGCCAATTGGTACTATTATTCAATATGCTTTTACTGTCGAATCCGGTGGAAAAACAACATTAATGGATGTGCGACAGTTAGTAGATAAAGACATTACAAACCGTCTATTAGCCGTTCCCGGTGTGACTCAAGTGATTGCTTACGGGGGAGATGTTCGCCAGTATCAAGTATTAGTTAATCCGGCAAAATTACAAGCCTTTGATGTCTCCTTAGAAGACGTGACAGCCGCAGCAGAAGCCGCCAATACCAACGCAGCAGGAGGATTTTTAATTAGCCCCGATAAAGAGTTATTAATTCGGGGAATTGGACGCATAGAATCGATTGAAGATTTAGAACAATCCGCGATTACCGCTCGTCAGGGTACACCCGTTTTATTGCGGGATGTTGCTGATGTGAAAATCGGCGAAGCATTGAAGCGGGGAGACGGAAGTTTAAACGGAAAAAGAGCCGTTGTTGTGATGGTCAATAAACAGCCTTTAGCCGATACTCCGACTGTTACAAAAGCGGTTGAATCTGCAATGGAAGAAGTAAAAGCCAGTTTACCCGATGATGTGGAAGTGACCGTTACTTTTCGCCAATCTGACTTTATTGATGCGTCGATAGAAAATGTTAGGGATTCCCTCAGAGATGGGATTATTATTGTTTCGATTATTCTGCTGTTATTTTTAATGAACTGGCGAACCGCTATCATTACTTTAAGCGCTATTCCCCTGTCTTTGTTAATCGGATTAATGATTATGAATTTATTCGGTCAGGGGATTAACACCATGACGTTGGGGGGGTTGGCTGTTGCGATTGGTTCGGTGGTTGATGACTCAATTGTTGATATGGAAAACTGTTATCGAGGATTGCGAAAAAATCAACAATTAGAAAATCCCAAACATCCCTTTCAAGTCGTTTATAATACCTCCGTAGAAGTTCGGGTTAGCGTACTCTTTTCAACCGTTATTATTGGAGTGGTTTTCGCGCCAATTTTTACTTTAACTGGCGTAGAAGGTCGCATCTTTGCACCGATGGGAATCGCCTATTTAATCTCAATTTTCGCCTCAACTATTGTGGCGTTAACCCTCTCCCCCGCTTTGTGCGCTTTCTTACTCGCATCCCAACAATTACCCGAAGATGATACTTGGATTTCCAGACTTTCTCAAAAACTTTATCAACCCGTCTTAAAATTTTCCATTCAGTTTCCCAAAGTGATTATATTCACCGCAATTGCGGCTTTTGTTGCATCCTTAACGCTTTTTCCAACACTGGGACGGGTGTTTTTACCGGAGTTTCAAGAACGCTCTCTTGTTAACGCAATGGTACTCTATCCCGGCGTCTCTTTAGAAATGACAAATCGAGCGGGTTTAGCCATTCAAGATGCGCTGATGGATGACCCCCATTTTGACTCAATTCAACTGCGTTCGGGACGGGCGCCAGGAGATGCGGACGCCGGGGGTGTAACGTTAGGACATTTGGATGTATAACTCAGCGATTTAGGACTAAAAAATCGGGAAGAAAGTATCAAAATTATCCGCGAAGAATTTGCCAAATTACCCGGAGTCGCGCCGAATATTGGCGGGTTTATTTCTCACCGTATGGATGAGGTTTTATCGGGGGTTAGAAGTGCAATTGCGGTGAAAATATACGGTTATGATTTACAAGAACTTCGCAATATTGGCGCCCAAGTTCGAGATGTAATAAGTGAAATTCCGGGAATTGTTGATTTGCAGCTTGAACCGCAAGTTCCGATTAAACAAATACAAATAAAATTTGACCGTTCGGCTGCGGCGCGTTACGGTTTGAGCGTTGGAAATTTAGCTGAAATTGTCGAAACTGCTCTTAATGGTCGCGTGGTTTCACAAGTTTTAGAAAATCAACAGTTCTTTGATTTGGTGGTCTGGTTGCAAGAAGAATATCGCAATAATTTAGATACCATTCGCAATTTGTGGGTTGATACGCCAACGGGTTCTAAAATTCCTTTGGCGCAAGTCGCTAAAATTGACTATGGAACCGGACCCAATACAATCAACCGCGAAAATGTTTCCCGTTTAATCGTCGTTTCTGCGAATGTTTCCGGTCGAGATTTGGGGAGCGTTGTTGATGAAATTAAAGCCGAAATTAATCAAAACGTTCACCCGCCAACGGGTTACTTTATTCAATATGGTGGTCAATTTGAATCGGAAGAACGAGCCAGTCAAAACTTACTTATTTTTGGCAGTTTAGCCTTAGTTGTTATCGCTGTTTTAATGTATTTTGCAGTAAAATCTGTTTCCGCAATGATGATGATTATGCTCAATTTACCTTTAGCGATAACCGGGGGAATTTTTTCTGTCGCTGTGGGTGGGGGGGTTCTTTCGGTGGCGTCTATGGTTGGGTTTATTACGTTGTTTGGTGTGGCGACTCGCAATGGTTTATTATTGGTTGATAACTACAATCAAAAAATTGCCGAAGGAATTTCCCTAAAACAGGTTATTTTCGACGGTTCAACTGAACGTCTAGTGGCAATTTTAATGACCGCTTTTACCTCCGCTTTGGGAATGGTTCCCCTCGCTTTTGGAACCGGAACGGGTAAAGAAATTTTGCAACCTTTAGCCGTTGTTGTATTAGGGGGATTATTTAGTTCGACTATACTCACTCTATTAGTTCTTCCGGCTTTATATTCCCAATTTGGACGATATTTGGTTCCCCAAACAAAGAAAGATACAGTTGTAATTCAAGATTTTTATACTCCTGATGAAACTTCCATTTTAATAAAATAACTTTCATTTTTTTCTGATTTATTTTCTAAAATAATGTACAATAATTTTAGAAAAAATAACAGCATTTTCAACTATTATAGGAGTCCAAACCATGAAACGTTTTTTATTCAATATTGTTATGATTAGCAGCCTGGGATTAACCGTTTTAACCGCCTGTTCTCCCAGTGAAACTGCTCAAAACACCACCGAAACCACCCCATCACCCACTGTAGAAACCGCCTCAACCGAAACCGCAACCGCAGACCATTCCGCACCCCAAAAAGGCGGTCAAGTCGTCGAAACCGGCGCCTATCATTTGGAGTTTGTTGCTTTACCCGAACCAGGTGGAACTCACCTTGATTTTTACTTACAAAGTGGGGATAGCCATGAAGCGGTTCCCGGTGCAAAAGTTACCGCTCAAATTCAGTTACCCAACGGCGAACAACAAGCATTAGATTTAGAATATGATCAAGCCGGAAAACATTATGCAGTCTTTTTACCCGGAGAAGAAACGGGGGAATATAAAGTTGCTGTCTTGAGCGATATTAACGGTGAAAAAGTGAACGGAAGATTTAATTTCAACCGATAAACAGTTAAAGCTTTATGAAATGCAAGCGGGTTTATTTAGGTTGCTTCTCAAAATAATTCAATCTTTATAGACTCGCGTTAATGAATAAAAGTAAATTTCATTCCGATTTCATAAAGTGATGTTATTTTCAACTTTATCACTCTTGAAAATTGAGTCAAAATATTTAAAATTATGAATCGTTTTCTAATTTCTCTCTTTGCTGTTCCATCATTATTGACTTTAATCCAAAGTTGTGCTGTTAATTCTCCCTCAAAAGATGCTTCTACTCAAGCACAACAAACCCATCAAATGAATCATAATAGTGGTGATAATTTAAGCGCTCATCATCAATCTTCTACTCATTCCCATTCAAATCATAGTTCAGAATCGGCGAGTTTAACGAAAGCACAACTCACAAAACCCAGTCAAATTGCTGTTAATCAACCGCAGACTTTCTTGATAGAAATTCAAGATAAAACTGGAAAACCGATTACTGATTTTGAGACGTTTCAAGAACAGCTAATGCACTTAATTGTTGTTAGTGAGGATTTAGACGTATTTGAACATCTTCACCCGGAATATGACGGCGACGGTTTATTTCAAGTCGAAATCACCTTTCCCAAACCCGGAAGTTATACCCTCGTTACCGACTACAAACCCAGTAGAATGTCAGAAGAAATTACCCTTTTAAATGCTCAAGTTCCCGGAGTTCAGCTAACTTCATCTGTTAAAATTAATGAAAATATGAGTCAAATTTTAGAAGATACACAAATCACTTTGACTTCTTCCCAACCCGTGCTACAATCAGGTCAGGAAGTCACTTTGAAATTCAACCTCAAAGATGCAAAAACAAATCAGCCGATTAATGATTTAAAACCCTATCTCGGTGAACAAGGTCATTTGGTTATCTTTAAACAATCTAATCCTTTAACCAAAGCAGACTATATTCACGCTCATGCGCTCAAAAATACTCCACCCGATGAAGTGCATTTTATGACGAACTTTCCTAAACCCGGAACTTATAAAGTCTGGGGACAATTTAACCGCAATGGTAAAATTATTACATCCAGTTTTTGGGTAAAAGTTTCCTGAAGTGAAGATTGATTACTTAAAAATCAGTTAATTCAAAAAAACCTAACACCAGTCACTTCAAAGAGAGTTCGCCAGTTTTAGAACGATGAATTAAATCGAAGTTTGCGATCGCATTTTCCCCTTTTATTCTGACGAACTCCTTAAACCGTGAGACCAATCTCACTCTATTCTTCACCCTTAACAAACGCTCCTAATTCCTCAGTCATCCGAGCAACTAAATTCGGAGTATTGTTAGATTTAGCTTCGACTTGCGCTTCGATGTTCTTAACAACATCTTCCGGTAAATCGAGTAACTTGACTAGCTTTTGATAAGCGGCTTCTTCTTCTTTATTAATATTAGGTTCATGGGGAGTACGAGCGCTAGACCCAATCACTTCATAGCCTAATCTTAATACTAATTCCCGTTCTTCTTGAGTTTTTAACTTCGGAATTAATTCTTCTAACGGAATATTTTGCATCAAATATTCTGTTAATTCTTGTTGCAACTTTTCCTGTTCGCTTCCCACCGCAAATAAACGACTAAATTCATCAAGCATCAAAGCAACTTCTTCCTGTGCTAGATGTCCATCCGCCCAAGCCATCGCCGTGACAACTCGCAGCAAATTCATCTGACGGGGGGTGATTGGGGGTGGAGGGGGTACTTGCATTGACATTGTTTTAATTGTATGATTTTGAGACAACAAATAATCTCCGCAAAAACAGATTTTATTCAACTGCTTTGCTTCGATATATGACATCATCTCACAACTTGTGGTAAGGACATCCTAACCATCCTGAAAAGTTTCTTTGATTTTGGGGTGATGGATCTTTAACAGAAGCAATTTTGTAGCTACTGGGGCGAGGTTCAGCGAGTGTTACCGAACAAGTCTGTAGCTGATCTTGATGGAAAATAGCCAATTCTACTGTCTCACCGGGCTGATAGTCTTTGAGGCGATCGCTTAACTGTTGAGCATTCACCCGGAAGCCATTTAAAGCCAGTAATTCATCGTCTGGATCAATTCCGGCGATTTGGGCAGGACTTCCGGCTTCTACAAATTTTATCAGTTCTCGACTCCCATCAGAAATCACTTGTAGTCCTAAATAGGGAACGCTATCCGATTTTTCTGCTTTTAATCGTAAGCCAAACGGTTCTAAAAATTCATTCAAAGGTAACTCGTCTGTTCCATAAATATATCGCTCAAAAAAGTCCGTTAAATCGGTTTCGGCGACAGATTCAATTACCTGTTTAAGCTGTTCGGGAGTGTAGCCAATTTCTTGGCGTCCAAACTCCTCCCACATTCGCCGCATGACATCATCTAGAGAACGACGGTTCCGGGTACGTTCTCGAATTAATAAATCGAGTAAAAAGGAAACAACTTCCCCTTTCAAGTAATAAGAAATCTGACAATTATCGCTATTGGCATCTCGGCGATAAAGTTTAATCCAAGCATCCCAGCTGGACTCACTTAATGGTTGAATTTTGCGCCCAGGTATTGTTTGTAAGCGGGTAATATCTTTTGAAAGTTCTTTAAAAAAGGTTTTGACATCAAAAATACCTGATCGCCAAGGAATCACGATGTCATAATAACTGGTTGTTCCTTCACAAAACCATAAAGATTCTGTATAGTTTTCTTGCTCATAATTAAATACTTCTAAGGCTTTTGGACGAATTCGCTTCACATTCCATAAATGAAAAAATTCGTGGGCGACTAACTGCATAAAGCGGTTATATTTGTCTTTGTCGCGTAAACCAAACCGAGGATAATTTAAAGAACAACTGTCTTTGTGTTCTAATCCTCCAAATCCTTGGCTGGATAAATGCAATAAAAACAAATAGCGTTCATAGGGTAAATCTCCAAACAAATCAGCTTCTTCTTCGATAATTTTTTGGAAATCTGCAATTAAGCGATCGCTGTCTCCGTTTCCCTCGCCCCAAATCGCGAGTTGATGAGATTTTTCACGAACTTTAAACTCATAAATCTTGTGGGTTCCAATTTCAAAGGGAGTATCAACTAAAGTATCTAAATCTACAGCTTTAAATGTATTAACTTGATCAGAAACTTTCGGTAAAGTTGTTGTAACTTGCCAATATTCTGGCGGTTCAATAGTTACCCAAATCGGATGTTTTTCCCAACCAGGAATGTAGAAAAACAGAGCCGCACTGTTAAAATATCCGTGAGTTTTATCTAAGTGATTTGTACGAACCGTTAATTCGTTGGCAAAAATCTGATATTCAATGAATAATTCCTGAACATTATTAATATCAATTTGCCAATGATTTTTGCTAAGTTTCCGCCAAGTGCAGGGTTGTCCAGCTTGATCATAGGCTTGAAACTTTTGGAGATGTCGAGAATATTCACGAACTAAATAGGAACCGGGTGTCCATACAGGCATTTTCAAATCTAGAACCCCAGATTTTACTAAATGTCTCAATTCCTGATCAACCCGAACACATAATTTAACTTCAAATAGATGAGATTGGGGTTGAGACATCCCCACCCTATATTGCATCACCGGGATTTGTTCCGCTTGGAGGTGAGGACGAGATTGAGTTGCTTCAGTCATTTAATTTTTGATTCTGGATGGACAATTTAGTTCAGAAAAGACTTTTAAGTTAAAAACTATTTTTTCATTTTACAACAAACTATTGGCTAGCGAGATGACTTAAATGTTTGAGGTTAATTAAATGCAAAGTTTGATTGTCCTCATCTATTTCTAACCACCCTTTCGAGATCAACTTTTCCATAATTTTGTTGGTTTCTTCAAAGCTAATATCTGTTACATCAGCTAAATCTTGGTAAGGAATATTAAAAATATCCGCCCGTTTTTCAGTGATTTGACCATAATTTTCAGCCAATTCCACTAAAGTATTTGCTAACTTCACAGCCGGAGGACGGTGGCGAATTTGGTAGCGTTGATTGGTTTGGCGAAGACGACGTACCATTAACTGCAACATCCGATGATGTAACTGTGGATCTTTGAACAACGTTTGAATAAATCGTTGAGCTGAAACACTGATCAACCGAACTGGAGAGAGAGCGATCACGTCATTTGAGCGAGGAGATTCATCCAAAATTGCCATTTCTCCAAAAAAATCACCCCGGCCTAAAATTGCTAATGTCACCACGTTATCACCCGATAAGCGTCGGACTTTCACCCATCCGGAGACAATAAAATAAACCGCATTCCCCCAGGCATCTTCCATCACGACAGCACGATTGGCTGGATAATCATGCTTAACCGCAACGGATAGGAGCCATTCTAAGGTCTCTGGATTTGCCCCTTTAAATAAGGGAAAAAGCTCGCTGAAAGCTTCAGTCTGCATGGAACTCGCTACAGTTGGAGATTAATCTAACTTGACACACGTTCGGCATTAACCGCAAGGGGTCTGAGGGTATATTCTCGAAGTCGTACTTCAAAGATACTGCTACGATTACCAAGCTAGCCGATCACAGCTTAAGGCTGTAATTCCCTCAACTTGTTCACGCTTGCAGATAGCATTGACGATTAAAAGCCCAAAGAAGATTCATCAGGCTGCATGGGATCGTCAGAAGCGCTCAGAAATATGCCACTCAATTATATCAGCTATATTAGCTTCGAGATATTGATCGCGACTAATCGATGGATTTAGGGAGCGGAGGAGGTCGGGGAGAGCCGGAGAGTTTGACGCAGGGTACGAGTGATCGCAGGCGGTGTACCGATGACTTTTAACCCTAGAGAAAACATGGGACACTGTTAATGCCTGATTGCCGGATCGCACAATCGCGGTGTTGTATCGAGTACAATAAGCACACAGATCAATCTATATTGCTACACAGTCAGAACCGTAAAGGGGTCTGTTTTCTTGTCCGTTGTGTTCTGTCAAAACGTTATTATGTATCCTGCTAAATTACTCAACTTAACAATATTACGCTTACTGATTGCGCTATTACTGCCAAGTGCGATCGGCGGTGTAATTGTTGCCGAAAACTTTTTCAATCCTTCTGTTAGTAAAGCCCAAAGCGCTCCGCCCGCCAAACAAGATCCCGCAACGGCGATGACCGTTCGCTCTGATATTCAAGAAGCAGATGCGAATACCGGAATTGTAACAGCCCGGGGTAATGTTCAAATTAACTATCCGGCTCGTAATATTCAAGCCACTGCCGCTCAAGCTCAATATTTTAGTCGAGAAGGACGAATTGTATTGAGTGGAGATGTCTACATTTTGCAAGAGGGGAGTAGTATTCGTGGAGAAACCGTTACCTATCTGATCGAGGAAGGACGCTTTGTTGCACTTCCGGCGGGAGGTCAACAGGTAGAATCGATTTATATTGTTCCAGACGACAGCAGCAGCACCAAAAATGCTGCCGTTGAACCCTTTAACCCCAAACCTGCTTTTAAAAATCCGTTTAGCGCTCCTCCTGCCCGCTAAATCCCGACCCAGTAACTCTTTTAACTTATGGGGATGATCAGTGAATCGGAGAAAACTGCCGAAATAGACCCTCGTAAAAGAGTAGATATTTTGTTCGTGCGAGTTGACCCCTGATCCGACTTTTTGAGTCTAAATCTTGTACTGGGGTTTAGTCGTGTTTGTCTGAATTCACTGACATCGGCAGAAGTATAGGTTGATCAATTTATGAAAATTGTCCTGGAAAATATCCACAAATCCTATGGAAAACGCACAGTTGTCAGTCGGGTAAACTTGTCGGTTTCTCAAGGGGAAATTGTCGGCTTACTTGGGCCAAATGGAGCCGGAAAGACAACCACATTTTACATCGCTACAGGACTCGAAAAACCCGATGAAGGTAAGGTTTATCTCGAAGAACAGGACATTACCACTTTACCTATACACAAACGGGCGCGACTAGGAATTGGATATCTGACACAAGAAGCGAGTATTTTTCGTCATTTAACCGTAAGAGACAATATTCTGTTAATCTTGCAACAAACCCAAGTTCCTCCCCATTTGTGGCATTCTCGACTAAATACTTTATTGCGGGAGTTTCGCTTGGATAAAGTGGCTGATACCATGGGAAATCAAGTCTCAGGAGGAGAACGACGACGAACAGAACTTGCCCGTTCTTTGGCTTCTGGTGTCAGACTTCCTAACTTTTTGTTGCTTGATGAACCATTTGCAGGAGTTGATCCGATTGCCGTTTCTGAAATTCAACAAATTGTCGCCCGACTTCGCGATCGCCAGATGGGAATTTTGATTACCGATCACAATGTTCGTGAAACGCTGAAAATCACCGATCGAGCTTACATTATGCGAGACGGACAAATTTTTGCTGCGGGTTCAACCGAAGAACTCTACAATAATCCTCTAGTACGACAATATTATCTTGGTGATAGCTTTCAACTATGAAAACATCAGTTTCCAAGTCTATTAATTCTTTTCAATTTCCGAGTTTCTATCTATCGATTTTAGATCGCTATATTATTAGTGAACTCATTGCCCCATTTTTGTTTGGTGTCGGATTATTTACTTCTGTCGCTCTTTCGATCGATACGGTTTTTGACTTAGTTCGGAAAGTGGCTGAGTCGGGTTTGGATGTGAGCATTGCGATCCAAATCTTTTTATTAAAGATGCCTGAGTTTGTTGTCTTATCCTTTCCCATGTCAATGGTCTTGACAACGCTGATTGTTTATGGGCGAATGTCGAGTGATAGTGAAATTGTCGCCTTGCGAAGTTGTGGAATTAGTATTTATCGGTTGGTGATTCCGACGCTAATTTTTAGCTTATTTATTACCGCCTCTATGTTTGTTTTCAATGAGTTAATTGTTCCAGCAACTAACTATCGGGCTTCAATTACTCTCGAACAAGCCTTGCATCAAGATCGGCTTCCGGTTCAAGAAGAAAATATTTTTTATCCCGAGTATCGTACAATTCCTATCGAAGACTCCGATGAAGAAATAACTATTCTTGTGCGGTTATTCTATGCTCAAGAATTTGATGGAAAATACATGAATGAAGTGACGATTTTGGATAAGTCTCAACAAGGCATCACTCAAATTATCTCCTCTGAATCAGCCGTCTGGAATGGGAAACAACAGAGTTGGGACTTTTTTGATGGTACGGTTTATATGATTGATCCTCAAGGCTCTTATCGTAATATTATCCGTTTTGATCACAAAGAATTAAAATTGCCTCGGGTTCCTTTAGATTTAGCGAGTCGGAAACGCCGCTATGACGAAATGAATGTTATCCAAGCCCATGAATATTTAGAACTGATGAAAAGTAGTGGGAATGAAAAGATTGTTCAGAAAACTAAAGTTAGAATTCAACAAAAATATTCCCTTCCGTTTGTTTGTGTGGTGTTTGGATTATTAGGGGCTGCTTTGGGTTCTCAACATCAACGAACGAGTCGATCAACCAGTTTCGGGATTAGTATCATCATTATTTTTTCTTATTATATGTTGGCATTTATCACCGGGGCGTTGGGACAAAAAGCCATTATTAGCCCTTTTCTTGCGGGTTGGCTACCCATTGTGATAGGTTTAGGGGCTTCAGGATTTTTCCTTTATAAAACCTCTCGTTAAAACTACAACTTAAAAAACTTTCAAAGCATCCTTAAATCATCGGGAGTATCTGTCGTTTCAATATGTTCAACCTGAAAAGCTTAAAACCATTTTCTCATCGCTTAATTAAACGTTTACATCGGTTTTTAACTACTCAAACAACTTCTCTTTCTCATCCTACTCTAAGATTTTGTCTAGTTCTGAGTCTATTGATTGTATTGGGATATGGTTTGCTTTCTATGCAACAAGCTTTTACAAGTGAATATGTGATTCAAGATGATGCAAGACAACACGTTTTTTGGATGCAAAGATTTATTGATCCTGAACTTTTTCCTCAAGATTTAATTGCGAATTATTTACAATCTCTCGCCCCTTGGGGTTATACAAAATTTTATGAGTTTCTCGCATTTTTAGGAATTAATCCTCTAATTGCAAGTAAAGTTTTACCGTTAATTTTAGGCTTGATTACGACTGGCTACTGTTTTGCTGTCAGCTTACAATTCTTACCTATTCCGGCTGTGGGTTTAATCACAAGCTTAATTTTAAATCAAACTTTATGGATAGAAGATGATCTCGTTTCTGCAACGCCGAGAGCCTTTGTTTATCCTATATTTTTCGCATTTTTATATTACTTATTACGGAACTCGTTATTTCCTTTGCTGATTATTATCGCTTTATCGGGTTTATTTTATCCTCAAATTACACTCCTGTTTTTAGGAATTCTCACCTTAAGACTATTTAATCTACAAAATTATCAAATAAAACTTTCTTCGCTTAAATTCAACCGTTTAGCATGGTTATTCGGAGGAGTTGTCGCTGTTTTGATTTTACTTCCCTACAAACTGACAACAACTGAATTTGGTGAAATGATCACCATTGCTCAAGCAAAATTAAAACCTGAATTTTATCCTCTAGATGGTTTATTTGGACGAGCTTTTTTCTTTCACGATAATCCTTTCATTTACTGGTTAGTCGCCCCTCAAACGGGTTTACTGTTTTTAGGAATTTTACCGCCACTCGCTTTATTTGGATTAGGATTTCCTTTTTTAGCTAAACAAACAGAACGCTTTTCTCTCGCTCAAAAAATTCATTATAACGTTATAATTTTAGGACAAATTATTTTAGCTTCTTTGGTATTATATTTCTTAGCTCATGCTGTTTTATTCCAGCTTTATTTTCCAACTCGCTACACCTATCATAGCTTAAAAATTGTCTTGATTTTAGCATCCGGTTTAGCTGTAACATTAATCTTAGAAGCACAATTACGAGCTTTAATTCAAATCATAGAAAACGGTTTAACTCGATATCAGTTAATGCTTTTTAGCTTAACGTTCTGTTTGGGGGTTGTGCTAGTTACTGTTCCTTTTTTACCTGGAGTTACTCTCCCGAATCAACTTTATCGTACTGGAAAAGAACCCCTCATCTATGAATTTCTTCAGAAACAACCCAAAGATACATTAGTTGCGACTCTCTCAGAAGAAGCCGATTTTATTCCCACTTTAGCCCAACGTTCAACCTTAATTGCACAGGAATATGACTACCCCTACCATACGGAATATTACACTGCATTTCAGCAACGGTTAATAGACTTGATTAACGCTCAATATAGTTCTGATCTCCGTCAAGTTCAAGACTTTATCCGTAAATATGGAATTGATTTTTGGTTACTCGATGGAGAAAGTACATTTAAAGCCGATTATATTTCCACTCGTGTTTTAATTCGACAAGTCGAGTTAGTTGAACCCATTTTAAACAGCATCAAACAAGAACAAGTATTTGTCCTATCAACCTTAGTCGAAGGCTGTGCAGTGGTTAGAAGTGAACACCGACAACTACTCGATGCTGAGTGTATCTTAAAACAAGGTCAAAATTAGCGTTAAGGGTTAGCAAAAGTGTTGATTTCACCCCCTCCAATTCTTCGCCCGGGAACGGGACGAGGTGCAGAGAAAGGACGCTGATTCATTTGATTAAATTGATCCGCCTGATTATTTTGTATTAGGGTATTTTGATTAACTTGATAATCTTGGGGATTCGTAGAAGCGTTGTTAGAATAGCCCGGATAGGCTGAAGGAGAAGAAGCATTATTATTGGGAAAAGGAGCGCCGTAGGAACCGTTAGAATTCACGTTAGGATAAGCCCCATAGGAATTATAAATACTCTGTAGATCTGGAGTTACAGCCGCCCCAGTTCGAGAAGGCTGAATAATCGGTTGAGCAGGAATAACAGGAGAAGTAATCGAAATATTAGTTTGATAGGAGTTGGTCGTCGGTATCGGGCTGGTGGGGGTAGTGGGAGTTGTCGTTGTACGAGGAACAATCCATGTGGCTGGTGGGATTTGAACAGTTGGTTGAGTCCCAACGGTTGTCGGAGTAGAAGGGATTGGTCTTCCGGGAGTATTGATAGAATTAACTTGAGGTTGATTGAAGTTCAGAACCGGATCATTATAGTCAGTAGACGGGGAAGATGAGCTAGAACTCTGAGATTGTCCTTGTCCAGAAATAGATTGTTGATCCATCGCGGCTTGTAAGGGACTCTGCGTTGATGTTCCTTCCTCTGTCGCTGTCGCACTCGGAAAGTTTGCATCAAAGGTCATCTGAGGCGTTAAGCCCGAAGGATTTTGAGGTGAAGGGGTGGTCGTTGATAAAGTCGGCGTTGAATTGAAATTAAGAATATTATTCGGTTCAGAGGGAGTTGGTGTCACCGAAAAAGTAGGTAAACTGTTATCCGATGGTGATTGTTGTTCCAACCGGGGATTAGAGGAAGTTTGAGGCGTTGTAGAGCGATCTAAACGAGATTTACGCACCTGATCTTGAACCCCAACTCCTGCATTAATCGGAGTGTCCATCGGAAAGGGTAACAGTTGTGGCCCTTCTAATTCCTTGAGTAAGACGGCTGAACTGTCAATATCTGCGGCGATTGATCGTTCTTCTTGAGAAAGTCGATCCTCTAAATTACCCGAATCGGAAATCGCTTGCTTGATATCATCCAACTCAAACCATTCAGGATGTTCTGAAACTTGCCAAATAAAAGCAACAACAACCGCCGTAACGCCCATTGAACCCCAGAATCTCGGTTGGGTCAGGGGTTTGAGAGCGCTGGTCACACCACTGAGAGACTCAGATGTTTTTTTAAAGATAGACATCGGTTTAGTTTCCGTTCCAGAGGGATTAAAGAAATTATTAGAGTTCTCACCGCAAGCAGTCAATCACTGATAATCTCAGGGTGTAACCTAGTCTTGGGCTGGATTAATTCGTCACTGCCATTCTCACGGGTTTGCTATTCAAACTCTAACAGTTTTATTTTAGCTGTTGATTTGGTCAGGAGCTAGGTCAAAGAGAAACTAGGGGTTAAACCCACGATTAATCTACAATTCCTGATGCTTGATGCCTGTTATTTGTTGTTGAACTCGATTGAAGGACAATGAAAAAAAATATTGAAGTTTTTCCCAGTCGTGATCAGCTTGTAGAACGAGCAAAAGCGATTATTTTGGACAAAATTGCACCCGCTATTGAAGCGCGAGGAAGGTTTACGCTGGTGTTGGCCGGAGGAGGTACGCCCAAACCGCTTTATGAAGCACTGGCGACTGAAAATTTACCTCTCGATAAAATTCATATTTTTTGGGGAGATGAACGCTACGTTGCTCCCGATCACCCGGATAGTAACGAAGGGATGGCTCGTCTGGCTTGGCTTGACTGTGTAGCGTTTCCGGCAGATAATATTCACCCAATGCCAACGGCGGGAAATGATCCGCTCGCTGATTCTCGTCAGTATGAAGCCGAATTGCAGAGATTTTTTCAAGTCTCACCGGGAGAATTTCCAGCTTTTGATGTGATTTTGCTCGGTATGGGCGATGATGCTCACACTGCGTCTCTATTTCCCCATACAGAAGCGTTACAAGTTCGTGATCGCTTAATTGCAGTGGGGAATAAAGCGGGTCAACCTCGTCTCACCTTTACGGTTCCGCTCATTAACCAAGCTGAATGCGTCCTGTTTTTGGTTACAGGTGCAAACAAGCAACCCGCATTAACCCAGGTTTTTGCAGAAACAGCCGATGAAATGGCTTATCCGTCTCGTGCAATTCAACCTCAAGGGGAACTGTGGTGGCTATTTGATGAAGCCGCAGGTCAAGTCTTGACAGTGAATAGTTAACAGTGATCAGTGACCAGTCTTGAGAGTGAACAGTTAACAGTTATCAGTTGTTTTCAGCGATCACCTGTAACCTGCAACCTGTTGACTGTTGCCTGTTGCCTATTCCCTATTTCTCACAATTTCATAGCTGATAGTGTCTTAAGGTGTCAGAATTGTAAGTAGCTGACTACTGAAAAAGTGATGATTGTTTGTCCAAATTGCAATCACCAAAATCCCGAGGGAGCAACTCAATGTGAAGCTTGCTATACTCCCCTACCGAGTACAATGGCTTGTCCCAGTTGTGGTGCAACCATTCAAAGTGATGCGGCTTTTTGCGGTCAATGTGGCTACAATTTACAGCCCACACCGACATCGCCATCTTTAGAAGAACAAGAAGCCGCTCTACCGACTGTGGTTTCCCCGCCCTCTGCTCCTGTGACACCTGAGCCGTTGGTGATGCCTGAACCTGTTGTTTCTTCTACATTAGAGTCTCCCGTTTTAGAAAAATCAAATCCCGATCCCGATCCCGATCCCGATCCCGTGGGGGTTGCGTCTGTTGCCAATCCTGACGAAATCAATCCGACTCCATCAACAGTATCGGCTGCAAAAACGGCGAGTACAAATACTCAGCTTCAAAGCCAATCGGCACATTTACTTCACATCCAGACGAATGTAACTGTAGAACTCCCTCTCAATTTACCTGTAATTCACGTGGGTAAACCTAATGAGCTAGTTCCTCCAGATATTGATGTTTCGGGTTTCCCGAGTTCGGAAGTTGTCTCTCGGACTCATGCCGATATTCGCATTGAGGGAGGTTTCTACTATATTGAAGATGTCGGCAGTTCTAACGGAACTTATGTCAATAATATTCCTCTGACGAAGGGAAATCGACATCGATTGCGACCTGGCGATCGCATTTCTCTTGGAAAAGGTGACCTTGTTTCATTTATTTTTCAACAACCCTCCTAAGTTAAATTTTAGATGTCCGGTATGATTTTGAACTAAACTTTAAAAGGAAAATTTTGAGATGTAACCTGATCAATCAGTCACGATTTGTTAGGGTTCAAAATCGGTACGGAAAATCTAGAATTCGTCTTGAGTGCTCTACTTGAACTGAAACCTGTCAATGTGATTACCTTAACTTTACTTCATCCCAACCAATCTATCCCCGTTCGGACTTGGACTTTTGAACAGAAGGAGGTGATTCGGATCGGCCGTTCTGTTAAAAATGATGTTGTTTTATACAGTGCTGTTGTTTCTAGATATCATGTCGAGCTAAGACATCAAGAAAAAACTTGGACTGCTATTGGTTTAGGAACAAATGGCACTTATCTCGACGGCAAACTGATTCAAAAATCTCCGATTGTCGATGGACAAATTATTCATTTAGCAATTTCGGGGCCAAAAATTAAGCTGAATATCTCTGCTGAGAAAACTCAACATTTAATGCGTCGAATCGGAATTACACAAAGACAAATACAAACGGTTGATCATTTGAATACTGAAGTTCAAATTGATTCGATTTCATCTTCTACATCTTCTCAATTAATCTCTGCTGAACCCTATGAAGATGATATTACAGAAACTGAGTGAGGTTTATTTTAGATTGTTTTGTACGGTTTTAGCGGTGTATCAATTTCAATAGAAAATCAAGAGGATATCAAGATTTAACGGTTATCAAACTGTCATTAGTATGGGGACTGACTCTATGAATACTGAAATTAAGATGATTAAACGCAGTGAGTTAATCAATCGATTAGTGCTAGAACGGAATACGGTTGAAGATTTAGGTCGAGTGGAACAACTGTGGCTTAATTCTCAGTCCCATCAAGTCATGGCTTTGACTTGTAAATCTGGACTGCTTCGAGGTCAAAAACGAGTTTTTACTTGGGACGATATTACTCAAATTGGTGAAGATGCAGTTCTGGTCAATTGTCGCAGCTATGAAGCGTCTAAAAATGAGGCTAAACCTGAACAAGCAATTCACGTGATGAATCACGAAGTTTGGACAGATGGTGGGAATAAAATTGGTGCAATTGTTGACTATGTTTTTGAGTTGAAAACAGGGTTTGTCTATAGTTATCTCTATACGTCTCAGGGGTTACGAGGTGTATTGGAAGGGGTTTATATTCTTCCCTCAACAGCAGTTTCGAGTGCGGGAAATAAACGTCTAATTGTGTTAGAATCTGCCCTCAAAAACCCTCAGCAATATTCAGAAGGGTTAGGGAAAAAGATGGGTCAAGCGGCTGAATTCTTACAAGAGGATTTTGAGAAAACCCGAGAACACTTGGAAGGATTGAAACGGAATGCTCAAAAAATGACACAAGGAAAACAGGAGGAGATGAAAGAAATTAAAGCTGAAATCATTTCAGAAGAAAGGGAAACAGAGGATTCATCGCCCAAAATGCTTCCCTCGAATTCTTCCGAGACTAATACTCAAAATACTAACTCGGAACATTCTGAAAGTTCTTCCTCAAATTAAATTGAAGTTATGAATAACTCAAAAATGATCAGTTTTGCGAGACTTCGATCAAATTTAAAGCCAATAAAAAGCAAATCATCGGACTAATAAATGATTCAAACTCAACCTTTTAGGTATATTTTTATCTCAGTTTTAGATCCATAAGTGATTACTCTGATCCTCATTCACCCAACTCAACCCATACCTGTCAACCGATGGACTTTTAAAGAGAAGTCAGTCATTCGGATAGGCCGTGCAAAAGATAATGATATTGTGATTTATAATGCTGTTGTTTCTCGTCATCATTTAGAACTCTGGAACCGAGAATCAGGGTGGGAGGTTGTCAGTTTTGGTACAAATGGTACATATATCAATAACAAACCTTTAAATCAGTTTTTTATTAAAGATGGAATGGTCATTTGTCTCGGCAATTCAGGGCCTAGATTAATGGTGAAATTTAGTTTAGGTGAAATGAATAAAACACCTTCATCTGATGAGAGCAAAGATTCTCAAGGTTCACAAACTTTGACTTCAGATGCGTTTACGACAACCGAAGACATGAATAAAATTCAACAACAAAAAGAAGTTTTAGCAGAAGAAAAGTTTGAGTTTGAAATTGATGATGATGATGATGATGATGAAGGTGATAGTGATGATAACTCAACGACAAGGATAGATTTCTTGGAATAGTAGTATTTCTCAGCAGGAGAGTTAGCTCTACTCTCTCTCTACTGTGACACTTCTTTAAATAATTGGAGGGGATCAGAGAAGCGGAATCAACTCACAGAGGGGTCCACGTCTTTTCTCGTTGATTTTTCAAGGGGTTAACTTTAAGTTAACTTAAAATTAAACCACAAATGATACAGAAAAAGATTAAAATTCGTCTTTAAATATTATTAAATTTTTCGCTAATCTCACTCAACATAACAAACCCAATACTAAGATCAGCTTTTTTTAAGCTTTATTTAAGTTTCAATCACCCTACTATAATTCGGTCTAAATTTCTGTAGAGTAGCACTCATTATTACTTTCATCATACCGAGTAGGATAAGAAATAGTTAAGTATCCTGAAAGTAATACTTTTAGGTCAAAAACCTCGGTTTCCTCACACAAATAAGGAGAAAGTCTCAGTATGGAAGTTGTTTTGGTTTACCTTATCCTCGCCGTTGTTTTAATCTGGAATGATCAGGGATCATCTTCCTCAAATGAACAAGATGATCGAAGCTTCGAGAAAAGTGATTACAACAAAGATTGTTCTCAGCCGACTTATTTTATAGATAAAAAACAGCCTGAATATGTACGTTATTCAGACGTTGAAGATCTAGAAATGAATCATCCTCGCAATCGTTATAGTTCCATAAAAATATAGCTTTATTTAAGGATATTGAGCTTTTAATCTGAGTTTTGGTGACTCAGTAAAAGAGGTTCTAAATTACTTTTTTTAGGTGTGAGGAACGGAGATCGTCTATCCTGTGGAACAGTCCCGCTTAATTATTGTGTTGAAGTGGCTCAACCTCATCAGCCACTTTAATCTTTGCAAATTCCCGATCAAGACTCGCCAATTGATACAGATCAGGTGTAACCATTGGTTTCTAGGGCTTCTGGACTTTTGTTTTTAAGTTTCCTCTCCTCGAAGTGACAAAAAAAGCTGATGGTTCCCTATTCCTCGTTCCACGACCCACCCACCAATCTTAAACCGATATACAAGAACTTAATCTTTATTCTTTAAGAAAAAAAAATAAATTTACCTTAACAACAGACGAAAGATATAAAACTTAGCTTAAAATTTGGCCGTCTGACCCAAAAAGTCTCCTTAATATAGATGGAGATCTTTCTGCTGTCAGCCAGTCAGTAGAAGTCAAACTAAAATGCTTGTGGACTCGAAGTCGCAAAAGTTAGATTTTTCTGAAGTCTAGTCCAGCAAAAAGAGGAAACAGCAAAAATCTCTCGACAAGTTATAAAGCTTGTAGGTGAGACTGTCAAAGGCGAGACGAGTAGACACCGGAGACGAAATCATGGTTCAGATTCCAGCCAAGCCTACGCCCTCCGATCCGATGGATCAGGGACAATATATAGATCGGGACTGCACCACGCTATCCCGTCATGTTCTCGAACAACTCAATAGTTTTTCACCCGATGCTCAAGATATCAGTGCATTGATGAACCGCATCGGACTAGCGGGTAAGTTAATCGCACGCCGTTTGAGTCGAGCGGGATTAGTCGATGATGCTTTGGGGTTCACGGGCAGTGTGAACGTCCAAGGTGAAGAAGTCAAGCAAATGGATCTCTATTCCAACTCAGTGTTTATCTCCGTTTTCAAACAAAGCGGCTTAGTCTGTCGCTTGGCTTCAGAAGAAATGGAGAACCCCTATTACATTCCTGAAAACTGCCCTGTCGGACGTTACACCTTGCTATACGACCCCTTAGATGGTTCATCCAATCTGGATACGAACTTGAATGTGGGATCAATTTTCTCAATTCGACAGCAGGAAGGCAACGACGAAGACGGTACGGCTTCCGACTTGCTGCAACATGGACATAAACAAATCGGCGCTGGTTACATCCTCTATGGCCCAAGTACATTGCTGGTTTACAGCATTGGAACAGGCGTACATTCCTTCACCCTTGACCCGAGTCTGGGTGAGTTTATCCTTGCAGATGAGAACATCAAAGTTCCGGATCATGGCCCGGTCTACAGCGTTAACGAAGGCAACTTCTGGCAGTGGGATGAATCGATTCGCGATTATATCCGCTATGTTCATCGTCACGACGGTTACACGGCTCGATATAGCGGTGCGTTAGTGGGAGATATTCATAGAATTTTGTATCAAGGGGGTGTATTCCTATACCCCGGTACGGTGAAAAAACCCGAAGGAAAACTCCGTTTGCTTTATGAGTCGGCTCCGATGGCGTATTTAATGGAACAAGCTGGAGGACAGGCTTCTACCGGAACAGAGGAAATTATGGATGTGGTTCCAGAAAAGTTACATCAACGTACACCCCTAGTTATTGGGAGTAAAGAAGATGTGACCTTAGTGAAGTCCTTTATTCAAGATCGGGAGCGTCGCGATCAAAAATAGTCGTTTCTACACGCACGAGCGGTCAATATTACCAGAGTTCGGCGTAAAAAAAACACCATCATCATCTACTCTAAAAAACCCACCGATTGAATTTGTAGACGTTACAGGAATTGCAGTTATGACCACAAATCATCTGCTAGAAATTGGCAATCTCGGTCAAAGTATCTGGATGGATAATTTAAGCCGTGACATTATTGAGTCCGGTGAATTAAAGACCTTAATGGTTGAAAAAGGGATGAGGGGAATTACTTCTAACCCGGCGATTTTTGAGAAAGCCATTAAGGGAAACGCTATCTATGATGCGGAGATCGACAAAGGGATTAAAGCCGGAAAGTCGGTGATGGAAATCTACGAATCTCTCGTGTTTGAGGATATTCGCAATGCTTGCGACATCTTTAAGCCCGTTTATGAACAGACTGGGGGATTAGATGGTTATGTCAGCATCGAAGTTCCGCCGACGATTGCTAAAGATACGGAAAGCACTGTGAAAGAGGCTTTACGCTATTACAAAGCAATTGACCGAGAAAATGTGATGATTAAGATTCCTGGAACCACTGAAGGACTTCCGGCGGTAGAACGGGTGATTGCTCACGGCATTAATGTTAACGTCACATTACTTTTTTCGGTGAAATGTTATGTTGATACGGCTTGGGCTTATATCAAAGGCTTAGAAGCTCGTGTCAACAAAGGGGAAGACATTAGCAAGTTGGCTTCGGTTGCGAGTTTCTTTCTCAGTCGCATTGATAGTCAGATTGATGATACTGTTGATGCCAAGCTCAAAGGAGTTACCGATCTCAATCATCAAGCCAAACTGGAGAAAGTTAAAGGTAAAGTGGCGATCGCCAACGCTAAAATTGCGTATCAAGAATACAAGAAAATTATTCAAAGCGATCGCTGGAAAGCTTTATCGGCCAAAGGAGCAAATGCACAACGGCTCTTATGGGCAAGTACCAGTACCAAAAATCCGGCTTACAGCGATGTGATGTACGTCGATGAACTGATTGGGCCGAATACGGTTAATACTTTACCCCCGAATACCATTGATGCTTGCGCCGATCACTGTGATGTTGAAAATCGCGTGGAAACTGAGGTTGATCAAGCCTATCATTTGATTGAAAGTCTCAATGATCCAAAGATTAATATTGATCTCGATCAAGTCATGGATCAATTGTTAGTCGAAGGCATTGATAAGTTTGTCAAACCGTTTACTTCGTTAATGAGTTCTCTCGAAGAAAAGGTTAAACAGCTTTCGACTGTAGGATAGTGAGTGCAAGCGAACAAACTTGTTAACTAAAAACCCGATTTCTCATCGATTGAATGCAATTGAAGTGAGTAAGTAAAACCGGGTTGATGGGAAAGTCTGATTGACCAAAGGTGATTAGCGGGTGACAACCGGATCATTTAGAGATGAGAGCTTCAGTTGAAAACCGGATTATTTTAGGTATCCTAGAGAAACAAAGCAGAAAGATTAATCGGCAAATTCTCACTCAAGAGCAAATCCGAGTCAGGCTTTCAACCTCAAAGATTCCTTGCCTAAAAAGTAAAATGGGTAACTGTTCATTTCTAACGGTTTGCTAATCGCCAAAAACAGATAATTAACACAAACAAAAAGTGTCACCGCCTCAACCAAATTGACAAGGGAATGTAAATGGTTACACTACTGGAAAATCCGTTACGGGTTGGACTGCAACAAGATCGCGTCCCTGAACCTCAGATTTTAGTGATCTACGGTGCATCAGGGGATTTAACTCAACGTAAATTGGTTCCAGCCCTCTATCAGATGCGGCTCGAACGCAAGCTCCCTCCGGAACTAACCATTGTCGGAGTTGCTCGACGAGATTGGAGTCATGACTACTTCCGCGAACAGATGCGAATCGGTGTCGAGGAGTTTGGCGGTGGCTTACAGTCAGAAGAACTGTGGAACGACTTTGCTAAGGGGTTATTTTATTGTTCCGGTAATATCGATCAGTCAGAAAGTTATCAGAAACTCAAAGTATTTTTGAGTGAACTCGATGAACAACGGGGAACACGGGGAAATCGTGTTTTTTATCTGTCTGTCGCCCCGGCTTTCTTTGGAGAAGCGATTCAACAACTCGGTGCTGCGGGTATGTTGCCAGACCCGAAAAAGCAGCGTTTGGTGATTGAAAAACCGTTTGGCCGCGACTTGAGTACCGCCCAAGTTCTCAACCGGATTGTCCGTGAGGTTTGTGCAGAAGAACAAGTTTACCGGATTGACCATTATTTGGGCAAAGAAACGGTTCAAAACTTGATGGTGTTCCGGTTTGCCAATGCGATTTTTGAACCCCTGTGGAATCGTCAATTTGTTGATCACGTTCAAATCACGGTTGCAGAAACCGTTGGTTTAGAAGGACGGGCGGGTTATTATGAAACCTCCGGGGCGTTGCGCGACATGGTGCAGAACCATTTGATGCAGGTTTTCTCGCTCACGGCGATGGAAGCCCCCAACTCCCTTGATGCTGATAGCATTCGCAACGAAAAAGTGAAGGTGTTGCAGGCGACGCACCTTGCCGATATTAACAACCTGGAAAATTCGGCGATTAGAGGTCAATATACTCCCGGCTGGATGAAAGGCGAACAAGTCCCCGGTTATCGAGACGAAGAAGGGGCTGACCCCAACTCTACTACGCCGACTTATGTAGCGCTGAAACTACACATTGATAACTGGCGTTGGAAAGGGGTGCCATTTTATCTACGAACCGGAAAACGGATGCCGAAAAAAGTTTCAGAAATCGCCATCCAGTTTAAAGAAGTTCCCTATTTGATGTTCCAGTCGGCGGCGAAACAAGCGAACCCCAACGTTCTCGCTCTGCGGATTCAGCCCAATGAAGGGATTTCTATGCGGTTTGACGTGAAAACGCCGGGAAATTCATTGAGAACTCGTTCGGTTGATATGGATTTTCGCTATGACTCCGCTTTTGGCAAGCCGAATACCGATGCTTACGCTCGTCTATTGATTGATTGTATGCTCGGTGATCAAACGCTATTTACCCGAGATGACGAAGTAGAAGCGTCTTGGAAGATTATTACTCCCCTGTTAGAAGCTTGGGATGCACCTGCTCCCCCTGATGCGATTCCTTTCTATGAAGCGGGAACTTGGGAACCTGTAGAAGCGGAATTGTTACTCAACCGCCATGGTCGTAATTGGCGCAGACTGTAGAATTGTGGGGAGAGGCAATCGGAACAGTGACCAGATGACAGATGACAAATGAACAGAACTGATCGCTGATGATTGTTGTCTGTTACCTGCCTGTTCCCTCTTGCATGAGTACCTGTCCCCGTTTTTAGGATCTAAACTAATCACTATCCGGGCATAGCACTGACTGGAATGAGCGATACTGCTGATGCCCGATTGTCAAAGACTTCCCACAGATGTTTTTACTGAACATCTCTAAAATTAACAGCTAATCACTAACGACTGACACCATGAAGAGTACACCACTTGTTGCACTGCAAAAACCAAAAGATATCTCCCTTAACGAAATTGAGGAAGAATTAAATGGGATCTGGCTCTCTCAAGCTGCTGGGAGCGGAAAGACTACGGCGGTTGCTACCCGGGCGGCGACGTTTAGTATGGTGATTTATGAGCCGGAAGAATTTCAACAACTTCTAGCCGGGTTGGGGTTTTTCTCCGGGCAAATTGATGGGATTCACGGTACTGAAACCCGCGAAGCTATTAAAGAAGCTCAAAAGACTTATGGTTTCAGTATTACTGGTCGGGTAGACTCACACACACTCGCTAAACTGCGTGAAGAATTTGCGAAGTTACCCAGCGATCGCCAAAAAATTTCTAATTTAGATGGTCGCGGTTTTAGTATTAGTGAAGCGATCGCCGCTCAAAATCCTTGTCGGATTATCACTCTTTGTCCGACGATGGGGGAAGATACAGGTGTCACGGCTCAGGTTTCTGCCTATTGTCCGATTCAGCAAAAAAGCGAAGAAAGTCTGATTTGTGCTGAATATATTACCCTACGTGGCACTAAAGAAGCATTAGAACGGGTCGATGATATTGTGGAGTCTTTGCTGATTCCTGACTTACCGAAGTTTGTTTGGTGGAAGGCAACACCCAACCCCGAACAAGATTTGTTTAAGCGGTTGTCGGGTTGTAGTAATTGTTTGATTGTGGATTCTTGTTATTTTAGTGATCCGGAATCGGAATTGCTGAAAATGCAAGAATTGATCGAACAAGAAACTTACATTGCTGACTTGAATTGGCATCGTTTGGCGCCCTGGCAAGAATTATCGGCCGCTGCTTTTGACCCCCCTGAACGTCGGATGTCGTTGGGTGAAATTGATAATGTGGCGATTGATTATGAAAAGGGAAATGCAACTCAAGCGTTAATGTTTTTGGGTTGGTATGCTTCTCGCCTCGATTGGAAACCGATTTCTTTTACTTCTGAAGGCGGAGACTATGACTTGAAATATGTCAAGTTTAAAGCTCCCAATGATAAGGAAGTTGTTGCTGAGTTGGCGGCGATTCCTGCTGCTGATTATGGTGAAATTCCCGGTGATTTGGTCGGTTTGCGGTTAACTTCTAGTAACCCTAATGCCAATTGCTGCACGATTTTGTGTTCAGAAACCACAGGTTGTATGCGGATGGAAGCCGGCGGAAGCGCCCAATCTTGTCGCACGGAACAGGTGACAGCGACTTCTGATCAAAAAGCAGAATCTCTAATGACGCAACAATTGCAACGTTGGGGTCGTGATGTTTTGTATGAAGAAAGTTTAGCGTTAACGGCTAAAATTCTTCAATTGCGTTAGTTTTAGAATTGTAATTCAATCTTTTGGGGCGCAAGGTTTGCGCCTCTTGTTGTTTTATGAGTTATAAAAACCGGGTTTCTATAGCGCTAAATTTGATGTGATGGAAGCCTTACCACAAGCGTTCGTTTATCTGTCGAATAGTCCGAATAGGGATAAACCAACCTTTGGTTTTTTAGTGAATGGTCGAGAGTTTGTATTTGTGAAATGGGTTAAAACTGAACCGCCTAAATCTGGTTGTTCTTATGCGTTATCTATCGAATGATACAACTAAATTGAACAAGTTTTAGCCGCACTCAAACAAATTAGTAAAATTTTAATTAATTCCTAATTGGCTTTTTTTCTAAAGTTATAGCACTTCGCCCAGGCAATAGGAAGTTGAAAAACGCTCTCAATCTTCGGTTTTAGAGTTTCTGCATTTAATCAATTTATGAAAGCTACCATTCTGTTAATGCGATCGCAATTCCCTGTTTTAAACAGGGATCAAGATTAGGATGTTGGGCAAGTTGTTGAAGTCGTTCATAGACTGAGGGAGAATTTAAGGGAGAATCTAACTGTTTTAAGGCGGCGATACAATGAAATTGAACAGTGGTTTCCGAATCTGCTAACAGTTGTACCAAAGGATCAAAAGCAGTGATATTTCCTAACTGTCCTAAGCTTAAAGCAACCAGTTGTTTAATCGTCGGAATTTGCAGAGAGGGATGTTGACTTTGGAGAAATTCAACTAAAATTTGACTGGCTAGAATTTTCGCTTCAGGTTTGCTCATTCGTCCCAATCCTTGAATGATTTCTTGATGAATTGAGAAGGATGAGGGGTTAGAAGTTGGCTGATCTAAACTCGTGAATAAAATATGTTGAAGTTGATCAATAGCACTCAGAGTTTCTATCCAACAAAGCGATCGCACGCCGTTGAGTTTAACCGTTAAAGGAGTTGTTGTTGAGAGAATTTGCTCAACTAAAGCAACCACTGCTTGATCC
>NZ_AUZM01000045.1 GCF_000478195.2 Lyngbya aestuarii BL J | reverse complement strand
CACACACTTTAACTTTGAACGCTCGATATATTGAAAGTCGAATCGTAGAAAGAAGATTCCCTCGGGTTAACTCCGGGGGAGTATTATATTTAGGGGATTAAGTCACAAAGGATAAGTACAGTCATGGAAAATCTTAAAAAAATTAATGAGCAACTCTCAATTGCGACTAATCAAGTTACACCGACCCAATTGCAACAAGCAGCACAAGCCGGGTTTAAATCCGTGCTAAACTTTCGATCTCCTCAAGAAGAAGGTTTCCTCAGTGATGAGGAGAAACAAGCAGAAGCAGCCGGATTAGAATATGTTAATCTTCCCGTCAAACCTAATGGGATTACAGAGGAACTTGCCGATAAAATTATACAACAAATTGATTACCTTCCGAAACCTGTCTTACTCCATTGTAAAAGTGGATTGCGTTCGGGTGCAATGGGGTTAATGTATATTGCGATTAAAGAAAATATATCGGCAGATACCATCCTAGAACAGGGTAAAGAAATGGGTTTTGATTGCAATACATTTCCGCAAATGAAGGAGTTTTTAATCACTTATATTTCTAAACATTCAAACAATCATTAATTCATCCGAATCTCACTGAAATTAGGCGACAAGGAGTTATAAAATAATGACAAATGAAACAAGCAAGCAAAACTTAGACTCGACTACTTCCGAAAGTAAAATGTTAATTTTTGCAAGTTTTTTACTCGGCTTTGGTTTGGGCGGGTTTATCGATGGAATTGTATTGCATCAGTTGTGGCAATGGCACCACATGATCGCCAATCTCGTCCCCACAAATACCCTCGCCGGATTAGAAACAAATACTGTTGCGGATGGTGTTTTTAATGCTGGAATGTTTACAATTACTGTAGCGGGTTTAGGTTTGTTGTGGAAAAGTATTAAGCAAAATCCCAGTTTTTCACTGTCAACTCGCGCATTTATTGGCTGGAATCTAATAGGTTGGGGAGGATTTAATTTATTTGATAGTGTTGTTTTTCATGCGATCTTGAGATTGCATCATATTCGCCAAGTTCCCAACTTTATTATATACGATATAAGCTTTTTTTTGATCGGAGGTTTCCTGATTTTAGCGGGAATTGTTTTAACCCGAAAAAATTAACCTGAGACAAGTGGGGTGGGTTGATTCAGGTTTCTGCCTCAAAAACATAGATTTCTACACAATAACCCCTACATTGGTGGATGTGGAATAGTTGCAGGTTCGTTATTCTTGTGATATACTACAAACATAATACAGTTTTATACAAGTGAGGAACGATCAGCAGAAGTTGTTCGTTTAACTAATTAATGAATCGTGAAGACATTGAAAATAGAACGGTTTTAATTGCCTTAACAGGTTCACGAGGTTATGGGTTAGAAACAGCTACCTCTGACTATGACTATCGCGGCATTTTTATTGCGACAAAACCCTATTATTTGGGATTAAGTCACATCGAACAACAGGATAAAGGCTGGGATACAACCCCATCTCAAACGTTTCCTTATTTAGCCAAAGATACCTGTATCTATGAACTCAGAAAGTTCTTAAAATTAGCGATTGATAATAATCCCAATATTTTAGAATTATTCTGGTTTAAAGACTATGTTCACCTGACAGAAGTAGGAAAAATATTGCAGCAACATCGACAATTATTTCTTTCTAAACGCATCAAACAAACCTATTCGGGTTATGGTTACGCCCAAATCAAAAAGTTAGAATCTCATCGTCGTTGGTTACTCAATCCTCCCCAACATCAACCCACTGCGGCTGAATTTGGATTGGTAGAAAAGCCGCCTCTAAATGTTAGCCAGATTAATAGTTTTTTAGAATATTTGTATTTATTGGTACGGGATCGGATTGAATATCTAGAACCGGCTAAAGCGTTGTATAATCTGTTAACCGCAGAGATTGACTACAAAGGAATTTTAAAACAACATTCGCTTCCGGATGAAGCATTAGAAACCACTCAAAAGTTAGCCAATTGTTCGGAAGAATTTCTTCAAATGTTACAAAAAAGTCAACAATATCAACGGAGAATTAGAGAATACAAAAACTATCAAAGCTGGAAAAAGAACCGTAACCCAGAACGGGCAAAAATGGAAGCAAAAGTTGGCTATGACTGTAAATTTGCCATGCAAGCGATTCGGCTATTAAAAACGGGGATAGAGGTTTTAAAGACTCAAAATTTAATTGTTGATCGTCGAGAAGCCGGAGATGCTGAAGAATTATTAGCTATCAAAAAAGGTCAATATTCCTACAATGAAGTGATACAAATGGCAAAACAACTCTATCAACAACTCGATGAAGCCGAAACTGTTTCTACCCTGCCAAAATCTGTCGATGAATCTATTGTCAATCAACTTTGTATGGATTTAGTTTCACAACAAGGATTTTAATCCCTAAAACCTCTTGTTGGGGCGTAAAGCTTGCGCCCAATTTTAATAATTGTTTTTTGTGAGATTTCCGAGAAACTGATCATCAGGTAAACAGGTAGATAGTAAATCTAGTATTTTCCTACAAACCCAAAGAACTTATTAAGTGAAGGGAAGTTGAGAAGAAATAGGTTAATAATAACAAAGTCAGTTAACCCCCAAACTTCTATGATTGATCCCCGTGAAATTTATGACCTACTCCTTGATAAAAGTGCCAGTAATACTCCCATTCAAGAAGTTATTATTGGTTTAACCTGGACGCTGTGCGAAGCCGAAGGAATGGGGTTGTGCATGAGTCCCGGAATTCCCACTCGTACCTTACCGTGGTCGGGAACTTTAGTCAATAAACCCGCCTCGGAGTTGACCTCTTGGGTGCGATCGTGGGAGAGTTATCAAGCAACAGTCGGAATGGCGGTAATTAATGCTATAATTAATTCGGATTCTCCCCTACCAAAAACGGCTCAACCTCTCTCTCCGACTGGTCCGGCAAACTTATCTGTATTTGAACATTTTCTCCCTCAAATTCGGGGAAAACGGGTGGCAATTATTGGGCGCTATCCCGAACTTTCTCGCTACGAAAAAGAGATGAATTTGGTGGTAATTGAAAGACAACCCACCGGGTCAGATTTACCTGATCCCGCTTGTGAATATATTTTACCCGAGTCAGAATGGGTGTTTTTAACCTCAACTTCCATCGCGAATAAAACCTTTCCTCGCTTGGCTGAGTTATCAAAAAATGCTACATTAGTCTTAATGGGTCCAACTTTACCGTGGTTAGAAGAATTCGCCGAAATGGGAGTGAATTATTTAGCCGGAGTTCGGATCACGAACCCCCAAGCTTTGCGTCAAACGGTTGCTGAAGGGGGCGGAACTCGCATTTTTGACACAGGAGTTCAATATTGTGTTCAGCAAATTTCGGGCTAATTTAAGTCTCCCTATTTTCCTGCTGTTGTAATCGTTCTGGAGGGGTTGTTCCCCAATCTTGACGCAGTGGAATATATTCACCTCGAATGGGATTATAACGATAAATCAGAGAATAGTAAACGGGAGAATTAGAGCTATTGATTTTGAAGTCTAGAATAATTTCTGGTTCTTTATCTTGATCAATATCTTCAATTTCTACGCCCAAAAATTGATCAGTGGGTTGATTATTGCTCCCCGCCATCAACAAAATTGCTTCACTAAATTTTAAGACACCTCGGCGCACAATTTGTAAGCGTAATTTACGGTGATTTGAAGCTTCATCTTCGGGTTGATAAAAGAGTAAAGCTTCTACATCTTCAGCCCTCGCAGTTGCTTCTAATGACTCAGGAATTTCGGGGATTAGGGGTAAAGATTCAGAGGGTTCTGCGGAGGAATTTGGAGAAGATTCAGAAGCGGCAATTTCTGAGGAGGAATTTGGAGAAGATTCAGAAGCGGCAATTTCTGAGGAGGATTCAGGGGGAATTATTTCTTCCGGTTTTGCTGTCGCTGAAGGTACAATTTCCGGTTTTTCTTCATCTTGTTTGGCGTTTAAAACAATAGTTTGAGGAGTGGGATTTGACAACTCATCTGCTGAAACTCGAGCAATATATTGAGTAGGAATAAAAGGAGTTTGACGAGAATCTGCGATCGCTTGACAGATAAAAGTCGCCACTTCAGCACGAGTTGCAGGTTGATTCGGGTTTAAACGTTTAACATTGGGATAATTCACCACTAAACCATTTTCAGTCGCCGCAGTAATTGCCGTTTGTGCGGTTTCTGGAATTTGATCGGCATCGGTAAAAATCTGATCTAATTGCTGTGTGGATAACCACTGCGGTTCATAGTCTAAACCTTGAGTTAAAGCCGTTAAAACCTGCGCCCTTGAGACGGTGATCATGGGATTAAACGCCCCGGCAATATACCCCGATAAAAAGCCTTTCCGATCCGCTTCTCGAATCGCATCATAAGCCCAATAATTCGTCGGAATATCTGCAAAGTTTGTGGGTTTACGAACTGCCTCAACATTAGAAAAAGCCTGACTTAAAATAATCGCTAATTCTACCCGTTTCATGGGTTCATCGGGGCGAAAGCGATCATCTTCGCGATTTCCTCCTACTACTTCTCGTTGCGCCAAGGTTTGAATACATCTTTCCGCCCAATGTCCTTGAATATCTGAAAAGGAAGTAATAGTTGACCGTTGAGCTTGTTCGTGGGGTGGAGGATTTGGTGTCGCCAGACTTATCTCGCTTTGACAGAGGAATGTGATAGCAACGACTCCTCCTAATATTAATTGATCATCCCCTATTTTCCTGTTCATATCGCATTTTTAAGCTAACTAAAGAATTAATTTTTAGGGTATCCTAACTCTACTGAAATATTTTATCGCCTTTGGGAGAATCGTCAACTGAACCGATGATTATTTCCCTCAATCATTATAAATGATCACTAGAAATGATTAGCCCTTTTTTCGAGAAATTTTAGTCTGGAAAATCAAAGGGTTTTGAAGGGCAACAAAAAAGAGTTTTATTCCATTTCGGATTTTAGTCAATCCTCTGAATAACCCAAGCGATCGCACCACTCTAACACCCGATTCCAACCCCACCACCGATCCGGATCTTGGGATTGACGTTGACAAGATTTACTGCTAATATAGCCAACATGACCGCCATATTGAGTTAACATCAAGTCTATTTTAGAATTTTGGCGAGCGGCGGCTTGTAAATCGGGAATAATAGTGGGATCAAATAAAGGATCATCGGCCGCATAAAGAATCAATGTGGGTTTTTGAAATTGAGTTAATAACGGTAAGGCACTACTGGCATTATAGTAGTCTTCGACTGACGAAAATCCTAATCGTTCGATCACCAATTCTTGATCAAATCCCCAAATACTATTGGCTCGTTTGATCGCTTCTGGATCAATATTTTGGGGATGGGCTTTGTAGATACGTCTAGCCAGTCTTTTTAACTCTTTGGCGATCGCTTTTTCGAGATATTTTCCGAAAGGATCTTTAACCAAATAAGACAGAGAACGATTAGAATCCAAACTTGGACAAATCACCGCTCCCCCGGCAAAGTCTGACTCACTAAAATTGAGGTTATTTCCCCAACTGGAAACGGTTTGTGCTGCTTTCACACCCCAAAGCGCTAACTGTCCACCCAAGGAATATCCCGTAAACCAAAACGGAGGCGGACACCCCAAGGCTTTCGCTTTAGCGGCGATGCGAACAAAGTCTTCTCCCTCAAAAATTCCATCTGAGGTGAGTGTGGGTGAGAGTTCTGCGGTTTTCCCATGCGCCCGCCAGTCAAACAAAACAACGCTGTAACCTTTGGCGTAGGCTTTGCGCCCCAACAGTCTGAGAAACCATTGGTTGTTTAAATCTCCAGTAATCCCATAAGTACCGATGATTGTACCGCGTGAATGTTCAGCAATGGCATATTGACCAAAAATCGGAACTTTCCCCGCCCCGAGAAAGATTTGGTCTTGATAGTGGGGTTCCCGATGAGGGGTGGTTTTTTCCCAGGTTTTCTTGGCTCTCAAGGCTGCATAAACAGTCATTGTCAAGCCATTTTTTAGCAAAAAGGGGGGAGTGTAGGAGAGTTGATCCATTATCGAAAGCAGAAGGGATAGGTGGTGTTTTTATAGGTCAATGATGGCAGATAGAGAACCTTAACGGACAGAGTTCACAGGCTTATTTTTTGACTTGGGGTTTTTTGTCCAGATTTAACGATAGTATCAACGAGGCTATCAATCAACCGTTCGGAGTCCATTGGCATGAGTTTGTCTCCCTGGAGGACGTTCTGCACCATAATAAAATGGATTAACCCACCGACAAAGATCCGGGCTGTGGCTTCAGGGTCGTTGATTTCTAGGTGTGGACAATTTTGGAAATATTCGGTTAACGTGACTGTGGCGGGTTGAATTAGTTCCTGCACAAAGATTTCGGCTAAATCTGGTCGTTTGCTAGACTCACCGATAATTAAACGGGCAAAACAGAGATATTCATCCTCTGAGGCATTTTCAATGATTCTGTGGGCGAGATCTCGCAACACTAAGTCCGGTTGACCTTTGAGGGGTTGTGACCAAACCAGGCGAAATTTCTCGGAGGCGATGCGTTTAACGAGGGCGGTAAATAGGCCGTCTTTATCACAAAAGTGACTGTACAGGGTTTGTTTGGACACACCGGCCGATTTAGCAATTTTATCCATACTGGTGCAAGCGTAGCCATGGGCTAAAAATTCGGGCATGGCACCTCGGAGAATTTGGTCGGCTTTCTCGGCGCATCCCGGACGTGAATATTCAAGGTTTGTGATTTTACGCATCGCTTTGATTCTCCTATTTTGTTGTGTATATTATGCTTATAACTCGCTCCAAACAGTACCACACTGTACAGTCTAAGCGTAACATCGCTGGAAGTGGTTTGACAGGGAGTTGGGGAGATGCGCGCCTCCCTCTATTTTGAGTTTTGACACAGAGAAGCACGTTCTTGATCAGGAAGATTCGAGAGATAGTCCTGAAGCCACAAACACCCTTGGGTGATTTGATAATCTAACTCAAAGCCTTGCATATTCCAAAGAATAGTTGTTCCATCCTCTTTGGCGATCGCTAAAATTGTGCCATCTTGATTGAAATGAACCCGATTGATAAATACATCTTGATCAATGGTGTAAAACGGTTCAATCTCTTGAGTCTGACAGTTTCCATCCGTCGGCCAAAGTTGTTGGCGATCAAGCGGCCAAAATCGAACTTTTTTATCATCACTCGCTGTTGCCAAAATTTTACCACTGGGATCGATATCAATACTGCGTACAGTCGCCTGATGTTTCAGAGGACAAGAGGTTCCCTGACTCGGACTCCAGAGATCAACTTGATCTTCAACTTGATCTTTAGGATCTTCAACTGCGATCGCTAAAAGTCCAGCCTTTGAGACGTAACTAATTTGATTAATCGTTCGCTTTGGATAAGATCGAATCGTGCGGAAGCGCCAACCCGTTTGATCTTGACTCCACAATTGAAGTTGGGATTGGGTTTGCGGATCAGAAGTAGCGATCGCCATTACATCTCCGGTTTGATCAAACTCAATACTGACAACCGGAGCATCCAGGGTTAAAGTCTCTATTAAAGTCCCGTCCTTTTGCCAAAGCTTCACCTTTGCGTCTTCACTCCCAGAAGCCATGATTCCATTCGGACTAAACTCAACCGTATTCACCACAGAGTCATGTCCGTTCAACGTCTTGACAGATGCGGTATACCCCGTCTCTAGGTTTTGGATATTCCAGAATTGAATCGTCGGTTCTGAGGTGCCAACCGTGGCGAGGGTTTGTCCGTCTGGACTCAAACTCACCCAACGCACTTGGTTTTGATGTTGCAACAATAAGGGTTGATCGTCTGAATTTTTCAACAATTGAACCGTGTCAGTCTTCCACAGTCGAACGGTTTGATCGTCACTGGCTGTCGCAATAATTTCGCCATTTGGACTAAAATCAACGTCATTAATGGCTAACGGATGTCCTTGGAGAATATGATCAAGAGGGTTGCTGTTGCGATCCCAGAGTTTCACCGTATTATCGGAACTTGCAGAGGCGATCATCTCACTGTCTGGACTAAAACTCACTGTCCAAACATCGTTATTATGTCCACTAAAGGTTTGCAAAATCACGCCATCTTTGTTCCATAGCTTCACGGTTCGATCCCGGCTACCACTGGCAATGGTCTGACCATCGGGGCTAAAACTAACACCCAAAACATCGTTATTGTGTCCTTTGAGGGTTTCGATCTCTTTTCCGGTTTGCACATTCCAGAGTTTCACCGTGCGATCGCCACTCGCAGAAGCCAAAACTAGACCATTGGGACTAAAACTCACCTCATAAACCCCGATGCAGTTTTCGGTCTGTTGAACGGACTGACAGTGACCTCTGAGGGTTTTCAGTCGGGTGCCGTCTATTTTCCACAGTTTAACGGTGGGATCAAAACTCCCTCCCGAAGCAATGGTTTCTCCGTCGGGGCTAAACTTAACATCTAAAACGCCACCTTTGTGAGCATTAATAGTTTTGATTGCGGTGCCGTTGTTGACATCCCAAAGTTTAACCGTACCATCTGCACTCGCCGAAGCAATCAGGCGACCATCAGGACTAAAAATCACACTGGTGACAACCGCCTGATGACCTCTGAGTGTTTTTAACCATTGACCATCTCGACTCCAGAGTTTAACGGTTGTATCATAGCTAGCCGAAGCAATCGTTTGGCCATCGGGACTGAAGCTAACACCCAATACCACATCTTCATGGGATAGAGGTTGTGAACTAATGGCTGGATCGATAAAGTTAGTGATGAATTGTCCATTTCGATTCCAGAGTTTGATCACTTTTTCGTTTCCCCCAGTGGCAATGACTTCTCCATCGGGACTGTAACTAGCCGCTAAAACACTGTCATTTTGTTCGAGTCGATTCCGTTCATGGAGGCTATTATCGGATAATTTCCGTAGTCCTTTGGCTATCTGATTTTCGAGATCTTTTGAAGCCTTGGTTTGTTGAATATTTTCCCCGATAATTAGACTGGCCCGTAAAATTCCAATTTGATCGTTTTGATCGGCAACAATTAAAGAGTCTTTTGCCGCCTCAATTGCTTCAATTCTTGCTTGGGCTTCTTGTCTTTTCTGTCCCATGGCAAATAGCGTAAATCCCGCGAATAATACTCCAGCTAATGCTGCCATAATTCGTTCAAGTTGACGACTGCGGGTTTCGGCTTTGCGGCGACGTTCGGTTTCTTTGGCGAGGCGAGAATAGATATCGACATCTTCTTCGAGTTCTTTATTTTTTTGTTGGAGTTGTTCAAAGGCAACTTCTCGGTCTGAGCGATGTTTTTGTCGGATAAAATCTGCGAGATAATCGTGAACCAGTTGATAAAATTCGGTCCCGTCTACAATTTCTCGAGATACTAAGCCAGACTGAGAAAGAATATATAAAATTAAATCGAGTTGATATTCAACGCCTGTTTTTCCGAGGGCCTCTTTTAATTCTTCTGTGAGTTCTGAGCGAGTTTTCAGGGGACGAGTGTTGTTTTCATCGGTGAGTAAATATAGAACTAAATTAGCGGCTTGTTGATGTTCTAATCCGCAATCTTGAATCACTTCTTCGAGAAAGCGTTCAACTAATTTTTGTTTGGGGCCTTTGTTTTCATATTCAGCTAAGGTGGTAATATCTTCGGCTTGAAGTTGGGCGCCGACGACTTGTAGTTCAATCGGACGAACTTCTCCGAGTTCACTCGAGAGGTCATTGACTAAGGCTTTAATCAGTGCGTCTTCTAGGAAAAAATGAGACCGATCTGTTAAACTTTTGATCACATTATAAGCTTCTTTGCGGGTAAAGTTTCCGAGATAAAATAAAATATCTTTATTTAAAATATCATTATTAATAATTTCAAAGTCGATTAGCCGCACTCCTTCGAGTAGATGATGTAAGTAGTCATCTCGAACTGAAATGATGACTTTTACATAGGGCAAATTGAGACAGTCTCTTAAGGCTTCAAAGAAAAGCAGACGGGCTTTGGGTCGGGTATAAGTAAAGAAAAATTCTTCAAACTGATCAAAGATTAAAATTGTAATTTTGTTTTGGTTCGCATTGGCTTTTAATTGGAGTAAAATATTTTCAAGTGCTTCTTGATTGCTGCGCTGAGTTGTGCGAGTTGAATTTTGAGATTCGACCTTTTCTTCTGTTGTTTTTTCTGTTTCTGGAAACTCTGTTAATGGATAATTTGATAGCCTTTTTTCGAGTTCTTTAGCAAAGGAGTTATAGGTTCTGAGTAAAATGGGGACAACTTGACGCGCTTCAATGCTAAAATCTTGTAAAGCCGGAACTAAACCCGCTCGCATAATTGAACTTTTACCGACACCAGACTGACCATAAATGACTGTTAATTTATGCTGAGTGCTTCCGACTCGTTGGAGTAAACGATTAATTGCTTCTTCACGACCCGAGGCTTTGATTTCATCGGTAACAGTTGCTTCTGTCGAGACTGTTCCTAACATCGGATCGACGGCTTGTTCTCGCGGTTGCAGTCGTCCGGCACCAATAAAAGCAGTATAACCAAAAGCACTTGATTTGGTACGATGTTCTTTTTTCGTATCAAACGCTTCTCGATATTCACCCAGTTCAAAATAGAGTCGGTGCAACATTCCTAAAATTTGCAAATAAAATCTAGGATTGTATTTAGGTGCAGTTTCTTTATAGGCAATTTCTAACTTTTCTATCGCATCCCAAGGTTGACTTAACTGTTCTAAAGCTTGAGCAAGTAACCAATAATATAAACCTTGATTTTGATTTTTTACGGGATCATCACAAGTATAATCGGGATTTTTTTGGAGAATTTCTAAGGCGATTGTCGCAAATTCTTTGGTATTTTCCCAGTCCCTTCTATGAAGATAATATTCCGTCTAAAAAACCATAGTCTTGAGCGAGTTGTAATGGTTTAGAATTTTCATTCTGATGCAGTTTTCGAGATTTTAAAGCCAGTTTAAACAACGCATCCCAGTCTTCGAGTTTACTCAGGATTTCACCCAATTGATTAATAAATTTTGCAACTAAATCCTGACGCTGTGCGCGTTCAAAACTCTCTAGAGATTGCTCAAAATAGAGTCTTGCTTGTTGCCATTCTCCTTGGCCTGTGTGTCGGATATGTTGTTCGGCTTGATATGCTAAACAGAGTCCTAAATGATGTAAAATAATACCTTCCCAAATCAACGAAGTCTTGAGGGGGGAAGAATTAATCAGGGGATATTCAATCTCAAAACTTGTGGTTCGAGATAAATTTCGACCAGATTCCTGCTGCCAAAACTTTAAACTCAAATGATACTGTTCTAGGGCTTCTGAGATCTGTTGATGAGCATAATAATATCGAGCTATAACAAATCTTAAACCCGCCGTCAAAGCGGGCTGTAAAGTAACGTTTCGACTTTGTAAATCTTGATCAGCCAGTTGCAGTTCGGAGGCACAATATTCACCTAAAATCTTACTATTAGAAACAAACGAACATCCCCCAATTTCTAAAACAGTGTTAAACAGTTGCTGAGATTTTTGATGAAGAAACTGGATTAAATCCGCAGAACTTTGTAAAAAAACATAGGTCGTAGCGTACCCGGTAAAATCCGGCGCTCGTCGGTTTAACTTCTTCCACAGTTGATCATTAATCCACAACAACAAGGGAAAAGGAAAATTCAAAAAGGCTTCTCGGGCTAAATTCGTGGCTGCGAGAACTTCATTGATGGCTTTTACCTGTTCTAAACCAAATACCATCACCACCGCAGGCTGTTCTTCTAAAAGTTCAGTTTCTAGGGTACGATAAAGGTTATCAATCGAAGCATTAACATAAACTTCTCGAATGGGTAAAGAGGATTTTTGGTGGAGTTGCTTAACAACTTTTTCCCGCAGAGTTGTATAGTTACAGCGAAGTAATAGTAATGAAAATTCTCCCTCAGATAGTTTGAGAGTCCGAGAAAGAGTATCAATCTGGCTTTGATTCTGAGTTACTGTATCGTCTTGGGGATATACATTCATTGGGCTGGTTAATTTCTGGGAAGATACACCTAGATTAACTTAATTTAAGATCAATAAATACTCAAGATATAGATCACGATAGCATTGCTTTCAATAAACTTGGATAATCAGTTCAATATTTTTACCGTCAGGCGACAGAACAATCTTGGCGATCGGATTGTTTACTTGTCGAATCGTTAGACTTTCTCTGTTAAACGATCAAAGACTGAGTGTCAGTTTAAATAATCATAGCACTCTGCGGTTAATTTTAAATGGGGAAAAGCTGCTTTCCATTGTACAGAACTCGGAAAGTCTACCCCATACTAAATTGTTGATCAATAAAATCGTTCACTCCTGACACAACAGAGTTGATGGACTGTCTAACATTTCCCGTAAAGCTTACAAGGTGTACGATCATAAAAAATCTCGGGTGAGAAGGGCTTCTCAGGTAGAATCAGAGTAGAGTCTTGAGTCTCCAAATCTGAGAAGGGTTTAAATTGGGGAGTCGAGGGTTGAATTTCCAGACTACTGGCCCAACTCGAAGTCCCACCGAGCATCAATAGCATCGGAAGTGCTATCATTAAACGTAACTGTCCGGGTGTCATTTTCATCTTTTTTTAACCTCATCTATTATTTCAGTTCAGGGTTCATTTGAGATTGATTGTTTTCAGTTCTTCCTTATTTTATTATTCTCAATCTCACCACTTCAGCCGGAATTTTAGGGAGAACATCGCCCTTTATTCGTTATTTTCGTGTGTTTTCGCGGTTAACGGATAGAATTGTGCTGAATTTTTAAGTTTCTGCTGACTATTATTAAGAAATCTCTTAAACTTGTCAAACAGTGAGAAACTGAATGGTTTCAGGTGGCGCACCGGAAAACCGCTGATCAGCAGACATCATTCTTTTTTAGAGGGAAAAAAAATCATCCGTTGGGATGAAAACCTAAAGGCAATTTTTGACGAGGGTATCAAGACAGAGAGAAAACGATTTTATCTAATCTCATCTACTCTCAAAAGCGTGTTGAAAATGGCACAAAATTCGGGGAAACGCTAAAAATTTTGAATGATTTGTAAATGGAAGTTTTACTTCATCTCTTTACGGGGGGAGTTCCAATCAGATCCGGATCATTTATCACATTTTCCAGAACTGAACTGAAAAATTGAACTTTGAACTTGTGTTACTTTGATCTTAACTCAATTTGGCTTTAAAAACAGTGGGGAACAAACCCCCTTGATTGGGCGTTTACCGTACAATTAACCGGAGTTGGGAGAATCTTTGATTACCAATCATCAATCCAAAATAACCGAATCAACGCAATTCCCGTAAGTCCAGCAACAATCATCCAAGTAATCATTAAACCCAAGACATCTCCTAAAAAAAGTTCTGTGGCTTGACGCATAACCCCCCCAAACGCCCAACCGATGGATAATCCCACAGACCAGCAGAGTGGACTCACCCACAACCATTTCCAAGCGCGAGGAACTTGAATTTTCAGGGCTAACCACTGTAAGAAACCTATCGAGATTCCCACCTGGCTACCGTCTATGAGGCCATAGAGGATGCGGTCAAAGAGGTCTAACGTTCGAGGTGCAACCCAAGCAATCGCCCCAAGATGGGAGTATCCTAATACCGTCCAACCCAGGATATTGACAAAAATCCATTGCCAAGGTTGATAGATATATTGCTTGAGAACGAACCATTGAGCAAAACCGATAACTGTTCCGCCCACCACTCCGGCTAACAGTCCCATATCTGGCCTTTCGCCAATTTCAATCCAGAGTAAACTCACAAAAAAACCAACAACGGTGACAAACACCCACTTCAGCCAGAAGCCGTATTTTGTTTTAATTGCATAAGGATAGATTTGAGGGTTCACTAATTGTTTTGTAGTGAGATCAAAATTCATCGAAAAGAAAAATGCTTCTGCTTTTCATGGGAATCCTGACAAAAAGACCCCAACTCATCTGCTTTTTGTTCCCTGTTTTAGTATTGAAGTTGAGCCGTTGAAAATCGTTCCCAACAGAAGTATTCTAATAAAGGATCAGATTTCTGCTCTAATACCCATTCTGTAATCAGTTTAGCGGTAATCGGTGCGAGTAAAATTCCGTTGCGATAATGACCTACAGCTAGGGTTAAATTCTCAAAGGGACTGGTTCCTAAAATAGGCAGTAAATCGGGTGTTGTGGGTCGAAATCCCCACCAAAATTCTTGAATTGGAAAATCACGCAAAAGTGGGAAAATTCGGATAGCCCGCCAGAGTAGACTTTGAACTCCATCTGGCGTTAAACCCACGTTAAAACCAACATCTTCGAGAGTTGCACCAATCACAATTAAACCATCTCGACGGGGAACAACATAAATTTCGGTTCCAAATAAAACTTGTTTTAAGGGAAGGGAATCAAAGGATTCTGGGACTTTCACCGACAACATTTGTCCTTTGCGGGGATAAACGGGAACTTGCGGGAGGAGTTGTCCTGTCCAAGCCCCTGTGGTTAAAATGTACTGTGACCCAGTGATTTTACCCCGATTTGTTTCCAGGGCTTCAACGGCTTTGGAGTTGCGGATAATATCTTGAACTTCTACGCCCTCCAAGGTTTTAACCCCTAACTTTTCGCTAGCGGCTTGTAAGGCTTTGACGAGATGACGACGGTTATCGACTTGTGCATCTTGGGGAAACCACCAACCCCCAACCACATCAGCCCCTAAACCGGGTTGGTGTTGGTTAATCGCTTGTTGATCGAGCCAAATTGCGGGAGAATCAGCAGGGTGATCAATTTTGGTTGTGTCGGGAATTTCGTAAACGGGCGCGAGAATTCCACAAGGCCAGTAACTTGTGTCTAAACCTGTGATTTGTTCAAGTTTCTGCGTCCACTGGGGATACAGCGAACGACTGCGTAAGCCCAACTCTAACATTGGCCCGGGTGGGATGGCTTCGGCTTGCGGCGCTAACATTCCTGCGGCGACATGACCTGCGGCTTCGTGGAAATTACGGCTGAGAACAGTGACATTTGCACCTCGCAGTTTGAGTTCGACTGCTAAGGACAACCCCATTAATCCACCACCAATAATAATGATGTCATCGGAAACATTCATTGCGATCAAGAGTTCGGCTATGCTCTCAACTATAGTACCAAATTTATCGTGAGTTTGTTACAAAAAAAGAGTCATTCTCTGAGATCAAAATTTAGATTAGCTTTGGGATCGTTTTGAGGATTATTCTTCCAAAGAAGTAGAATCAAATACCTGGAGACTGACTTGATGATTGAGTTGAATAAATTGATTCTCGGTGGAATCATAAATCCAGGCGTGAATGATGCTGGTTCCGATAGGGAGAACATCAGCAGAGAATTCGACTTCCCATGTTAGCAATTTTTTAGATGATAATTGATTGGGGTTTAAGGGCGGTTCACTGGAGTTTATGGCGTAGGCGTTAGCAAAAAAAGTCGGTTTATCGGTAAGGGAAAATAGAACGATATGAGGATTTTTTGTGGGGTTAATCCATCCTTGGAGTTGAACTGATTCTGTTGTTGAAATATTAATGACTTGAGTGAAGGGTTGAGGAGAGGTGATTTCCCCATAGGTTTGTTGAGGAGTCTCAATAAAGGCTACATTTTGGGCAAATTTTCTAAAGTTTAAGCGGTTCAGTTTTTCCGCCGAATCCCAGATTAATTCTCTCCACTGGCTAGAATTGATTAAACTGAAGCAACTTTGAGGAGAGGTCTTAAAAAAAGCGGATTGTTCTAAATAGTTAATCAGATTAAAACAGGTTTTTCCACTTTGAACTAAGGTAAATCGAGAGTTAACATAAACGACTGCATTGGCTGACCTGACTAAGTTTAAACTCAGGAATATTCCGGTTAACAATCCAAAAATTAATAATTGATTAGAGCGGGAAATCGTGATAAAATTGAGAGTAGGGTTAAATATAATTCGCGGACTGAGTTGAAGAATTGCAATGGGCAGTAAAATCGCATGAGTTGTATATCGAGACGCTAAAATCGCATAGTCAGTACCTAAACCAGACCGACCAACCGCGATTAAAGCACTACACAGTAAAGAAAATAAACTGATAGAAATCCAAGGAGATAAATTCCTGATTAACTGCTCAGATTTAAAAGAGAATAAAGCCGCAAGTGTTAATCCTAAAAACACTAAAAATATAATCAATCCCATCAGCCAATTGATATGAGTTGAATCTAGAAAAGGTGTAGCTAAGAGATTGAGAAAAAAGTGAATCGTTGCGAAGATTTTATGATCAGATACAACAACAGGAACAGTATCCGTTTCTTGGCGGTAGTTTATAGAATAAATAAAACCTGAAAACAAGAACAAGCCAAGCCAAACTAATAATCGCTGTTTTGTGTGTCTGATACTTCCTTCAATAGTCCAAACAGAAGGAATCATCGCTAACCAAGATAATAATCCTTGGGCGGAGGTGAAACTTGCAATACTACATAAAAGAGCGGAAATTGTGAGTTTAACTGGAGGCTTGAGGGATGGAGTGGATAAAATTAAACAAGAGAGAACAACACAAAAGTTTATCAAAAAAATAGCAATTTGAAATCCCCACAGCCAGTTTTCATGTTGAACCCAAGAGAACAGTAAAAAACAACTTGATAAGTTGGTTAGATGTAGGCTAGTTTGAGTTAAATTTTGAGCGGTAATTTGAGAGAGACGATATAATGCTAAAAAGGTTAATAGAGCGAGAATAATACTAAAATAAAGTTCCCATAAGATATTCCAACCCGATGCAAAAGACAAAGCAATAAAAATAAGTTTAGGAAAAAAAATGCGGTGGCTGTTGTGTTGAGCAAATAGATTTTTAACCGTGAGAGTTCCACTTGAAAACTTCTCAAACCAATAGGGTAAAATCCATTGATCATAGAGGGGAACGTTGACACCAAAATAACCAACTAATCCACAGATAACCAGAATTGGAATCAAATAAAGAAGGAATACAGTCAAACGTTGAGGAGAGAAAAAAACCGTATTTTTGGAAGTCATTAAATAGGAAAAAACAAGTCAATAGAATGAGTTAAATTAAATCTGGATTGGGATACTGTTTTTCTCAATTTGAGAGAGAATAGAACTGAGAAGTTTAAACGGTTAGCAAGAATGTAGGTTTTTCATCATATTATTAAGTTCAGGCTTAAAATAAAGGAATAAACAAAAGGAGTTTTCCGATGAAAGGTTTAATATCTCTAGTGATGATCATCTGTGGAAGTTGGACATTAATGGAGAATAATTTAGCGATCGCTAAACCCGTTGCTCAAAGTAATTTGATCATTGTACAAAATTCTGAGGGTTCAGGAGATGTTCGTTTAACTCAGGAGGGTACGGGTACTTATTCTATTAATAATCGCTTTCGAGGAACAATAACTTTTGTTTCTGTCAGCATTGATGACAATGGAGAAGCCGAACTCATTTTTCGCAATAGCAATGAACAATTAGTCCGTTTTCAAGGTCAAGTGACTCGCCGAGATCCCTACGGAATTAAGATTGATCTAATTGATTCGGATATCTCAGATGCAAGTGGAGTTGCGGATATTCAATACAGTTCTGATCTCTCTTTTATCTATTCAATCTTTGTGGCTGGAACCATTAAAAATCAGATTTTTTCAATTAACTTTAGTCGATAATTATTGTTGGGTGGGTACAATTAATAAAGGACGATAACTACTATTAAGAACTCCCGAAGCGACGCTACCATACAAAACCTTAGATAAACCTGTTCGTCCTTTATTTGTCATGGTAATTAAATCAATATTCAGATCATTAGCGAGGGTAATAATACTCTCAATCGGTCTACCATACATGAGATGTGCGTCCACTGTTAAATTTTGTGCTTGGAGTTGAGAACGAATATTCAATAAATATTCTTGGGCTTTTTTTATCTGTTCAAGTGCTTGATTTTGTTCGAGACGGTTAAAGATATCTTTGGCGACAAATTCCTCGTTAATTTCCGAGTCTAAATCTTGGATAGTCGTCGCTTGATATCCCCTTCTGACAACTCGAAGTAAAATAATTTTGGCGTCATAAAGTTGAGCAATTATTTCCGCATAATCAATCACTTTTTCAGCCCGTACAGAGCCATCTAAAGGGATTAAAATCTGATTAATTTCAGGTGATTTTTCCGACTGTTGAGATTGAACAACCAATAAAGGACAGTGAATTTTATTGAGTAGCCCAGACGTAACACTCCCGTATAAAGTTCGGGCTAATCCGGTTGTTCCCTGAGAAGTCATAGCAACTAAATCTGCATTGGTAAACTCCACTGCTTGCAAAATTCCCTCAACTGCCACCCCTCGCAATAACAGAATATCAGCCGATAAACCTTGCTCTTGAAATTGATGTTTCCATCCCATTAAATAATGCTGAATCTGATCAATTTTTTGGAGAGGATAGGCAACTTCACGGTCTTTTTTTAGATTCAGAATAGCACTCCTAATTTTAGGTTCAATGACTTGAGTAAAAACGACATGAACATTTTCTTTTCGGGCGAGCTGTTTAATGTATGGAATAATAGTTTCAGCACGTTCAGAACCATCTAAAGGGACTAAAATTGTGCTATACATAATCTTTTCCTCCTAAATCAATTAATAGTGTAGGTGGGCATTGCCCACACTACTCGTTAGCAAGTTATACTCCTAATTATTTCCAGATTATTCACGAGGTGTTGGTTGTTCAATTTCTGGATGAGAAGATATTTTAGACTTAGTTTTAATTACAGCTTGAGAAGAACGTAATTGTTTAGATTCTAATTCTACCCAATCTTCAAATAATCCTCTGTGTAAGCTAAAGCACATGACAATTAATACAATGGCAAAGGGTAAACCTGTGGTAATGGCTGCCATTTGTAAGGCTTTTAATCCTCCACCCAGTAACAAAACAGCAGCGACAACGCCTTCTATTACCGCCCAAAATACCCGTTGAGTAACGGGAGAATCTAACTTTCCGCCAGAGACTAAATGATCAACCACTAAAGAACCCGAGTCAGAAGAAGTGACAAAGAAAGTCACGACTAAAACCACACCAATGAGAGAACTCACTCCTGTGAAAGGAAACTGTTCTAACATTACAAATAGGGCAGTTGATACATTTTCATTGACAGCTTCGGGTAAGTTTCCAATTCCTTGTAAAACTAAGTTTAAGGCTGAACCTCCAAAGACTGACATCCAAATAAAAGACAGTAAAGAGGGAATAAATAATACTCCCAAAACAAACTCTTTAACTGTTCGACCTTTAGACACTCGGGCAATAAACATTCCGACAAAAGGCGACCAAGAAATCCACCATCCCCAGTAAAAAACCGTCCAAGAGTTCTGCCATTTAGTCCCATCAAAAGTTTCTGTCCAGAAACTAAGACTCGGTAAAATTGAAACGTAATATCCTACATTTTCTACAAAAGAACCGATGATAAATAATGTTGGCCCCACCAACAGGACAAACACCATAAAAGCGGCGGCAATGTAAATATTGATTTCACTCAAAAATCGTACACCATTATCTAATCCTGCTACAACAGACATCGTAGCAAAACCCGTAATAATAGCAATTAGCACTACCTGAAACCAAACTGTATCAGGTGAATTAAACAAAAAGTTTAATCCGGTGCTGACTTGTCTTGCTCCTAATCCCAAAGAAGTTGCCAGACCAAATAATGTTGCTAATACCGATAAAATATCAATTGCATTTCCCTGCCAACCATAAATTCTTTCACCCAAAAGGGGATAAAAAACAGAACGAATTGTTAGAGGAAGTCCTCGGTTAAACGCAAAAAATGCCAAAGACAAACCGACTAAAGCATAAATTCCCCAAGCATGAAGTCCCCAATGAAAAAAGGTAATTGCCATTGCATCTCGGGCTGCTGTCGGCGTACTGGGGTCAACATTATTAAAGAATGGAGCGGGAGTTTCCATGTGAAAGACGGGTTCCGCCACACTCCAAAACATCAGCCCAATTCCCATTCCTGCACTCATCAGCATTGCAAACCAAGCAAAAGTAGAAAATTCGGGCTTGGCGTTCGGTCCCCCTAAGCGAATTTTGCCATATTTACTGAAGGCGAGAAGGATCACAACTCCCAAGTAAATATTCGCCGCTAAAATCAAAAACCAGCCGGATGTATTGGAAATAAAACTTTGAACTGTGTTAAAAACTTGTTCGGTTTGATCATTAAAAATCAACGTCATGGCGATGAATAAAATAATCAAACTGGCTGAAGTCAAAGAAACTTCAGGGTGCATATCAAACCCCCAGAAACGGATGTTAGTGTCTCCGGGAGTTCGACGATTTTTCTTGGGGATCTGCTCGTGTTGCGATCCTTTCAGACTCATAATTTTTTTCTCCTTTGCCTCAACTGCTACCGTACAATCACTCACGCTTGAATAGGAGTGCGGTACGGGACCGAAGAATCAAGCTAGGGGTGATTCCCTTTAGCTTGTCTGGGTCCAGCATTTGCTGAACTCAACCTCCTTTTGTTAGATCAGCCCTGATCCGACTTATGCGATCTATTGATCTATCTATCGATTCAGAGATTTTGATTCAATTGCTCGATAACTAGCGTAGATCCAGTCAAATTTAACTGCTCTAAGATAATCACAGTAGGACGAGCTGAATTTATTTATAATGTAACATTACATCTTGAATTTTTCAGAATTTTGCTGTAATCCTCATACTCATAAAGGTTGACTGCTCTCTATTTTAGCATAAATTGATCGCTATAGGAGAATTTTTAATATCAACAAAAAAGTTAATTAATGTTTAATAACATCCCATAAAATCTATTTTTTAAAAATTCTGATTTTCCTGAACAGTAATCTGCATTTCTCCAGATAATTTTATAAACTGTCTTTTTTGGGGATCATAAATCCAAGCTTTTATGATGTTTTCTCCAGAGGTTAAATTATCGGCAGAAAAAGAGACTTCCCATCTAGAATTTTGATAGGCTTCAGAATTCATAAATTTAACGATATCTGGACTGGGTAAATTAACATAAGCATTCGCAAAAAAAGACTGGTTATTATCTAAGGAAAGAAACACAAGCTGAGGCTGTTGAGGTTGATTGGGAAGAATAGCCCAGCCATCTATTTTAACGATTCCACCTGGGGGTACACTAAAGCTTTTTTCAGGAGTCCAAGGTGAACTAATAAAACCATGAATTTGATCGGGTTCTTCGACAAAGGGAATATCTTCGGCAAAGTTTCTCAAGTTAATGTTTTGGAGACGTTTAACTTGTTCTGAAAATCCGGCTGTGGTAGGCACTATAGAGATTAAACAATGGTGGGGATAATTTTGAAAAAACTGTGAATTTTCTAGATCTAAATAGTTAATTAAATATAAGCAGTTTTGAGCGATCTGAGTCGGTTGATAGATTTGTGTTTTGACTATATTTAGACTTTGATAAGATCGAATCCACATTAAACTTGTTATTAATCCTAAGCAAAAGCTATAAGTTAAGATTCTGTGATTAGATGTTGATTGTTTCAACTGACTATAAGACCGAAAAAGATGTAAACCAAATAGATGAATAACCGCAATTGTTAGTAAAATTGAATGACTGGTATATCTAGATGTAACTAGCCCATAGTCTGCACCGATATCGGCTCGTCCAATTGTCATTAAAAAAATACATAAAATTGAAAATAAGCCCATAGAAATCCAAGGAGCAAACTCGGAGATAAAAACAGTCCTAAAAGGATGACGAATTGAAGGACGTTCAATCCAAGATTGCCAAAATATAAAGATAAAACAAGAAGTAATAATTAATCCTAAAATCCAAGCAAATATTAAATCTCCGGTTAACGGTGCAGCGACGACATTCAAGAAGAAGTGAATATAAACTCTAAATTTATCCCAGATTGAATTGTAGCTAACAATATCGTAATACTCAGTAACAGGTATAGAGTTGTACTGAATTGAATAAATAAAACCACAAAATATAAAAGACGTTAACCATAAAAATAATCGTTTGTTTTTTTGTATCGGTGAACCTTCTAGGGCTGAAATTGATGGAATTAAAGCTAACCAAGACATTAAACCCTGTGCCGAAGAAAAGCTAGCAATAACACAAAACAATCCCGCTAACTTTAGCTTTGTTTGAGAATTAAACTTGGAAAAGCTTGCTAATATAAAAATAGATAAAATCACACAAAAGTTAATTAAATAGAGAGCAATTTGGAATCCCCATAGCCAATTGCTGTATTGAACCCAGGAGAACATCAGAAAACAGGTGATTAGATTCGTTGCATGAAAAAGAAAAATACTCTTAGTTTGATTCGTGATTTCTGAAAGTTGATAAATAATGAAAAATGAAATTAAAGCTAAACTAAAACTCCAATAGAGTTCATAAAAAATATTCCAGTTAGAAAAAAAAGCTGTCACCGCAAAGATAATTTTAGGAAAAATCATACGATGATTATTATTTAATTCCCACAGTTCAGCCAAAAAAGAGGATAAATCAATTGAAGCAATTGCCTCAAATAAATCAACCAAAGACCATTGATCAACCCAAACCGGGACATCGACTCCATATCTTTTAATTAACCAAAAAGTCGATAATATCGGTACAAGATATAAAATCCAGATAAACTTGTAAAAAATAGAATCATTTTTCGTTTCTTCGAGCTGAGTTTCTAACAATTTCATCTAAGATTTAATTCTCAATGATTTTAAGATTAAAATGATATACTATGACTGTTAAACTGTCAATACTCTAACGACCAATCATTCTGATCAATCTTTATTCCCAATCCCGATAATGATCAATCAACTTTTCAAAAATACAGCATCAGCGCTATGCTACTCTATCATTCAGCAGTCCGGTGAACCGATTCACTCAAGTAGTGTTTTCCCCCATAATGATGTCGTTCGCTTTGTTTTGCAACAACACAACCGAATGCCAGATTATCTTCGGTTTCCGATTGTATTCCTGACGCTCCTCTTTAATTTCTGGGGTTTTATAGTAAGAGGTTATCCCTTTTCTCGTCAACCTCACACAATGCGTTGGTGTCAAATTTCAGCTTGGAAAAATGCACCGATTAGTATTTGTAGAGATTTGATGCGCTTTTATGAAAGTCTAGTGGTACTCTGTTGGAAATCCGAGCAAATAAAAGAATTAAATTAAAATCAAAGAAAAAGTTAAGTTGATGTCTAAATCCGTACAAAATCACAGAATTACTCATCCTAAATCGCCTCTAACCTGTGAAATTGCCGTAATCGGTTCAGGCCCAGGAGGAGCAATTACAGCTTGTTTATTAGCCGAAGCAGGACGAGACGTTTTGTTAATAGAAGAAGGTTCTTATTTTTCTTTAGAATCTTGTCGTGCTTTTTCCCAAGCCGAACTAGAACAAAAATACCGAAATGGAGGCTTAACCGCAGCATTTGGTAAACCTAAAATTCAATATGTAGAAGGACGATGTGTTGGAGGCGGAAGCGAAATTAATAGCGGACTTTATCATCGAACACCCCCCGAAATCTTAGAAAAATGGCAAACTGAATTTGCAGTAGAAAGCCTAACAGAAGCCGAATTATTACCTCACTTTGAAGCCTGCGAACAAGCCGTTACCGTCTGCAAATTACCTGGAAAACCTCCCCTTGCTTCTCTCAAACTTCATCAAGGAGCAGTAAGTTTAGGTTGGCAATCTTTAGAAGTACCGCGTTGGTTTCGGTATCAAGCACAAACCGATCCTGCTGTCACTCCAAAAGGAACCCGACAGTCAATGACTCAAACCTTTATTCCTAGAGCAATAGATGCAGGCTGCAAACTGTTAACAAATACTCGAATTAACTTCATTCGTAAACAGGGAAAACAATGGTTTATCAAAGGAAATTATATTCCTGATTATCAATCCAAACAAGCCGTAGAAATTCAAGCAAAAACTCTATTTATTTGTTGTGGAGCCATTCAAACACCCGCTTTATTAAGACGTAGTGGAATCACCAAAAATATTGGGAATAGCTTACAAATGCACTCCACCGTTAAAGTTATTGCTCAATTCAATGAAATCGTTAATTCAAAAGACATGGGTGTTCCGGTTCATCAAGTCAAAGAATTTTCTCCTCGATTTAGTTTTGGTTGTTCAATTAGTTCGCCTCCTTATCTCGCCGTGGGAATGACCGATCATCCTCAATATAAACATGAAGTCGATCAAAATTGGCAGAAAATGGCAATTTACTATGCCATGATAACAGGTCAAGGTCAAGGTTCTGTTCGCTGTTTACCCGGATTTCGTGATCCACTTGTTCGCTATCACCTCACTCAACAGGATTTAAAAGATTTATCAGAAGCCCTGCAAAAATTATCTCAACTTTTGTTTGAAGCAGGAGCCAAAATATTGTATCCTAGTATTTCTAATTTCCCTCGATTAACTCAACCTAATGACCTTAAACACATTCCAGATCTATTACCAAAATCTCAGACAAACCTAATGACCGTTCATGTGATGTCTTCTTGTCCGATGGGAGAAAATCTAGAAAAATGTGCAGCAAATTCCTTTGGAAAGGTTCATGGTTTCGATAATTTATATATCTCTGATGCGAGTTTACTTTGTACTGCTCCAGGTGTCAATCCTCAAGGTTCAATTATGGCAATTACACGGCGTAACGTACTCAAATTTTTAGGAAAACTTTAAAAAAATGATAGAATTTAAAACCGATTTAGTTTTAGTAACCGGAGCATTAGGTTGGCTAGGGACAAGCTTAGTTAAAGCGTTAGCCCAAGGATTAACAGATTGTGAATCTTTAAGTCAGCCCTCAGAAACACTCAAAATTCGCTGTCTAATTTTACCCCATCAAGATGCAACAATTCTTGAAAAAATTTCCGATAAAATAGAAGTTTTCAAAGGAGATCTACGAAATCCTCAAGATTGTGATCGCTTTTGTGAAGGTGCAGAAAATGCCGTCTTATTTCATACGGCTGGAATTATTCACCCCCAACAGATCAACGAATTTTATCAAATCAATGTAGAAGGAACCAAAAACTTACTGAATTCCGCCATTCAAACCGGGATTAAACGGGCGGTTATTGTTTCCTCTAATTCTCCCTGTGGGTGTAATCCCCACCCCGATCATTTATTTGATGAAAAATCGCCCTACAATCCTTACATGAACTATGGGCGTTCTAAAATGTTAATGGAATTAGCCGTTCAAGAATATTATCAAGCCGGAAAAATCGAAACTGTTATTATTCGTCCACCCTGGTTTTATGGCCCGAATCAACCGCCCAGACAAACGCTATTTTTTCAGATGATTCGAGAAGGAAAAGGGCCTATTGTTGGGGATGGAAATAACCTCAGATCGATGGCTTATGTGGATAACTTGTGTCAGGGTTTACTGTTAGCCGCACTCACTGAAAAAGCCAACGGAGAAACCTATTGGATCGCCGATGAACATCCTTATTCGATGAATGAAATCATTGATACTGTGGAAAAATTATTAGAGTCTGAATTTCATCAAACTTGCAAACATAAGCGGTTAAAACTTCCCGTAATTGCTAGTGAAGTGGCTCTAGGTGTTGACAGTTTACTGCAATCTTTAGGACTCTATCAGCAGAAAATACACGTTTTATCTGAGATGAATAAAACCATCGCCTGTTCTATTGCTAAAGCTAGACGAGAATTGAATTATCATCCTCAAATTTCCCTAGAAGAAGGAATGCGACGCAGTTTAAAATGGGTGTTTGAAAACTATGGAGGAATTGACCCCTAATGGTTAGCCATATTGTGATCACAGAAGGCTTAGTTTCTCAGGATAATACTCCTAAAGACACCTTTTTTTTATCAGACTATTTTGAAGCGGTTTTGCAGCGAATCATTCAAGATGTTCCGATAACTGAGTCTGTATATATTTCTCCCGGAAATGCTTTTGGTTGTGAATATTCCGAAGAAGAATATGCAGCCCAATATCTTCAAAGTAAGCAACCCCAACTTAACGTAAAATTCCCGATTGAAATTCGAGATCGCCCCTACCTTGATACATTTGATAACGCTCGACTGCTGAGAAAATGGTTAGAACAGGAAAAATTATGGCCACTCGGAGAGGTGATTTTATATTGCAATGCTCCTCATTCGTTGAGAAGTAAAATCATGTTTAAACTCTGTGAATTTAATGTTCAAAACGTGATCGGAACTCGCCCGGAAAAAGTACAACGTAAAATGGTTGATCGCCTTTGGTTTTATAACTATCCAGTCGCTCAAATTATTTATGAAATAATCGCATTATGTTATAATTTTAGTCGATGGATTGGTTGGAAAGTAAAACTTCTCAAATCACATCAGAATAACTTTAAATGAGTATATTTTTGTATTTATCGTGTAAGTTACATTTTAAATCCTTTACGAATGAACAGCTTTTGTTATATCATTTGTGCAGGCAAATTGTGTGGAGAGTGAACGGAAGTCAATGAAACATCTTGTTACAGGTGGCTCGGGATTTTTAGGAAATTTAATAGCTCGACGCTTACAAGAACGAGGAGAAGATGTCACCATTCTCGATATTTGGGAAGATCCCACCCGTCCCAAAGATATCCAATTTATTCAGTGTGATATTCGCGATCGCGAAGGGGTAGCAAAGGCGATGAAAGGAATTGATATTGTTCACCATAACGTTGCTTTAGTTCCCCTCACAAAATCTGGTAAAAAGTTTTGGGAAGTGAATGTAACAGGAAGCCAAATCGCCGCAGAAGAAGCCGTAAAAGCAGGTGTTCAAAGCTTTATTCACATGAGTTCTAGTGCTTTATTTGGTGATTGTCAATGTCCGATTAATAACGACACACCCACTAAAGCTGTAGAAATTTATGGTCGAGCTAAACTCGCTGGAGAAATCGCCGTTCGTGAAGTTTGTGAACAAGGAAATTTACCTTTAATTGTCATTCGTCCTCGGACGATTTTAGGAGAAGGAAGACTGGGTATTTTTCAGATTTTATTTGAATGGATTCAAGAAGGAAGAAATGTATACGTGATTGGGAGTGGAAATATTAAATTTCAGTTCATTCACGCCTTAGATTTGATGGATGCTTATCTACTCGCCCTTGATTTAGGTAAACCCGGAATTTATAATGTGGGTACTGATCGTTTCGGAACCCTACGAGAAGGTTTAGAAAACTTAATTGCTTATGCGGGAACAAAATCACAAGTTAAAAGTCTACCGACAGGTTTGACTATTAATACCTTGAGAATTTTAGATTTAGTTGGTTTGAGTCCCCTCGCTCCTTGGCATTACTTAACCTATCATAAAGAGTTTTATTTTGATGTCAATCCTCTGCTAGAACTCGGCTGGAAACCCAAATATTCTAATGATGAAATGTTCCAAGAAAGTTATGATTGGTTTCAAAAAAATTATGATAAGTTACTGGCTGAAAAAGCAGGTTCAGCTCACCGACGCCCTGTAAAAGAGAAACTTCTATGGGTTCTGAAAAAGTTTTCTTGAAACTTGATCAAAACTTTTCATCTAAGCTCTTTAGTATAGCGTTTAAGACTTACCGATAGAGAAATAATTTTCATTAAAACCCAAGCTGCTAGTCTTGGGCTAACTGTAATTGTTGACTACTTTTCTCAGGTTTATGTCAGAGATGTCACCTCAATGGGTTAGGATTGACGTAAAATTTCACGAACCGCCATTAAAATTTCACCGAGTTTATTCTTTCCGCTGCCATCTTGACCACACCCCCAATAATAATCAATCGGAGAATTTTCGACAATTAATTCATCACCTGTTGATAGTAATATTTCTCGAATATCTGCATGAGTTTGAAACTTACATAAAACGACTTTTTGCATAATTTCATCTTTGACTTCTTCCCAGTCTGAACGTAGAGGATGTTCACGGCTGCGTCCCATTCTCGCTGATTTTGCAGGCGTTTTTGCCGTCTGAATTTTTGTAAACCACTCTGGATCTGTAGAAACAAACTTTTGGGCTTGAAAATAATGTTCGTTTGTTGGCCACCACAATTCATCGAGTACAAAACCATGATAGGAAAAGTTAGAAAAACACCCGTACTGTTCTTCGCGACTGCTATAAAAATAAATTGTCATCTCTTGATTGTTCTTCTGGAGTAACTCTTATACCCATAAAATTATACCCAGTCTGAATTGAGTACAAGTCAGAGATCAGGAAAAGATGGAGAACGACAGAGGGCCAGGGTAACAATCATATCTTGTTATCCCGATTTCTAATCTAAATCTAGAAAGAGGGTTAAACAATAATGAGTGTGAAGACAGTCGGAGATCGCTTTCCGGTGGACAAGTCAGAGTCGCTCCTCTACTCTCACTGGTCAGAGGGGATTATGGTAGGATGAGTAAAAACTATGGTTAAATAATCCATAATCAAAAAATTAAAAGACGTTTTTGGGAGAAAAACCGGGAGTTGGGTCGTCTATGAAGCTGTCTCAGTTTGATCAGAAAAAGAAGATAAATGCTTACCAGCATGAGTTATTCAAATAGTGTTTGGCAGACCTATAAGATACCGCAAAAAGTAGAGAGTCGGTAAAATAAAACTGCTTTGTGTGACACTGAGATCTAACCCATAGGTCTAACCCTTGATTTAATGTTCTTTCAAGATAAAAATAGGCAAAAATGATGAAATTACTGGCTCGTTTAGGTTTGGTATTGGGAATAATAGGTAGTCATTTATTCATTAACCCGGGCTTACCTTCTCGTCTACCTAGCTTTTTACCCGTTGGAATTCAACCCGCATTCGCACTCACCCCTAACGAAGTTTTAGAAAAATTGGGTGCAGTTCCTGTCTTTACCATTACAGACTCCGAAGGTTCTCCTTTAGTGGGAACGGCTCAAAGTCAAGGTCAGAGTGCTTCTGTTGTCGAAGTTTATATTAGTCGTCAGGATGCTCAAGCTTTTATTAATGAGTTGAAAACCCAAAATCCTGAATTGGCTTCCTCAGTTCAAATTACAGCAGTTCCTCTTGGAAAAATTTATGAAATTGGTCAACAAAATCAAAGCAATCCAGAACGGTTGATGTTTGCTTTTGTTCCGACTCAACAACAATTAAACTCTGCAAAAGCTGTTTTAGAAGCCAACGGTCAAGATGTTAGTCAGTTTAGAGGAGTGCCATTATTTTTAGCTAGAGCCGGAGCAGATGATCGGGTAATCACAGTACAACAGGGCGATAAACAGGCGATTCCTTTCTTTTTCACGAAAGAAGACTTACAGGGAATGCTGGAACAATTTAAAACTCAACAACCGGATTTAATTTCGTCGGTCAAAATTGAGGTTGTACCGTTAGAAGTTTTGCTGGAAGCGTTTCGGACAGATAGTGACCAATTCTTAGATTTGGTGATTTTGATTCCTCCTCGCGAAACTGTAGAATTTATCCAACAACAACGACAATCTTCGGGTCAGTAACCGCTCGAAAGCTTAATCGAGATCAACGGTTAAGTCAGCAACACGCGCAAGTTTTCAGTATGAAAGAGAATGCCGTGATCACAGGTCAACAACTTTGGGAATGGTCACAAAAGGCAAAAGCAGAAGCCAAAGAGGCCGATATTTCCCCCAGGGAAGTAGACGGGTTGTTACAGGAATGGGTGGGGTTAGATCGCCTCACCCTCCGTTTGGGATCGTTTAAACATCAACCCGAGATCAACTTACGCCTTCCTTGGCCTGAATTGATGCAGTTGTGGGAGCGACGTATAAAGCAACGAGTTCCGCTGCAATATCTCACCGGGGTAGCGGGTTGGCGTCATTTTGGACTGACGGTTTCTCCTGCGGTTCTGATTCCTAGACCCGAAACAGAATTGATCATTGATTTAGTGGTTGCATTGATTCAACGTCAATCTCAGATCTGCGATCACAATCTCCAACAGGGACACTGGGTAGACTTGGGAACCGGGAGTGGAGCGATTGCTTTAGGATTAGCGTCCGTTTTAACAGAGGCTTCTATTCATGCCGTTGATTGTAGTCGAGAAGCTTTGGCGATCGCTCAAAAAAATGCTCAAGATTTGGGGTTTGCAGACCGAATTGAGTTTTATCAAGGCAAATGGTGGGAACCCTTAGATTTTTTGCCGGGTCATGTCAGTGGGATGGTCTCTAATCCGCCTTATATTCCCACCGCAATGCTTTCGACCTTACAACCGGAGGTCGCTCGACATGAACCTCATTTAGCCCTAGACGGTGGAGAATCGGGGTTAGAGTGTATTGAGCATTTAGTGAAAACTGCGCCCGCTTATTTGCATTCTGGAGGGGTTTGGCTAGTGGAAATGATGGCCGGACAAGGAGAACAGGTGGTTCAACTGCTCCATGATCAAGGCTGTTACACTCAAATTGAACAAATTGTAGATTTGGCCGGAATTGAACGATTTGTCCTCGCCAGACGTCAGTAAGACTGAATTGACGGGGAGATTGGGAGATCTCAACGTCTAAAACCTCACGACTGTAAACACGGAGCAATGGTACAAGTTTCTTTGGATACCCTCGTTGAAGCCGCAATTTCAGGGGATCAGGTGGTGAGTTTTCCCACCGATACCGTACCTGCGTTGGCGGTTCAACCCCAACAAGCGGAGTTGATTTTTCAACTCAAACAACGATCTGCGGATAAACCCTTAATTTTGATGGGAGCAACACCGGAGTCACTTTGGCCGTTTGTGCAAGGGACTGTTGAGGAGTTGCAAGTTTGGAGTCAAATGGCTCGTCAGTATTGGCCGGGAGCCTTAACGTTAGTTTTACCTGCGAGTGAGAAAGTTCCCCGAGCAATGAACCCGAGTGATCCGACAACGATTGGTTTGCGGATACCTAACGCTGAGATGTCTCGCGCGATTCTCCAACGCACCGGGCCACTGGCGACGACGAGCGCCAATTTATCGGGTCAGCCCCCGTTACTGACCATGGCTGAAATTGAGGTACAGTTTCCCCAAGTGTTCACCCTTGATCCTGGTGAGTTGAAAGTTCTACCAGAAGTCTCTCGTGTTCCCTCGACCGTAATCAAGTGGAATCGAGACGGGAGTTGGAATATCTTACGACAAGGGGCAATCAGGTTAAAATTTCAATAAAACTTAGCAAGAGATACTAAGCTCATGGGTTGGAGTGAATTTCTGTATTTGGCAGTGGGGCTAGGCTTAGGTTGGGGAGTCAAGGAAATGTTGCCGAACAAGGCGGAAAAACCGTCATCGGTTCCCCGCCTTGAAAAGGCGGGGCTTGCCGATGACCGCGTGCTGCGGTCAAAATTCAACGCCCAACCCGAACCCCTCACGTCTTCTGAACAGTTGTACCAAATTTCGGATCAATTAAAACAGACTCAATTGGCTTATCGGATGGCGCTGGAGATGAGTCAGTTTAAGGCAGGGTTTCTGGCTCGGACTTCCCACGAATTGCGATCGCCGATTAATAGTATGATTGGCACACTTCAGTTGATTTTGTCGGATTTGTGTGAAAGTCCCGAAGAAGAAAAAGAGTTTATTCAGCAAGCCTATCTTTCAGCTTTAAAATTTGTCGAACAACTCGATGAAATTATCCACGTTGCCAAGACGGATCATGGCACGGAAAAGATGAATATCCAACCGCTTTCTTTGAGTGAGATCCTTGAAGAAGTTGAGGATTTAACTCATCTGCAAGCCGCTAACCACAGTATTCGCCTCAAGTTTCAAATGCCTGACACTCAAGTTAAAGTTTTGGCAGATAGACCTCGACTTACACAAGTTTTATTAAGTCTGGTGGATACAGCGATCGCTCAAATGGAACATGGAACTGTGATCATCTCTTGCGAGACAGCCCCTGAGTCAAAATTGATTTATGTTTGGGTTGATGATCAACGTCCGGTGAGCGCCTGGAGTGAGTCTTGGGATTTACTTCAGTTTACTTTAGAAAAGTCTCCTCTAGAAACAGCTTTGACTTCTGTTTCTTCAACTGACGATCATCAATTATCGCCGGGAATGCGGTTGTTAATGAATCAAACCCTGATGGCATTGATGAACGGATCTTTAGAAGTTGTTGCCATCCCGACAGAGGGAGAGGATTCTAATTTTACTCGGACTCAATGTTCACTCCCTTTAGCGTGATCAATTCAACCCAAACAGGATTGACAAAAATCAAAACTCATCTGCTAATACTCACTGCATTTGCCGTTTGATTGGCACTATTTTGTTCAGTTCGGGGTAAACTTTCCATCGGCTGATTATATAAAACCATCGTGGTACTTTGGTTATATTCAAAGCCAATCCGCTCATAAAATTTTTGTTGATGAGTGGTCATTAGATAAACCCGTTCAACTCGACACATTAAGGGATGACTTAAAACCGTTTGTACTAATTTCCGTCCGAGTCCACCGCCTTGATAATCAGGATGAATCACCACATCCCAAATGGTGGCGCGATAAATACCATCAGAAGTACCGCGTGCAAAACCAATCATTTCTTCTCCATCCCAAGCGGTAACAATGGGATTACTGTTGGCGACTGCAATTTCTAAGTCTTCTGAGCATCGTTCTCTTGCCCAAAATGCAGCGAGTTTAAATAAAGTTTGGAGTTGTTTAATATCTATTTTGGAGCGATCATCACAGAATTGGATATGACGGTAATCTTTTGCAGTGCTTTTCATGGGTTAGATTTTCCTTGTATAGATGGAATTTGATCCTGATCTTGATCCGGAACGATGCAGAAACTTTTGCGGCTTCTAAATCTACAATTGTCCAAAAAACTAGACTAAAGACGAATTCAACTCAATCTAAAATCATCGACAAGCTTGATCGAAAGTTGTATCTGTTGACTAGAGCTGTTATCCTTTCAAGAGGTTAGCAATATTGTAGATCTTGACATAGACTAAACCGATTAAATGCAATAAAGTATACGAACATTCAGTGACTAGATCGGGAGCGAGAGTTTACCTGTAGAACGATAAACGCTTGGAGTGAAGTTATGCTCTTGATGGCTTGGGAATGTTCAGAAAAAATTATGGATCAGATAATTTTTTGTGATTCCAAGAGTTCGTTGACTTTAGAGCAGTTTTAATCTTCATACTGTTAAATGTATAACATTTTTTCAAAACGATCAAGGGATCTCGTGAAATTTTGAGCCTTTTTTTGTTGTGATTTGATGACATTTTCCGGAGATTTCATTTTTTAACTTTTGACCCATTTTTCAATCCCATCAACTCACACCAGAGTAGAAAACTGACAAAAATCTGCCCAAGGTTCAAGACTATATATTGCTAGAGTTCGGTGACAAAAATAAAGTAACTGAAGTATTTAATCTGACAGAACTTTTAAAACTATTTTGATATGGAGATTGCCAGAGTAATCTAAGAATTCTTTTTTCAATTGCAGACAAAAAAAACGGGCTAAAGATAGCCCGAAGACAGCATAAACTTCTAGACAATTTGATTAGGAAGCCTCAGCCGTTGCTAATACAGGTTCAGCTTCAGTTTCAGGGATGGAATACACGCTAATTTTTTTGCGGCTTTTTCCCTTGCGTTCAAAGGTGACAATTCCATCAATTTTGGCAAACAGAGTATCATCTCTACCAATACCAACATTATTACCGGGGTGAAACTTACAACCCCGTTGACGGACTAAAATACTACCCGCACGAACTTCCTGACCACCATATCGCTTCACACCCAACCGTTGGGCGTTAGAGTCGCGACCGTTACGGGTACTTCCTGTTCCTTTCTTATGAGCCATGATTTCCTCTGCAACAGTTCACTTTACTATTATTATGGGCTTTTAAGGGGCAAAATTGAGCAATTCGACCCCATTAGAAGCCTTTTCGCTTACTCCGCTTCCGATGCGACCGAAGCCGTTTCAGTCTCTACAGGAGGTTCTGCGGCAGTGTCAGAAGCAAGTACAGGAGTTTCCTTTTGTACCTCGCTGCTACTGGCTAATACAGAACCATTGAAGGAGATTGTATTAATCATTAACCGAGTAATCTCCTGGCGATGTCCTCGTTTTTTGCGGGTTTTCTTCTTCGGCCGCATCTTGTAAACAATCACCTTGCGTCCCCGAAAGTGGCGTAAAACCGTCCCTTCTACCGTCGCGCCTTCAACCAAAGGTTGACCGACATGAATATCATCTTCATGCTTAACCAACAATACTTTATCGATGGTCACTTTTTCGTCGGGTTCCACAGCAAGCAGTTCAATATCATAAAACCGACCGGGTTCAACTCGTATTTGCTTGCCGCCCGTTTCAATAATCGCGTAACTCATGAGATTATAATTAAATTTGGCCGTACAGGTAGCTGGTGCGTGTTTCTTTGTTGACTGAGATTCTTCAACCCAAACCCTCGGATATGGTTAGTTAAACCCGATCAACCCAAAAACACAAAACCAACATTTGCTGATGTCTCAACCTGATCCGAGCAGGGATTAGACACACAATCTCTCATTATCTCAATTTATACGGTTTTTGTCAAGTTTTATTTTCTTTGACTTGATCAAGCTCAGTCGCTTTTTCTGAGAGTTCATTCAAAACAAAAAAGTCCAGATCAACCGCTTCTATTCCCTTTTCAGACCAAAGTTCTAACATTGAACCGAGTTGAAACCACATCAAAAAAGCAGTCGGAATAACAACCGCAAATGCGATCGCAGATGCTAACCAAAAAATCTGTACAAATACCGTTAAACTGAAAGCAACCGAGAACAGAACAAAGAGGCTAGTTGCAGAGTAAGCCAAAATAATATTACCCGTTTTGTAATTAATTTTGGGGTTCGCTTCCGGGTTGGTCGTCCACAACGCCACCTGATACTCCAACATATCTTTAAAAATTATCCCAAACATGACTGCAAAAAATGTCGTCGCGACAACAAAGATATAAATGGGAGCAATTACCGAAGATTCAGGATACATAAGTGCAGATTAAAAGAAAAGTTTACAAAATGTTAACATTAAGTATAAACTCAGACTGCCCCCGATTGCAATTGCTTGTTTTTTTAATCTGATTTAACAAGAATCTGACCTTGGCTATCAATTTCCAACGGCGTTTCCGGAAAGTTACTTTGAGTTAGACTCCGAATTAATCCCACACTGCGAAAATTATTATCTCGAAAAGGAACGCCTTTGCTATCAAGTTGAATCGGAATAATTTTACCGCCCTTGAAATTTCCCACCGGATCAAGATCCGCTTCCAACACCAGAGAATATCCAAGTTGAGCTTTAGTCGATAAGGTGCGATAGCCCATAAAATTTCCTAAAGAATAAGCAATTAATTTGCCATTATAAAGTTCTAAAGCCCGAGGAACATGAGGCCCATGTCCTAACACCAAATCCGCACCCGCATCAATTAAAGTTCGAGCAAATAACACCTTATTTCCGCGATTTTCCCCATAAAAATATTCAGTTTTATTGCGAACATTCAAAGCCGCAGTTCCTTCCGCCCCCGCATGAACAGAAATCACAATCACATCAGCACCTTCTGCTTCTGCCTTTTGGACAATCGCCTTAGACGCTTCCAAATCTAACATATTATTATGAACGGGAAAATAACTAAACCCAATAAAAGCAAACTTTACCCCTTTCACTTCATGGTAAACAATTTCATCCTTGCGTCCGACCGCCTTCATTCCCAGTTTATTAATATTGTCAATCGTATCATCAAAACCCGCCTCAAAAAAATCAAAAGAATGATTATTCGCCACACTCAAAATATTAAAGCCCGCATCTTTTAAAATCGAAGTATATTCGGGCGGAGTTCGGAACGCAAAAACCAAACCTCGACCAATATTTTTAGCACTGCGAGGATAATTTGTTAAAGTGCTTTCAAAATTCCCAAAAACAATATCCGCCCCTTGTAACGCAGGTTTAACATCTTGAAACAACGATTCTTTACTCGCGGGAAGCTTATTAGACGGATAATTAGTACCCGGAATAATATCACCCACCGCTTTAATTTTAATCCGCATATCCGGACTAATCGGATTTTGTAAAGAAGTCAGAGCTAACTCCGAAAATCGATTCAGATTAGCCAGCGTTTCGGCTTCACGCACCGAAAGAGGAACAGATGTAGATTCCGCACCAGAAAAAGAAAATTGAGGAAGTTGAGGCAATTTGGGCGGTTCCACACCGTTTAGCCCAGAAGCCACCAGAGATGGAATTGACGCAAAAGTTTGAGAAATTGTTCGAGAAAATTCAGAAATTCTATCTTGCTGAAGCGTAAAAAACCAACCCGAAAGCGGCGCCATCATCAACCCAATTGAACTCGCCATCAATAACTGTTTAACAGATCGAGACAGTGAAAGTTGAGGAATAGAGAAGGAAACCGCTTGATTTTTGGCTTGGGGAGGTTGTTTTTTTACGGTTCGAGAAGAAGGTTTTTTGGCTTTTTTGGGTTTGTCAGCAGATGTGGGTATAAAATGGGATGGAGCGGGAATCGATTTTGCCTTCACAAAGGCAGATTCTTTCTCTGTTGTCGGCACGCAAGTTTTTGCAGATGCCACAGAAGTCTGGAGTGCGATCGTATCAGTCCAATTTAAAGATTGCTGACTACTTTTTTGACCTCTAATTGTGATCAGCGTAATTGCAGTGATTCCCAGGCGGAGCATACCGTTCTGGATCACTCGAATGCAAGAGGATTGATTAGGCAGTTCCTCGGACTCAAGTAAAATGTACAGGAGGTGATCCCGTCGTGTCGCTTTTGCTTCGACTCCTTTGGACGCTAATGCCTGATTAATTAAGGTAGCAATTGCACTGGAATCCCCCTGCTGGGCGAGCTTAATTAGGTTTTGCTGACTCACACTCAGTCTCCTCACGCCGACAAATAAAACAAACTGTATCAATAATACGGTTGAGTGGCGACTTATGGAGGGGTTTATTAAGGATTGCTCAAAAGGCAGGATTTGTCTATCCCAGACGCACATAGAGTAGTTAGAATCGTCAAAGTTATATAGGATCAGGGTTTAGAGCATCTCTGCTCGATAAGTTTTTTGATAAACAAGCAGATTTTTGGGAGGAAATCACTGTGGCAATGCAGTACAGTTACGATAACAGTGAAGTGAGTTCGCCCCGTCGGTTGTTGGTGACTGGGGGAGCAGGTTTCATTGGCTCGAATTTTGTTCATCACTGGTGTCACGCCTACCCAGAAGATCGGGTTGTGGTATTGGATGCGTTGACTTATGCTGGAAATCGTCAAAATTTAGCGACTTTAGAGGATAAAGACCATTTTCGCTTTGTTCAGGGCGATATTTGTGATGGTGCGCTCATTAAAAAATTACTTCAGGAAGAAGAAATCAACACTGTGGCTCATTTTGCAGCGGAGTCCCATGTTGATCGGTCAATTTTAGGCCCAGGAGCCTTTATTCAAACCAATGTTGTGGGTTCGTTTACGCTACTGGATGCTTTTCGTCAACATTGGAACGATCACAGTAGTCCTCCTGATTACCGCTTTCTTCATGTGTCTACCGACGAGGTGTATGGTAGTCTCAGCGCTGATGATCCGGCGTTTACCGAAACAACTCCCTACGCTCCCAATAGTCCCTATTCCGCCTCGAAAGCAGGTAGTGATCATTTAGCGAGAGCTTACTATCATACCTACAATGTTCCTACAATTATCACCAATTGTTCTAACAATTACGGGCCTTATCATTATCCTGAAAAATTGATTCCGTTGATGTGTATCAATATTTTGTTAGGAAAGCCTTTACCTGTTTATGGAGATGGACAAAATGTTCGCGATTGGTTATATGTTCTTGATCATTGTCGGGCTTTAGATACCGTAATTCATCAAGGAAAACCCGGAGAAACTTATAATATTGGTGGTAATAATGAGGTCAAAAATATTGATTTAGTCAAGATGTTGTGCCGAATTATGGATGAACTGGCTCCCCATTTACCCGTTAAACCTTCCCAAGAGTTGATTACTTTTGTAAAAGATCGACCCGGACATGATCGCCGTTATGCGATTGATGCAACCAAGATTCAAACGGAGTTAGGTTGGGCGCCTTTAGTAACCGTTGAAGAAGGATTACGACAAACTGTAGGTTGGTTTTTAACCCATCGCAGTTGGTGGGAACCGCTTTTATCGGAAGAATATCAAAGCTATTACCGCCAGGTTTATGCTTCCTAATTAATTGATCTGATTAGCCTAGAGTCTTCAATAATTCTAGGCTCAGATCGGATATTTTTACTGTAGGTAACATTCTAGAGTTTAAACTAAAATTTGAATAGTAAGTTAACTCAGTATTTTCAGAATAAAGTTAAATAAAGCCCCCCAGAATACCCCCTTCTCGCGCGTTCCCTTGCGCCCACAGGTGGCGCGGGGTCGCTCGCCAACTTTGGGATAGCCCCCCAGCCCCCTCCCTCGCGCGTTCCTTGGCGGATGTTTCATCCGCAGGGTCGCTCGTCAACTTTGGGGGGGAATTATTATTTTCAAAGTCTCTCATCTATCAAATCTTTCAAAGTCCCCCATATTAATTAAAGCGAAGTCACATCTGGCTTCCCCCTTACAAAGGGGGACGGGAGGGGGATTCCAAGAGGGATTTAGGGGGCAAGGGATATTAGAAGACTAACAAGGCGAGGAAAGTCAAATAAAATATCCATCCGCCCCCGTTTGCATAAGCTCCCGAACATCAGACATATATTATGGTGATAAATGGTTTTTGCGGTAAGGAAATCCCATCCATGCGTCTACCCCAACAGTGGCTATCTATTCTCAGCGTTAACAGCATCTTTCTGTTGAACTTGGGCTTCCCTTTGTTAACCCTACCCATAACCCTGCATCGCGGAGAAGTTATCGCCCAAACAGACCCCAATGCAGAAGCATTAAGATTATACAGACAGGGAGTTGAACTGTTTCAACAAGGGACAGCAGAATCTTATCAACAGGCAATTGTAGTTTTGGAAAAGGCGTTACAACTTTATCAGCAAGCGGGTAACTTGGAAGGACAAGCTTGGAGTTTGTTAGGACTGGGTAGAATTTCTGATTTATTAGGAGACAAACAGCAGGCGCTCGAATTCTACAACCAATCTCTTCCTTTATCGCGACAGGTGGGCGATATTGCGGAGGAAGCTAACACACTCCGGAATTTAGCCATCCTGAAAGGCAGTCAAGGCAATCTCAGCGAAGCCTTAACCGATATAGAATCAGCTATTAGTATTATTGAAGAACTCCGCACCAAAATTATTAGTCAAGACCTACGAACCTCTTACTTTTCTACTGTTTATGGTTATTATGAATTTTATATTGATTTGTTGATGGAGTTGCACGAACAAAACCCCAATCAAGGTTATGATGCCAAAGCGTTACACGCCAGCGAACGGGGTCGGGCGAGAAGTTTATTAGATATTTTGGCGGAGTCGGGGGCGGATATTAAAAAAGGGGTTGACCCGCAATTGTTGGCAAGAGAAAAGAGTTTATTGCAACGACTGAATGCGTTAGACCAAACTCGACAACTCAATCCGGGGGAAAGAGATTTTGATGAATTAAAACAGGAAATTGAAACCGTTCGCCGTGAGTTACAAAATCTAGAAGTTGAAATCAAACGCAATAGCCCCCAATATGCCAATTTAAACTATCCTGAACCGTTAACCGCCTCGGAAATTCAGCAACAAGTTCTCGATGATGAAACTGTTTTATTAGTTTATTCGTTGGGACGCGATCGCAGTTTTTTATGGTTAGTCAGTACAACGGAAGTAAAAAGTTATCAACTCCCCAAACGTGAGGAAATTGAAGCGTTAGCAAAAGATTTTTTAGCAGAAATTCAATCTCTAGCTGTGGTTCCGCCTTCGGGTGAAAAGTTGAGTCAAATTTTATTATCTCCGGTTATTAATCAGTTGGGAAATAAACGGTTAGTTATCGTTGGGGATGGGATTTTACAAACCGTTCCCTTTGCGGCGTTACCAATTTCTAGCCCTGTTTCTAGCGCCCTAAATTCTCCTGCCCCCATAGACCGAAGGGCTTCTCGCAGAGTACCCCCAATAATGGGGGCTTTCATAGATGGGGGACTTCTAAAAATGTGGGACTTTGAAAACTTTAAAAAGGTTAATTCCCCCCAAAGTTGGGGGGACAAAGGGGGGCTATTTCTAAATCCCTCTACTTCCGTGAATTCCAATACTGAGAATATTCAAACTTATCGCCCCCTAAATCCCCCAATAATGGGGGACTTTGAACTTGGAAAAATGGGAGAATTGGAAATTTCCCCCCAAAGTTGGGGGGACAAAGGGGGGCTATCTCAAACTTGGGGGGCTAGGGGGGCTAAACTAACTTTAAACGAAGGCGAGGGGGGTCAAAAAACAGATAATTCTTCCCTCCTTTTAGGGGGAACTGAGGGGGGTTACACACCGTTAATTGTCCAGAACGAAATTATCACATTACCTTCCGCTTCTAGTTTGGCAATTCTGAGAGAACAAGTTCAAGGACGAACACCCGCCCCGAAAAAAGTCGCTGTTATTGCTGACCCTGTTTTTGAACAAAATGACCCCCGTTTTCAAATTTCATCATCAACAAAAACCGAAACAAATGATGTTAATAAAATCGTCTTAAGACAATCTATTGATGATTTTTTGGGTAAATATTTTGGTCGTTTGCAATATACTCGACAAGAGGCGGAAGCGATTTTAGCGTTAGTTCCCGACAATTTAGAACAATTATCCTTAGATTTTAATGCCAACCGTCAAACTGCAACTGATGCTAATTTATCTCAATATCAAATCGTTCACTTTGCCACCCACGGACTGTTAAATGAAACTCAACCGGAATTATCAGGATTGGTGTTTTCTCTCTACGATGAAACGGGAACTCAAAAACCGGGTTTTTTACAATTGAGTGATATTTTTAACTTAACCCTTTCGGCCGATTTGGTAGTATTAAGTGCGTGTCAAACGGGAATTGGTCAGGATATTCGGGGTGAAGGATTGGTGAGTTTAACGAGGGGATTTATGTATGCGGGTGCCGAACGAATTGTGGTGAGTTTGTGGGCGGTTGCTGATGATTCAACTTCAGAATTAATGCAAAATTATTATCGAAAAATATTAGAAACGGATTCAAATCCGGCTAAAGCAATGCGAGAAACTCAGTTAGAAATGATTCAATCAAATAATTATAATTCTCCCTATTATTGGGCGCCGTTTGTGTTTCAGGGAGAATGGAAAACCGGACTTTCTCATTCTTAACCTTCTTTCTGTCTTTTGTCTATATTTTCACTTTTAGAAGAATTCATAGACGGAGTAGAGATAACCCAATAGAAACAGAAACTAAAACTCATTCAATTCTATGATCTCAGATAAAGAATCTGAAGATGGAGTTTTTTGAGAACAGGTTAGTTCCTTGAGATAGAGTTTTCCCTCCGCATAATAAAGGTAGAGTTTCCAGTCGCCCCGGACATCAATATTGGCGGTATAAAGCGGGAGTTGAGTTCCTAAAACTCGTTTTAAATTGGCTTGAGGAAAACGTTTTTTCTGATAACAGTCGGGATTTTCGAGTTCAGCTAAAATCGCCAGAAAATGCAACTTCAGTTCATCGGGTAAACGCTGAAACGCTTGACGAATTATTCCCAAGTGATCAATAATTGCGGGAGGATTATTTTCAGGAATCATGAGTAATGACTGGCTTGGCTAAAGTTAGAGTTTCACTTTTTAAAATAGGCTGATAAATTTGTTCGCCGACTTGTTGATAAACTTCAGCAATTGTCTGACTCTCAACGACTCGAAATAAGGTGATTAGGGTTCGCTCAAAAATCGGATCATCATCCCAGGTTAAAACGACTCGAATTCGATAATTTACAATAAAAGAATAGAGAGAGGAACCCGAACCATGAGGAAGATTAAAGGTATAAAATTGATGAAGACGTCTTTTTTTAAAAGTTTGGTCTTCAAAACATAGAGGTATACCTTGCTGAATTTGTTCAAGAATGACTGATTGTTCTGACTCACTAAAAGCGGTGAGGTCTTGTTTAAAAGCCTCTGTTGATTCTACAACAATATCCATTAAACGACAAAGTTTGACTTAATCTAAAGTTAATTATTCTGAGCCTTCAAGTGTTGAGAACACCGTTAGAACGGCCAGGTTGTGACTAAAAAAACAATCACACAAGCCAGCGCTAAAATTCCTTGAATTAGATTACCCACCAGCGTTCCGACAACAATACCAATTGCAGCCCGAAATGCCAGCTTAATTCTAGCGTTAAATTCTAAGTCTTTGCGATAGAGAAACTCACCAATCATCGCCCCCAATAACGGCCCAACGATTATCCCTAAAAGAGGGCCACCCAAGGGTAAAGCAGGTAAAAGCCCAAAAAATCCGACAATAAAGCCAATGATCGCCCCAATTTGTCCCCAACGGCTTGCACCAGCTTGTTGGGCGCCGAGATAAGCGCTGAGAAAATCCACCCCAACACTCAATAATAATACAGCAATCGCAGTTCCTAACGCCCAACCGATTTCTGTAAACCCATTCACCACACCCCAAACTAAAATTGCACCTAAAATCAAGCTAGAACCAGGAATCGCTGGAACCACTGCACCAATAATCCCGACCAGCATCACGAGAACCAAAATACAGTATAAAACTAACATTGGGGTTAAAGTCTAAAATTTCAATAATTACTTTTTAGTCAAGGATTGACCGAGGGTATTTTCCAGTTTATCTGCAATTCCTTCAACCCAATTTTCATCTTGTTGGGTATAACTCCGAGGTGCATTCGCCCCCAAGATTAAAACCCCTTGATCACCTAACGGTTGACAAATAACTCCTTGCGTATTTTCCGGTAAATAATCAAACTCAATTCGTCCGGGATAAAGATCAAGTTTCACCAAATAAATAGGCTTTTGTGTTTTTAAAACTCGTTGCACAATAGCCCCCGGTTGAACTTGGGGATTTTTGCCCAAAACCCCCCGTCGCAGCAAGACTTGACCTTGATAATAAACAACAACTGAGCGAGTGACCGTATTCGTTAATAGCAGATGAGTAGCCCAAGCCAATTCCGTTTTCACCACATCAGACAAATCAGGTTGAAACTCAAATCCAGTTTCCCCAATCAAATCAACAGTATCGGGAGGTTTGGGTTGAACTTGTTGCCACAGTAAGCCCGTCAAAATCAGGACGGCACTCAAAATAACTCCTAATGCATCAGAACGCGCTTGTGAGGCCAATATCTGCGGGGTGAGAATACGATTCACCAACAACAACGTCCCTCCCAATCCGCCCGCGACTATCGGCAGAAGTCTTAACACTCGATTGGGGTCAGATTTAGCCATCTTTTCCGTGATCAGTAACACAGAAGAATCCCATTAATCGATAGTTGAGCCAGAAATTTCTCCGATATCCTGCGGTTCAATCTATGATTATCCGACTTCTCCTGGTTCTATAATACGTTGAAACAGATAACCCGTACCTCGTGCAGTCAGAATCAATTCGGGATTACTGGGGTCTTCTTCTAATTTGGCTCTCAAGCGAGAGATGTGAACATCCACAACCCGCGTATCGACATGACGTTCAGGGGTATATCCCCAAACTTCCTGTAAAATTTCCGAGCGGGAAAACGGTTCACCCGAACGACTAACCAACAACTCCAAAAGACTAAACTCCATTCCCGTCAGACGAATCCGTTCATCGCCCTTGTAGACTTGACGTTTGTTCGTGTCAATTCTAATCGTGGTAACTTGGATGACTCCTGAACTGGGAATCCCAGAAGCCCCATCTTTGTCAATCCGACGTAATACCGAGCGAATTCTCGCCTCTAGTTCTTTCGGAGAAAAGGGTTTGACAACATAATCATCAGCCCCTAATTCAAGTCCCGTAATCCGATCCGCGACATCTCCCAAAGCCGTTAGCATAATGATGGGAATATCCGATTCTTTTCGTAACTCTTGACAGACCCCATAACCATCTAGTTTAGGCATCATCACATCCAAAACCACCAAATCGGGTTCTGTTTTGCGAAAAGTCTCTAAAGCTTCTTCTCCATCAGCGGCAGTCACCACATCATAACCAATCATCGAGAGACGAGTCTCTAGAATCCGACGGATACTTGCTTCATCATCAACAACCAGTATTTTTTCTTTATGATTTTCCAATTGACTTCACCAATCCCTTTGTTACATTCAGCGGCTTTTTTGATAGAACCCTACCCAGACTCGCTCACCGTGAAAACGGAAACTCAAGTCTACAACAGAGTAGATTGTCGTGTAATCACACTTTGTTTGACAAATATGTTGATTTTTTTACCCTATCATTAATAGAACCTGCAAGAATTCTCTCAGTGTAACTTAGCTTAAGGGTATAGCCAGCACAAACCCCATCTGCTCATCGAGTCTAGGAACAAATAACTAGAGAGTTGGATTTCCCGGTAAAATTAGAAGCGACGAGAACTTTAGATTCTTTTTATCCTTGAACTCAGCTTTGAGCAGGAGTTATTGCTTTTCAGTCTCGATTAATGGACTTCACAAATAGCCCCCGTCTGATTGATTTGCGATTGTGTGAAGATCGAGTCCATTTTAAACTTGAACGTTCAACCTGTCTACATCAATTGATTTTAAGCAATGCCAAAGCAGCGAATTCAATATGTTTGTCACGAATGTGGAGCCGAATTTCCTCAATATTTTGGCAGATGTCCGAGTTGTCACGCTTGGAACTCTTTAGAAGAACAAATTGAAACCCAAACTTCACCTTCTCTACAGCGATTTAGTTGGAGTAGCTTAAACGAAGATCAAGATGCCACTTCTGTGAATTCGTCCTCGAAAGGACAACCTCGATCTTCTTTTAAACTCTCTCAAATTGCGGATCAAACTCAGTCTAGAATGTCTTCGGGATATGGAGAACTGGATCGGGTCTTAGGGGGCGGAATTGTACCGGGTTCTTTAGTTTTAATTGGGGGAGAACCGGGAATTGGAAAATCAACTTTACTGTTACAGGTAGCGAATACTCTGTCTCAAAGAACTCGGGTTTTGTATGTTTCTGCCGAAGAATCTGGACAACAGGTGAAATTGCGATCGCAACGTTTGGGAGTCGGGCCTAAACCCGAAGATGTAGACTTTTACAATGGCGACTCGGAACTGCAAGAATCTTCCTTGCCAAACCCTGATCGTGAAGGTGATCCGTTTACAGAAGAATTAAAGTCTCAGAAATCCAAAATGCGCTCCTCTCCGCCTGAAAAACCTGAAAAAACAAATGGAAATCAGGGTCATTCCTCTCCTGAGAAACAAGAAGAAACAGAACCAGAATTATATCTTCTTCCTGAAACAGATTTAGAAATGATTTTGAGAGAATTAGAATCTCTTAAACCTCAATTAGCAATTATTGATAGTATTCAAACGATATTCTTTTCCAGTTTAACTTCTGCACCCGGTTCTGTTGCTCAAGTTCGAGAATGTACTTCAGCTTTGATGCAAGTTGCCAAACGAGAGAATATTACCTTATTTGTTGTCGGTCATGTGACCAAAGATGGGGCATTAGCAGGGCCGAGAGTTTTAGAACATTTAGTCGATACAGTCTTGTATTTTGAGGGGGATAGATTTGCCTCTCATCGCTTACTTCGTTCAATGAAAAATCGCTTTGGAGCGACTCACGAAATCGGGGTTTTTGAAATGGTTGCCGATGGGTTAATGGAAGTTCTTAACCCATCGGAATTATTCTTAGGAAATCGAGAAGAATTTGCACCCGGAACCTCTACTGTTGTCTCAATGGAGGGGACTCGTCCAATTGTCGTGGAGTTACAAGCGTTGGTGAGTCCAGCCAGTTTTGGGTCTGCACGTCGGGCGGCGACTGGGGTTGATAGTAGTCGTTTACTACAAATTTTAGCGGTTTTGGAGAAACGGGTTGGAATTCCTTTGTCGAAGTTAGATGCTTATGTGGCTTCAGTCGGAGGCTTGAAAGTCGAAGAACCCGCAGCAGACTTGGGAATTGCGATCGCCATTGTAGCGAGTTTTCGCGATCGCATGGTTGATCCCCGAACCATTTTACTCGGAGAAGTGGGATTAGGAGGTCAAGTTCGACCTGTTTCTCAATTGGAGTTACGTCTACGAGAAGCCGCGAAATTAGGCTTTAAACGGGCGATTATTCCGAAAGGTCAAAATCCAGCGGATTTAGGGATGCAAATTATTCCTGTTGGTAAGGTGTTGGATGCGATTATTGCATCTATCCCTTCTCAACCCGCAACAATGGGAAGTCCAACTCCTGCAAGTTCTTCTGAGATGAGTTCTTCTCCCGTGGATCACTCCGAAGTCCCCGATTTTTAGGGACAAACAACAAACTACCCCTCATCTTCTCTAGCAGAATAACAAGGGGATCAGAAAAACTAAAAATTATTCAGTTGTGATCTCTTTAAAACGCCCTCTTTTTACGCATAGCCCGTCTCTGACGCTGGTTAGCAATGGCTTTACGTTTACGCTTTTCGGGAGGGGTTTCAAAGTGACGCTTCTTTCTTACGTCTGCTAAGATACCCGCTTTTGAAACTTCACGCTTAAAGCGACGTAGTGCTGATTCGAGTTGTTCATTTTCACCCAGGATCACTTGGGTCATTGTTTCTCCTTTCTCTTCTAAAACTACACTTAATTGTTGACTCAAGTCTTTTTAGAACCTACGGTTGTGGGTTCCTGTTTGAGTTTTATAGCGAAGTTAAGTAGAAATGTTTCTGTTCTCTAAAAAGCTGAGTCATTCCTTCGTCGTCGATCTGGAAAACTGATCATCTCACTCTTGAACTAACTTCAGCGAGTCCAGAAACAATTTCAAGATGGGCTTCAAGAAGCTGATTATACCGGAAACTACAACTATCAGGTCAATGAGTCCACAATTTTGACAAACTTTCCCTGCTAGAAACGAAAGATTGTTGTGCTTGATTCGTGGACATCACTGATTACATCAAGTTTTCCTTGATCTACACCAGTGGAACTCTCTTTAAGCGTTCCCAGTTCTTCTATTGTTTCGCTTCAGCCCTTGGGTACTGTTTTCTGGGTCAGCATTCCCTAACCCTTGTTCTACTCAATACTTAGAACTTCTAAACCCTTTTCAAGAATAGCGAAGGCATTGATGAGTTCTATTGACTTCATTACTTTTATTAGTAATAGCTGACAACTTGTTACCTGATTTACACCCAAACAACTTTGAGTCAGAAGTTAGGTTTTTCTGCGGGGTCAAGTCAAATACCAATCTGATCATCTCAGAGAAGATTAGCTTCCAATCTTTTATCCCTCAGAGTACATTCATAGTCTGGTCAACGGGGATTGAGAAGTTTTCCTCCAATCGTCGATATTGACCCCAGAGCAGTTATTATTAAATTTTAGGCGATAATACCTCACCTCTGAGGATAGATTTCAATATTACCTATAACTATAATACTATCGCAAAGAGTCAATGTTCATCTATATCTTGGTAGATTAGCCGATCATGGCATTTTCCTATCGGCTGACCTGACGGAGAACTCCCATTGCGATCGATAACATCAGTAGTATCCAAATCACAACCCCCGGTAAAAAAGCCAAGACCTCTAGACCTCTGAGAATCCAGACTAATAACGTAATCGTTGTAATAATCGCAAAAATGTAGGAATAAACTTGCTTCTGCGAATATGGAGGTCGAGTCACAGCAGATACCTCGTCAATATTAAAGAGAGGAAAACAGCGATCGCTCTGAGTCAATTATTCTAACCAACGTGAGCGATCGCTGTTGCTAGGATAGCAGGTTAGCTAACGAATGTAGTAAAACTACTTTCAGTTAAAGCACTCGTTTGTACAGTATTGAGAATTGCTAACTGTTGATCATCGAGACTAATAATCGTCGAGGTGCCATCTTGAGAGAACGTTAAATCCTCAAAAGTTAAACCGCCACCCAAAGCGATGAAATCAGTACCCAGTTGGAAATCACCAATCGTATCAATACCCTCATCAGAGAAAAGAACAAAGCGATCGCGGCCACTTCCTCCAAACAGGAGATCATCAGCTTCATCCCCAATCAACCAGTCATCTCCCTGTTCTCCGTAAAGCGTATCTTCTTCTAAACCGCCATAGAGGGTATCGTTATCGGTTCCTCCACAGAGGCGATCTTGGTCTTGATTTCCATAGAGAATATCGTTGCCACTCCCACCACACAGCGTATCTTCTCCGGGAGTATCACTAAACGTTTCATTGTCGTTGATATCCCCAAAGAGAGTATCATTACCCTCATCCCCACAAACCTGGTCATTGCCTAAATCGCCGTAAAGCAGGTCATTTCCAACTTCACCGTAAACGAGATCGTCTTCTTTCCCCCCACGAACGTCATCATTTCCAACACCTCCACCGAGGGTATCATTACCGCGACCCCCATTCATTGAGTCATCGCCAGCACCGCCCCACATCAAGTCAATTACCCCATCAAGACCCCGTGACGGTTCAATCTCATCTTCATCTACGGTGTCACCCAACATTGAGTCATCACCCTGATCGCCGTAGAGGGTATCATTGCCTAAATCTCCCAAGATGATATCGCGATCTTGACCCCCGTAAGTGAAATCATCCTGTTCTCCACTGAAGATCGTGTCATTTCCAGGGCCACCTTGGAGTAAATCGTTACCCTCGTTGCCATAAATAATATCTTGTTCAATGACATCTCCAACAGAAATACCAGAACCATCAGTACCGATAATCGTATCGTTACCCTGTTCTCCAAATAGAGAATCATTTCCCTGATCGCCAAAAATCAGTTGATCGCTATCACTTCCAAAAACCGTATCATTTCCCTGATCGCCAACAATCACAGCATTTTCACTGACAGGAAAAAGCGTGTCATCGATCACGGTTCCTCGGAAAATTTCATCGGCTTGTGAACCAATAATCGGCTGATCCATGTCTGAAGGATTGGGAACCGCATCGGGACGGTCTGGGAAATCAAGCGCCCCAAATTCGGGTAATGGAGGACAGTCACAACCGCCATCATCAACGGGTTCATTGGGTGGAAAGACCGCATCTTCTTCAACGATAAACTGTACCGTTCCTACATTGGAAAGCGCACCCTCATTATCTGTTGCTGTGAACGTGAAGCTAGTTTCGCCAATAAAGTTCGGATCAGGTTGAAAACCCAGTTGTCCAGCTTGTTCGGGGGTGAGGTTTTGAACTTGATCGAGGTCAGTAACTTCTTCACCATCGAGAAATAAGGTTCCATTGGAGGGAAGTTCAACGATATTAAAAGATTCAACAGTCCCATCAGGATCAATAGCCGGGAGTTGAGGGATCTCAGCAGTTGTACCATCATTGGTAATAGTTTCGGTTAGGTCTTGGGCTTCTGGAGGTAAATTTGTAATCGGATCGGGAGTTTGGGGAAAACTCGGAACAGATAAGGGAATAACCGGAATGGTTATATTTGCAACATTGGAGATTGCCTGATCATTGTCAGTAACGGTATAGGTGAAAACAGTATTTCCGCTAAAGCTCAGATTCGGCTTGAAGGTCAGGTTCTCAAGTTGATCGGGAGTTAAATTTTCTACCTGAGTTGCATCTGTAACTGCTACACCATCCAACAACAAAAATCCTTGTTCAGAAGGGGGTAGTGTTAGGCTGACAATCTCTACCGTACCGTCAGGATCATTGAAATCTGCTGGAGACAGGGGCAGAGGAATCGAGCTAACGTTTAAAATCTGGCCACTTTGAACGTTGTTAGCGACAGGGGGTTGATTGGGGTTAACGGTAACTGAAATTGTACCCGCAGGTTCTGAAATTGTACCGCGAGTATCTTGGACTGTGTAGTTGATTTCTACTGGGTCTGCTGAACCCAAAAATCCTTGGGCGGGTGTAAAGGTAACAAGAGGTTCGTTCTCAACAATTTCAACTGTAAATGTTCCTTGGTCTGGAACTTCCCGAGTGGTTTCAAATTCTGGAGTTGTCGGGTCAAGGTCAATGGTGGTTAAATCTTCGTTGTTATCGGGATCGGTAATATCGAGAGGAAAGGGATCAGTTGGAGAGTTGAACCGGGTTTCAGCAGTTACATCCCCCGCAACCGGAGGTTCATTAGCCGGGAGGAAACCAAAGTTAATATCTGTTATGGGTTGGTCTGCAACAGTGACAGGAGTGCTAGCTGTTTCTAGGGTTGCGCCTTCACGAAGATCTGGATCTTCAGTATCAACTTCAACGGTGTAGTCACCCGGAACAACATCATTAAATTGGTAATTTCCATCGGTATCAGTTTCGATGGTTGCGACAACATTGCCATCACCATCAACTAAGTTAACGGTAATATTACCCAATCCCTCATCGAGGTCAAGGGTATTATTGAGGTTGTTGTCGATAAAGATCGTACCGCTTACGGGTTGGGAAGGTGGAGGATTAACGGTAACTGTAACTGTTGCTGTATCGGTATCCTCACCGTCGGTAGTGGTGTATTCAAAAGTCTCAGTACCACTAAACCCTTCATTGGGTGTATAGTCAACTAAATCATCGGTCGTGTCTGCGGGTGTACCGTTATTGTTGAGAACCGCAGTACCGTTATCTGGATCTGTAATATCAGCAATACTTAAGGGGTCTGGGCCGTCATCTGGGTCGGAGTCGTTAGCTAGAACATCGACAGAAACCAGTGTTGCGGCATCAGTTGTAGCCGGATCATCTACCGCATTTGGAGGAACGTTGGGTACAGCATTAACGGTAACAGTTACCGTTGCAGTGGCAGTATCAGCACCATCAGTAATGGTGTATTCAAAAGTATCAGTGCCACTAAATCCTGGATTGGGCGTATAGTCAATGACATCATCGGTCGTGTCATCGGGTGTACCGTTATTGTTGAGAACCGCAGTACCGTTATCTGGATCTGTAATATCACCAGAAACAATACTTAATGGATCTGGGCTATCATCGCGGTCAATGTCATTATCTAAAACCGGAATAGAAACTTCTGTCTCTCCCGAATTTATTGTTGCGGTGTCATCGGCAGCTTCCGGGGGAACATTAACCCCCGATGCTCGATAAACAACACCCCCTCCCACCAAATCTAGACCTCCTCGCCGAGCCTCATCGCCTTGTTGATCGGAGGTGTCTAGAGGAAAGTCACTCAGTCCAACTAAGTCGTTTGTTGCGTCAATATCCGGCGGAAACAGAGAATACCCAAAAAACGCCTCACTCGTAGGATTAGCACCCAATAAATCTTCGTAGCTAACAAAAATACCCGCAATATTTTGAATGTTGGCGTCCGGGTCATTTAGTCGGGGTACTATTGTCGGGGCAAGATCTTCTTCACCTTCTTCTTGACGCAGAACGACCACTCTAAATCTAGTATCAGATATACCCCAATCAGCACCATTATTGGGAAAAGAGAGCAAATCCCCATATGCAGTCGGATTCCCTTGCTCGTCAATGGCAGTAATCGCTGCTATTTTGAACGGATCATTACCTCCCCGCTCTAAAATAAGGAAACCAATACCATCTAGATCCTCTTGATTTTGAGGAAACGGTAAACCTGATGTAGAAATATAGTCAACCCGTTCAATATTATTGACATTTCCATCCTGATTGCCTTGATTTGCGAAAATATTATCTGTACCCCGGTTAATAAATTCACTAAACAAAGCCGTTTCCATCGCCGGACCGTTAATGGTAGGTACGGCTAGCTCGGGGGCTAAGTTAACGTTTGTGTTAGTGCTATTGGGGGCTAGTTCGTACCAAATAATTTGGCGTCTGTCAGGTTCGGCGTTTGGATCTTGATTTTGATCGACCC
>NZ_AUZM01000044.1 GCF_000478195.2 Lyngbya aestuarii BL J | reverse complement strand
AAATTCATTAAAGTTAACAAAATTGTCCGAGATGTTGATTTGGGGAGGCGAAGAATCCTCAATACTTGATTTTCCGGGACTTTAACAACCTGCGATCGCAGTGTTATCACTGACAAACCGGTGGGTCAGTTGGTTGGGTTATCGGTTTGGATCGACTTCAAATCCCTATTTTTGTTTATTGTAACTCTTTTTATTATAAAAAACCATAAATTTTACTAAAAACTGGAATATCAGATTAGGAATCGATGAGAAGGAATGGCAAAGATTTAGGAACTTTATAAAAGCTGTGAGATAAAATTACAGCGTGATTCATCATTGCCCGCCCTTTCTTTTGTGTAAGAGTTAGACAATAATGAGTGCAATCACGGAAAAGAACTGAAGGGAACTTATCCCCCATCGCCGCCAAAAGCGATCGCCATTATTTTTGATAAACACTTGATAAAGGAGAACCAGCGTGAAACTGTCAGTATATGGAAAGGGTGGAATTGGAAAATCAACAACAAGCTGTAATATTTCGGTTGCGCTTGCCAAACGGGGAAAGAAAGTGTTGCAAATTGGTTGTGACCCCAAACACGACAGCACCTTCACCCTAACCGGATTTTTAATTCCGACAATTATTGATACCCTGCAAGAAAAGGACTATCACTATGAAGACATCTGAGATCGGAAGAGCTGACGTCTGACAAAGGCTATGGCGGAGTGGACTGCGTAGAAGCAGGTGGCCCTCCGGCGGGTGCAGGCTGTGGCGGTTATGTAGTGGGTGAAACCGTTAAACTGCTAAAAGAACTCAACGCCTTCGACGAATACGATGTCATTCTGTTTGACGTTCTCGGTGACGTGGTTTGTGGAGGTTTTGCAGCACCGCTGAACTACTCAGATTATTGTATGATAGTCACAGATAACGGCTTTGATGCCTTATTTGCAGCGAACCGCATTGCGGCTTCTGTACGGGAAAAAGCACGGACTCACCCCCTACGTCTAGCTGGATTAATTGGCAACCGCACTTCCAAACGGGATCTTATTGATAAGTATATTGACTCGGTTCCCATGCCTGTATTAGAAATCTTGCCTTTAATTGAAGATATTCGAGTCTCTCGGGTTAAAGGAAAAACCCTATTTGAAATGGCAGAAACCGATCCAACTCTCAGCTATGTGTGCGATTATTACCTGAACATCGCCGACCAGATTCTCTCCGAACCCGAAGGCGTTGTTCCCCAAGACGTACCCGATCGGGAATTATTTTCATTACTTTCTGATTTTTACCTGAATCCGAGCCAACCCCCTGTGCAAAATAAGGAATTGGAGCTAGATCTTATGATGGTTTAATAAGTCTAGCGGCTCAGGATGAGGAATAGAGGTTATGGCTTTCTTTAAAGATTTTACTGCTAATCTCCGAGATAAATGGTTGCATTATTATCAAACCAATAGAGACTGGTTACTCTTACAAATGCAACTCAGTTCAGTGAAAACTCCAGATGGCGGTCGAAGACCTCCCTCTAGCCTCATTTTAGGAGTAATTAATGCTCTTGATCCAGAGGTATCGCAGTTTATGCTACCTTTTTCCACACTCAATCCCGATCCCGAGAAATTAATCCAAGTGTTGGGGTTAAATTTCGATCCTGATCTGGCTTTGGGTTTGAGTGACCAACCTGTCGGGGAAACCGCACCTGTACAGGCTGCACCGAGTTATCAGCAACCTCCTGTCGAGTCTGCACCGGGATATCATCCACCCTCCCCAGTCGAAGATCCAACTGAGTTTCAAACCGCCCCAGAAATCGATTCTCCCCCTGCTGAGGAGTCCCAGTCTAATTTCGGGGGAATGGCTGCCGCCGCCGCAGGTACAGCCGCCGCAATGGGCGCAGGTATGGCGATCGCCGATGCTTGGGATGACACAGAAGCCGTCTCAGAGATGGATATGGATATTGATCTCGACTCCGATCAAGATCTGGGTTCTAATGAAGCTCTCAGTTTTGATATGGGAGACGATGAAGACATTAGTCTAGAAATGGGGACTGATGAAGACATCAGTCTAGAGGAGGAGATGGAAGTCAGTTTAGAGTCAGGCGTTGAACTGGGTCTAGGAGACATGGACATGGATCTAGAATCGGATAATGAATTGTCTACCGATGACGATCTGGGTTTGGACATGGACTCCGATGACGATCTGGGTTTGGATATGGACTCCGATGACGATCTCGGTTTAGAGGAGGAAGTAGACATTAGTCTAGAGTCAGACGTTGAACTAGGTCTGGGAAACATGGACATGGATCTAGAGTCGGATAATGAATTGTCTACCGATGACGATCTGGGCTTGGATATGGATGCTGATCAGGATCTCGGTTTAGATCAGGAAGTCTCTCTAGAGTCAGATGATGAGTTAGGCGATCTCGGACTGGATGATTTGGGAGAGGACGATCTACAAATCGATACCTCAACCGACGATATGGGAGATCTTGAACTCGGTGATCTCGGAACAGACAACGAACTCGCTGAAGGTGACTTTTCTTCTGATGACATGGATGATTTGGGACTCGATGATCTCGGCGATGATGATGAGTTTGGGAGTTTGTCAGACTCGGGTGATTTAGATGATCTCAGTTTGGATGATTTGGGAGAAGTGACTTCTGGCGATGGAGATTTTGATGATCTTGATCTAGAAGGGCTAACAGAGTCGGATGAGGATGATGATATTGCTCTGTCTGACTTTAAATAATCTTCCCATCTAGATGTAGAGATGTGCGATGGGTGCGTCTCTACCTACCCTGAAAACGGATTGAAATAAAACTTGAGGTTTTGGATCAACGGGTTCCAAGATCAGAGGATAGTTTATGCAAAATTATCCTGAATAGCCTAAAGTTCAGACTAAGATTTAAGTCCGATACGATGTCGTTGAATATTTGAACTTTCGACCGAAAGCACACCAAAAGTATTTGCAAAATTGTAAGAATTGAGAGGAAAATTTATGACTGTTGCTGAACAACCTGAAGCTTTAACCTTTGAATGCGAAACTGGCAATTATCACACTTTTTGTCCGATTAGTTGTGTTGCTTGGCTGTATCAAAAAATTGAAGATAGTTTCTTCTTAGTCATTGGAACAAAAACCTGTGGTTATTTTCTGCAAAATGCAATGGGGGTGATGATTTTTGCAGAACCTCGTTATGCAATGGCAGAATTAGAGGAAGGGGATATTTCTGCCCAACTCAATGACTATGAAGAATTGAAGCGGTTATGCTTACAAATTAAACGCGATCGTAACCCCAGTGTGATCGTTTGGATCGGCACCTGTACCACTGAAATTATTAAAATGGATTTGGAAGGGTTAGCCCCAAAATTAGAAGGAGAAATCGGCATTCCGATTGTTGTCGCTCGTGCAAATGGCTTAGATTATGCGTTTACTCAAGGGGAAGATACCGTCTTAGCAGCGATGGCGGCTCGTTGTCCAAATAAGATAATTGAATCTGAAAAAGACGAACGTAACCCAATTCAAAAACTGCTTAATTTTGGTCAGAAAAAAGAGGACACGGATCAAGCTGAGTCGGTATTTGTGGATCATCCGCCTTTAGTTTTGTTTGGTTCTCTCCCCGATCCGGTGGTGACAAATCTAACCCTTGAATTGAAAAAACAAGGAATTCAAGTTTCGGGTTGGCTTCCGGCTAAACGTTATACTGAACTTCCGATTTTAGAAGAAGGATATTATGTTAGTGGCGTTAATCCTTTTCTCTCTCGCACCGCAAGCGCATTAATGCGGCGTCGCAAATGTAAATTAATTGGCGCACCGTTCCCAATTGGCCCCGATGGAACTCGCGCTTGGATTGAAAAAATTTGCTCTGTATTTGGAATTGAACCCAAAGGTTTAGATGAACGAGAAGCCCAAATTTGGCAAAATCTTGAAGATTATCTTCAGCTTATTCGCGGTAAGTCTGTGTTCTTCATGGGAGATAATTTGTTAGAAATTTCTCTGGCGCGTTTCCTAATTCGCTGCGGAATGACTTGTCCTGAAATTGGCATTCCTTACATGGATAAGCGCTATCAAAAAGCGGAGTTGGATTTCTTAGAAAAGACTTGCCATGAAATGGGGGTTTCTGTTCCGAGAATTATTGAAAAACCCGATAATTACAACCAACTTCAACGCATCCATGAAATTAAACCGGATTTAGTAATTACAGGGATGGCTCATGCGAATCCTTTAGAAGCCCGAGGAATTAATACAAAATGGTCTGTTGAGTTTACTTTTGCTCAAATTCATGGCTTTACTAATGCGCGAGATATTCTAGAGTTAGTGACTCGTCCTCTACGCCGTAATAACAACCTCAAAGATTTGGGTTGGGATAAGTTAGTCGCCGAAGAAGCGCAGGTTTAAGTTTTTTAAACTTTGTCTCTAAAAGTCAAAATTAGGCTTCATTTTTAAAGCCCGGTGTTTCTCAAGGAAATCGGGCTTTTATTCTCAAAAACAGTATTTTATCTAACTGAAAACCCCTATAATCAGCGAACCCTCCTCTGTTTGTATCGGATGCAATTAACGATAGGATGATCAAAAAATTTGTGATCGCTTGTTTTACATCTTTTTAGATTAAGACGCAAATAAAATCGCTAATCCCAGGAAAACTAGAGGACTAATCACAAAGATACCCAATTCTAAGCCAGTCATGTTGACCTCCTGAAAGGTGTAACTATAATACAATATTAAACTCTAAACAAGACTTTGACCTCAGTAAGGTTACGGAATCTTTGAAAAAATTTATTGTCTTTAAAATAAAGTGATATTCAGAAAGAAGACGGAATTTTTAGATTGAGGAGAAATTATAAATTTATATCAATTTTTTAGCGTTTTTAGTCTTAAATTCTGTAACGAAACCAGGATGAATTAAACAGGTTGTTAACCTCAGCAGAGTTTCAACTGATCTCAAACTGCTGTATAATAAGTAAGTCTTCTGAATCTTACCCTCTTGATAATATCTGTGTATTCTAAATTTTAACCCTCTACTATTTTGCTCCCAATGACTGAGCCACAGGATACTAACACCCCGTCCCCCAATTCTCAGCAGTCTAACGAATCCTCCCCAGGGAAGACGACTGAGACGGAAAAAAATGTTAGGAAAAATCTGATTGCGGATATTTGGAAGAATACGACAACCGGAATAGAACAAGTTAAAAAAACGGCGATTGGATGGTTAACGGTTCCCGAATCAGAAGTTGCTACAATTTTAGAACAGGTTCGCGCCGAACTTCCCACAACTGAAGCATTATTAATTGGAAAACCGCAAGCGGGAAAAAGTTCAATTGTACGGGGATTAACAGGCGTTTCAGCAGAAATTATTGGACAGGGATTTCGCCCTCATACGCAACACACAGAACGTTACGCCTATCCCTCAGATGATTTACCGTTATTGATTTTTACCGATACAGTCGGTTTGGGGGATGTTAACCAAGAAACAGAGAAAATTATTGCAGAGTTAGTCGGTGATTTAAAAATAGAGAATAATCGTGCTAGAGTTTTGATTTGGACTGTTAAGATTAATGATTTTGCGACAGATACACTGAAAACCATTGCAACTCAACTCCGTCAAGAATATCCGCATCTTCCTTGCTTATTAGTGGTAACTTGTCTACATGAAATTTATCCGCCAGAGGTTGAAGATCATCCAGACTATCCCCCCGATTTTGAAGCCGTTAATCGGGCTTTTGAGGCGATAGAAGAGGGGTTTAAAGGGTTATGCGATCGCGCGGTGATGATTGATTTTACCTTAGAAGAAGACGGTTACAACCCTGTATTTTATGGTTTAGAAGCGTTTAGAGATACTTTAGCTGATTTACTCCCCGAAGCCGAAGCCCGCACCATTCATCAGTTACTCGATGAACAAGCCAGTCAACAACTGGGAAACCTCTATCGGGATGTCGGGCGGCGTTATATTTTGGCGTTTACAGTGATTACAGCAACGGTGGCTGCGGTTCCCCTACCCTTTGCGACAATGCCTGTGTTAACGACGTTACAAGTGTCAATGGTGGGGTTATTAGGGCAGTTATACGGGCAAACCCTCAATCCTTCCCAGGCGGGGGGCGTTGTCAGTGCGATCGCAGGCGGTTTTCTCGCCCAAGCGGTGGGGCGGGAGTTGGTGAAATTTATACCCGGTTTTGGGAGTGTGATTGCGGCGTCTTGGGCGGCGGCTTATACTTGGGCGTTGGGTGAAGGGGCTTGTGTTTATTTTGGGGATTTAATGGGGGGAAAGAAACCCGATCCGCAGAAGATTCAGTCGGTGATGAATGAGGCGTTTAAGGAAGCAAAAGAGCGGTTTAAAGGGATTCAGAGTTAACAGATAATTATTATGAATTTTAGCCAATCTCATCCCTATTTTTCACCCGAAGAATACCTAGAAACTGAAAAAAGTAGCCCGATAAAACATGAATATATTCAAGGAAAAATTTATGCAATGGCGGGGGCGAGTGATGCCCACGTTACGATTACTGCAAATTTACTGACTTTATTAAGAAATCATATTCGCGGAAGTGGATGTCGGGTTTATATTGCGGATATGAAAGCCCGCATTGAAACTCTAAATATTTTCTATTATCCAGATTTGATGGTGACTTGCGATCCGAGAGATGCAAATTTTGAATACTTCAAACGTTATCCTTGTTTGATTATTGAAGTTCTTTCAGTTTCTACAGAAGGCTTTGATCGAGGTGATAAATTTAGTGATTATCAAGAATTGGAAACTCTACAAGAATATGTTTTAATTAGTCAAAATCGTCAGCGTGTTGATTGTTTTCGACGTAATATACAAGGAAGATGGGAGCTTTATAGTTATCGAGGTGATCAAGAATTGGAGTTAACGAGCATTAATTTCTCTTGTTCTCTTGCTGCTGTTTATGAAGATGTTTCTTTACGGTAAATTTTTAACTCAACTGCTCGGTTATTGTTTTGGTGGTTTTTTATCTGGACGTTTAAATTTATCATTTTCGGCTTCTTGAGGACTCGCGAAGCACCAGTAAACCTCTTTTAATCCTCGCCGTTCATCTGGAAAATAGTATCTACCGTTAAATTCTGCATTTTTCATATGATCGGTTGCTCGAATAGGATATTTGGGTGGACAATTAGTTGAGTTAATAGGAGGTACACCATTCTTCAAATTACGCTTTTTTCGCTCTTGTTCAACAAATTGCCAATAATCATTAACTTTTTCAAGACCTATATTCATCATTTGAAATGCCGCACTAATTTCTGGATACTTCTCTAGCATTTCTGGATGATCGGAGAATTGATCGGCAATTATTTTTGATGCTTTTTTATAAGTTTCTACTAATTTATTAAATTCAGACTCATCTGGTGAACTCTCTACTTTTCCCAAGTTTTCTTGTGAAATCTTTTTGAACAGAATCATTGCTGGCTTCAAGCCAGTCCGATCGGAAGGTACTGTATAGATAGATGAAATAGCGGGTTTTATTGCAGATAGTATAATTCCAACAATAAGAACAAGATAGATTAATAGAAGTTGCTTTGGAGTTATATAACCACAAAGACATAGTAAAAAGACAACCAAGGCAAATCGTAAGATTTCTTGAATACCCTTAAGTGCAATAACAGTTATAACTATGAACTTCTGAAGCCGTCGTGGTAGTTTATTAAACAGTTTTGTTAAAATTAATGGATACTTTGAGGTTTTTCCACTGAGATTCGCTCTAACTTGTTTAAATAGGTAAATTCTTTTTTTTTATAATTGGCGTCTTTTCGTCATCAAGATTCTCTATATCAATGGCGTTACGACCAAACTGATGTGCCATCTCATAAGACTGATCGTAAAATCAAGCACGATAAAAACCCTGTGAATACGCAATAGCAGCTTGATCACCAAGCTCTTGCTTCATACCAACTACATAGTCAACATGGTCAGCTATTGCTCTAGCTTGCTCTACTGAATAGCAAGCATTAAGCACTACACATTCTACAGAGCTTACAAATAACCCAAACAGATCTGCAAGTGCTTTTGTAGAGACTATCTTTGTTATTCCTTGAATATCTTCAAATACTAAACCTTGATTTCCCTGACCATGTCCAGAAAAGTGAACAATATGTGGTTGATTATGCAGCATTATCTGTTGAAGATCTCTTGTACGAACTGCTGTTTTTGGGATAAGCTGAAAGCGATCTCTGTTTATAGAGTTCTGTAAGACTTCTTCAATTTCACGCAATTCTTGATCTACTCGCAGCCTAATGGTATCCCTTGGATTCGCTGATAACAGTAAAATTTTTTTAGGAGATTTATTTAAAGTCATTTTGCCTAAGCAATTCAGACAGAACATTTTTACTATTTAGCAAGTATAGCATTTATTACTCTAACTTTTGATTTTCTCTGCTTAAAGAATAGAGAATTAGTTTGTCACTTGTAGAATCGTTAACTAAACTTATCTTGACAAACGTAGACAAAAAGTGAATTTAGCCGATACGCCTAACGGCACGCTACGCGACGCATTTTCAAAAAATGAGTCAAAATAGCAATGGAAACAGACTCCGATGAGGATAACAAAACATGAGCGATCGCTGTATGATTCCCATTGTCAAATCTCCGAACGATTATCAAGCTTATCGCATTAGTCCTCACGATACAAACCGTTTGGCGTTGGTTTTCGATCCTGATGTCGCTAACGCTTCGATAACCGTTTGTATAGAAATATTCGATATTGGTGGAAAAACTCCACCCAACCGACATCAACTCGCCGTTGAGATGTTTTTTATTCTCAAAGGAGAAGGAGTTGTTAGTTGCGATGGAAAACAAGTCAAAATTCAAGCCGGGAATAGTATTTTAGTTCCCCCAACCGGAACACACATGATAGAAAATACAGGTTCAACTCGATTATACGCCCTCTGTATTATGGTTCCGAATGAAGATTTTGCAGAATTAATTCGTCGGGGAACACCTGTAGAATTAGACGAAGAAGATCTAAAAGTATTGACTCGGGTGGATGGGTTTACGACTTCAATGATTCATTTATCTTCTGCTTAAAACAGCCCCTCTGATGACACAAACCGATCACTCGGTAAATTCCCTAAAACTTCTGGTTCTACATTCAAAACATATCCTAATAACTGATTATTGTCAGCAATTCTGATTGCGGTTCCCGTCAGAACTCCATCCCCATCGGGATCAAGATCTTCTGAAGATATACCTCCTTTTTCTAAAAACTCAACTCCTTCAGGTACGGAAGATAAAACAATCGGAAGAATCAAGTCAATAGTGACTCCAAAAGTTTCTTGACTGTTAAAGGTTTCAAAAGTAATATCCTGTTTTGTTAATCCTTCTGTGAGTGCAATCTGATCGTTTGCAGAATCAAAATCAGTCAGAATTGCATCAGGAAGTTCAACTTCATCGGGAATTCCAGGGAGTAAGGAGACAAAGGAATCTACCTCTTGAGTTTGTCCAGCTTGATCGGTTCGCAAGACAAAAATATCTGCACCTTCTCCTCCTTTATAAATATCAACATCGCGATCGCCAATTAAAATATCAACGCCTTCTCCTCCAACAATTAAATCCGATCCACTTCCTCCAAATAATACATCATCACCCAACCCTCCATCTAATAAATCAGTATCTTTATTTCCGAATAAACTATCCCCACCTGCTTGTCCAAATAATTCATCATTTTGTTGACCTCCATAAACAACATCTGCATTTTGTGATCCAGTAATGGTATCATTGCCTTGAAAAGCTAATACGGTTGTAGAGGAGGAAGCTTGTTCAGTTGTAAGGGTGTCATTATCAGGATTATTCGTTGCAAACCAAGCAGGGAGAGAGTCTAATAAACCGGGATTAAGTACCATAATAATCAGTATGTTCTATGTTTAAACAGTATCATTTTTTCTAGTATACTTCAATTTTATCTGAATGAGAATAATTAAACAAACTCAATCAATGACAACTCGGGATGGAGTGCGTTTGGATGCGGATATTTATCGCCCCGAACAGCCGGGAGAATTTCCCGTTTTATTAATGCGACAACCCTATGGAAAAACGATTGCTTCAACGGTTGTTTATGCTCACCCAACGTGGTACGCTCAACAGGGTTATATTGTTGTTATTCAAGATGTACGCGGACGGGGAACTTCTCAAGGAGAATTTAACCTTTTTTCTGCGGAAATTGCAGACGGAGAAGATAGTGTAAATTGGGCGGCGAATTTACCAGGAAGTTCAGGAAATGTCGGAATGTATGGGTTTTCTTATCAAGGAATGACTCAAATTTATGCAGCTTCTACCCGTCCAACTGCTTTAAAAACAATTTGTCCGGCGATGATTGGTTATGATTTATATGCAGACTGGGCTTATGAAGGGGGAGCATTTTGTTTACAAGCAAATTTAGGATGGGCGATACAGTTAGCCACAGAAACTGCTCGAATTAAAGGAGATGAAACGGCTTATCAAAGACTTTTTAAAGCGTCTCGAAACTTACCCTTGTTTGATCAAGTCCCCGCTAGTCCTGAGATTTTAAAACAGTTAGCTCCCGATTCATTTTATCACGATTGGATTGAACATAACCAAGCTGATTATTTCTGGAAAAATCTCTCTCCAAATCTTGATAATGTTGACTTACCTATGCTACATATTGGGGGTTGGTTTGACACTTATCTTCGCGGAACTTTGAATTTTTATCAAGAAAGAGTCAATCAGAGTCAACATCCTCAGCATTTAATTATTGGGCCGTGGGCGCATCTTCCCTGGGGAAGAAAAGTCGGTGAAATTGATTATGGAATAGAAGCAAACAACCCAATTGATGAGTTACAAATTCGGTGGTTTGATTATTTTTTAAAAGGGATAGACACGGAAATTTTAGAGGAATCTCCCATCGCTTTATTTGAAATGGGAAGCAATCAATGGCGTGAATTTTACTCCTGGCCTAATCAAAATCAATCCTATTTTCTGATGAGTACCGGACTCGCGAGTATTAGAGAAGATGCTGGAATTTTGATGGAACCTGTAGAGGAAGATTCAACTCCAATCTATGATAATTTATCAGTTTCTAACTCATTAGAACTCGAAGATATCTCAGAATTTGACTTAGAAGAACAGGATATTACTCAATCCGAAGCTTTTGATATTATCATTCACGATCCTTGGCGACCTGTTCCAACATTGGGGGGTCATGCAACATTTCCGCCTGGTGCTTTTGAACGTTCGGCTTTAGATTGTCGCAGTGATATTTTAACCTATACTTCCGCGCCTTTAGAAACAGATTTACATCTAGCTGGTGATATTTTTGTCGAGGTTTATTGTGAAGCGGATACACCCAGTTTTGATCTTTGTGCGGTTCTTTCGGAAGTCAGAACAGATGGCTGTGTTTATAACTTCTCTCAGGGTTATATTCGGGTTGAAGCTTTGGAAAATCCGGTAAGGATTAAATTACAAGCAACTTGTATTAAAATCTCTCAATTCAATTCTATTCGTTTAAGTTTAAGTGGGGCTTGTTTTCCGGCTTATCCCGTTAACCCAGGAACAGGTCAACCTCCGAGTCAAACTCGTTTAATGGATGCACAAATTATCACGTTAACTCTACGCTGCGGGGGGAATTTTCCCTCGAAAGTTGTTTTACCTGTTGTCAGTTTACCCATGAAATAAGGGCGCAAAGTTTACGCCCCTACCATTAATTAATACAGTGAATTAAGATTGCCAATTAGTTGGGTGTTTTCTGCAACCCAGGTTGTTCTTCTGGGAGAATTGCACCCTCAACCGGGCAAACTGTTAGGCAAATCCCGCAGTCTATGCAGGTATCAAAATCAATCCAGTACCAGTCCGTACCCTTAGCATTTTTGCCTGGGCCATCGTGAATACAAGCGACTGGACAAGCGGCGACACAATCTGCAACGCCTTCGCAGACATCGGTAACTATGGTATGTGGCATGGTTTGTTTGGTGTGTTCTCCCTGTTTGGATCAAACGGCAGGTATGACCCCCTATACATATCCTTTCACAAGTTTGTGATTACGGTTCACCCTCATCTTTAAATTAATTGAGAATCGGGTGAAATTTCAAACCTCTATTGATTATGACAATAATTTCAAGCTTTTGGTGTTTCTAACTGACAAGGCTGTTGATCAGAGATTCTATCCTTTCGTAAATTCTGCGGATTGTGAGAATAATTAAGGCTTTGTTTTGCCATTCGTTCTCTAGCCGAAATCGGCAATACAATTAGCCAAAATAGAGCTGTTCCAATTAATACTATCCAACAGGCTTTATCAGTCATTGAAGCTGTAGAATCTTGAATAAACATCCTCAGCAAAGTTAATCCGATAACAAAGGCAATGATTGTATAAAGACTCAAACCAGAAAGAACAATGATCATCATTACAAAAGAATTATAGCAATAAGAGGTATACTTCAAAAATGCTCGCCAACTTGACTCGACGTAACTTTGTTCCTACTCTATCTACTACATCAGAAGTTTGTTAGTCCCTCTTTTGCATTAAGTACATTTTGTTGAGTCTCACTTATGAATCAATCTCCAGATGTCCGACAATACGCACCCGCAACGGAACGCAACCGTCAGCCGATTTTAGAAGTGTTACAACGAGTTTTACCTGCAAAGGGTATAATCTTGGAAATTGCCAGCGGAACGGGTGAACACGCCATTTTTCTAGCGCCTCGTCTTCAGACCCATCAATGGTTGCCTTCTGACGTTGAGAGTAGCCATCGAGCAAGTATTCAGGCTTGGCAAAGTTATTTTCCCTCTGAGAATCTTTATCCCCCGTTAGCGTTAGATGTGCGAGACTCTGTTTGGCCAGTTGAATCCTCTCTAGAATTGGATGGAATAGAATTAGAAAATAATCCAATTACGGCTATTGTTTGTATTAATATGATTCATATTGCGCCTTGGTCAGCGTGTTTAGGACTGATGGCTGGAGCAGGGCGAATTTTACCCCAGGGAGGAATTTTATATCTATATGGCCCCTTCAAACAAGGTGGAAAACACACTTCAGAAAGTAATATCATGTTCGATGAATCCCTACGCGCCTCACATCCTGAATGGGGAGTTCGAGACTTAGAAGAAGTAACCACTGTAGCGAAAACTCACGCTCTCGAGCATATCGAAACGATATCAATGCCTGCGAATAATTTATCGGTTGTCTTTCAGCATCACTGACAAATATTCGATGTCAGGGCGTTTTGAGTTGGGTTGTTTAGGGGAAGACATCAATTATCTTTATTCTTCCTCACCTGTTAAGCTGACTCGTTGACAGATCGGAATTAAAATAGAAGTGAAAATCAACCCGAAAGCTACACCAAAAGCCAAAACAACTCCAACCGGAATTTTTACGGATTGGAATGTTAGAAACTGAATGGAGATAGGAGTAGCATTTTGTACTGAGATAATTGCGATCGCACTAATGACAATCGCTAAAATCAGACCGGTTAAAATTGGGGATATGATTTTCATAGGAAAGCTGTTATCTAATAGCACAGCTAATCAGTCTAGCGATCACCAGTATACCATATCAAAATAGAAAACACTGCTCAATAAAGGATAGGAAACTCAAATTATGTTTCGTAAACGTTCTACCCCTTGGATTCAACGCAAATCTCGTTTTATAATCGCCACGATTGCCGCTTTCGGGGCTGTTGTTACCGCTTATCTGACGATTGTTAAGTTGACGGGAGGAACTGCTGCTTGTCCCGTAACAGGTTGTGACAAGGTGCTGTCGAGTCCCTATGCAGTCGTGTTTGGTTTACCTTTAGCTCTGTTTGGGTTTTTAGCCTATAGCGGCATGGGAACAATGGCTGTTGCACCTTGGTTAATCAATCCTGACTCACAAAAAGAACTCCGTCAAAAAGCTGAACAGTGGACTTGGTTGCTGATGTTTATGGGGGGAGTCGCCATGATGCTATTTAGTAGCTATTTGATTTATCTAATGGCGTTTAAAATTCAATCTCTCTGTTTGTATTGTATCGCATCTGCGGTTTGTTCGCTCAGTTTATTTCTGTTAACCATTGTTGGTCATTCTTGGGAAGATATTGGTCAGCTTATCTTTACAGGCGTAATTGTTGGGATGATTACGATAATTGGTACTTTAGCGGTTTATGCTCCTCTAAATAATCCTCAAGCCGGATCACAAGAAACTTACGGCGTGACCACAGCATCTAATCCCGCTAATATCGCTTTAGCTGAACATCTAACTCAAGCGGGAGCAAAAATGTATGGGGCGTTTTGGTGCAGTCATTGTAAAACTCAAAAGCAATTATTCGGAAAGGAAGCGGTTACAAAACTGACTTATATTGAGTGTGATCCAAAGGGAAAAAATCCTCAACCTGAGTTGTGCCAAGCGGCCAAGATTGAAAGTTATCCCACCTGGGAAGTGAACGGTCAACTATATCCGGGAGTGCAACGATTAGATAAATTAGCTCAGTTGTCGGGTTATAGTGGCTCACAAAATTTTGGCAATCCCTAACTTTTGAAGGCTGAATGACTGAGGCAAGGATAATCCGTTGATGCGTTCGTTTTTTATCCTTGTCTAGTTTTTTCTGAACTTTTTCTTTGATTCTAGATTAAAATCCCGATATCTCAATAATTGTAAAGCTGTAAATTCTGCAACAAAGCCAGAGTCAAGTTTTGATAAACAATCTAATTATAAACTCTGCGGAGATCTTGAATGAAAAGACCCAAAATTCTTCCTTCAACTTGTAAAAATTGCCGAGCCTATAAACCCGAAGGGCGGCGTGGTGGCTTCTGTCAATTGTTTCAAGTCCCGGTTCAGAGTCAGTGGAAATCTTGCAGTTGTGCAATTCTTCCCTTTAAATTTTCTGGGGAAAATAAAGAACCTGAGTTACACGAAATCGATGAAGTGATTGAAGCAAATTTTGAAGTCACGAGTTAATGGAAGATCATCAACCTCCCTAGCAGCTAGGAATTTCACCTTTTTGCTAGGGGGAAAGAAAAATTAAGCTTTACTCTGTGCTTGCTGAAGATAATCCTCAAATCGTTCTCGCAATTGTTCAATCGTTAAATCTTTAGTCCAATATTCAACCAACCCATGACCAAATGCCCAAGCATTTTGATCGGGTGAACCCGGATTTTCTAATAATAACGGCCATAATGTCAGTAAGTCAAAATTTCGACGATTCTTACCTTCACCCGGATTTAACACAGAAAACAAATCATATCCCATTTGCAGTTTACCAATCACCACAGGTAACTGTTCTATCGGAATCTGTTCAGCGAGTAAATAAGCCAAAGCCGGGGAACCGGTTGATATTGTGGCAATATATTTGAGAATCGGACTTTTTACTAATGCTGTCAAGCCTTGAGTCGTTGTCATCTGGAGTGTATAGCGATCTATAATCTGAGCAGCTGCAACTGTACGAGCTTCTAAATTGCGTAAAAATCGGGCTAATCGCAGTTGTTTAGTGGGGGAAATTAATTCCACTAAAGCGATTGATAAAGCATCAATTCCCCACTCCTTGCGATTACTGTTTATATCCCCAGTAACGACAGGTAAAACGCGATCACAAACTTCTCCTAACCGTTCACTTCGGTATTGTGTTGCTTCTCGAATTACCACTTCTTTTAGGCGATTTCCGAATATCCAATCATAGGGCGGTTCCCATTCTCTAACCGGGCGTAACCGATCCACTTGCGTCACAATAACCATCGCCCGTAAATCTTCAACTTCTGCTTTCATATCCTGCAAAAAGTCTACATCCATTTGTAAGGCGGGATCAAGTGCAGGGGTTACTAACAGTAATAAATCTGTTTTGCTAATAAAATCTAACACTAAATCTCGCAAATCAGAACGGTTAATTTGTTCATACCCAGGAGTATCCCACAAAATTAACGTTTCACCTGTGGGTGTTTCCCACTGATAGTTTTGAATTTTATCGGTACTCGGTAAAACATCAACTTCGGCTTTTTCGGCTTTAAATAATGTATTAATTAAACTACTTTTTCCGGCCCCTGTACGTCCAGCCAGTAAAATATTAACAGGTTTTTGTTCAACTTTCTCCGTCGGTTCTGCTTGTTCGAGAATATCTCTGATCGTTTGAGTTTTAGCTTGGGGTAAAGTTGAGGTTTTTGTTGCAAAAACATCAGCCGGAAGTTGAGTTCCTGAATAAAGGGTAATGGCTTGACGACAGAGGTTTCTTAATGCCACTTCTCGTAACATTTGACCCAAGTTTCCAAGTAATTGTTGATTAGCTTGATCGCTATAGCGTTTACTGGCAACTTTTGCAGCAGCAGCAGCAGGATTAATAATCCACATTGCCCAATTCCAAACCTGCCAAAGTTTGCGGGCAGAAGGTTCTAATTTTTGGTAAACTTCATAGGCTTGAAACGCTTGCCCAACTGTGACTTGATTGAGGGCAGGAGATAACTGTTGCATCCACCGATCCATATCATCAACAGTACCGCGAATCAGTCCATAAGCTTGCGGAATGTAGATATTAAGGAGAGGATATTTAACCTCGGGATGGTAAGTATTGGCAACGGTAATTACAACATCCTGACACCGTTGCCAAAATGTTACCCAATCTGCCCAAACTGGTTCATCGTTGCGAGTTTGTTCAATAATTTCTTGTAATTTAGTTTCAATTTTTTGGGTCGCTTCATCTCCCGCTAAGGGCGTTTCTGCATCATCTAAACTGACTTCGAGATCTTGATTAACTTTTGCCATTACTGCTTCGATTTGAGCGATCTCAGGTTTTGTCCATCGAACCAGTAACCAGCGCCAACCGACAAAAATCAGGGTAACAATTCCCCAGATCCAGTTAATTCCCCATTGGTTAATTTGATATCCCGCAGCCACCATGATAAAGATGACGATAGAAGCAATAGGTAAGGCTAGAATCACCCATTGCCAAGGTTTTAATCGCACCATAATATTATCCTCGGTTGCTAACTGTTTGTATAAAGTTTAGCGTATTCAAGTTAAATCGTTTGAATGGGTTGTTATGATAATCTTTAAAAGTTCTTCGACACTGACAGGGTTACACCGATGATAGAACCAACAATTTTAGAGAAATTTGCAGCCCTTCCCGACTCGCTGAAAACCGAAGTTGTTCACTATATAGACTTTTTGTTAGAGAAATATGCAAAAACAGCATCACAACCTCAACCCGAAGTCGTGGAAGAAAAAACTGAAAAGCATCATGGCTATGGAAGTTGGGCTGGAAAAATTATTATGTCGGATGATTTCGATCAACCTTTGGAAGATTTAAAGGAATATATGTAGTATGAAACTTCTTTTAGACACTCATGCTATCAGAGAAGTTAGCAGTTTCAATCAATAATATTAATTGACCTCAGCCTGTGCAAGATTTTCCTGCATCGCAATTCTATCAACCAGGTGATCCAGCAACCCCTAATCAACTTCCTTCTTGAAGTGATGATTAGACAGAATATAAAACTTATCGTTTCACTTTAGGGTAATAATTCAGATAACTATATGGTCTTGTTTTACCCTAAAATATTTTCAAAATAATAGGGTGGGCAATTAATACCCACCCCGAAAAAAAATCAGACGTTAGAGTTAGTCAGGTTTGTTTGTTTTTGTGGAATCTTTCGACTTCCAACCAGACTGATAGAAAATCGGACTTCCCGTATTCGGGACAAAATGACAAGTCAGATAAGAGTTGATAAAACCCTTCCAAATAGATTCGTCAGACTTGTGATAATATTCACCCAAAATGGGTTTAATTGCCTCGGTTGCGGTTTTCAAATGGTAGTGAGGCATATTCAAGAAAATGTGATGGGCGACATGAGTACCAATATCGTGATGAATGGAATTGATAAAACCATAGTCGCGATCAATTGTCGATAATGCCCCTTTCAAGAAATACCAATCTTCGTTCCGATACCAAGGAATATCGGGTTCGGTGTGATGTAAATAAGTCACCAAATCTAACCACATCACAAAGATGATATAGGGAACGAGATAATATTTCAGCAGAAATAACCCGCCAAATTCATAGGTTAAAAAACCGAGAAAACCCACCATTAAAAACCAGCAAGTTGAACTGGTGATAATATCCCATTTTTCAGTGGGGCGGAATAGGCGAGTATTCGGAGAAAGATGAGAATTTGCCGGATGAAAGAGATAAATCGGATAAGCCAATAATGGGATATAGTAGCGCAATAGCTTTTCATACCAAGGCATCTGATCATATTGACTTTCAGGAACCGGATACCAGCTTTCATCTTTATCAATGTTTCCGGTATTAGCGTGATGGGTTCTGTGACTAATTCGCCAAGCGTGAAAAGGGACAAGAATGGGAGTATGAGATAAATGTCCAATCAAATTATTCAACCATTTTTGCTTAGAAAAAGAACCGTGACCACAATCGTGTCCGACCACAAATAACGCCCAAAACATGGTTCCTTGCATTAGCCAAAAAATCGGAAAAAAGAACCACGAATCAAGGGTATAAGCGACCACGTACAACCCGGCAATAATGGAAATATCGAGAAAGAAATAACTCAAAGATTTCCAGACTGAGGGTTCAAAACAATGGGCGGGAATAGCCGCCTTTACATCTTGCAGAGTAAAAGGTAACTCTGTTGTAGAGGGAGATGAGGCGGTAAGAGTCGCCTGACTAACAGTATTTGATTGCACGAAATTTCCGATTTTACTTGAGTAAAAAGAATCTACATTGTTAGGTTTAACCTGACAGCTTCAGCCTGTGTTAGCTGCAATTTTGAATCAGCAAGGGGGTCTAAGCAGTAAATACCGACGAACCTTCAGCTTGTGATTTTCTTCAAAACTGGCTGATTGAATACCCAGTTTGTAAAGAGGGGTGTGACTCCGTTGCTGCATCAAAATGTCCTCTGTGCTAGGCTAAACCGCAAAATGCAATTCATAAACGATGTATATTCTACCCTGAGATGGTTGTCGTTTGGACAAAAATGGACTGAAAACGCTTGAAATTAGGTAAATTATTCAAAATTCCAGGATTTCTTCGGATTCAACGCTCTTACTTCCCAACTTTTTCACAAATGAGTCCCATTTTTGAGACGGTTTGGGATACTCGTTTGGCATCCTGATGCGTGTTTCGTCTTTTGTCTACAAGGCTTTTCCGTTATATTGAAAGGCATTATCCCACACCCAATCAATCACAATTCTTGCTTGTTTTAAAGGGATAACGTGACAATAGCCTTGTTGATTATAGGACAATAATGGCACTTCCGGTTCATTCGCATTATCTTCTATTTTTCCTCGAATTTCTTGCATATTATTTAACGGGCCATTAATGTCGAAGTTAATCCCAATTCCTAATTTTTCTTGCATCCAATTTTCAATTTTAGCATCCAACTGTTCTGGATTTAAAGGATTTGGACTCGTTAATAGATGATAATAAACTAAAATAATTTCTTTGCATTCTTCTTCTTCGGCAATATCAATTAATCGCTGAAAGACACTATCATTATTGGCTAAGTTTTTAAAAAACAGGGTATCGGTGACATCTTTTTGAAATTGGATTTTCTTGCTTTTGTAATTATTATATTGTTTGAAAGCAAAACCACCGAGTGCTATGGCTAAAGATAACGTTGCCACTAAAACAGGCATGATATCTTGAAGTTGATCTTGTTCAACATTTAAAGTCTGAATTAAATCTCTAGCATTGAAAACTAATAAAATTGCAGCAATAAGTAATAAAATATTGGGTAAAGTTCTTAAAATGAGAGGAATTGCTGCTCCAACTGCGGGAACTCCAAACAATAATCTATCTTTCCAAGTCATACTGGTTTTAATATTGGGAAACAGTAAGTCAATATCAAACTTGGGAATATTTTTATAAAAGTAAGCATACATTTTTCCGGGGGTAAATTTAAGTTCATCTAACGCTTTTGAGTTGGACTCTTTGCGGCGAAAATATCCTTTTCCTTTGAATTTTATTAATAAAACAACCCGTTCAAACATCTCAATTGTTTTTTCTTCCTCCCAAAAAAATAACTTTTTAATTTTAGTTGTGGTTGTGGTATCACCCCGATAATAGCAGAGAAATTGATCGAAGTCATTAAAATCAACATGAGTTTGCAAGTTAATCAAAGACTTTTGTCCCAAAGCTTTATCAACGATTGATTTTGACAGGCGAACATAATTCGCTCGTTCTAAAATATGGTTAAACGCCTCAACCACTTTAGATTGCATTTGGTTATATTGATCTAAATTGGGTTCTTCTAAGGGTTCAACATCAGTATTGGGGTTAAAAACGGCGTAGTTCTCTTTGATAATTTCTAGGGTTTTATGAAAACGAAAGTGATAAAAAGCCGACAAAATTTGACAAAACTCTTTAAAGGTTTGAGTATCCTCCCGGCTTAACTTACCATCTTTTAGACAAAGTTCGATAATATCGCTGCGACGATAGGGAATATAGGCTTCTAGTTTTTTGTTATCAGTCATCATTCACAATCTCGGAAAATTTTTACAGAACTTATCAAGTTAAAACAGATCATATTAAAGCTGATAGTGACAACCAAAAATTTTGTTTCAGGGATGTTTAAGAATTTTTTGAAAACTTTCAGCGTCACTGGTGGCTTTACTCAGGTTTCAGATAGCATCAAAGTCACCGTAGGAAGCTTTTGTCATTTCCATAAAGCTTTCTAAGAGTTGATATTCCCATTGCGAGTTGTTCGGGTTGTTCATTGAAATTCTAACCTTAAATAATGTTCAGTTCAGCAGGTAATGAGATTATCTTACCCCAAAAACAGTTGATAAGCGGGATTTTTATTTTCATCCCAGTAGCGATAACCGAGAGTATCTAGAAACGCTTGCCATTGTTCCATTTCTTGAGGCGGAACTTGCATTCCCACCACAATTCTGCCATAGTCTGAACCATTATTTCGATAGTGAAATAGACTAATATTCCAATTCGGACTTATAGATGCAACAAACTTCATTAAAGCGCCAGGACGTTCGGGAAATTCAAAGCGATACAATAATTCATGATGAGCTAAAGGAGAACGTCCACCAACCATGTGACGCAAATGTAATTTTACCAGTTCATTATCGGTTAAGTCTAATGTTTTTAAATCCTGTGCTTCAAATGTTTCCATTAATTGGGCTGCATCAGCACGGTTTTTGATTTGAACACCAACAAAAATATGGGCTTCTTTTTCATCAGCAATTCGATAGTTAAACTCGGTTAAACTACGTTTTCCTAAACAGTCACAAAACTGACGAAGACTTCCCGGTTTTTCAGGAATTGTCACCGCAAAAATGGCTTCTCGACGTTCTCCTAATTCAGCACGTTCAGCAACAAACCGCAAACGGTCAAAATTCATATTCGCACCACAGGCGACGGCAACTAACGTTTTATCTTGAATTTGTTCTCGTTCAACATATGCTTTTGCTCCCGCAATTGCCAAGGCCCCAGCAGGTTCTAAAATCGAACGAGTATCTTCAAAAACATCTTTAATTGCGGCACAAGTATCATCAGTTCCTACTAAAATTATTTCATCTACATATTGTTGACAAAGACGAAATGTTTCATCTCCAACTTCACGCACAGCCACGCCATCTGCAAACAGTCCGACTTGGGATAACTTCACCCGATGTCCGGCTTTTAATGACTGTGACATTGCATCCGCATCGATAGGTTCAACCCCAATAATTTTGATTTCTGGACGCAATCGTTTGACATAAGCCGCAATTCCTGAAATCAATCCTCCGCCGCCAATTGCCACAAAAATTGCATGAATCGGTTGTTGATATTGTCGCAAAATTTCCATGCCAATTGTTCCCTGTCCAGCAATCACATCGGGATCATTAAAAGGATGAATAAAGGTTAATCCTTTTTCTGCTTCTAATTGACGCGCATAAGCATAAGCTTCATCAAAGGTTTCTCCATATAACATCACCTCGCCACCTCTCGTTTTAACGGCATCAACTTTTACTTTAGGAGTCGTTACAGGCATCACAATAATCGCTTTTGTTCCCAAACGACTCGCCGCCAAAGCAACACCTTGAGCGTGGTTTCCAGCCGATGCAGCGATTACACCAACGGCGAGTAAGTCAGGGGGAAGTTGTGCCATTTTATTGTAGGCTCCTCGCAGTTTAAAGGAGAAAACAGACTGCATATCTTCTCGTTTGAGAAGGAGTTTATTTTTGAGTCGGTTAGAGAGATTGGGAGCGATGTCTAACGGTGTTTCTTGAGCGACATCATAGACACGAGCGGTGAGAATTCGTTCTAGGTAGTTGCAGTTCATGGGGTTGAGTGAGTGAGAAGAACAGATGGGGTAATTTTACAGGATTTTTGTTACTTTTCTATCAGTTAAATTTAAGGTTAATCGTTTTACAGATTGATGTTATAATGAGAATACAGATTTAATCTTGTTATAGTTTAAATAAAATTTACAATTTCCTCAAGCGATCGTTTAAAATGTATTGTAGAGAAGATTAGGATTTGCGTGCAGCCTATCGTCAATCTTTTCAAACCGTACTTTTCTCTCAATTAAACCGTTCTGGGTTCAACATCGACTCACCATTCGGGAGCAAAATAGAGTTGTGTTTTAAGAGAGAGAAAACTTGGCTGTCATCGCCTCATGTGGGTGAAAACTTAGTAATTTTTAGAACGTTTTTTTGGAGGAATGACTCATGGATAAATCTATTATTCAGTTAGCTGACGCACTTCCCACCGATAATATTACGGTCAAAGTGTTAAAGGCGCTTGATTATATCATGCCCGGTCAGTGGAATAATTTAGTCGGATTTGATAACAGTATTCGCAGCATTACTGGAGAAACAGATAGCCAACGGATTCAAAGAATTCGCGATCGCGCAGTCGCATTATATCACGATCCGCAACAGGGTTATCAAACGGCGATTAAACTTTATCAAACTATCGATACAGCCGATACGATAATGGCAACGGCAGCTTTGGCGAATAAAATTGGTGAAAAAATTAGCTTTCTCTCCTTTTTAAGCAATTTTACTCCAAAAGCGGATTTCACCCAAACGATTGATTTATTACTCAAAATAACGGTTGAAATTATCGCCTTTTGTAAGTTAAACGGCATTCCCCAAGCGAACCCGCAAATGTTTGCAACGGTGTTAGCCAATAACTATCAAGATGCGGCGTTAATGCGGATGGAAGCCTTAGTTTGTATTGATGCAATTTTACCGTTAGGCCCCGATTTTATTGGTAAAATTCACGGGATGATTGATGGTGCTGACAGTAGTGTTATCGCTCAAAATCAAGTCTTCAATTCCGTGAGTGGTGTCATTCCCGGTAACAATGCTTCAGATAAATTTGGGTTTATCAAACAAGGGTTCAACGCCATACAAGGCTGGATGGATAACTTAGTTCAAAAAACCGGGGTAACACCTCAGTCTGTTCTCGACCAGGTGGGAAGTTTTATTCAAATTGCCGATGATAACTTGGACTTTGTGGCGGCATTTCTCGACCAAACCACCAACTATTATGAACATACCGGAATTCAAACCGTAACCCGCAAACTCATTCTCGATGCTTATGCTTCTATTCAAGCCGAACTTCCCGCAGCTTCGGGTAATTTCACTCCCAGTTTTTCACCCGCAGCAACGGCGAGTAACAGTCGATTTTCCGTCGGTGAAACGGTAGAAGTTTGGGATAAAGACGAAGGCGAATGGTATGAATCCACCATTCAAGATATCAAAGTTAAAAAAGAGAAAACTAAATATTTTGTCCATTATATTGGGTATGATTCAGATGAGGATGAATGGGTAAAAGAAAAAAATATTCGTTCTCGCTAACCGCAGATAAAGGGTTGAATTAGCGATTAAACGTTAACGGACATCTGGATGAATTAGACCGAAAAATCAGACGTTCAATTTTGACAAAAAAACACATCTTGAAAAAATCTAACCTCTGTGTAGGGAATTCTCTCACCTCAGTAGGAAGACTAGCTCTGATTTTTTCTCTAAAGTTAAACCATTCGGTTAAATTCATCCAGATATCTATGAACAATTTCAAGCTCAAGCGTCTTTTTTACGCTAAACACTGGAGACGGTTGACTCGGTTTCTCGTCTGTGCAGTAACAGCATTAATTCTGGTTTTATCCTATTCTAGTGTACTCGCAGCCATTCCTATCGCACAAAATTCTCAAAATCAAGTTCCACTTTTATCACCAGAACCTCAGAAATCCACGCCTAAACCTCAAACCGTTCCTCCTACTTCTAATACCCTGACAAACCCCGAAGAAATCGCCAACTTTTTTGATGAACGCTTCAATGAACAAATGGATAAACAACACATTCCTGGGGGTGTTGTTTCGTTAGTGAAAGATGGCTCAATTATATTTGAAAAAGGCTACGGTTACGCCAACGTAGAAGAAGAAATTCCGGTACAAGCAGATCAAACTTTATTTCGGGTTGCTTCCCTATCCAAACTGTTCACCGATACCGCAGTTTTGCAACTCTATGAACAGGGTTCACTTGAGTTAGATGTTGATGTTAATCAATACTTAAAAACGTTTCAAATCGACTCAAATTTTGAAGAACCCGTCACCTTATCCAATTTAATGACCCAAACGGATGGCACCAGCCAAAGACTGCTAGGAATCGCCGCAAACAGTCCCGAAAAAATGTTACCGCTAGAAGAATTTCTTCCCCAACGAATGCCTCCGTTTGTTTGGCCCCCCGGAGAACTTTATACTTATTCTAATATGGGAATTTCTCTGGCGGGTTATATTGTTGAAAGTGTTTCAGGTGTTCCCTTTACTGAATATATTGATCAAAATATTCTGCAACCGCTATCGATGCCAAATAGTAGTTTTCAGCAACCTTTACCCGAAAACTTAGCACCTAACTTAGCCGTAAGTTATCAATACAAAAAGGGAGAATTTAAACCCCTACCTTTTTTGTATCTTAATATCGCGCCAGCAGCAGCTTTGTCCGCAACAGCCACCGATATGGCACATTTTATGATTGCTCACCTGCAAAATGGCCGCTACGAAAATACTCGAATTTTAGAGCCAGAAACCGTTGAGTTGATGCACCAGCAACAGTTTACTCATCATCCCAAATTACCGGGGACTGGCTATGGTTTTCACGAACGAGTCACTAATAATTTACGGGTAATTGGACACGCGGGAAATATGATTGGATCTTCCAGCAATTTAAGTTTAATTCCAGAGGAAAATGTCGGTTTGTTTATTGCCTTTAATAAATATTCTCCCGTCGCACCCGGAAAAATTGTAGAACAATTTTTGAAGCGTTATTTCCCCAATTCCAACGCCTCAGTTAACCCGGAAAAAATAGATTTAGGAGATGATATTGAACGCTTTGCCGGAACCTATCGAGATGTTGAATATCCCCGTGATACCTTTGCCAAACTAACAGCACCATTCGGACACGTTCATGTTAAGGTGAATGAAAATAACAGCTTGAGAATCGAAACACCGGGTTTATTTTTTCCCGGAAAGGTTTTAGCAAAAGAGTTAATTCCCGTTGAACCCCTACTCTTTAAACGCGCCGATAGTGATGGATATTCAGCGTTTGGGGAAGATGAACAGGGAAAAATTACTTACCTTTTTAATCCCATCGGAACAAAAATTGGTGCATTTAAAAAAGTTTCTTCATCCGCAACAATTGTATTTCAACTTTGGATGGCAGGAATTTGTGTGTTAATCTTTTTATCGGCGGTTTTAGTGGGACTCCGAACCGTAATTAAAGGTAAACTTTCACCCGCTTCAGGATTAGCAATGGCGGTAAGTTTATTGTACATTATCTTTTTAGTTGGTTTTGGTTTAGCCTTTTGGTTAATTGCACCCTGGAAACTGGCTTACGGTACACCGATCATCATTAAAGCCTTGTTATTTATCCCAGCAATTGCAGCTATTTTATCGCTAGGTTTACCCTTTTTTACTCTCAAAGTTTGCCAAACTAAAGAGTGGTCAAACTTCGGAAAATGGCACTATAGCTTAACAACTTTGGCGGCTTTATTATTTATTCCTGTACTTTTGTATTGGAATGTAATGTCACCGATAAGCTTCTAGTCTCCAACCCAAATTAATTGTAGAGGTGTGTCGGACATCTCTACTTAATATTTACAGAAAAATTCATCATCAGTTATAATAAGATTAATTGCTTCCACTTGTGCTGTTATGACTCAGCTAAAAACTCAATTTTTGACCGATGTCTGGATGAATGCTACCTGGGAAGAATACCTTTCAACTCTCGAAAAATCAGACTATAAACAGGCTAAAGGTTATTATTTTAATGGATGCATGAGGTTAGAAATGTCTCCCCTTGGAAATCCCCATTCTCGTGACCATGCAGCAGTTATTGGCTTTCTCTATTTGTATGCTGGACTTCGAGAGATTGACTTAGATGTTCACGATAACTGTACTTATCGCAAAGTTGGCTATGAAGAAGCACAACCGGATGTTTCTTTTTATGTCGGTTCCAAAGCTGAAATTGTGCCTTGGGAAGCAACAATTATCGATCTTAATACCTATCCTGCGCCGGATTTAGTCATAGAAGTTGCCTATTCTTCCCTGTCTGATGATAAAGGAGAAAAACGTCTACTTTATGAATCTTTGGGAGTCAGAGAATATTGGATTATTGATGTAAAAGCCGCTCAAATTATTGCCTTTAAAATTGAGAACCGAGGAAGTTATCGAATTGAACAGTCTCAAGTTTTTGCAGATTTGGAAATTGCACTCTTAGAAGAAGCATTACGCCGTAGTCGCCAAATGAATCACGGTAAAGTCAGTGCTTGGCTGCTGTCTCAGTTTCAAGCTTGAGGGGAAAGAAGACAAATTTCTGAAAAGGTTGTAAACTTTTATTTAAAGTATAAGATTTTACGTTTAACAACCATGGCGACAAAACAAGGATTCGGAAAAACTCAAACTCAAGCCAAACCCTCCAAACGCACCGTTGAACGCAACAAAGCGGCTAAGGAATATGAGAAAATGAAGTCTGATGGTACTCCAGACTATGAGATTTATATTCGTGTTCAGGGACAGAAAAACTGGTATCCCGTCGGTGTAGTCGCCGTCAAACGTTCGAGTCAGATCAATCAAGCCATTTTCGGAAGTCAGGAAGATTTGCTACAAGGTGCGTTTCGACTATTCCCTCGTTTGCGGAAACACCAAAATCAACTCGAATTTGGCTATCGTCTCAAAGAATTTAAAGATGAACCCATCCAAGTAGCGGTTCCCCCTAAATCTCGTTCTAACGGTTTGCAAGCTGCAATCGCATCTATCAAAGATCGAGTTTCATCCCTTTTAAAAAAAGGTTAATTTCTGATGGGGTGGGTTAATTCCTACCTCATTTTTTATGTCCAAAATCAGAAATAAAAGAATAGGAATTTAAAAATGGGACAGTTAGAACGTCTTGTATTAATGGCAGAAGATGAGTTAACTAACTATAGCACAGATGGTCGTAAAATTCAAAGATTGCGCCGCAAAATAGGGATATCTGTTCCCTTAGAAGAACAACGAAAAGTTAAAGCTGCGCTGTTAGAAGAAATGCCCACTGATAAAATTAGTGAGTTAATCGAAAAACAGCGTCAAACTGTTGCGTTACCCTTTTGGGGAATTGCTGGATTGGGTTTACTTTTTGGCATTTCCTTTCTACAACCATTAGATTTAATTGCTACTGTTGTCGGGGGTTATGCAGCCATAAAAATTCAACAAATCGGTTGGAAGTTGGAAGCAAAACGGTTAGTCATTCAAACCTTAGAAGCCATTGAACAGGATATCCAAAAATCAACTTCTACTGAAACTACTTCGGCTTAAAATATCAGGGTTGGGTTAGCCCGTGTTAATCCAATCTACAGTCAAGAAGTTATCAGAAATTTATCTATAAAAAACTTAGATATATAATTTATTGAACTCAAATAAACTCACAGAATAAATGTTAACTTCTAAACGAAAAATATGGTTAATTGGAGGAACCAGTGAAAGTGCAACTTTAGCAAATATAATCACTTCAGCCCAAATTCCCTGTATAGTTAGCGTAACGACTGATAGCGCTAAAAACCTTTATGATTCTGAATCTTCGTCGCTGAAAATTTGGGTGGGAAAACTAGATAACGTTCAAATTTATTCATTTATTCAACAGCAAAACATCGCCGCTATTTTAGATGCGTCTCATCCCTACGCCGTCGAAATCTCCAAGTTAGCGATCGCTACTTCTATACAATATCATATTCCTTATTTGCGCTACGAACGACCCTGTTATCAAGCTAAAGACTCTCAAACTATTCATTTAGATAGCTTTAAAACCCTATTAACGGGAGATTATCTTACCCAACAACGAGTAATGTTAACTTTAGGATATCGTAATTTAGCACCTTTTAAAAGTTGGCAAGAACGTTCGACCCTATTTGTACGAATACTTCCGTCTGAAGTTTCGTTAAAAGCCGCATTAGACGCAGGTTTTACGCCTAATCATATTATTGCATTGCGTCCGCCAATTTCACCAGAACTTGAAAAAGCACTTTGGAAACAGTGGAATATTTCATTAGTTGTAACCAAAGCATCTGGTGTTGCGGGTGGAGAAGAAACTAAACAAAAAGTTGCGTCAGAATTGGGAATTTCGTTGATTATTATTGACCGTCCCCAGCTAAATTATCCTCAACAAACAAGTGATTTAGATGCTGCGATTGATTTCTGTTGCAATCAGTTTGAGTAGTTTATTATATTTTACTATTTTTGAGTCTCTGACGAAACTCTAACAAAATATCCTTTGGTTTTGCAGATGACCGAATATAACTTGCTAAAAGTTCAAAATCTAACTCGGGTAAAAATTGACTGCGATAAATTTCCTCATAGCCATTCTCTCGCAGGGAATATAGTGAAAATTTCCCCTTTTGCCAAAACCAAACTTCGGGAACTTTTAACCCCTGATAAATTTCTAAAGAATTGATTCCCCCGCTCTCTTGGTGCGCATTCCCTCTCTTGCAAACTTCGCTCTCGACGGAAACCGCCAAGTCGCGAGTTTGCGCTAGCGCCCGCAGGTGGCGCGGGATCGCACCGCTAGTAATAACGACTTCAATCGCAATATCGGGAACCGATTTTTCTGAGTTAATACAGTAACATTCATCGGGTTCAATTCCTCTTGAAATAGACTGTTCTCGAAATGTCGTTGAACCGAGAGGATAAAAGTCAACCTCCGTTTCCATAAAATAGGTTTCTAGCAACAATGCAATTCGCTTTTTTTCTGACTCGTGGCGGCGACTGGGCGACATAATTTCTAAAGTTCCTTCTAAATACGTCACTCGAAATTCAGAACTATCTTGTAAAGTTTCCAACAATCCTTCATAAATTTGCCAGTTCACGCCATCCATAATTAAGATTTGATCAGATCGGAAGAGCCTGTAATTCTGGCTTATCAATCAGTTTTTGGAGTCGGTTTAATCGTTCTGCGAGTTCAAACATAATTTATCCTCTAAAATTTATCTCGATGGAATCGGATTGTTATTTTATTAACTTGATTATCTATTAGAAACCCGGTTTCTCTATAATTACAGCCAAAGATTCGGGAAAAAGGATTGGCTAACCTGTCGAACAGATTTGTTCATTTGTCGCAAAACTTGAATGTGTTCTTCGTCAGCTTGAACCGGAATAATAGATGCTTTCTCACCCAATTTAAACTGATCAATGATTAAATTTGCAGCTTCTAAACCCGTAACATAGGCTTTTTCCTGTGACCAATATCCATGACGATTAATTACCCAATCTCCACTCATAAACACATTCTTAAAACTGGTTTTAGCAGAGAGTAAATATTGATAACTTCCGGGGAAGAAATGTGTTACCGCTTGTCGTAACCTGACTACACTTTTATCGATGATTTTTGCTTCTCCAAATGCAGGAATACAAGTCGTAAGATAACCTTGAACAATTTTGATAATTTCATCGTCGCTGAGGGGTAAAAATTGATTGGCGTGATAAAAATCCGCTTCGACAACAGTTCCCGGTTCGTCTTTAAATTCATCATGTAAGGCGTTCAAATCAAAAAACGTCCAACCTGTTGTCGTATCGAACCCAAAACAAGCATTTGAAGCGCGAGGAATATTAACTTTTCGGTCAAACCAAAGTCGAGTTGATAACACATCTACCGCATTCAAATTATTAAGATTTCGGAACTCTGGGCGATTTTGTAAAGCCGAACTTCCAGCTAATATTTTCTTCATTCCCGTAATTCCCACTGCAAAAATAACCGCATCTGCGGTAAAGATTTCTTCCCCACAAACCACTGCTTTAGCTTGACCCAATTCATCAACTCTTAAGTCAGTAACCCGTTGATTTGTTAAGACTTTTCCCCCTAATTGTTCAATCTGTTTTATCCAAGGTGAAAAAATACGATCACCAACCGTTCCCCGACACCAAACAACATCAAAATCTGGTTGATGTGCTAAAATAAAATAATACAACATTCCTAATGCAGCAGCAGCAGAACATTGTTCACCTGGCGCAAATAATCCCACTAATAACATCGGGTTAAACGCATCATTATAAAGTCGTGCTGAAACACCATATTGTTTAAAAAGTTCGCGGGCTGTAATACAATCATATCGTCGCCAAGCTTGATCGGAATTATCAAAATCAACAACTGCATAAAGCAGCGGTAAAGCAGATAGACGATCACTTAACGGTAGGCGTTGAAATTGAGTATAAATAAACGTTCCGAGTGGAGTTGGAAGGTACGGTAAATCTTGAAAAATCGGTGATTCAACTTCGAGTCCAGCCGGAGAATATTGGGCGGATCTTGTCCAAGGGGTAAACGGTTTTAAGCCTAGTTCATCGACTAGAGAAAAGATGTTTTTATAAGGATACCAAAACCCATGTATTCCCGCTTCAACTGAACGTCCACCCGGAGTTTTCCAACCCGCAACTAGACCCCCTGCATGGGAACTCGCCTCTAATAAAGTTACATCATAACCTTGTTTTGCGAGATGATAAGTTGCGCCTAAACCTGCCCAACCCGCACCGACAACGATAACTTTTGGAGATTGTATTTCAGACATATTTTATCAGTATTGTAGAGATCAGATTCTATAAAGTTAAACAAGAGTTTGCGAATGAATAAACTGATATCCAGCCTCTTTAATTTTTTGATTAGAAACTCGCACATTGTAAGGTCGATTATTCGGTTGTGAGACATCCCAAGTAACGTTAGGAACATCATGTTTTTCACAGATTAAATCAATCAACTCTCGTCGAGTGAGATTAGAATTATCGACTAGATTGTAGATTCCTTCTAACTGATTTTGACGAACAAACTCAATTGCGCCGACAATATCATCTAGATGTATCCAAGCCGTCGGATAACGTCCATTTCCCGGTTGAGTTGTCCCGAACATTCGACTAAAAATCTTGACAATTTCTCGACCTGGCCCATAAATTCCACCTAGTCGCAGAATACAAACTTTGAGATTTTCCGAGGCTGATTCGAGTAATATTTGTTCGGCTTTGTACAGAATTTCGTGATTTTTGCTGCTGGGTTTTACGGGCGAACTTTCATCAACAGTCGCACCATTTTGATCGCCGTATAAGCCAAAACTTCCGGTATAAATTAACTGTTTAACTTCGGGAACTTGAGGTAAAACTGTTGCTAAGGTTTGGGCTGTTTTCTGGTAAGCTTGTTGATAGGCTTGCGGATCTCTACCCTTGGAACCGACACTCAATAAAACAGTATTTTGACCATGCAAAACTGACTTTAATGCCTCTGGATCATTCCCATTTACGACCATCACTCGGTTAGCAATTTTTTCTAAATTTTCCACCCGTTGCGGAGTCGTTGTTGTCGCCGTTACCGTTAACCCAAGCGTCTGACTCCAATAGCGAGAAACTGAACTCCCAACATAACCACAGCCAATAATCGCAACATTCATACAGAGTAGCACTTGCTTAAAAGACTTTATTAATGATAGCAAGCTTGAGAGTATTTTTCAGAATCTAATTTGTAACCTCGATTTTTCTATTGTAAAATTCCTAACTTGTTTAACCCTAAAAACAAGGCGGCTACCGTTCCGGCAACACAAACCTTACCTTGATTAATAAATTCCATCACTTGATGAACAGGAACTAAAACAACTTCAATATCTTCTGTAATATCCAACTGCCGTTCTTGTACCTGTTTAACATTATAAGCCAAAAATAAATGAACTGAATTGGTATCTTTAACCGGATTATCATATAATGTGGTTAACTTGACCATAGATTCGGCAATATATCCCGTTTCTTCAGTCAGTTCGCGAGTAGCCGCAGATTCTGCACTTTCTTTTGTGGGATCAAAACTCCCCGCAGGTAACTCTAATAAAACCTCACCCACTCCATGGCGATATTGACAAACAAAAACAATTTCATTCTGAGGAGTTATCGGTAAAACTAGAGCAATATCCGGGCGAACATTTACAAAAAAATCATCAATAATAATTCCATTGGGTAACTCAACCGTATCCTGTCTGACTCGACACCATTGATGGTTGATTATCAGCTTAGACTCTAATTGTTTCCACTTAGCGATTTTTTTCATCGTTAAATATTGGGTTGGGGATGACATTAATAACTATTCACTTGTTACGGGTCACTGATAACTGTTTGTTCGGGGTGTTTACAACCGGAATAAAACCCCCTTGATTGGCTTGCATTTTGCCCTCAAACATGATAAGAAATGCTCAGAATGACTCATCAAAAATCGCTCAACCTTTAACCCTTACACAGGAACCATGCAAACCCGAAAACAAAAACAGAAAATTCAGCAAATCAACTCCAGCTTCGCATCTGTTGTATCTGTGTTGTATGGTAGCCTGTTAATAAGAACATCCGGCACAATTGCCCTAGCCGCTATGGTCTCTAGCTCAACCCTGAGTTTACCTGTTTATGGTGCGATTTTAGAAGACTGGAAAATTGACCCCAGTACAGGTATTGTAGAAGTATTGCTTCCCGAAGGGGTGCGACCTCGTTTGTCGGTGGGGACAGAACCTCCGCGTTTAGTTGTCGATTTACCCAACACCGAAATTGGAATTAACCTCACCGAGCGCTTTGAGTCTGGAGTCATCAGCCAAGTTAGTTTTACCCAAAGCGAACCCGAACTCGCTCAAATAACGATTAATTTTGCTCCAGGTGTGGTTTTGGATGAACAAGAAATCGATTTTCGTCCGATTGGAGTCGAAAACCTGTGGGTATTACGTCCAACAATTATAGATCGTCCTCAACCTGCACCGACATTCCCCACCGCCCAAGCCACAACAACCCCCGCTACAGTTGACAGCGTTGATCAAGTTGATCAAACCACTTCCGACTCAGCCGCAGATTTAGAACTCACCGAAACCCAAGAAACACCTCAAACGCCAACTTCTCCACCTCCCGGCTTTCGTTCCCCTCAAACCGTCGATCAAACCTTTATTCCCAATCCCCAACCCGTACCCTCATCGGATATAGAAGCGGTGCGAATTCCGTTGGGAGGGACAAATCAAGTTGAATTTTTCACCGACCCGTTATTTCAACCCCCCCCTCCGCCTCCAACTATCACCACTCAAGCTCAACCCAATCCACTTCCACCCGCAGAAGGCACCATTCCCTTCGGTCAACCGTTACCCAGAACTTCCCAACCTCAAAGCACGATTTCTTCGAGAACCATCGATCAACGTCCTCCCAGTGTCCTGCTTCCGGCGGGAACTCAACTGACGCTTCGTTATCCCAATCCCAATGAAGTGCGCTTAAAAGATAAACCGGAACGACAAGATGTTTTAATCTTGCAAGGTGGAATTGTTGATCAGGAAGGAAACTATATCATTCCGCCCGATACGCCGATTGTCGGATACTTTGAAACCAGTTCCAAAGGGAGTCGATTTCAAGTCGAAGCCATTAATTTAGAAGGGCGTAGCATTCCCATTCAAGCCGAATCCGGTTGGATTCCCGGTCGATTAGATCCCGAACCCAAAAACGTTCTTCGTGATACCGGAATTGGCGGGTTAGGGCTATTTTTGCTGACAGGCTTTACAGGTGTTGGTTTGTTGGTGGGTGCGCTTGGGGGTGCGGCTGTTGGTTTAGCCACCTCTCCCCAACCGACAACGTTACAACCGGATCAAGTGATTGAAGTGCGCCTGAGCGAAGATTTACGTCAATCGCAATTTGTCTATATTCGGGAAGACTAGAACCGATCAGATTCTGCTCTAGGACGTGCAGGAGTCATTCCTCCTCCTCCAGGTTGAGACAGGAACAAGTTCTCAGCACTATTATTTTGATAGATACAGCTAATTTCAGGACTACTCTCCAACTCACCCGTATACCCAAACGTGTTCATCCGTTGTTTACAGTCCCGTTCTTGTTCAGAAGAAATCAGATTATTTTTTTTGAGAATAGTCCAGTTACTCGTCCGCAAAACACAACCGGGCTGCATTCGGGGTTGGGAGATGTAAACATTAAACGGGTTCAACGTCACAAAAACCCGCATATCTGTAACCATCGCACTCGCCCCAAATTTAATACAAGTTTCGGTACTCGGTGCGCTGCGATCAATAAATTGGCTAGAGGCGACGTTTTCAGGACTAAAGGTCGTTGTTGAACTAATCGCAATTCCAATCCCAATCCCTAATATTAATACACCACCAATCACGGCTAAAGCCGTATAGTTAAAAGTTGATCGAGCCGGGGATGTGCGGGTTTTACGTTTCATATCAGCTATTAAGCAGAAAAAAATTGATCAAGAACAACAAATACAAAGTCTTATCTTTTGGGCTTAACGTTCCATTGACTCTCCTACCGTCATTTTAACAAGTGCTGACTCAACTGTGCGTCAACCCCTAAATAGGGACTCCCGACGTCGGGAGTGTAAGCATCTCGCTCGTCACTGAATAACTGTAAACACCTTGTCGGGATTGCCAGGATTCATTAAACTATGTAAAGTGAAACACAAAGTTTGAACTAGGAACCCAAGATAAGGAGATAGAGCCGTGTCTGTGGAAACACTTGAGAAGCGTTCAACAGTCCGTAAGCTCGCACCGCGTTACCGCGTATTGCTTCATAATGATGAGTTTAATGGAATGGAGTATGTGGTACAGGTCTTGCTCCAGACTGTACCGAGTTTAACTCAACCCCAAGCCGTCAGCATTATGATGGAAGCTCATACCAATGGTCTGGCTTTAGTGATTACTTGCGCTCAAGAACACGCAGAGTTCTACTGTGAAACGCTGAAAAATCATGGCTTGACCAGTACCATCGAGCCAGATGAATAATCAATCAGCCTCAAATTTAACACCCGGAAACATTTTAACTCCCGAAAATCGATCCGGGTGATTCTATTTATATAGATATATAGATTTATATAGACTCACTTAATTTGCGCTATTTTGCTCTCATCCTTTGAACTTTAATTTTAGTCGAATTCCTACGTTTGCGGCTCCCCTAAGACTGACTCTGTTTATCCTCATGTTGTTGGGGTTGTGGCTACCGTTAGCAGTTCCCATTTATTTATTTGGGGATGATCCCAATACCGTTAATATTATTACTCTGCTATTACTATATGTAGAATTTATTGTATTAGTACGTTTCTGGGGAAAATGGATTGATCATCAACCCAAACTTCTCCAACACTACGGCTTACGTCTAAACCCTGAAAATACTTGGTTATTGATTGCGGGACTGAGTTGGGGTTGTTTGAGTTTACTCAGTTTATTTGCCCTAGAAGCTCAACTGGGATGGCTAGCGTGGTATCCTGATGTTACACAATTTCCCCAAGTAATCTTAGAAGGACTGGCGATCGCTTTGGGGATTGGGTTCGCCGAGGAACTATTCTTCCGGGGATGGCTGCTAGATGAACTTCAGCGAGACTATTCCTATGGGATTGCAGCTTGGGTATGTAGTATTATCTATGCGATCGCCCACTTTATTAAACCTCTGGCTGAAATTCTCCGTACCTGGCCACAATTTCCCGGTTTAATCTTACTCGGATTAATCTTCGTTTGGGCTAAATCTGTGATCAGTCCCCGGTCTAAAAAAACAACCATTACTCAGGGAAATCTGGGTTTACCGATTGGGCTTCATAGCGGATTGGTTTGGGGGTATTATATCATCAGTGTCGGCGGAAAAATACAATATTCGGGGCGAGTTCCCGATTGGGTTGTCGGGATTGATCAAAATCCGTTAGCAGGTTTGATGGGATTGGTGTTTTTAAGTGCGATCGCCACAATCATCAGAAAATTGGCGATCGCCATCAAGTTCTAAGTCACCAAAAAGGGCTACTGAACGCAGGCTGTTTATGTCGCCCGTCTACCAAAAGCAATCCCCAAATTCTGACAGCCTTGATCAAGGCTTTACAAATTCACCCGAAGAATTCGGCTGAAGCTTTTGCTCAAATCATTTTTGAGAACATTGGTGTCGAGCAGCTAGACAAAAGTGAAAGTAAGGGTTAAAAGTATCTTAGCGATCGCAACTGCGATACCCAATCCTTCTTTAAAACTGAGGAATGCCTAAACTCATTATCCAGATTCCTTGCTACAACGAAGAAGAAACCCTGGAAATTGCCCTTGCCCAACTTCCCCGTCAAATTCCCGGTATTGATACCGTAGAATGGCTAATCATTAACGATGGTAGCCTAGATCGCACAGTCGATGTCGCTCGGACTTGCGGGGTTGATCACATTGTCAGTTTTGAATACAATCAAGGCTTGGCAAAAGCATTTATGGTCGGAATAGAAGCCAGTCTCAAAGCGGGTGCTGATATTATTGTTAATACCGATGCCGATAATCAATATTGTGCCGAAGATATTCCCCGTTTAATTGAGCCAATCTTACTCGGTTACGCAGAAATTGTGGTCGGGGCTAGACCTATTCGCCAAATCAAACATTTTTCCCCGAGTAAAAAGTTCTTGCAACAACTCGGAAGTTGGGTGGTTCGTGTAGCCAGTAGCACTAATATTCCTGATGCACCAAGCGGGTTTCGGGCGTTTAGTCGCAACGCGGCAATGCAAATTAATGTTTTTAATGAATATACTTATACCCTAGAAACAATTATTCAGGCTGGACAAAAGGGAATTGCAATTACTTCGGTTCCGGTTCGGACTAATCCCGATTTACGACCTTCTCGTTTAGTTAAAAGTATTCCCTCTTATATTAAACAGTCAATTTTCACGATTTTACGCATTTTTATGACCTACAGGCCGTTACGTTTTTTTGCGGTCTTTGGGAGTATTCCTTTTACTTTAGGATTTTTGTTGTGTGTGCGTTGGCTCGTGTTATTCTTTGAAGATATGACCCGAGCAAGAACACCGAGCTTGATTTTAGCGGCAATTTTAATCATCATTGGCTTCCAACTTTGGATGTTTGGTTTAGTGGCTGATGTCATGGCAGTTAACCGAAAAATTTTAGAAGATGTGCAGTTACGATTACGAAGATCTGAGTTTGAAAAGTTTACAAAATCTAAACAAAATCTAAGTAATACGGATTAATTGCAGTGATCAAGCGGCTTATTTCTATCGTCATCAGTTTGGGGATTTTGATTATTCTTTATTCCCAAATTGATCGTGTTGGTTTAGTTGAGATCTTTCAAAATTGCGATCGCCAATGGATGGTGATTAGTTTAGGAATGGTAATTCCGATTACTATGATCACAGCTTGGCGACTCCAACAACTCATGCCACAGGGAACAAGTTTGAGATTTACTGAGGCGAATCGTTTAATTTTAGCGGCCTCTGTACTGAATATGATCTTACCCTCGAAAATGGGGGATATTGTCAAGGCTTACTTCATGCAGCAACGGGGACATTTAAAGGGATCATTATCTTTATCTCTCGTTGTCTTTGAAAAGACTTGCGATCTGTTATCACTCTTGTTATGGTGTGTTCTAGGGTTAATCGTTTATCCTGAGAAAGATCTCTTATTCTGGACAATGACCATCGGTGTTAGTCTGGGCTTGATTGCTGGAGTGTTACTTTTAGGATATCGTCAACTTGCTGATTCCTTTTTCTTGTTTTGCCGAAAAATGGCATCCAAAAAAATGGGAGAAAAGCTCAAAAGCCTCCAAATTTCTTGGGGAGAGATGCACGATTATTTTTGGAGTGATAAAGGTCAACTGTTGAAAATTAGTGCAACTTCTATTTTTATTTGGTTTCTCCATTTATTGCAAATCTGGTTTTTTATACTTGCCTTAAATGCTTGGACTCCATTTTGGGTAAATTTAGCCCTTTCTCCCTTAGCAATTTTAGCCGGATTATTACCCTTAACCTTTGCTGGAGTTGGAACTCGCGACACTGCATTAGTCTTACTTTATCAACCCTATTTTGATGCTACAACAGCCGCAGCTTTGGGTTTACTCTGTACCTCCCGTTATTTCCTTCCTGCACTGGGTGGGCTTCCCTTTTTAGGACAGTATCTCACTCTAGCACGTCAGGGATCTAAATCTAATTTTTTTAGACATTAATGTAGTTATTTAGTAATGAAAAATCTTCGTATTGCTTGGCTTTTAACCTCCGCATTCTACTATTGGCATCCTCCCCTGACCGAGTTAGCGAAACTGTTTCCTGAAACAACAGCTTTTGTGGCAAATTGAATATGGAATATTTGATCTCAAAACTCAGGCATAATTAGACCTGAAGTGCTTGGCACTTAGAAAGGGCTGCATCTATGCTAGCACAATGTTTTAGCTTCTTCTATAGTCCAACAATTAGAGCTAGAGTCCACTGCTAAATCTCCGGAGTCAATGATATGATCATAGCAATGTTTTCCCTATTGATCAGATGAAAAAACGAGTCACGCTGACATTTCCTCGAACTTCCGTTCAAGTCCCGATCACCTATCGACTGGCGAAGGATTTTAATGTAGCATCAAATATTATCCGCGCTCAAGTTACACCGAATCAAATTGGCACTCTTGTTGTAGAATTATCCGGAGATATTGATCAACTTGAAGCGGCTATTGATTGGATGCAATCCAAAAATATTAAGGTTTCGTTAGAACGACGAGAAATTCTCATTGATGAAGAAATTTGTGTCGATTGTGGTTTGTGTACAGGGGTTTGTCCGACTGAAGCTTTAACCCTTGATTCGGATACCTTTTATTTAACCTTTACTCGCTCACGCTGTATTGTTTGTGAACAATGTATTTCTGCTTGTCCAGTACAGGCAATTTCAACAAATCTTTAAGCGTCAAATATCTTCTCAATGAGATTATGGAAATTGAAACGTGAAAAAGGCGACTTGGTTTTCTTTGTTTCTTTTGATTTTAACTTATATCACTTTTGGATGGACGCTGTTTGAAGCGGAAATAAATCTCTATGAATTGGGAGCCATTATTACAAGTATTGTGATTTTGTGTTTATTATTTACCACTCCGATCAATCAGTTGCAAAAGCCTATTGTCAAGTGGTTTAAAACGGATGTTGGGACTTTTATCTCTATACTATTAGGTTCTTTTCTGATTGTTGTGATTGCCACCTACTTAAACACTTTTGCTAAAATTCTGTTAATTCTTTCTGCAACTACATTAGTTAGGATGGAACTGCAAACTTTAGGAATTAAAAATTGGTCTGCTTTTTTTATACTGTTAATTACTTCTCTGTTGGGTTTAGGATTAGGACTAGGAATTCATTATTTTATTGAAAATTAAATGCAACCTAAAATTTCAACAATTCCACTGATCAAACTCGCTTCTGGCGATTATTTATCTCTCCAAGTTTACAAGTTTCAAGGCGCAAAACCCGGAAAAAAAGCCTATATCCAGTCAAACTTACATGGGGCTGAAATTAGCGGAAATGCCGTTATTCATCATTTAATTGCAGATTTGATCAAATTAGATGAAACTCAACTCATGGGTGAAATTTGGCTGGTTCCCGTTTGTAATCCTCTCGGAGTCAATCAACGCGCCCATCATTTCTCCTCTGGCCGCTACAATAGTTATGATGGCAAAGACTGGAATCGTATTTTTTGGGACTATGAAAAAACAGAAGTCGATATCGCCGAATTTGCGCGATCGCAACAAAATTTAAGTTTACCAGAAATTCAGACAAACTATCGCCAAAAAATCTTAGAACAGTTTCAAACTTTAATTCAAACCACAAAAAATCAAAGTCAAACGTCTTATTCAGAATCTTATCGCACGATTTTACAATCTCTCTGTTTGGATGCAGATTATGTGATTGATCTACACAGTTCTACCAATCAAGCAATTGATTATTTATACTGTTTTCAGAGTCGAGAAGAAAGTGCAAAAGCCTTCTTATTAGATTATGGAATCTTAATGAACAACTACGATGGAGATGCTTTCGATGAAGCCTTTCTCAAACCCTGGTTAGCCCTAGAAAAGCAATTATCCTCTCTGGGAAAAACCGTTAAATTTGAGATCGAATCCTGGACATTAGAACTCGGTTCAGGAATGAAAATGAATCCCGAATCAGTCGAGAAAGGAATTCGCGGTATCAAAAACTATCTAGCCTGTAAGAAACTCTTAAACCTAGATGAATTTCCGTTACCTGCAACTTCAAATCATCCTTTAAAATTAACCCTAAAAAGCCAGGCTAAACGATATTATGCACCCACAGGCGGAATGATTCAAAATCGAGTTGAACTTGGAAGTTCAGTCAAAACAGGAGAAACCCTTTACCAAATTCTCAGCTTTAACAAAACCGAAAACTTACCGCAAATTATAGACATCAAAGCCGAATCAAGCGGAGTCATTTTTGATGTTTCCACCAATCACACCGTCAATCAATGTGACTATGTATTATCCGTTATGGAACAAGTCTCAACCTAAAGATAGATGAAAATAGCTTCATACTTGTATCTACTCATCAGTATTTTTCGATGGGTGACAAACATTGAGAGATATCGGCGATGCGGTACAGAAGATTGGTAAACTAAATCGTGTAAAACCACTCACAACAGACAAACCCTTGCTAGACGAACAAGCCAAAACCACAATACTCCGCAAAATTCCTCACGCCCTGTACATTTGCGGAGTCAAAGACGGCGAAGAAGTTAACGGTTTCACCGCCAGTTGGGTGATGCAAGCCTCCTTCAAACCACCGCTAGTCGTCAACTGTGTCAAACAAGACTCAAAATCCCACGCCATGATAGAAGCCAGTGGAGTATTTTCTCTGAGTTTTCTAGAAGATGGCCAAAAAGAAATGGCTCAAAAATTCTTCAAACCTCAACGTCGAGTCGGTAACAAATTTGAAGACGTAGAATTCTACGAAGGAGAAACAGGCTGTCCAATCATCTCCGACTCCTTGGGTTATGTAGAATGTCGGGTTGTCGGTAGCGTACCTCAAGGAGATCATACCGTTTTTGTGGGCGAAGTTATTGCCGCAGGCGTACATCGAGACGGAGAAATCCTATCCCTAGAGAGTACAGGCTGGAACTATGGCGGTTAAAAATTAGTCATTCCTAACCCCTCAAAAATGAGTTCTCTACCTCTCAAAACTTAAACTATGCCTTTAATCAAAGTTCAAACCTCAGTTTCAACACCCGAAAAGTCGGAAGTTGAAACCCTACTCAAAAGCCTCTCAGCGTCCTTGGCCAAGCATTTAGGAAAACCCGAATCCTATGTGATGACAGCTTTTGAACCCAATATTCCCATGACCTTCGCCGGGACAACAGACCCCGTTTGTTACATGGAAATTAAAAGTATTGGCTTACCAGAGAGTAAAACCAAGACGATGAGTGCCGATTTTTGTCAAACCATCAATAAAGCTTTGGATATTCCAGTCAATCGCATCTATATTGAATTTGCGAATGCTCCCGGAACCCTGTGGGGCTGGAATGGAACAACCTTTGGCTAGGGTGAGAAATCAAGACAAAAAATCCTCAATTCTCTCTGATGTCAAAAATTTCGACTGTTGAGGAACTTCAATCGGGCTTAGAAATTCTTTACAAAGTAAGAGGCTGTGATAGTATCTGGATGGATTTGCACGACTTATTCAGTAGGCGATACAAGCCTATAGCCTGTGGTGGAGGAGAGTCCAGGGATGCTCAATAGGATGTCAGAGGGATATTTAACGGGTAGGGGAAACCATAGCCAGCCACACCCCCTACGAATTGGGGTGATTGGGGTTGGTAATATGGGACAACATCACACCCGAGTTCTGAGTTTACTCAAGGATGTCCAGTTGGTGGGTGTTGCGGATATCAATGTAGAAAGAGGGCTAGATACTGCTAGCAAGTATCGAGTTCATTTTTTTGAAGATTATCAGGATTTACTCGAACACGTCGATGCCGTTTGTATCGCGGTTCCCACTCGTTTACATTACTCTGTGGGGATGACCTGTTTACAAGCGGGGGTTCATGTTTTAATTGAGAAACCGATTGCGGCGAGTATTGCTGAAGCCGAATCTTTGGTCAATGCTGCTGCTAAGTATCAACGGATTTTACAAGTAGGCCACATCGAACGCTTTAACCCGGCGTTTCAAGAGTTGAGTAAAGTCCTTAAAACCGAGGAATTACTGGCTTTAGAAGCCCATCGGATGAGTCCTTACTCGAATCGCGCTAACGATGTCTCTGTGGTCTTAGATTTGATGATACACGATATCGACTTGTTGCTCGAGTTGGTCGCTTCTCCTGTGGTGCGACTTACAGCCAGTGGGAGTCGGGCGGCAGATTCGGGTTATTTAGATTATGTGACGGCAACACTAGGCTTTGCTAACGGGATTGTTGCTACATTAATTGCCAGTAAAGTGACTCATCGTAAGTTGCGTTCTATTGTTGCTCATTGTAAAAGTTCTCTGACTGAAGCTGATTTTCTTAATAATGAAATTCTGATTCATCGTCAAACGACAGCAAATTATGTAACAGACTATGGTCAGGTTCTTTACCGTCAGGATGGATTGATTGAGAAAGTTCACACGAGTAATATTGAACCTTTACACGCGGAGTTAGAACATTTTGTTCACTGCGTTCGGGGAGGGAATCAACCCTCTGTCGGCGGTGAACAGGCTCTCAAGGCTTTACGCTTGGCAAGTTTAATTGAGCAAATGGCCCTCGAAGGTCAAGCTTGGAATTTAGAAGAACTAGAGTATCATTTGAATTCTTCGGCCGTTCGTGTCAATTAAAGAAGGCAGCAACTAGAAGTCAGAAGCATCTTTCAATACTATAGGGTAATCTCAAGGTTTTTATCAAGGGCGGGACAGAGTTCCCGCTCTTTGTTGTTTATGTCTACTAGAAATAGCCATCTTTCGGTTTTCCGACATCATTATTCGGTTTTCTCTACCAAGTCGAGTTGACAGTCTCGGTAAAACTCTGTTACATTAGTTTACATAAGTTAACAAAAGTTAAGGAGTTAACATACATGATTTACTTAATCGCATTAGCGGGTCTATTTATCGCAGGTTGGGCTGCTGCTGCCGTTATCGGTACAATGGCTTACTTCCGAGGCGAACAAAGCAAGCCCATTCACCAACGCAACTGGGACAATGATTCCTTTGAACAAATTGCTCAGTCTGTAACAGGTGCAGAAATTGACTATAACGAACGTGTTCCGGCTTATGCTTTAGATGCCTACGCTAGCAACACATTCTAAAAATGCAACAACAAAAGTGTAGCCCCTCATCTCGGCATTTACAGCCTGCTGAGGATAGAGTAAAGGTCTTAGAGACTAGGTTGTGATATCTCTCATTGGGTGGAATGAAGGATATCACAGCAAATCTAGACTGAGGTCACAGCCTAACGGGGTGAAGTACACTTATGTTGGAGATAGATTTACCTCAAGTCAAAACATCTGTTGTCGCCTGTTAAAAGGAACTTTCAGAGTATTAAACTTGCTCGGTAATTACCTTAAACTCTTTCGCTTTGAATCTTTAATTTCAATTATTTTTTTAAACTTGTTTTAATTCACGGTGGTATGAAATAGGTTTCTTCTCTCCTAGAAACAACAACGGTTTCAAATCTCTCCCTTTAGCAGTCTATTATTAGGCTGCTTTTTATGTTGACCTAAATTATTTCCAACCCTTGAGAATCTAAAGTTAATGATACCTGCTTAACTTTCTGATTTTCCCGGATTTAATCCTAATTTGAGCGGCATTATTGATGATAGCCAATAAATTCAGACCTTAAATGATGGAAATTATATCCTGATTAATGAGATTTAGTAAAATTGTTATTGCTGACGAAATTTTTAACGGTCAGTAAAAACTCTCGGAACGACTGTTAAACAAATTTGATCAAACAGTTACTCTAGCTCAACAGTAAAATAAATAGAAAACAATTGGATTGGACTTAAATTGAATTTATAATTCACAGGAGACGAGCAAAATGAGAATTAAAATTAAACCGTTTATTCACGTTCTTAAAATCGCCAAAAATACAGATTACTTAGGAGATGTTGCCATTCTCAAAGCAGAAGCGTTTGGTGTAAAACTCAATCATAAATTTGAATCAAAAATGCAGTCTGTGGTTGGTTATCATCCCAAGATTGACTTAGAAAAACTGATTCAACTTCCACCTCAAACTTTAGGCTATCAGTACGCTGAACATATTAAATCTAACCATCTTCAGCCTTTTGAAATTAGTCAATATGTCAGCAAAATTGCTGAAAATAATGTTTTTTCACTGCGGTATTCCATCACCCATGATATTTTTCATGTATTGCTAGGCTTTGATACCAGTTATGCTGGAGAAATCGGAGTTTTAGCGTTTGCTGCGGAACAAAACTACAGCCCTAGTTTAAAACTTTCGCTGAGAATAGCGCGACTACTTTATCCAATTTTAGCCCCTCAACAAATTCCGCAAATTTTTCAGAACCTTCGTCGCGGTCGAGAATTAGGAAATCTTGCCCAATTTTTATTGAATTATCGCTTCGAGGAAAACTGGGAAAGACCCTTAACTGAAATTAAAGCAGAGTTAGGATTAATTAAAAAATTAAGTTGAAACATTTTGTCATTTCTCCTGAATCGATTGACAATCTCCCCCTTCAAAATTTAAAATAAAGACAAGGATTTAATGGGTGTTTAAAAAAACTTATGATTTTAACGACAACCAGCACACTCCAAGGTAAAGAGATTACCCAATATTGTGGAATTGTTAGCGGAGAAGCAATTTTAGGGGCTAATGTTTTTCGAGACTTTTTTGCCAGTATTCGAGATGTGGTGGGTGGACGGTCAGCCGGTTATGAAAAATCCTTGCGTGAAGCCAAAGAAACCGCTATCAAAGAAATGCAACAAGCGGCAGTCGCATTAGGGGCAAATGCGATTATTGGGATCGATTTAGATTATGAAACGATTAACTCCAGTGGCGGTGGAAGTATGTTGATGGTGGCGGCGAGTGGAACCGCAGTCAAATATAATCCATAGGCCCAAATTTATTTAATCCTGACCCCTACAAAAAGTTGATCGGAAGTGATTTCAGACTGTTCACAACCAAACTCCACTCGACAACTGCAAACAGCCTCTCTAGTTAAAGCCCTCGTCTACGAAAACAGCGATTTTTTCTGCAAAGTTTGATACAATTCTTGAGTTGGTTGAAATCAATCCCAACAATATCATTGTACATCCTCGAAAAAGACTATGAGTAGACTTCGCAACATTCTTGCTGGTGCAGGTATTGCTACCGTCGGTGCAGTTGGAACAAAAATGGCAGTTGATTACTTCAAAAACCGTAATAAAGAAGAAGCTCCAGACGAAAGTGAAGGAGATGTTGATGAAGCCGAAACTCCCCCTGAGCAAGTTAGTTATGCTGTTGTTCAAGATGATTCGGTACAATCATTTTTAGATGCTAGCTTTGGTGATCCGGGTCGTTATGTACCCACTCGTTCACCTAAAGTTTTTGACTACCAAGGTGGACAATATATGGTCATTTGGGCGCGAGACAATAAGCAAGATAAAAACCAAATGATGGCATTTCAATATACGGATGCCGGCCGTAAAATGATTGCGAGTGTCGGATATACACCCGATAAAACCGACTACAATATGCCGGGTTTAGAAGACACACCTTTTGCAGTTGAAGTCAATGGCGAAAAAATCGCATCTGGCCAAGGCGAAACAGATGGCGCAGATGAAGTTGATTTTGTTTTAGCTTAATGTACGGGACTCGAACCCGGAGGACATTGTAACCCCTCACCGGGAATAGGTGTCGTTGAAAGCGGGGGAGGAACAGTTGACGGTTCATCAGTTTTACAGATGTTCGCAAACGCCATAACTCCCCCTTCCGTTTGTCCGACTGTAACCACGCCTGCATAACTGGGAAGTTCGCCTGTTTTGGCGGCGGCTGTCATCACAACAGTTTGAGCAGAGTCTCCCACAGTGACCAGTTGATAACTATATTCTCCCGTTTCGACATTTAGATCAACAGAAAGACTGTCTAGAGAACTGGCAAACTGACCATTGACTTCATAATAGGCTTGTTGTCCGGCCGTCATCGTTTGCATCACAAAAGACGCTTGATTGCTACTCTCAAAAGGAGACATTTCTTCTAGTTCAGGAATAGAAATACTCAGTTGACATCCTGTTAGTAACAAGGGAGAAAAAATAAATATTTTCCACACAGAAGATATTGAGTCTATTAACTCAAAGCGGTGTTTAAGTCTGTTCATTGTTCGTTAAAATAGAAGTCTAAACAAAAAGCTCTAGCCTGGAGTTGAATTTCACTACAGTTTCCTCAACATTTATTTCTGAGATCTTTAGAGTTCAGTAAACGGGTCACTGTCTCCCCATCTCCCATCCCTTCTAATTACCTATCGGTGTTCTTCTGCAAATTTATGAATTTGTGAGACAATTAATCCGAACTCATCTGTTTTAGAGTCAATGACGGCGGCTAAATCTCGTTTTTTAGAATTTCTAACCCTCTGGAAACAACCCAATCTCTCAACTCGCATGATGTTAGTGGGTTTGGGGATAACATTGGTTTTTATTTTAATTGTGTTGTTGTCTCCGGTGTTTTTGGCTTGGGGATGGATACAAAGTCCAACAGAGTTTTTGTCAAACCCGATTCACGAACCTCCAGGACTAGACTATTGGTTTGGAACCAATCGTCAGGGTTATGATGTGTTTTCTCGAACTTTATTTGGCGCTGCTGCGGCGTGGAAGGTGCTGTTACTCGCCACAGGGTTAAGTTTGGTGATTGGGGTACCTCTGGGGTTAGTGAGTGGTTATCTCGGGGGGAAACTAGACCGAGGGTTAATGTTTTTGATGGATGCGGTGTATACCTTACCGGGACTATTGCTGTCGATTACGTTAGCGTTTGTGGTGGGGCGAGGGATATTCAATGCGGCGATTGCTTTGAGTATTGCTTATGTACCGCAATATTATCGGGTGGTTCGCAATCATACAACCAGTGTCAAAACGGAGTTGTTTATTGAAGCGGCGCAGGCGATGGGGGCGAATACTTGGACGGTATTATCGCGTTACCTGTTTCTCAATGTGATCCAAAGTGTACCTGTTTTATTTACGTTGAATGCAGCGGATGCGATTTTAACTTTAGGGAGTTTAGGATTTTTGGGGTTGGGACTCCCCGAAGAAACACCGGAATGGGGCCATGATTTACGGTTGGCGTTGGAGGCACTGCCCACGGGGATTTGGTGGACTGCTTTTTTTCCGGGGTTAGCCCTGACATTGATGGTTGTGGGGTTATCGTTGGTGGGAGAAGGATTGAATGATTGGGTTAACCCCCGACTGAGAAATCAACGTTAGGTGTGATGCGGTCTAGAGTTGGTGTTTTCCCTGAATAAGAGCTTAATTGCTAGCAGACTTCCTGTAAAGAAATGTATATTTTCTGTGATCTTTAGATTTACAAGTTGAATATTAAAACAATATAACAACTTGCTCAATAATTATGAGAAGATGGCGTCAATAGCTTAACTTGATTTAACATTAGAGTAGGCTCCAATTTTTGAGATTTGAGTTAACGTACAAAAAAGGACTTACGTTCAAATGGTTTCTTTTAAAAGTTGTGAAGATCAATTCACATTCCTCAGTCAATAGGCTGGGTGAGCTGAAGAAACTGTCTCTGTTGGGTTAACATGATGGAGGAGGCTGAAAAATCTACAGTCGAAGATCATCAAACATTCCCAAACCAATAATCACAGCTAAAATGCCCATTGAGGCTTCAGCTATTTCCTGAGAAAGGAAAAATCTGAAAAATTGTCTTGTCAGACCAAAGGTAAAAGCCAGTTGGTATTGAGCAATTACAACCCCTACCGCTTTAATGAAAGCGGTTAGCCCAAAAATGCTAAAGGTGTGTAACACTCAGACCAAACAAGCATAATCTGAGGAATTTCCAACTTTTAATCCCAGTAAAAACCTTGAACTTGTAGTGAGGCCGTGCAATTTGAATGAGAGAGGCTACAATCGAAAAGGTCTAACTGCAATTGTCCGAACACCAATTGGTGTTGTCTAATACTGAATGTCTAAATTTGAGTGAAGTCGAGTTTACTCAAATATTGGCAACATTCTCATCAAACCGTAATTGCGGTTAGAATTGGCTAAACTGTCTAGAAATAGACAAACTACTAATTGTTTACAGTGATTGATTCTTGCATTGAGGAGCATGAGGAACGCGGCATGATCCAGACGAACAACGGACTCGCAACCCCCATTCAGCCGGAGATGGAACCGATCGAACTTCTTCAAAAATCAACCCGAACCCAACCGGGAAATGAGCTAGATCTTTTGATTGAAGATGACGACTCTCAAGAAGAAGACTATGTTGAATCTCAGTCTGATGAAGAAGATGAAAGCAAGTCCGAAGGAGTTGCTAAGTCACGACGTCGGACTCAGGCGAAGAAAAAACACTATACGGAGGATTCGATTAGACTCTACCTCCAAGAAATAGGTCGGATTCGATTGTTACGAGCTGATGAAGAAATTGAATTAGCTCGTCGAATTGCAGATTTGTTAGAGTTAGAGCGCATCCGAGAAAAACTCGTCGAACATAACCATTGTGAACCCGAAGACCGAGAATGGGCGAGTGCTGTTGACATGGCATTGCCTGAGTTTCGTCGCCGTCTTTTCTTAGGTAGACGAGCAAAGGATAAGATGGTGCAGTCAAACCTGCGTTTGGTGGTTTCGATAGCGAAAAAGTACATGAACCGAGGCTTGTCATTTCAAGACTTGATTCAAGAAGGAAGTCTTGGATTGATTCGGGCGGCTGAGAAGTTTGACCACGAAAAAGGTTACAAGTTCAGTACCTATGCAACCTGGTGGATTCGTCAAGCCATTACCCGAGCGATCGCCGATCAATCTCGGACAATTCGGCTTCCGGTTCACTTGTATGAAACCATTTCTCGCATCAAAAAGACAACGAAATTACTCTCCCAAGAAATGGGTCGCAAACCCACGGAAGAGGAAATCGCCACTCGGATGGAAATGACGATTGAGAAGTTGCGGTTTATTGCTAAATCGGCTCAATTGCCCATCTCTCTAGAAACACCCATTGGTAAAGAAGAAGATTCTCGTCTGGGTGATTTTATTGAGTCGGATGGTGAAACCCCCGAAGATCAGGTTTCTAAAAACCTCCTGCGTGAAGATCTCGAAAGTGTTTTAGATACGCTGAGTCCTCGTGAACGTGATGTTTTACGGTTGCGCTACGGTTTAGACGATGGTCGCATGAAGACGCTTGAAGAAATTGGTCAAATCTTCAATGTTACTCGTGAACGAATTCGTCAAATTGAAGCGAAAGCTTTACGGAAGTTGCGCCATCCTAATCGCAACAGCATCTTAAAAGAGTACATTCGCTAGTAGTTTCGTTAAGGCTATCTAAGGCGTGAATGGGCAAAGCCAGGACGAAGTTTTCCGCTTTGCCCTTATTTTTTCTGGAAATTCTCAAGTCTGGGTCAATAAAAAACTTGAGAGTTACATAAAACCCCCAAGTCGTGTTAAAATCTCTCTACGCTTTAAATCTAGCTAACTTAAAGCCTCTCTTAAGATCTAGGCTAGTGTAATGGACAACTGCACAACTCTCTATGCAAATTATCCATTGCTCTAGCTTACATCAAGCCCCAGAAGTGTAATACACCTTGTCCGGAAGCCAGTTCGATAATTACGGCAGAGATAAAGCCGATCATCGCCAGGCGACCATTCCAGGTTTCTGCTCCAGCGGTGAAGCCCCAGTTCCATTGTTGACGATTTTGACCTTGGGGTATACTATTTTGAGTTTCCATTTTGCAATCTCCTTTCTTGAAACTAATTGCTCTCTGTAAATAAATGTAACTAAATTGTAAAGAAAGTGCAAGGGAAATGAGACGATTTTCTGATATATAAGTCCTAAGGAACAGATTAAACAGGCTCATCTGTTTAGTCTCTCTATCTGGGGAACTAGCGAGGGAAAATCGCCAGTTCTGTCTGAGGATCAAATAAGTGAATATGGTCAATGGCGATCGCCATCCAAATCTTTTCCCCGAGACTCACCGACACCTCCCCCGGAACCCGTAATTGGAGTAAAGAAAAAGCACCGTTCTCGCGGGAATAGGGACGAACCGATAAGAGAGTTTCATGTCCTAAACTCTCCATTCGTTCCACCTTCACCGGGAGATTTCTGGGAGCGGCGCAACTGATTTTTAAATGTTCGGGTCGCACGCCCAAAATTAACGATTGCTCCTGATAAGCCTTAAGATTAAAACCCCATTGCTCCGGTAAAGTCATACGAAACAAAGGATGTACAATCAACAACGGCGCTGAAAACTGAACCGTTAAAAAATTCATTGGGGGAGAACCAATAAATTCAGCAACAAATTGATTCGCCGGACGATTATATAACTCTAGGGGTTTCGCCACCTGCTGGATTTGACCGCGATTCATCACCGCAATTCGAGAACCCATCGTCATCGCTTCCGTTTGATCATGAGTCACATAAATCGTCGTTGTTCCCAATTGACGTTGCAACTCCACAATTTGAGCGCGAGTTTCTGTCCGTAATTTCGCATCCAAATTCGATAAAGGTTCATCCATCAAAAAAACCTGGGGATTACGAGCCATCGCCCGTCCCAAAGCCACCCGTTGCTTTTGTCCTCCCGAAAGTTGCTTAGGATATCGATCCAAAAGCGATTCAATCTGTAATAACCTCGCCACCGCAAAAACTCTCGCCGCGATTGCCTTTTCCTGCGCCGAACGATAACGCAAACCGGGTTTTAGCGATCGCGTCATCACCCCCAATGCTTCCTCCCCAAAGCGTTTGAGCATCACCGAAAAATCCTGATTACTCTCCGAGATCAAGTCTTGATTTTCCCCTAACTTTTCCCCCATTCGTCGCAACCCAAACGCCAAATTATCATAAACCTTGAGATGGGGATAAAGAGCATAATTTTGAAAAACCATCGCAATATCTCGGGCTTTTGGGGGTAAACCATTCACCAAAGTTTCCCCAATCCAAATATTGCCACCCGTGAGCGATTCTAACCCGGCAATTAACCGTAATAACGTACTTTTCCCACACCCAGACGGCCCGACTAATACCATAAATTCGCCATCATTGATCGTCAGGTTAATCCGTCGGAGAACTGCCCCAGAAGACATTAACCCCTCAGAAGTCGAAACCTGTTCATGATCATCCGATTCGAGACGATAACGGTTTGCTTGAACTCGAATAGAAGACGAAAACGTTTGATAAATATTTTCTAAGACAACCTGAGCCATCAGTTCTATACTTAGTTAACCCAATTCAACCCAATAATTAGTTCCTAAGGATGATGAAGCAATAACGGATCACGAACCCCAATAATTTTTTCTCCCGTATTGAGTTTAAATAAACGATTGCCTGTAGCCTCCTCATTTTGAAGCTTGACTTCATCAACCGCAAAACGCACAATACGATTTTCACTGGTGATCAGATAA